>NZ_JAKSYB010000063.1:0-689118 GCF_022829505.1 Methylobacterium sp. J-043 | reverse complement strand
CAGCCACACGCCCGGCGCACGCGACCCTGCCCGGCCCCCGCGCGGCTGATGCCCAGCGCCCGGTGCTCCGGCACTGGGGGGCGCCGTTGCCGGAGGCCAGGGCCGCGTACCCGTGCCGCTGGTGTGTCGGCTAAACCGCACCTCCATCGCTCTCGTCGATGCGACGAGCGTCGTCTACTGGCAAGTCGCACTAGATGCGCACGACATCCTGCTCGCCGCGGAACTTCCCGCCGAAAGTTCCCTCGACGTCGGCTGCCCGCCGTTTTTCGAGGGTGCCTCCGACCACGCCCTGCACAACCCGGACTTCGTACCTCCCGGCCTCGCGGGCCGCTGCCGGCCCGTCGCCATCGACGGCCCCCTCGTCAAGGCCGAGCGCGCCCGCCTCGACGCCCTCTTCGTCCAGGCGCTGACCGATCATTGCGCTTGGGCCGAGAGAGCCGAGAACAACAGCTTCGCCTGAGCACGCGGGGGTTAAGGCCCCGCGTTCGAGCCGGCGTGCGTCGCCGGCTTCCATCGATGTGATCCCCGCTTCCCCCAGCGCATCGCCCCGGATTTCGGATCGGGGGCGATGCGCTGGGGGCTCGTTTTCGGGACGCTGCTCCGAGCACGCCGCGCGGCACGATGTCGATGATTGCTCCCGCCTCGCCGGTTCGACAAGGGGCGTAGGCATTCCGACCTTTCATCCGCGCGATCCGAAAAAACGAGTCGATGCCGTGTCAGTTTGACGGCCTCGTTGCACAGAGCCTTCGAAACCCGACGGTCACCGCAACGAAGGTGGAAGCGCGATGACAGCAACGAAAGACTTGCAAAGGTCGATGTCAATTCCGGGTCTCGGATGGCGTTTAGCTCGGACCGTGGCGGCGGGGATCCTCCTCGGCGCCCTCGCCGTCTCAGCGCCCGGCGCGGCGCAAGAGGCACAGCCGGCACCGCCCGCGGCCACCGCGACCGGACCAGCTGAACCCGTCACCGATTCCACCCCGGTCGCTGCGGCGCCTGCAGAGATTCCGGCCGCCCCCCGGAAGCCGGTTGTCTCGCACGACCTTTCGCCGATGGGCATGTTCCTGAACGCCGATCCCGTCGTGCAGGCCGTGATGATCGTCCTCGCCGCCGCTTCGGTGGTGACCTGGACCATCTTGCTGGGGAAGATCTTGAGTCTCGCCATGGCCAAGCGGGGAATGCGGGCCAACCTCAAGGAGATCCGGGCGTCCGCTACCCTGGCGGAAGCCGGACAGAGGGTTCGCCGCGGCGTCGGCGCCCTCCTCCTGGTCGAGGCCGAGGAGGAACTCACCCTGTCCCGGGGTCTGCCGAGCGACGGCGTGAAGGAGCGCGCGGCGATCGCGCTGGGCCGAATCGAGGCGATGGTCAGCAAGCGCATGGCCTCTGGCACCGGCATCCTGGCCACCATCGGCTCGATCGGCCCCTTCGTCGGCTTGTTCGGCACGGTCTGGGGCATCATGGGCAGCTTCATCGGCATCGCCAACTCCAACACCACCAACCTCGCCGTCGTGGCACCGGGCATCGCCGAGGCGCTGCTGGCCACCGGAATCGGTCTCGTCGCGGCGATCCCCGCCGTCGTGATCTACAACGCGCTGACCCGCTCCATCACCGGCTACCGTGCCATGACGGGCGACGCTGTCGCCCTGATCATGCGCCACCTCTCGCGCGACCTCGACCGGCGCGAGATCGCCACCTACGGCGCCAAGTCCGGCATTCGCGTCGCGGCGGAGTGAGCCCATGGCGGTCAATCTCGGATCCAACGACGGCGGCGATCTGACGGAGAACGCCGACATCAACATCACGCCGTTCATCGACGTGATCCTGGTGCTGCTGATCATCTTCATGGTGGCTGCCCCCCTCTCGACCGTCGACGTGCCGGTCGAGTTGCCGGTCTCCGCCGCGCCGCAGCAGCCGCGCCCCGAGAAGCCGATCTTCGTCAGCGTGAAAGCCGATCTCGGCGTCGCGCTGGGTGAGGACGCCGTGGCGCGTCCGGCCCTGGGCGCCGCCCTCGACGCGGCCACCAAGGGCAACAAGGACGAGCGCATCTTCCTGCGCGCCGACAAGGGCGTGCCCTACGGCGAGCTGATGGCGGTGATGAACCTGTTGCGCGCCGCCGGCTACCTCAAGGTCGGCCTCGTCGGCCTCGAAGACGTCTCCGGCGGAGGTCAGCCATGATCCATCCGCCGCCCGAAGCCTTCGTGCGGGCCACCGAGTTGGAACGCACGCATCTGGAGAGCCGTGAATCCTCGCCGGCGCTCCGGATCCTGGCCTGGGCGGCGGCGGGCCTGCTGACGCTGGGCGTCCATGTCGGCCTCTACCTCGCCCTGACTCGTCAGGCCGAGGTACCGCCCACACCATCGGAACTGCCGGCGGCGGTGATGATCGACATGTCGCCCGAGCCCACCGTGGCGAAGTCCGAGACGGACAACGCGGCGGAGGGACCGCCGGCCGCGGATTCCGAAGCAACGCCCGAGTCGGAACCGGTCGAAGAAGCCCCGCCGCCGCCGGACGTGGAGCCGGTCGTCGAAGCGCCGCCTCCGCCTCCCGAGGTGAAGCCGCAGGCCGTGCTGCCGCCGACTCCGCCCAAGCCGGACAAGAAGCCCAATCCGAAGCCGCCCGAGAAGAAGCTGGAAAAGAAGCCGGTCGAGAAGAAGCCCGAGAAAACCGTCGAGAAGAAGGAACGGCCGAAGCCAGCCTCCCGCAGCGGCGGCGGCCCACGCTCAGACCAGCAGAACGCGGACCGGACCGCCGCTTCCGCCGCCGGTTCGGCGGTCAGTCAGGCCTCGCGGGCAACCTGGCAGAACGACATGCGGGCCCGCATCGTGCGCGCCAAGCGGTTCCCGCCCGGAGCGATGAGGGCAACCGGCGTGGCTGTCGTCAGCGCGACGTTCACGGGCACCGGCAGCGTGACGGGCGTACGCCTCGTCGTCTCATCCGGCAACGCGGCCCTCGATAGCGAGGCGGTCGCGGTGGTCTACCGCGCCGCGCCCTACCCGCCGCCGCCCGGCGGCCAAGCGCTGATGCAGACGATCCCGGTGGACTTCAACCGACGCTGAGACGACGAAGGCCTCCCGGTGCCGGGAGGCCGCAACTGGCAAGAAACCGAGACCGATGCTTCCGAATTCGTCCCCCTCCTCGAGCGCGCGCGCGGCCTCCGTGGCGGCCGTGCCCGCCTCGGCCTTCCGGCTCGACAACGGGATGCAGGTTGTCGTCATCCCGGACCGCCGCAGCCCGATCGTCACGCACATGGTCTGGTACCGCAACGGTTCGGCCGACGACCCGCCGGGCAAGTCGGGCATCGCCCACTTCCTCGAACACCTGATGTTCAAGGGCACCGAAGCGCATCCGGCCGGTACGTTCAGCACCCTGCTGGCCTCCGTGGGCGGCGAGGAGAATGCGTTCACGGGCTGGGACTTCACCGCCTACCATCAGCGCGTGCCCCGGGAGCACCTGCCCACCTGCATGGCGTACGAGGCTGACCGGATGCGCGGCCTCGTGCTCGATGAGGCCGTGGTGGCGACCGAGCGTGCCGTTGTGCTGGAAGAGCGCTCCATGGTCGCCGACGCCAACCCGGCCGGGCTCCTCGGAGAGGCCCTGGCGGCCGCCGCGATCCCCTCTCACCCGGCCGGACGGCCCATCATCGGCTGGCGCCACGAGATCGAGGGACTGACCCGAGCGGACGCCCTCGCCTATTATCGGCGCTTCTACACGCCCGAGAACGCCCTCCTCCTCGTCGCCGGCGATGCCGAGCCGCAGGCGGTGCTGGAACTTGCCGCGAAGATCTACGGGTCGATCCCCGCCTCGGGTTCGCCCCTCGCGCGGAGCCATCCCCAGGATCCGCCGACCCGTGCCCACCGCCAGGTGACGCTGGCGGACGCGACCGTGAGCGAGCCGCAACTGATGCGGCTCCACACCGTGCCCTCGCCCCGCACGGCGGCGGCCGGCGAGGCCGAGGCGCTGGAACTGCTCGCCTTCCTGCTCGGCGGCGACGACACGTCGTTCCTGCATACGCGGCTCGTCGTCGAGCGCGCGTGCGCCACCCGCATGCAGGCGGCCTATTGGAGCCCCTACTTCGCCGGCCGCTCGCGCTTCTATATCCACGGCCTGCCCGTTCCCGGCACCACGCCCGAGGATCTCGACCGCGCGCTCGATGCGGCGCTGGGCGAGCTGCGCCGGACCGGCTTCGAGACCGGGGCCATCGAGCGCGCCAAGACGCAGCTCGTGGCCGAGGCGCTCTACACCCGGGACAGCCAAGTCAGTCTCGCCAACTGGTACGGCATGGCCCTGTGCTGCGGCCTGAGTCTCGACCATCTGGCGACATGGCAGGCCCGCATCGAAGCCGTCACGCCCGAGGCGCTGACCGCGGCCCTGTCCCTGCTGGATCGGCCGGGCGGCGTCTCCGGTCATCTCGTCCGCCCCCAAGCGGCCTGAAAGGAGGCGCCCGCCATGACGATCCACGTCGCCCCTCCCTCCGTTGCCTTCGCCGATCGGGTGCAGCGTCTGCGCAGCCCCGGCGGCATCGAGGCTTGGCTGATCGAGGACCACGCGCTGCCGATCCTGTCGGCGCAGTTCGGGTTCCGCGGCGGTCCCGTCCTCGATCCGGCGGATCGGGCCGGCGCGGCGCGGATGCTCGCCGACCTGCTGAGCGAAGGCGCCGGCCCGCTGGAGGGTGGCGCCTTCCGGCGTGCGCTCGGCGATCGGGCGATCCGGCTGTCCTTCTCGATCTGGAGCGACAGCCTTCGCGGTGAACTCAAGACCCTGTCGCGCAACGCCGAGCAGGCCTTCGACCTCCTTGGTCACGCGGTGCAGGCCCCGCTCCTGTCGCCGGACGACGTAGCCCGCATCCGGGGAGCCATCGCCTCCGAGCTGCGCGCCGGCCTCAGCCGGCCGGAGATCGTGGCGGGCCGGGCCTTCGCCGCCCGCGGCTTTTCCGGGCATCCCTATGCCCGCCCACCCAACGGCGACCTCGCCAGCCTCGAACGCATCGGACGCGAGGATCTCGTCGCGCTGCAGGCGCGTATGCTGAGCCGCGGCAACCTTCGCGTCGCCGTCGTCGGCGCGATCGGGCCGGAGGCGCTTGGTACCGCCCTCGACCGCGCCTTCGCACCACTTCCGGCCGAGGCCGTGGCACCGACGCCCCCCACGGTCCTCCGCGGCCTCGGCGAGCGGATGGTGACGCGGCTCGACCTGCCGCAATCCACGATCCGGTTCGGACGGCCCGGCATCGCCCGCACGGACCGGGACTTCGCCCCCGCGATGGTGGTGAACCAGTGCCTTGGCGGCAGCGACCTCTCCTCGCGCCTGTTCCGCGAGGTCCGGGAGAAGCGGGGTCTCTGCTATGCCGTCCGCTCGACGCTCCAACTCGCGGACGGTGCCTGCACCCTGGTCGGCACCACCGCGACGGGCAACGACCGCGCCGCCGAGGCGCTGGGCGTGATCGAGGACGAGATCCGCCGGGTCTCCCGCGAGGGCCTCGGTGCGGACGAGGTCGATCGGGCCAAGGGCTACCTGCTCGGATCGCACAAGCTGCGCCTCGACACCTCTCCGGCGCTCGCCGCCCTGCTGCTCGGGCTGCAACTCGACGGTCGCGATCCGGGCTGGTTCGACGAGCGCAACCGGCGGATCGCGGCGGTGACGCCGGAAGACGCCGCGCGCGCGGCCGAGCGCCTGCTCGGCGACGGCCGGCTGCTCGTCGCGGCGGCCGGCGATCCGGCGGGACTGTGAGGCGAAGACAAGGTGACGGGATCGATCCCGCGCACCGCGCGGCACAGGGTCGGCCCTGGCGCGAACGAGAACACCGGAGGGATCAGAGCATGAGACCGATCGTCGTGATGAGCCTGGGACTGATCCTTGCCTTGCCGGGCGCCGCCCTGGCGCAACCCGCATCGCAGGGAGCGGGCTTGACCGCCGCGCCCGGCTTGCCCGCGGAGGGTGCGAACTCGCGGCGAGCGTCGGAGGGCGGGGCGTCGGCGGAGACGCGCGGCGCCCTCCTGGGGGCCGGAGCGGCTCCCTCCGCCGGTGTCACTCCACCGGCCGAGCGGCCCCCGCGGCCGGCGAAGGCGATCGGACCGGATATCGCCTCCGCCATCTTCGCGCCGATCGGCGTGATCGTCGCTCCGATCACCGAGGGGCTGCACGCCTTCGACGCCGCCATTGCCCCGATCAACGAAGCGCTCCAACCCCTCACCGGGCCCTACAGTGCCGCGCTGGTGGTGGGGCCGGACGGCGCGCCGCTCGCTCCCGAGGGCGCGGCGGCCGCTCCTGTGACGGCCCCACCCGAACCGGCCCCGGTCGAGTCGCCGCGGACCGTGCGCGGTCCGCGCAAGTAAGCGTCCCTCACGAAACGTCCCTCCGCACGTCCCTCGCCGGAGCGAGGACGGCTCGCGACCGGGTGTTTCGTGAGCGCTCACCGTCGTCCCCGACAACTCATCGCCGTCAGCTCGGATACCGCACGCCCCGACCGAGGGACCGGCCGACGATCGTTCCGCCCCGCCGCGATCCGGCGCAGGCCCGCAAAAGGTTCACGCTGATGTCCCATTCGGAACTGCTGGTCGGTGACCCGGCGCCGGCGATCGAGGTCGAGACCTTCCTGAAGGGCGAGCCGATCGCCGCCTTCGCTCCGGGCACGGTCCACGTCATCGAGTTCTGGGCGACGTGGTGCGGCCCCTGCAAGGCCAGCATCCCGCACCTCACGGACCTCCAGAATCGCCACCGAGCGGTTCCGATCATCGGCGTCGCGGTGGGATGGACGGATCTCGACGAGGTGCGGGCCTTCGTCCACGAGCGGGACGAGGCAATCAGCTACCGGATCGCCGTCGATCGGGCGCCGGACGAGGGTACGCGGCGGACCTGGATGCGCGCCGCGTGGTGCGATGCCGCCTACGAGCAGGGCGTACCGACCGCCTTCATCGTCGACGGCGAGAGCCGGATCGCCTGGATCGGCCACCCGACGGAAATCGACGAGCCGCTCGCAGCGGTGGTCGAGGGGCGCTGGGACCTGCCGGCCATGGCCGAGGCGCACCGCCGGCAACTCGTGCAGAACAAGGTTCGCGAAGCCAGAGCCCTGGAGCGGGCGGTCAAAGCCTGTTTCGACGCGGGCGACCGGGAGGGGATGATCCGGGCCTACGACGCGGCCTTCGCGGCCGAACCCGCCCTCGAACGGACCCATGGCTTCGGTAAGTTCAAGCAGCTCGCGCCCGAGAGCGACGCGGCGCTTGACTACGGACTGCACTTGATCACGCAGGCTGCGTCCGACGACCTCAACACGCTGTTCAAGCTCGGGACGAGCCTGATGGATCGAATCGGGACCCTGGAAGGCTCGCCGCGGCGGCGCACCGCGGCTCTGAGCGTTGAGGCGCTGGAGCGGGTACGGCTGCTGATCGGCCCTGAGGCGAGTCCCGGCCTCGTCATGCGCGTCTCGCACAGTCTTGCGGGGGCCCTGCTTGCCTCGGGTCGATCGAGCGCGGCGGCGTTCCGCGCCGCGGAGGCACGGCAGGCCGGCCTCGAAGCCGAGGCAACTCCGGAGGCGTTGGCCGAGATCGACGCCCTGATGGATCGCTGCGTGACCGCCGCCCCGCCGCTGCCTCTGCCTCCGACGGTGATCTGTGAGGGCGATAGCTGCCGCCTCGCCGACGCGTGAGGGCCCGCGCAACTTAAAAATGTTATCTTCCGCGCTTTTTGAAAAAAAATGCGCGGAAGGCGTGTGAATTCCGGCATCTCGTCCCACAGAAGGGCGAGATCGCAGCGCCGGCGGGCGAGACCCGACCCCCGGCGATCCGTTGTCAACGCGGGGATGCCGTCCCGCGGTGCGCCCCGCTCCGGCCCGATCCGAATTTCCTCAGATGACCGTCCACACCTGGCTCGCCTTCGTGGCGACCTCCTGCATCGTGCTCGCGATGCCGGGGCCGACATCCTTTCTCATCCTGCGCTACGCGACCCAGCGCGCCCCGGGCACGCTTCCGCGCGTCGTCGCGGGTGCGGTGCTGGGTGACGCCGTCGCCCTCGCCATCTGCAATTTCGGCCTCGGCGCGCTGCTCGCGGCTTCCGCGGGCCTGCTGCTGATCCTTAAGACCGCGGCAGCGATCTATCTGATCGGTCTCGGCCTCACGGCCCTGTTCGGCCGGGCCTCGGCCTCGCAAGCCCCAGGGCAGGCCTGCGGCGGGCGGCCCTTCGTCGGCGTCTTCCTCGTGACCGCGCTCAACCCGAAGGGCATCGCCTTCTTCTGCGCGCTGCTGCCCCAGTTCGTCGACGAGGCGGAGCCCATCCTGCCCCAACTCGCCCTCCTCCAGGCCACGTTCTGCGTCCTCTCCCTGGTTTCGGCGATGACCTGGGCCCTGGCCGGCACGCTTCTGCGCCGCACCGGCGGACGCCTGTTCCGGCGTGCCACGGGCCTTCTCCTCATCGGTGCCGGGGTCGCGCAGGCGACCGGGAGGCTCGCGTGACCGGTCATTCCGACCCGCAGGATACCGCGCGGGCGCGCCGCTGGATTACCGAGGCGGTCGAGACGATCGAGGCCGACTTCAATCGCTCGGCCGACACCCACCTCCTGCGGGTGCCGCTGCCGGCCCATCTCGGCATCGACCTCTACCTCAAGGACGAATCGACTCATCCCACCGGCAGCCTCAAGCATCGGCTGGCGCGCTCGCTGTTCCTCTACGGCCTGTGCAGCGGGCGGATCGGGCCGGATACCACGGTGGTCGAGGCTTCGAGCGGCTCCACCGCGGTGAGCGAGGCCTACTTCGCGCAGCTTCTGGGCCTGCCCTTCGTCGCGGTGATGCCGCGGGCGACCTCCGCCGAGAAGGTCGTGCAGATCACCCGCTACGGCGGGCGCTGCCACTTCGTCGAGACGCCGTGCGCGGTCTATGCCGAGGCCGAGCGGCTCGCGGCCACCCTCGGCGGCCATTACATGGACCAGTTCACCTTCGCCGAGCGGGCGACGGACTGGCGCGGCAACAACAACATCGCCGAGTCGACCTTCGCGCAGATGGCCCGCGAGGCGCACCCGGTCCCCGCCTGGGTCGTCGTCGGTGCCGGAACCGGCGGCACCTCCGCCACGATCGGCCGCTTCATCCGCTACCAGCGGCTGACGACGCGGCTCTGCCTCGCCGATCCGCAGGCCTCGGTCTTCCACCGCCACTTGGCCGACCGTTCGGTGCGCACCGCCGACGGGCAGCCCTCGATCATCGAGGGGATCGGCCGCGGGCGCTGCGAGCCGTCCTTCCTGCCCGAACTGATCGACCGGGCCGAGGCGGTGCCGGACATGGCCAGCCTCGCCGCGGCACGGGTGCTGTCGGAGCGGCTCGGACGATCCTGCGGCGGGTCGACCGGCACCAATCTCTGGGCCGCCGCCCGGATCATCGCCGGGATGGCTGCGGCCGGAGACACCGGCTCGGTGGTGACGCTGCTGTGCGATTCCGGCGAGCGTTACCGCAGCACCCATCTCGATCCGCACTGGCTGGCCGAGCGCGGCCTCGTGCTCGATCCCTACATCGCGGCCATGGAAGCCTTCTTCGAGAGCGGCGTCTTGCCCGACGCGCGTCTCGCGGCCTGACCCGTCCGTCAGCCGCCCCATCGCGCCCCGAATCCGGATCGCCGCCGGATCCGGGGCGCGGCTTCATGGCGGCGTCTGCCCCGCACAACGATCGTCGGAGCGCGGCCAGGCGCGGCGTCCGTCTTTTTTCAAGCTCGGCCGTGGGGATTTGGCGGCCGGCTCAGACAAGGAGGGGAGAGCCAGATTCAAGAGGCCGCGATGTTCAGAGTTTGGGGGCAATCAGCTGGTATGGCCGGACTTCCGGTCATCGTAGCTTTGGTGGCAAGCGTCGGCCCGGCACAAGCCGGCCTCGATACGCAGATCGACTTCAACATGCCCGCCGGAGACCTCGCCCGTACGCTGGTCGCCATCTCGCGGCAGGGCGGCATCATGATCTCCTTCCCGCCCGAGATCGCTGCGGGACGCCGAGCCATCGCCGTTCAAGGTCGCCTGACGGTGCGCGAGGCGCTGGCCGTCGTCCTGGCTGGCACGGGTCTGCGCATGGTGCCGGGCTCGGGCGGCGGCGTCACCGTCATTGCCGATACCGGCACCTCCCCCTCCGCCGCCGCGGCAGGTCTCGGCGACATCGCCGCCATCGACGTGACCGACGAGGGCACGCTGTCCCGCTTCGGCGATACCGGGTTTCAGGCGGGCACCGCGGGCGATACGGTGCGCTTGGCGGGCGCCGAGGCCAAGGAAATTCCAATCAAGATCGATGCGGTGACCTCGAACGTTATCCGCTCGCAGGTTGTAACGAGCACGCTGGATGCGGCGCAGAACATCTCGGGTGTTACGCTCGGCGCTTCGGATCCGACCAACCCAACTTTCACCATTCGTGGCTTCCAAGGCGGCGCCGTGACCGTCAACGGAATGGGCGCCGCCGGATACGGCAACACGGGCACCGCTGCCGTGCCAATCGACGATGTCGAGCGTGTGGAGGTTTTGAAAGGCCCGACTTCCATTCTGACCGGGGCAACAGCGAACGGCGGCGTCATCAACATCGCAGCCAAGCAGCCAACGAGCCGCGAGATACGCGATGTGGTGGTCCGATACGGCTCTTTCAACTTCAAGACGCTTGCCGTCGATCTCGGCGGGCCGCTCGCAGGTACGGAAGGGCTGACGTATCGCTTCAACCTTGCCGGCACTCATGCCGACTCGAACTATGCCGGCTATCGTGATCGCTACGAAACCTTGATTTCTCCTGTCGTCCGCTGGGAGGGCGCTGATACCTCGATCCTGGCAGGGCTGCGCCACGTCGAACTCAGACGGCTGACGCCCCAGTTTACGTTCTTAGACTTCGCCGGCAGCCCCCTCCGGCCTGCCGTACGAATCCCGAGAGGCACGCCATATATAAATCGAGATTTGGGCGCTCGGAACACAAATACAACAGTTTATTCAGATTTCACCCATCGCTTTGGCGATATCATGGGCTTTGATACAACGATAAATAACAAATTTAACTACGATGTATTTTCTGATGATGTAAACACATTCACATGGCTAAGACGTCGGGAACCTACCGGATCCCGAACAAATTACGCGGCTAGACAGATTTTTAATAGCTTTGGAGGAACGCGCCTCATCAATAGATCTGACATAACATTGACTTATGATGCTGGGTTTGCCAAGCAAACCTCAACGTTTGGGCTCGACTATCAATCAACCGAATTCAAATCATCAAACAACGTGAGCCCAATCATCGGGGTAAACCCAAACAACGGACTTCCCCAACAAAACTTGTTTAGAGAATACTCGCTCGTTCCAGGAAATTACACAAATAACGAATCAAAACAAGTTGGATATTACTATCTTGAGAAATTCGATACACTCGACAATCGACTTCATATCTTTGGACAAGTGCGTTACGATCAAGCTCGGTACGATTCCTGGTTTGGTCTTTCAGGCCGCAGGGACGTCGATGTCAGTCGTATCGAAGGCCTGTCGTGGGTATCCGGTGCTGCATTCGACGTCACCCCCTACTTCACCGTTTGGGGAAACCGCTCGAACGGGTTCCGGCCGCAACTTGGTCAAATTGGCACGACCGGGCAAGCGGCCCCTCCTGAGGACCGAGATCAGTGGGAAGTCGGCGGACGATTCTTTCTGTTTGATAAGAAGCTGAGCGTCACAACTTCATATTCTGACATCGCCGCGACAAATGTCGCGCGCTGCGATCCCGTGCGGGGGTGTAATTTTGTCGAACTCATCAGTGGGCAAAATTCACGAGCATTTGAGCTGGATGTTCAGGGCGAGATATTTCCTGGCCTCAACTTGATAGGCTCGTTTTCGTCGGTCATTTCCAAATCTCCAAACAATTCCGGGTTCCTGATTCAGCTGGATGGAGTCCCTCAATACACCGGAAGCGTCTGGGGAACCTACGCTTTCCAAGGCGGGCTATTTCAGGGCCTGACAGTCGGCCTCGGTGGACGCGGGAATTCGAACAGCCTCGTCTATCTCTCGGGGATCGGCGGCCCGTCGTTCGAGGTTCCGGGATACGTCACAGCGAATGCGCTGATCGGATATGACTTCGATCGCTGGTCCGTTCAACTTCGCGCCAACAACATATTCGACAAATACCATTATCTTACGAGCTATTCCGCCAACTTTGTTGGCATCGGAGAAGGCAGAACGTTCACTCTCCAAGCTAGATACTCATTCGAATGAAAGTCCCTCAATTCAGCAACCGTCTATGACCGCATTCCGGCCATAAATCGTTCCGGCTGAACTTGCCGTTCCGCCACCATTGGACCGCAATGGCAGCTGGTCAGATCATGGCCGACCATCACATCAACGCCCGCCTCTTCCGCCGCATCGCGCGGCTGACATGGCCGTTCTGGCGCCGGCCGCAATCGTGGCCGGCGTGGATCGGGCTCGCGGTGCTGCTGAGCCAGGGCGTGCTGCTGTCCTATCTGGTCGTGCGCTCGGCAGCCCTGCTGAAGGACGCCACGAATGCCCTGCTGGGCCGTGACGGCGCCGCGTTCGAGGCGGCGCTGACCGCCTACCTGCTGGTCTATGCCGCCAAGATGCTGGTGCCGCAGGCACGCTTCATCGTCGATGCCTTCGTCGAGGCGGCGTGGTGCCGGTGGCTGAGCCGGCACGTGATCGATCAGTATCTGGCCCGGCGCGCCTACTACGACGTCAGTCTTCAGGGCGACCTCGACAATCCCGACCAGCGCATTGCCGACAGTGTCCGCCCCTTCATCGAGCACCTGATCCAGATGCTGCAATGGACGGTCGGCGTCATCGCCCGGCTCGGCGGGGCGATCGCCGTATTCATCTCCATCGACCCGCGCTTCCTCGTCGTGGTCCCCCTGCTCGGGCTCGTGCAGGTCGGCGCCACCGCCCTCACCATCCCGCCGATCGTTCGGCGCCAAGTGGCCGTGCAGGTGGCGGAGGGCGACCTGCGCCGAGACCTCGTCCATATCCGCGACCATGCCGAGGCGATCGCTTTCTACGGCGGCGAGGCGGTGGAGAAGCGGGCGGTGATGGACCGCACCGGGGCAGCGGCCGACCGGCGCTTCCGGCTCGACCGGTTCCAGGCGCTCGTGTTCCTGACGGTGCACGCCGCCCTCGTCTTCGCCTGGATGGCCCTGCCCTACCTCGTCCTCGGCGGACGGGTGGCGGGCGGCGAGATGAGCTACGGCGATCTCGCCCAGGCCACCGCGATCACTCTGATGATGCGCGGCGTCATCGACACGCTGTCGCTGATCGTGTCCTCGTGCGGCGAACTCGCCGTCCGGGTCGCCCGGCTCGCACCGCTCCAGGAACGGTTCGACGCCATGGCCCTCGAGCGGGCGCAGTCCGCCGTGCCGCGGATCGCGATGCGCCGCGACAGTGACCGGGTAGCGGTCGAGAACCTCTCGCTGGAGACGCCCGACGGGGTGCGCCGCCTCGTGCAGAGCCTGAACCTCACGGTCGGGCGGGGGGAAAGCCTCGTGATCGTCGGTGAGACGGGGGTCGGCAAGAGTTCGCTCCTGCGCGCCATGGCGGGCCTGTGGAGCCGGGGCCGGGGCGACATCGCCATGCCGCCGGCCGGCGATACCCTGTTCCTGCCCCAGCGCCCCTACTTCACCGGCGGGACGCTGCGTGCGCAACTGCTCTACCCGCACGGGGGCGAGATGTCCGACGACGCGCTGCTCGACATCCTCGAAGCGGTGCACCTGCCCAACCTCGCCGCGACCCATGGCGGCCTCTCGGCGGTGCGGGACTGGTCCCAGACCCTTTCGGGGGGCGAGCAGCAGCGGGTTGCCTTCGCCCGCGCCCTGGTCGCCCGGCCCGGCTTCGTCTTCCTCGACGAGGCCACGAGCGCCCTCGATCCGGCGACGGAGGAGCAGCTCTACGCACTGATGGCACGGAGCGGGGCGAGCTACATCAGCGTCGGACACCGGCTCGGCATTGTCGCACACCACACCCACATCCTCACGCTCAAGCCCGGGGGGCGCTGGACGCTGTCGCCGGTGGCGGTGCGTTCGGCCGAGCCGGCGGAGGCGCCATGAGCGAGGAGACCCCGCACTTCGACCCGTCGGTGTCGTCCTCCGCCCGGAAGGCGGACCTGGGGATCGACCTCCTGCTCCTGCGGCGCATCGCACGCTTCTTCGTGCCGTTCTGGACGCGCCGGGCCGCCTGGCCCTACTGGATCGGCATGGCCGCGATCCTCGGCCAGACGGCGCTGGTCACGGCGCTGAGCCTGGGCTCGTCCTATGTCCTGAAGGACATGACCAACGCGCTGACGGGCCGCGACTGGGACACGTTCCGGTGGAAGTTCCTCGTCTACGCGGCGTTCTTCCTCGGCGAGATCCTGGTAGCCGGGCTCGCGATGATCGTCACCGCCTGGATCACCAAGGGCTGGCGGATCTGGCTGACCGATTGGATCGCGGGGCGCTACCTTGCGGGGCGCGTCTACTACGACATCGCCCAGCGCGGCGGGCTCGATAATCCGGACCAGCGCATCCAGGAGAGTCTCGCGACGGTCGTGTTCCTGTTCTTCGGCCTTCCCATGCAGGTCGTCGGCTCGGTCGGCGCTCTGGTCGCGGGCAGCGCCGTGCTCGGCTCGATCGACGGCCGACTGGCGCTGGTCGTCGTCGCGGTCAGCCTGGCGCAGAGCGTGGCGACCTATCTCGGCTACGTGCCGCTCGTGCGCCTGCGCTACGCGGCGGCGATGGCCGCCGGCAACCTCCGCTACGGCCTCGCCCATGTTCACGCCAATGCCGAGGCGATCGCCTTCTACGAGGGCGAGTCGGCCGAGAGGGGCCGGTTGCACGGGCAGGTGGATGCCGTGGTGCGCCGGGAGCTCATCGTTACGCTGTTCCGGCGGGCGGTGACCGATATGGCGCCGCTGTTGTTCGGTATCGTCTGGGTGGCGATCCCCTACCTCGTCCTGGCGCCCCGGCTGTTCGTCGGCGAGATCGACTTCGGCACCTTGACACAGGGCATCGCGGTCTCGACCTCGGTCGCCGCCACGGCGGTCGCGCTGCTCGGCATCCTCGCGCCCCTCTCCGGGGTCGCCCCGCACGCTGTACGCATCGCGCAGATCGTCGAGCGCTTCGACGCGGTCGAGGCGGAGCAGGCGGCGGGCGCGGGCCGGCGGATCGTGATCGAGCGTCGCGCCGACACCGTCACACTCGACGATGTCAGCCTCGAAACGCCGGGGGGCGAGCAACGGCTCGTGCAGGCCCTGAACCTGACCATGACGCCGGGCGAGAACCTCGTCATCGTCGGGCGGACCGGGGTCGGGAAGAGTTCGCTGCTGCGCGTCATGGCGGGGCTGTGGACCCGGGGCGCCGGTCGCGTGGTGATGCCGGCCGCCGCAGATTGCCTATTTTTGCCGCAACGGCCCTACGTGACGCTGGCGGACCTGCGGACGCAACTGCTCTACCCGCACGGGGGCGACGTGCCCGATGCCGTGCTGCTCGAGGCGCTGACAGCCGTGCGCCTGCCCGATCTTGCGGCAAGCCATGGCGGCCTCTCGACGGTCAAGGATTGGGGGCAGATCCTGTCGCTGGGCGAGCAGCAGCGGCTCGCCTTCGCGCGCGTGCTGATCGCAAGGCCGCGTTTCGTCCTCCTCGACGAGGCCACGAGCGCGGTCGACGGCGCGACCGAGGCGCATCTCTACGCCACCCTGGCCGCGACGGGCGCACGCTTCGTGAGCGTCGGGCACCGCGCAGGCATCCTGAAGCACCATGCCCGGATGCTGACCCTGAAGCCCGGCGGCGATTGGGCGCTGACGCCGGTGCCGACCGCGTCCCGCCAGCGATAAGTCCGGCACCGACCCGGCTGCAAGGCCGGCTGCAGCCCCTCCTGCCGATGCCTGCCCGATCTAAGATCGGGACGCGTCGCCGGTTTTGCGTGCGACGGCAACTTAGTCTTCAGGTGCAGCCCGAGTAATTTCCTTCGGCGCAGGCCGCGTTGTTTCGCCAACGCGGCCTCATCTGCGATCGGCCGACATGTTCGGACAAAAATGCCTTGGATTTCTCCGGCATCGATTGTGAAAAATGACAATCATGTCATATGTTGGCACGCGGGCTGCATGGAGCCTGGGGAAGCATCTCATCATGCAGTCGGGATGCCAGGAAGGGGTGATCGTCTGTGCTGGCGCCAATCGCAGAAAGGAAAGCCTATGCGAGCGGTGTTCTTTGGCAAGTTTAAACGTGAAATAAAGTATAAATCCGAACCGAGCTGACTCACGAACCAAGAACCAATCTGCTTCCGCATAGCGCATGCGGGCAGCTTAAAACAGAATGTCGGTTCGCCTTCGCCCTTGCGGCGCGGGACGGACTTCAAGCGCGGGGGCGTTGGATGGCAAGCGTTGCTGTTGGTCGGGACTCCAAACTGATCGAGACCTTGTTTCGGGAGCATTCTTCCTGGCTCGGATCTTGGTTGTCGCGCCAGCCCTGGACGGTCCATGCCCCTGAAGATATCGTCTCGGACGTCTTCCTGTCGCTTCTGACGCTGCCGAATGTGGCCAGTGTGCGCGAACCCCGCGCCATGATGACCACGATCGCCAAGCGGATCATTTTCGATGCCCGCCGTCGCAAGAAGCTTCAGAATGCCTACGAGGATGCGCTCATGGCGATCCCGGAGGCCGTGGATGTCTCGCCGGAGGATCGCCTCATCATCATTCAGGCGCTTCAGAAGATCGATCTGGTGCTCGCCAAGCTGTCGCCCCGCGCACGAGCCGCGTTCCTGATGAGCCAGATCGATGGTATGGCGAACAAGGACATCGCCCGGGAACTCAATGTTTCGCTCAGCGCCGTGAGCAAGTACATGACCCAGGGATTTTCCGCCGTCTATTTGGCAAAAATGGAAAGCTGACGGAATGGCGAAAGCCAGGCGGCAGGACGACATCGACGATCCCCGGATCGACGATAGCGGGCGCTCGGCCATCAAGTGGATGGTCGCCGTGAGTTCCGGACACATGACCGAGCGTCAGCTTCGCGAATTCGACCGCTGGCGCAATGCCAGTCCCGCCAACGCCGAAGCCTGGAACCGCATGTCGGGCGGCCTTCAGCCCTTCGACATCCTGGCCCGCTCGGGGCTTCCCCGCGGCACGGTCTCCCAGATCCATGGCCAGACGGCACAGCGCGACCGCAGGTCGGTCCTGGGCGGTTTGGTCGGCCTCATCGCGGCAGGTGGCATCGGCGCGGCTTCGCTGCAACGTTTCGTACCGCTGCAGGATCTCTTCAGCGATCGATACACCCGCACGGCGGAGCACGACCGCTTCGAACTCGCCGACGGCAGCAAGGTCGTGTTGGCACCGCGCTCCTCGATCAACGTCGCACTGTCGCCGGAGGAGCGGCGGCTCGAATTCTTCAACGGCCGGATGATGCTCGATGTGTCCGAGCGCGACAGCCGCCCGTTCGTGGTCGATCTGGGCGCGTTCCACCTCGATGCGTCGGCCGGCAGCTTCGTTCTCGACCGGCGCGACGGGCGCTTGGCCGTCACCGGCCTGAAAGGCAGCGGCACCCTCCAGGGGGAAGGGCAGCGGCTCAAGATCTGGACGAGCGAGCGCCTCACCCTCGATGGCGCCGGGCTTTCCCGCAGCAAGGTCGATGCCGAGGCGGAAGCTTCGTGGACGACCGGACTCGCCGTCATCGACGACGAGTCCGTCGCCAACATCGTCGAACAGATCCGTCCCTACTACGCCGGCTTCATCAGGCTGAGTCCGGAGGTGAGGGACCGGCGCGCGACCGGCGTGTTCAATTTCTTCGACCCCGTCGCCGCCCTGGACACGCTGGCTCGCTCGATCGGTTCGAAGATGACGCAGACCGCCGGCATCTGGATAACGATCGAGTCCTCGACCTGAGAAGGACGGCCTTCGACGAAGGTCGATCGAAGCGCTGCCGGCCGGCTCTCCCGAACGCAGGTCTCGAACCCATGCCGCGGGCGGCCCGGCGGAGGCCCACCGGATCGATCACGCGTCCGCCCATCGAAAGACGCCGGCCGGGACTGCCAACTTTTCCGTCTCGTCACACAGAAGGAGCACGAACCTCGACTGCGGCTGGGCGTCGGGGCGTTCTAGAAAAGGGCCGGGGCTGCGATGGCGACGCTGACGGACGAGCAACGGACAGCTGTGACTTACCTCGCGGGTGTCGATGAGAATGGGGCCATCGCCTCGTTCGCCTGGCGGAATTGGCGTCGGAACGATCCGCCGACCTATTGGACCGACCGCAGCTTCGTCAACAAATGGAACAACGACTCCGACGGCAACACCCTCAGCGCCAGCAGCAAGGCGGGGACGCCCGGCGGTGTCGTCACCTACTCGTTCGAGCCGGGCGTGTCTGCCTCGGCCCAGGCAGCCTATCGCGACGGACTCAATCTCTGGGCCGATATCGCTGACATCAGCTTCAAGGAAGTCCCGCTTTCATCCAACACCAATCTGGTGCTGGATACCGATGCGGCCAGAGGCGCTGTCACCACATCTCCGGGCTCGCTGCGGACGACCCCGGGCACGACCGACATTCCCTCGGTCCTCACCCCGGCCACGAACCAGTTGGGCTATTCGGCGAACGTCAACATTCCGAACGACAACCAGGGCTTCGGTGTTCTCGGTGACTTCACGACGCGCGGCGTCAGCACGGTCACGCATGAACTCGGCCATATGCTGGGATTGGGCCATGCGGGCCCCTACAATGCGGGCGTAGAAGCGGCCAATCAACTCAATGCCTTCGACAGCCAGCAATGGTCTGTCATGTCATACTTCACCGCCGACAACACCAGCACGCCTTTTTATTCTCAAAACCCCGTCACGGGCAGCAACTGGAGCGAAGCCCAAACGCCGATGATGCTGGATATCGCGGCGATGCAGCGGCTCTACGGCGCATCCAAGACGTCGACCTTTTCCGGAGGCCAAACATACGGCTTCAATACGAATATCACCGGAACATCAAAATCTTATTACGATTTTTCTTACAACACCACGCCCTTCGTTACGATTTACAATGCGGGGGTCGGAAATACTTTAGATCTTTCCGGGTATGGGTCCGATTCGACAATCAACCTCAACGCCGGAACCTTCAGTTCCGCCGGCGGCTTCGTCAACAACATCGGCATCGCCCACAACACGCAGATCGATACGGCGATCGGCGGCGCGGGCAACGACACCATCTACAGCAACGCCAACAACAACCGGATCGACGGCGGCGGCGGCACCAACACGGTCGTCTTTGCCGGGGCCGAGACCGACTACACCGTCGTCCGGACGACGGCGAACGCCGCAATCGTCACGGATCGGGTGACAGGTGCCGTCGATACCCTGACGAACGTTCAGAACATCGCGTTCGCCACCCCCGTCTGCTTCACGACCGGGACGCGGTTCCGCGTGGTTCGTGACGCCCACGAGCTGGAGGTTCCGGTCGAGGCGCTGCGGGTCGGCGACGTGGCGGTGACGGCGACGGGCGGGCGCCGCCCGATCCGTTGGATCGGCCGGCGAGAGGTCGTGCCGGCCGAATGCGCCGCGCCGTCGGAGCAGTGGCCGGTGCGCATACGGGCCGGCGCCTTCGGCCCTGGCCGTGGCGGGCGCTCCCTGCCCGTGCGCGACCTGACGCTCTCACCGGGCCATCCGGTGCTGATCGGGGCGGACGGTGACCATTGCGGCGGCGTGCTCGTGCCGGTGATGTGCCTGATCAATGGCACGTCGATCACCCGCGTTCCGACCGAACGGATCACCTACTGGCACGTCGAACTCGACGCTCACGACATCTTGCTCGCCGAAGGTTTGCCGGCCGAAAGCTACATTGATCTCGGGACGCGCCCCTGGTTCTCGGGCGAGGATTCTGCGCTGCTCGATCCGGATTTCAACACGCCGGAAATGAAGGGCCGCTGCCGCCCGGTGATGGTGGACGGCCCGGCCGTCGAAGCGGAGCGGTTGCGCCTCGCGGCCGTCTTCGCCAGCAGCTTGAACACCCAGTGCGGTTGGGATGAGGCATCCCCCTGGATCGCCACGTAAGAGCCCCGTGCCAGTCCGCTTCGGGCAATCGCACAGCATCGCCGGCTGAGTTGCAGCGCGCCGGCCAGGATCGCGCGCACCACGGCGAGGATGCCGAGGACGGACAGGAGGACGAAGCCGGCCTCCTTGTCCGGGCCGGGCTGCGTGCGGCGGGCGCGCGCGGACGGACACCCTGGGTTCATCGCCGATTGCCGAGAGCGATGACGAGCGGATCCCCGCGCCGCGGGTCACGGGGGCGAAGTCGCTCCGGATCTCGACGAGGCCGGGCACCAAAGGAAGAGCTCGCAACGAGCCCGTTCTGACAGACGGTCGCGTTCAAGCTAAGCGACGTGAAGGCCTTCCCGGTTGAGACGGGCAAGCCGCCGCACCGGGGAAGGCCAGGATCGGTTCCGGCCGGAAGCAACGCTCCTTACTTGTTGCATAGCGGACATCCGGACGGGTTTCGTGGCGCGTGCGGGGGGACCGATGACGGCACACACCGACGGAGAACCATCACATCTCGATGCCCGATGAGGCGGCGGCATTCGCCACGCTCGCGCGCCCCGTACAGACGCGGTTCGATGCAGCCCTCGCGGCGGGCGACGGCCTCTTCGACGGCCTGCCGCCCGAGCGCCGGCCGTACCGCATCCGCTCCTGCCGTCTCGCCCACAAGAGACGTCCTGGCCGGAGTGCCGCTGGTTTCACGAAGTGCGAGCGGTCGTCCCCGGTCTGCGAAGCGGATGCCGCGTCACCCTACGGCGCGAGCAGCCTGTCGTAGAGAGCGATCAGATCCTCACCTTGATCCGCGGCCGTCCGGGACGGGTGCGCCGGTTGCGGTGGGCTCGCACGGAACCGCTCGGGATCGGCATCGATCCGCTGGAACACCGCGCGCAGCCCGTCCGGAGATCCGACATCGACCCGGAAGCCGTTGACGCCTTCGTCGATATCCTCGCCGATCGCGCCCAGATCGCTTGCCACGACCCACAGCCCCGCGGCCCGCGCCTCCCGCGTCACCAGCCCGAAACTCTCGGGCCAGAGTGAAGGAGCGAGCAGCACATCCATGTCGGCATAGAGTTCGCCGATCTGCTCCTGCGGCACCTTGCCGACGATCCGGACGGGGGTCACGCCCCAGGTCTCCTCGCTGACGTAGTCGGTCGCCAGGGCGTGATCGACGAGGGTCAGGCTGAGGTTCTCGAACCGGCCCGACCGCAGGATCGCCTCGATCAGGATCGCGCCCTTATGCGCGGTGCGGCCACCGATATGACCGAGGCGCACGCGGCCCGACGAGTTCTCGCGCCGTGTGCTCGGCGTCAACGGCGAGACGCCGTTCGGGATCGCGATCGTCTGGGGGAAGCCGGCCTTGCGATAGATGTCGGCAAAGGATTCCGACACCGCGGCGATGGCCGCCGCCGAGTCGAGCACCCGCGCCAGCCCGCGGCGGCGCGCGATGGAGCCGGTCGGGGTGACAGAGCGGCTCGTCGCGTCGGCGAGAAGGTCGGGCGACGGCATCTGCACCAGCCCGTCCTCGTCGATGAGGAACTGGAAGTCGGAGATCCACCACGCGTCGTGGACGGTGACGACGTAAGGAATTCCTCTGGCGCGCACCGCCTCGACCACGCTGGCAGTCAATTGCTGCACGCAGTGGACATGGACGAGATCGGGCTCGAAGCGGTCGAGCAATGCCTCGAATTCCAGGCGGACGCTCGGGTTGAACGGGCGCCAGTCCATGTTCCGCTCGCGCGGCGTGGCGATGCGGAAGACGGGGATGCCGCGGTAGGCATCGATGCGTGTCCGGTAGGGAGGCTCGACCTCTATATCGGAGGCCGCCACCGCGAGTTCGAACCGATCCGCGGCATGATCGAGGATGTGGTCGATGTTGTCGCGCACGACCCGGGTGGCGCCCCCGACGGTCTGAGGCGGGAAGAAGACGTTGACCACCAGGATGCGCGGCCGCCCCTCGCGGCGCTTTCGCATCACGGATCGCGCAGCGGCAGCCGACGGACCCGCATCCCCGGCAGCAAGATCAGCCCATGCCTCGGCGGAGGTTTCGCGGGCATCCGACGCCGTATCGGCCGACCGCCGGACCCTCTGAGGTGGAGCAGGGAGGATTCCTCCGAGGACCTCGGCGGCTGCATCGAGGCCATAGGACGCCAACGCCTTGTCTCGCGCCCGATCCCCGATCTTTCGGCGCAAGGCCGGATCGTCGATCAGCGTGGCGAGCGCTTTCGTCCAATCCGGAACCGTTTCGGCCAGAAGGACGTCCTGCCGATCGATCAGGATCTCCCGGTAGGTGCGCGTCGCGCTGACGATCGAGGGGATGCCGCACATGGCGGCTTCCAGCCACTTGATCTCGCTCTTGGCATCCGCAAACGGGCCGGGCGCGAGAACCGCGAGGTTGATATCCGCCCCCGAGAGCGCCTCCCAATAGGCAGAAACGTCGTCGGTGAAGCCGAGCTGTCGCACACGATGAGCGAACCGCCGGAAGCCCGGACCAAGGCGCAGATAGCCGGCGATCACGAGCCGGACATGCGGATGCCGCTCCATCATGGCGAGAAGCGCAGGCGCGGCGAAGTCGTTGAAATCCTTGTTATGCGCCCGCGTGCCCGATCCGTAGAAGACCGTCAGCGCCGCGGTCGAAACGGGTGCGTGGGGGCGCCGCAGGAAGGGAAGGTTTCGCGTGTCGAGCCCGTTGCGCAGGACGTGGCAGACCCCTGAGCGGACGAGCGGGCGCATCCGCTCGGCCAGCGCCGGCGTGGAGGCGAGGCCGATGTCGCAGGCCTGCATGGCGTAGCGGAACAGCGGCACGCCGTATTGCAGATCGACATATTGCTTGGGCGTGATCTGCCCCTCGAAGCTCTCCAGGGGATCCGGGAACAGGGCCGCATCGAAGACGATGTCGTCGATCTCATAGATCGTCGGCAGGCCGAGGCCGCGCGCGTAGAGGATCGCGTGCAGGACGCCGGGAAAGGCTGCCACTCGGTAGAAGATTACCGCCGATGCCCTGTCGAGGGCCGGCCGACAATCGGCGGCCTCATCCTGTTTGAAGACCTCGACCGTCCAGCCGCCATGCTCGAGCTGCTGGATTTTCTGCACGACGCGATAATGATCGCATTGCGGAAGGTCGCGGTTGGCGACGATGACGATATGTCCGTTCGCCGGAACGGTAAGCGGTGCCGGCAGCGGATCGACCGCCGCGATCAAGCTCCCGATCTGGTCGAGGCAGGCTGTGAGTCGATCGTCCGCTTCCTTCCGCCGGCCGGCGGCGTAGTCGGCCCTCGCCTCCTCGCTGACGCGGGCGAAGGATGCCACCATGGCGCGGTGCGCGGCAGCGCGCCAATGCGGATTGGCATGCCAATCCGCGGCCGAGCGCCGGACGCGGTCGAGCGCCTCCGGTACGTTGTCCGGTCGCGCGAGCAGGCCGTCGATGGCGTGGATGTGGCTCCACACGACGGCGCCCGGCACGTCCGCCGCATTCACGAAGGCGCGCGCAGCATCGGTGGTGCGGTTGAGCCTGAGAAGCGTGTCGCCGCGCCGATGATGGAGGCGGCCGGAGACGAGGCCGGCCTTGAGCGCCCGATCGAACGCCTCTTTAGCCGCGATCGCGTTGCCACGGGAAAGATGGTACTCGCCGATCCGCTCGAGCAGTTGGGCCGAGCAGGCTTGCCGCACGGCTTCCAGCTCCCAGAGCTGAAAGCCCGTATCGATGAAATGCCGCAGGGCATTCAGCCGCCCGGCCGGCGGCGGCGCAACCCCCTCGGTCAAGAGAGAGCGGTAGGCCGTCTCGTCGAAGCTCTCGGGAAAGCGTTCCTCCCCGATGAGCTGGACCAGCGCCGCGGCCTCGCTCGCAGGCTCGCCCTTCCGGATACCCTTGCCGAGCCAGTGACGGTAAAGATCCGCATCGCTGGTGCCGGTCGAAGCATCCGGGTTGTTCGAGCGGTAGAAATTGGGATCGAAGCGCAGGCGCATCGAAATCGGGGCGAGCCGCTCCACCCCCTCTGTGAGGAAGGCGACCAGCCCTTCCATGCGGGAGGCGGGCGGGTGCGTCAGCCACCCCTCGTTCAGCAACGCGAATTCATGGAGCACGAAGAGGTCGAGCCACGCTCCCGGCAAAACCCGGGCGGCGACCAGAAGATGGACGAAGCTTTCGGCGGGGCGGCGCCCGTTCAAGGCCGTGCCGGCAGCGAGCATGCGCTCGTATTCCTGCTCGAAGGCCGATAGATCGGCCCCGTGAGCACGCCCCTCGAACCGTCCGAAGCGTAGATAATGCTCGCTGAGCTGCCACGGTTCGGTCAGGCCGGCCAGATCGTCGTAGAGTGCACGGTAATGCTCGGGGACGAAATCGCCCGGTAACGCTCCCCATTCGGCTTCGAGAGCGGCGACCAGAGCGGCAGCGTTCGGGGACCGGCCTTCGGCCCGACCATGCTTGAGGTAGTGCTGCTTGAGAACTTTGCTTTCGTCCCCGAGGATCGCGAGGTCGGGATAGTACCGGCGGTAGAAGACGTGATCGAAGCCTCCTCCCTTCCCTGCCTCGGACATCCGTAGGTCGAATTGCCGGGAAATCGCCCTGGCTCCGACCTGCTTCGAGAGCATTTGCAAGCTACGCTTGAACAATGTCAGCAACCTCGTGCACGGCTCAGTCGGAACGTCTCGGGTGATCGTGGACGGATCCTCCGTCTCAGGCACAGCCTCTGCGGGCCGGCATCAATTCGATCGCCCAAGACGGAAGGCGATTCGGCTGCAAAACCGGCCTCTGGCAGTGCAGCGGCGCAGAGGCAAAAACCTGGCGATCAGATCGATTGCGGCGTCATTCGAGAATGCGGATAAGGATGCAGGGCCGCCCACCGGGGAGGAGTTCGGCGCTTGGCCCATACCGCTCTGTATGACGTCCACGTCGGATTGCCGGGCCCCGCATGCTGCCTCACGCACTGCACCAAACGCAGCAGTAGCCGGAGGGTCGAGCATGAGCAATCCTCTCCTCGCATCCCAGGTCCGCCACCCGGTACCGACGGATACGGCGTGGACAGGCCCCCTTGTTTCCACCGATGAGGCAGGCTGCCGAAACCCGCAGCAACTCTATCTTGCCTCGAGCGGCTCGCGTAGCTCTTCAACCGCGCGCACGGCCTGCCATCGGGAGACGAGATTGGGCATCCAGGCCCGCGATGCCCTTCATCAAATGATTGCACATGCGTCGGCGTGGCGGGTAACGTCGGGCCGTTCCATCGATTGAAAGGCGAGGCGTCCACGGCATGCATTCCGGTTCCCTGTCGCTGGACGCGTTCCTAAGCCATCGTTCCATGGACCGGCGCCTCGCCCGCCTCACGCACGACGTTCCGCTGCCGGAGGCACGGGGCATCGAGTTCGGACCGGCGAACAATCCGACGGCGCTCCCCACGGGCATCCGCGTCGCGTACGTCGATCACGCCACCGACGCCCAGGCCGAACTGCCGGATGCCGTTCCGATCGACTATGCCTGGGCAGGCTCGGGCTCACTGGTAGAAGCCATCGGGCAGGAGGGGCTCGACTTCGCCATCGCCGCGCAGGTCGCGCAGTACGTGCCGAACCTGCTCGGGTGGTTTCGTGGCATCCACGCCGCTTTGAGGCCGGGCGGGGTTCTCAACCTATCCCTGCCCGATCGGCGATTCATGTTCGATGCAGGCCGCGCCAACAGCACTGTCGCCGAGCTGATTGAGGCGGATCTGCTGGGCTACATACGACCGAGTCTTCGCCAAATCTTCGCCCACACCTACGAGGCACGCGCCGTCGAACCCGGCGAAATCTGGGCGGGCGAGGACCCGACGCGGGCGTCGCGGCTATGCGGCGAAGCTGCGCTGGCGTTGGCCTACAAGCAGGCCGGCGAAGCCCTCGCGTCAGGCCGCTATCGGACGTGTCATTGCTGGGTCTTCACGCCCTTCTCCTTCCTCGACGCCATCGAGGCGGCAGCGCGCCTCGGTCTGTTCCCCTTTGTGCTGAATCAGATCGCCGCGACGGAGCCGGGCGGGTTCGAATTCTACGTCTCGATGCGCCGCGATGCCGAGTCGGATCCGGAGAGGTTACGCGGCATGCAGGAGGGCGCCATCGCTCATCTGCGCGGAGTCCTGAGGCGACAGCAGCGCACGGCAAGGCTGCTCGCAACCACCTGAACGCCTTATCGCCGACCCATCGCACCTGGGACAGGCATCAGCGCGATCACCAAGCCGGTCGTGCGGCGAACGCTGCACCGGAACACTCCCGGCGATCGATTGGGGTCACGGCACCAGCGGCCGGCCTCATGTCGCCGGTCGGGGCCGGCAAGAGCCGGCCTCTCACGCGGGAGGAGGCCTCGCCTCGGGGGGCAGGGGCCAGCCCGCCCCAATGCGGCTGCCGAAGCCAAAAGAAAGCCGAGTGTCTCGGCCTGGATCAATCCAAGACGGAACACTCGGCGCTGATTCTAAGGTCGATCGCCATCAAGGAACTCGACGGCCGCGTCCGGGCAGTCCCTACTTCCGAATCGTGGCAAGACGTGCCGCGGCAGCGTGCAGGGCTGGGTTGTCGTGCGATCCGCTCAGGGCGTAGGCCGTGCCGCCGGTCCGCCAGTAGGCGGTCGTTCCGTCGCTCGAGCGTGCAACCGGCTCCGTCCCTTCGGATAGGGGCGCTCCGCTGCTGTGCTTGGCGAACAGGGCGAGTTCGCCGATCTCGGCCGACTGGATCGAGACTTCGATTCCGGTGCCGTTCCGGCTCGGGAAGATCTGCACGTCACGAACGGTCCAGCCTTTCGGCAGGGGTGGCAGGTCGACACCGGTCGCAGCTTCGAGGTCGGCCGGGTCGTAGGCCGAGACCATGGGCTGGCTGGTCGTGCGGGCGCGGATCTGCACGGCCTCGCGGGCCTGCTTCGCCTCTTCGGCCAGGGACGGATCGATCGGCGAGGCGAAGGAGCCGGGAACGCCGAAGCTGCCGCTCTCGGTATGGGCGAGCCAGCCCGCCCCGACCAGGACCACGACCGCCGCCGCCCGGCGCAGGCGGGAGCGAACCCGCTGCCACGCGAAGGCGCGGTCGATCCGGCGAGCGCTGGAGCGCAGCCGCTCCGGCGGCAGGCTCGGCACCGGCAGGAAGGCTTCGCGCAGGGCGTCGCGGTCGCGCAGGTCGGCCATGACCTGCAGCGCGTCCTGGGGATTGCGCGCGAGATGCGCCTCGACCTCGACGCGACGCATCGGCTCGAGTTCGCCATCGACATACGCGATGAGTTCGGCTTCCGTAACCGGATCAACCATCAGCCCACTCCGACTGCCCTGCTTGCCCACCGTCGAACCTCTTCGTTTCCCGGTGTCGTTGTTGTTAACGGCTCAACAGGGTCATCAATTCCCACCGACGACGCGCAGATGTGCGCGTCCACGGTCTGGGCCATCGTCGGAGGAGCCGGCGGTGGCCTTGCCCTTGCGGCCGCCTTCCTCGAAGGCGCGCAGGGCTGCTCGGCCGCGGCCGAGCCGCGACATCAGGGTGCCGATCGGGATACCGAGCACGGCTGCCGCGTCGGCGTAGGCCATGCCTTCGAGGGTCACGAGGTGGAGCGCGGCGCGCTGCTCTTCGGGAAGTCCCTCGAACGCCTTGCGGATCTGCATGAGTCGCACCTGCCCCTCTTGGGCCGGCGGGGCCACGTCGTCGGAGAGCTGCACTAGCACATCGGCGTGGCGGGCCTCGACGCGTTTGCGGCGCTGCTCGTCGATGAAGACGTTGTGCAGCACCGTCATCATCCAGGTGCGCAGGTTGGTATCCGGCCTCAAGTTCGCGCGCGATTCGAGGGCGCGAACCATTGTATCGTGGACGAGGTCATCCGCCTTCAGCGAATCCCGCGTGAGCGACCGGGCGTAGCGCCGCAAGGGCACCAGCAGGTCGACGATTTCGGAGCGTTTCGAGCGCATTCTGTCGGCCACCATAACCTGCTGACGACTGGCGCACGCCTTTAATCCGGCGCGTCGTTCTTTTTTTGAAAAATTTCGCGCGACCCGGAAGCCGGGTGGTTTTCGGGGCACGGAGCCTTGCGGCGAGAGCTCCACCCGCCGCCTCGAAACGCGAACAGCCCGGACCGGATGCGAGATCCGGTCCGGGCTGTTCGCGTTCGCTCACACCAAATCCGGTTGATCCCTTCGGGATAGCGGATTTGGACGTCGCTCAGGCGCCGCGCGGGCTTGCTGGTACGTTCCCCGCTTAGATCAAGCGGAAACCGTATCAGAAATCGAGTTGAACGAGCGGAGGCTCAGTTCTCCTCGTCGCCCGGCTCGTACACCTCGGGCCGGGTCGAGGCGGCGCTGGCGACCGGCGTCGGCGCCTCGATGGTGGAGGGCACGTTCACGCCGTCACGCTTGTAGATGTCGTCGCGGAACTGCACCGTGCCGTCCGGGGTCGCCCAGGCGGTGATGTAGGTCCAGTAGACCGGCACGGGCTGGGTCAGCGTCGCATCGATGCGCTGGCCGCTCTCCACCGCCTGCTCGACGCGGGTCCGGTCCCAGCCGGGCGTGTCCTTCAAGAGCCACGTGATGTACTCGCGCACGTTCTGCACGCGCACGCAGCCCGAGGAGATGAAACGGAAGTCGTCGCCGAACACGCCACGGGAATTGGTGTCGTGCATGAACACGCCGTGCGCGTTCGGAATGTTGATGCGCACCACGCCCATGGAGTTGAAGTCGGCGCCGGAATCCTGGCGGTAGGTGTAGCGGGTGCCCTCGTCCGAGTTCCAGTTCACGGAGCGCGGCGAGATCTCCTGCCCCCCGGAGAGGATGCGGATCTTGTTGTCCGTGAGGTAGTTCGGATCCTTCTGCATCTTCGGGATCAGGTCCTTCCTCACGATCGAGGCCGGGACGGTCCAGGTCGGGTTGAAATTGATCTGCGTCGCCTTGGTGTTCATGATCGGCGACTGGCGGTCGATCTTGCCGACGCCGGCGGCGTGCAGCGTCACGACCTGACCATTCTCCACCGTCTGCACCAGGGCGGCGGGGATGTTGGTGATGACGAAGCGCCGGCCGAGATCGCCCGAATAGGAGCGCAGGCGGATCACGTTGGTCTCGAGCTGGCGCAGGCGCACCTCGGCGGGCACGTTCATCGCGGCCTGGGTCGCCGGGCTCATCTGGCCGGTCTGCGACAGGCCGTGCCGGGCCTGGAAACGCTTCACGCCGGCCGCGACGTAGGAATCGTAGACGCCTGCACCGCCGGCCGTGGCGTCGAGGTCGCCGGTGACGATCAGGCGCTGGCGCACCGCCGCCACCGCCGGCCCCCGGGAGCCGACGCGAAGACCGGCCGCGCCGGTCACGTTCTGCCAGCTGCCGCGGGAGACGATGGCGCGGTACTTCTCGGCCATCGCCTCGGTCGCCGCGATGGTGTCGGGCGAGAGGATCGGCGTCGAGGACCGATGCACCTGCATGGTCGTGGGCGAGGAATAGTCCTGCGCCCACTCGGCCTGGGCGAAGCCGCCCTCGCGGGCGAGCGCCGGGCCGGCGAGCACCGTTGCCGCCACGAGGGCGGCAGCGAGGGGGCGGGAGTGGGGGTGGCGCGCGCTCTGCAGCATCGATCCGGGCTCTGGATGAAGGTGCGGTCGGTGGATCCGGCCGGGAGTCAGGGTTCGAACGCGAGGCGTCGAAGAACCAAGTCTCGGCCAAGTCCTCGTGCCGCGGTTGTTGCGGTCTCGTGGTTAAGAAGCCATGCCGTTCCGGGCCATATTGTGGCGTCCGGGTGTGAGGGCGCACGCAGTGCGTCCAGAGCCGCTCGCGGGGCGGCCTCGCCGGGGCGCGGCGGCATGGCGCCGACCCGGCCCCTACCGGAGCGGCGCGAAGCGGCGTAAGGCTCGTGCCCATGCCGAGCCCACGCCGCGATCGGACCGGAGGAGCGCCGCGCGTCCTGCGCGGGCTGACCGCCGTGGCCGCCCTCTACGCGCTGGTGCTCCAGGCCCTGCTCGGCGGCATCGCGGCCCTTCCCGTCGCGGGGGCCCCCGCCTTCCTCTGCCAACCGATCGCGGACGGAACCGTCTCCGCCGAGGCGGCGAAGGACGGGCTTCCGGCCCCGGATTCGCACCACGCCGGCTGCTGCACCGCCGCGCATTACGCGCCGGCCGCCACGCTCCCGCCTCCCGTCTCCGCCGAGGCCGCGTGGCCCGAGCGGGACGCTGCCCGCGCAGGCTGGTCCGGGGTCCAGCGCCGGGCCGCCCGTCCGCCGCCCTTCACCCTCGCCCACGCCCGAGCCCCGCCGGCTGCCTGACCCGCCCGATCCCCGCGATCCTTCGATGTCAGACAATCGGAACCGTCCCATGCCCTGCTTCTGCCTCAGCGCCCCTCTTCGCGCCGCCCTGCCGCTCGTCCTGATCGGCCCAGGCGCCGTCGTTGGCCTCGTCTCGCCCGCCTCGGCCCACGCCGTGCTGGAGCGCAAGGAGGCCACGCCCAACGCCGCCTATCGCGGTGTCGTCCAGATCATGCACGGCTGCGACGGCCGGCCGACCACCCGCGTCAGCGTCACCATCCCCGAGGGTGTGACCGGGGCCAAGCCGATGCCGAAGCCCGGCTGGACGATCGAAACCGTCAAGTCGGCCTATGCCCGGTCCTACCCGTCCTTCCACGGACAGGTCTCGGAGGGCGTCACCCGGATCACGTGGAGCGGCGGCAACCTGCCGGACGAGCAGATCGACGAGTTCACCTTCTTCGCCCGGATTTCCGACGCCTTCGCCCCGGGCTCGACGATCACCTTCCCCGTCGAGCAGGACTGCACCGAGGGCAGCTACCGCTGGAGCGAGGTCCCGGCCGAGAACGGGAGCGCGCAAGCCCTCAAGGCACCGGCCCCGACGGTGCGGATCGTCGCCGCCCGAGGCACGGCGGCCCAGGGAACGGCGGCCCAAGGAGCGGCCGCCCAGGCAACGGCGGCGCAGGCTCCGGCTACCGCCGTCGCGAAGGCCGGAGCGATCGCGATCGAGACCCCTTGGCTGCGGGCGACGCCGGGCGGCGCGCGGGTCGCCGGCGGCTACGTGACCCTGCGCAACACCGGCACCGAGCCCGACCGGCCGACCGGCGCCGCCATCCCCCAGGCGGGCCGGGCCGAGATCCACTCGATGACGACGGAGGGCGGCGTGATGAAGATGGCCCCCGTCGAGGGCGGCCTTGCCCTCGCGCCGGGGAGCAGCGTCGCGCTCAAGCCCGGCGGCTACCACCTGATGTTCCTCGACCTGAAGGACGGGCTGAAGGCGGGTGAGACCGTCGCGGGCACGCTGACCTTCGAGCGGGCCGGGACGGTGCCGGCAACCTTCACCGTGGCACCGATCGGCGCGCAAGGACCCGGCGCGCAAGGCCCCGGCGGCGCCGCACCCGAGGCCGACGGCCACAAGCACCACCACTGACCGGCGACACCGCCGCGCGGGCAAGAGCCTTACGGGAGAATCGCCGCCACATGCGGCGTTCGAGGCTCGAGGCCCGCGCCCTCCCCCTTTCCGCTCCGAACGGAGACACGATCATGCGCCTTCACGCTGTCCCGGCCGCCCTCCTTGCTCTCGGCCTCGCTGCAACGAACCCGGTCCACGCCCACGACTACAAAGCCGGCCCGCTCAAGATCGGCCATCCCTGGTCACGGGCGACGCCCGGCGGCGCGCGGGTCGCGGCCGGCTATCTCACGGTGACGAATACCGGCACCGAGCCCGACCGGCTCACCGGCGGCGCGATCGAGACGGCCGGGCGCGGGGAGTTGCACACGATGTCGATGGAGGGCGGTGTGATGAAGATGGCGCCGCTCGCCGACGGCTTGGCGATCCCGCCCGGCCAGACGGTGACGCTCGCCCCCAGCGGCCATCACCTGATGTTCCTCGACCTGAAGACGCCGCTGAAGAAGGGCGAGCGTGTGAAGGGGACGCTGCGCTTCGAGCGGGCCGGGACCGTTCCGGTCGAGTTCGCCGTGGAGAGCCTTGCCGCCAAGGCGCCGGAGAAAGGATCCGAGAAGGGGCCCGAGGCGCACGACCACGCGGGACACGACCATGGCCACTGAACCCCGGCCCGAGCCCCGCACGGCTTCCCCCGCCTCGCAGCGGGGGAGCACGCTGATCCTCGCCACCTTCGCGCTCGCCCTCGTCGGCATCGCGGGGGCGACGGTGGCCTTCCTGCCGCGGGGGGACAGGCCCTCCGCCCTGTCGGTGGTCGGCGGCCCGTTCCGGCTCGAATCCTCGAAGGGCGGCACCGTCGATTCGCAGGCGCTGAAGGGCAAGCCCTTCCTCGTCTTCTTCGGCTTCACCCAATGCCCGAACGTCTGCCCGACGACGCTGGCCGACCTCGGCACGCTACTCGACGCGTTCGGCGCCCAGGGCGGTGACATCCAGGCCTATTACATCACCCTCGACCCCGAGCGGGACACGCAGGCGGTGATGCGCGAATACATGGCCTCGTTCACCGACCGGATCACGGGATTGACCGGCACGCCGCAGCAGATCGAGCGGGTGGCGCGCGACTACCGGGCCTCCATGAAGCGGGTGCCGCTGCCGGGGGGCGACTACACCCTGGAGCACACGCTGATGGTCTACATGATGGACCGCGACGGGGGCTTTGCCGGACCGCTCGACCTGAACGCGGGGCACGCCCTCGCCCTCAAGCAGTTGCGAAAGCTGGTCTCCGACGGCCGCGACACCTGAGTATTTCGGCTGGCGGGGGCCGATCTTCCGTTCTGCGATCGCCGCAGCAGAAAACAGGGCTCTCCCGATCGCGCCTCCGTTGACGTCCGGGTAAGCTTGGCCATAGCTGGCGCCATGCGAGGGCGCTTGCCGGGATGGTCCGTGTGCCGCGCGGTCATTGCCGTGGCCGCGCTTTACGCGTTCGCCCTGCAGGTCGTCGTCGGTGGGGCCGCGCTTGCCGGTAGCCTCGGCCCGCAGAACGGTCTCGTCCACATCCTCTGCGCCCCCGATGCCGGCGAGGCCGACGGCCCCGTGAAGTCGCATCCAGGGCACGGGCACCTGCCCTGCTGCCAAGCCGCACACACCCTACCGAGCCTCGACGCGCCACAGCCCGCCCACGCCGTCGTCGCGTGGCCGCGGGAGCGGATCGCCCCGGTCGCGTGGGGCCCCGAGATCGTCGCCCTCCCCCGCGCGCCGCCCGGCACGCGCCCGAGCGCCCGCGCCCCGCCCGTCGTCTGACCGATCGCCTTCTCCCGATCCTTCAGACAACGGACGTTTCCTCATGCCTTCCCGTCAACGGGCCGTGCCGCGTGCCGCCCTGTCATCGACCCTGCTCGCCTCCGGCCTCGCGCTTGCCGCTCCGGCCCTCGCCGAAGCCCCGGCCGCGACCGAGGGGGCAGCCACCCTCTCCGAGATCAGCGTCTCCGGCACCGGCACGGCGGCCGGCTCGCTCACCGTGCCGAGCGTCGCCGCGCAACGCGCGGCGGTGAACGCCACCGTCGGCTCGGTCGCCTTCGTCGATGCCGCCACGTTCCAGAACCGCTACGCCAACACCGTGCGCGACGTCTTAAAAGACGTGCCCGGCGTGTTCGTGCAGGAGCGCTATGGCCAGGAGATGCGCCTCTCGATCCGCGGCTCCGGCATCGCCCGCGGCTTCCATGTCCGCGGCATCGAGCTGTTGCAGGACGGGATCCCGCTCAACCTCGCCGACGGCAGCGGCGACTTCTACCAGATCGATCCGCTGAGCCTGCGCTCGGTCGAGGTCTACAAGGGCGGCAACGCGCTGACCTTCGGCGCGACCACGCTCGGCGGGGCGGTGAACTTCGTGACGCCAACCGCCTACACGGCGCTCGCACCGAACATCGCCCGAATCGACGGCGGCAGCTTCAACACCATCCGCGAGCATTTTCAGGTCTCGCGGATCTCAGGGCCGGCCGATGTCCTGATCTCCGGCACCGCGACCAATTCCGACGGCTTCCGCGATCACGAGACCCAGCGCACCCGCAACGTCAACGCCAATGTCGGCTACCGGCTCGCGCCGGGCGTCGAGACGCGGTTCTTCCTCGGCTTCTACGATACCGACCAGAAGCTGCCCGGCTCGCTCTCGCTGTTCAACGCCCTCAACAATCCCCGCATCGCCAACCCGGCGGCGATCACCGGCAACCAATCGCGAAAGGTGACGACGGAGCGCATCGCCAACCGCACCTCGTTCGAACTCGAAGTCGGGCGCCTCGACATCGATTCCTGGGCGATTCACAAGAACCTCTATCACCCGATCTTTCAGGTGATCGACCAGGATGGCTGGACCTACGGCGTGGCGCCGCGCTGGGCCGGCACGTTCGATCTCGGCGGCTTCCGCAACGACCTGATCCTCGGCCTGCGGGCGTTCGCCGGCATCAACGAGGCCCGGCAATTCGTGAACGTGGCGGGGTTCCGCGGCGCCCAGACGCTCAATGCCCGCCAGAGCGCCTCGAACTACGAGGCCTATGCCGAGAACCGGTTCTGGTTCCGGCCCGACATGGCGCTGATGACCGGTGCCAAACTGTTCTCCTCGAACCGCACCTTCAGCGACAAGGGCGGCCTGCCGACCAACCCCACCGCGCGCTTTGCCAACGTCACCTACGAGGGCGTCAACCCGAAGCTCGGACTGCTGTGGCAGCCGCTGCCGGACATCCAGGTCTTTGCCGACGTCACCCGCTCGCGCGACGTGCCCGACTTCTCCGACCTCGTGCAGGCGAATACGCTCGGCACCACCTTCGTGCCGTTGGAGGCACAGCGCGCCTGGACCTACGAGGCCGGCTCGCGCGGCCGGATCGACCGGCTGGCCTGGGACGTGACGCTGTACCGGGCGGAGCTGCGCGACGCGCTCATCAACTTCACGCCCAACCCCGGCCTCAGCATTCCGGCGGCGACCTTCAACGCCCCGCGCACCCGCCACCAAGGCATCGAGGCCGCCGTGACCCTCGACCTCGCCACGGATCTGACCGGCATCGGCGACCGGCTCGCCGTGACGCAGATCTGGACCCACAACGACTTCCGCTTCGTCGGCGATCCGGTCTTCGGCAACAACCGCATCGCCGGCGTGCCGGTGAACGTGCTGCGCACGGTGCTCGGCTACCGGCACCCGAGCGGATTCCACCTCGCCCCCACCCTCGACTGGGTGCCGCAGGGCGCGTTTGCCGACCACGCCAACACCCTCAAGGTGCCGGGCTACGCCCTGCTCGGCCTCCAGACCGGCATCGACTTTGCCAACGGCGTCTCGCTGTTCGTGGATGCCCGCAACCTTTTGGACGAACGCTACGTCTCCGACATTTCGGTGGTGACCAACGCCGCGACCGTGGCCGGCGGCCCGGTGGCGTTCTTCCCCGGCAACGGCCGCAGCGTGTTCGGAGGCGTGCGGGCCTCGTTCTGAGGGCGACCGTTCGACGCCAGCGTTAGGGGCGGCCGGCACGAAACCCGGCCGTCCCCTCAATACTGAACCGTCGCGCGCAAGCCCAATACGGCGGCGTTGCGCACCCGGCGGCCTTCCGGGTCGCGCGGATTGGCGATGCCGCCGCCGGGATGCAGGATCAGTTGCGCGTCCGGCTGGACGGTGAAGCCCGGCACCACCACCGCCTGATAGGTCGCCTCGATCACCGTCTCGGCCCGCCGCCGCGGCATCGCCGTGCCGGTCAGCACGATGGTGTCGATGTCGGACCGGCGCGCGTCGTCGGAGAGTCGGGCATGCGCGAGGCTGAGGCCCACCGTGTCGTCGTCGCGGCCCGGCAACAGGCCCTTATAGGCGAGGCCGGTGTCGAGATAGGCGGAGACGAGACTGGAGCGGGTCGGCGACCACGCCGCGCGCACGAAGAAGCCGAGGCCTTCGTCGTCCTTGCCGGTTTCCCGGTAGAGCGTCTGGTCCCAGATGGCATAGATCCCGGCATTGCCGCGTAAAGAGCGGCCGATACCGGTGGAGTTCGGGTCGGCGAGCGGCAGGCCGGTCTGGTCGAAGCGCAGGCTCTCGAAGCGCCCGAAGTGCTGCCAGCCCCCGAGGGTGATGTCGCCGGGCAGTTCCTTCGAACCTTCCTGCGTGTTGAAGGCGTAGGTCGCCTCGGCCACGACGAGGGCGGGGTCGCGGGTACGAAAATTGGTGCCGGTGCGGTCGAGGCGCTGCCCCTCGGGGTCGTCGCCGGGGCGGCTGGCGCCGGCCGGATCGCCGTCGTAGAGCCCAGCCTGGAGCGAAAAGCCGTTGCCCGGCACGTATTTGGCCCGGATCGCGGGCGACGCGAGCGGGTAGGCCGGGCCGCCGCTCGGCAGGTTGAGCCCGGTGATCGCCGGCCAGCCGAAGGTCGAATTCACGAACAGGGTCGCGGTCTGGCTGACGAAGAACTCGGTGTCGGCCGCCTGCTGGCCGACCCGGATGCCGAGCTTCCCGTCGAAGAGCTGCTGGTCGAGCCACAGCACGTAGAGGCGGGAGGCCGGCAGCGCTTCGATCACGCTCGCCGGGATCAGGTTGCCGACATAGTAGCGCGACAGGCCGGTGCCGTGGATGAAGTAGGCGTTGGCGTGCATCGTGGCGCCGTCCCAGCCGGCGAGCCGCTGCAGGTCGAGGTTGAGCCGCAGGTTCAGACGGTCCTCGACGATCGCCCCCTGGCGGATGCCGCCGACGGGGTTGCCGAGGGTCTCGGCGATGTAGGTGAGGCTGTACTCGATGCCCCGCTCCTTCAGCAGGGGCCGCATGCCGAGCGGGTCACCGAAAGGCCCGAGCGAGGGCTCGATCGAGCGCACATAGCCGCCGGACGCTTGGCTCGTCGATTCCGGCTGGGACACCGAGATCCGCGGATCGCCGCCCGCGCCCTCGTAGACCGGTCGCCCGGTGGGCTGCGCCAGGGCGGGCGATCCGGCGAGAATCGTCAGGGCCAGCGCGGCGGGAAGGGCGCCTGGAAAGGGGCGGCGGGACACGAAGAACCTCCACGGCGAACCGCGAAGCTTGAACTTACGGCCTCCGCTCCGGCCCTACCAGAGCACTGGACGCGTGCGACCCTCCGGGGCGCTCATGCTGCGCTGTGATCCAGCGCCCGCAGGTTCGCCACCAGTTCCGAAAACCCGTCGCCCTGGATCAGCACGTGGCGGCGGAGCTGATCGGCCGCCGCGGCGCCATCGCTGGCGAGGATCGCGGCGACGACCGCCTCGTGCTCGGCAAGCGACTGCGCCACCCGGTGGCGGGTGCGCAGCTGCAGCCGCCGGTAGGGCGAGAGGCGGCGGTGCAGCGCCAGCGCCTGCCCGCACAGGAAGTCGTTGCGGCAGGCGCGGTAGATCACCGTGTGGAAGACGTAGTTCTCCCCGTAATAGGCTTCCGGATCGCCCGCGGCGGCCGCCCGTGCGCAAGCTGCGAGCGCGCCGGTCAACTCCGCCTCGAGCTCCGGCGTGAGGCGGCGCGCGGCGAGCCGCCCGCAGGCGGCCTCCAGCTCGGCCATCGTCTCGAACATCTCCAGGAGATGGCCCGGCTCGGGCGCGCTCACGACCATGCCGCGGCGCGGCTTGGTCTCGACGAGGCCGGTGGCGGCCAGTTGCAGCAGCGCCTCGCGGATCGGGGTACGCGAGACGCCGAAGCGCTCGGCGAGCTGCGTCTCGTCGAGGCGCGCGCCGAGGGCGAGACGCCCTTCGACGATCTCGTCCTCGATCGTCTGCCTGAGGCGCTGAGTTTGGTTCATGGGTCGAGTCATCGGCGATTTCCTGCCGATCCATATTCACGAGCGTTGACAAAATATGCAAGATGACGCGATCTTGCATTAAATGCTGCGCTGAAACGTATATTTTGCGCTGCACAAAAGTCCGCAAGAACGGACGGGCAGGATTCCGCGAAAGCGGTATTGGGAAGGAAACGCCATGACGCTGAACCGCCGCCACCTTCTCGCGGCCGGGCTTGCTGCGCCCGCGCTGCTCAAGCTCGGGAGCGGCCCGGCCCGGGCCGCCACGACCCTGAAGCTTTCGCACCAGTTCCCAGGCGGCACGGTCGACGAGGGCGACTTCCGCGATCGGATGTGCCGGAAGTTCGCCGCCGCCATCAAGGAGCGCTCGAAGGGCGCAATGGAGGTTCAGGTCTATCCCGGCTCCTCCTTGATGAAGACCAACGCGCAGTTCAGCGCCATGCGCAAAGGCGCGCTCGATCTCTCGCTCTACCCCTCGCCCTACGCGGGCGGCGAGGTGCCGGAGATGAATATCGGCCTGATGCCGGCTCTGGTCTCCTCCTATGCTCAGGCGCTCGCCTGGAAGGACGCGCCCGTCGGCCGCAAACTCACCGAGATCCTCGATGCCAAGGGCATCGTGCTCGTCTCCTGGGTCTGGCAGGCTGGCGGCATCGCGAGCCGTGAGCGCCCCCTGCTGACGCCCGACGACGCCAAGGGCATGAAGGTCCGCGGCGGCTCGCGCGAGATGGACCTGATGATGAAGCAGGCCGGCGCGGCCACGCTCTCGCTGCCGTCGAACGAATCCTACGCCGCGATGCAGACCGGCGCCTGCGACGCGGTGCTGACCTCCTCCACCAGCCTGATCTCGTTCCGCCTGGAGGAGATCTCGAAGGCCCTGACCTCGGGCCGCGAGCGCTCCTACTGGTTCATGCTCGAGCCGATCATGATGTCGAAGATCGTGTTCTCGGGCCTGCCCAAGGACCAGCAGGATCTCGTCATGGCGGTCGGCGCCGAGCTCGAAAGCTTCGGCCAGGAGGGCGCCAAGGCCGACGACACCCGCGTCGAGGAGGTGTTCGGCAAGGCCGGCGCCAAAGTGGTGCAGCTCGACGAGGCGAATCTCGGCAAGTGGCGCGACATCGCCCGCGACACCGCCTGGAAGGACTTCGCCAACAAGAACGCGAGCTGCGCCGAGCTGCTCAAGCTGGCGGAGAAGGTCGGATGAGCCACGCCTTCGACGCGGCCTCGGCGGCTGCCGAGACACACAAGGCCGCGGAGGTCCGGGTTCCGGGCCTGCTCGGCGTCATCGACCGGACCACGCGCCGGCTCAACCACGTCATCCTGGTTTGCGGCGGGCTGGCACTCGTCGCCGCCTGCCTCGTGCTCAGCTACTCCGTCCTCACCCGCTACATCTTCCACGAGCCGACCGAGTGGCAGGACGAGACCGCCGTGTTCCTCATCGTCGGCGCCACCTTCCTGTCGGCGGCGGGCGTTCAGGCCAAGCGCGGGCACGTCGCCATCGAGGCGCTCACCGGCCTGCTGCCGCCGGGCGTCAACAGGGTGCGGCTGATCTTCGTCGACATCGTCGGGCTGGCCTTCGTCACTTTCTTCGCCTGGAAGAGCTGGAGCCTGTTCCACGAGGCCTGGGAAGACGGCCAGATCTCGCAATCGACCTGGGGACCGCCGCTCTGGATCCCCTACCTGCTGATGTCGGCCGGCATGAGCCTGCTCGCCTTCCAGTTCGTCCTGCAGATCGCGGAAGCGGTCCTCTACGGTCCCCGCGCCGCCGGCTGGGCCAAGCCGAAGATCGGCATGGGCGCCGATCTCAACCGCGACATGCACGACCGCCCGGACGTGACGCCCGAAGGGCCGGACCCCATGGGCCAGACGACGCGCAACCCGGCCCCGGTCCGGCCGATCAAGACGACGGGAGGCAAGGCATGAGCACCGCCGCGATCGGCTTCCTCTATGCCGGGGCAACGCTGGGGGCGATGCTCTCAGGGATTCCCATCGCCTTCGCGCTCGGCTTCGTGGCGCTGGCCTTCATGTACGCATTCATGCCCGCCGCCTCGCTCGATACGGTGGCGCAGAATGTCTACGAGGAGATGGCCTCGATCACGCTGCTCTCGATCCCGCTCTTCATCCTGAAGGGTGCGGCGATCGGGCGGAGCAAGGCGGGTCAGGATCTCTACTCGGCGATGCACGCCTGGATGCACCGCATCCCCGGCGGGCTCGGCATCGCCAACGTGTTCGCCTGCGCGCTGTTTGCGGCGATGGCCGGCTCCTCGCCCGCCACCTGCTCGGCGATCGGCTCGGCGGGCATTCCGGAGATGCGCCGCCGCGGCTACTCGCCGGGCTTTGCTGCCGGGATCATCGCCGCGGGCGGCACGCTCGGCATCCTGCTGCCGCCCTCGATCACCATGATCCTCTACGCGGTCGCCGCCGAGCAGTCGCTGGGGCGCCTGTTCCTGGCCGGCATCGGTCCGGGCTTCCTGCTGGTCGTGCTGTTCGCGAGCTGGTCGGTGTTCCGCTTCCGCTCCGAGTTCGCGGCGGCCAAGCTCGCCTACGAGCGGACGGGTGCGCAGCATCCGATCCTCAAGGAGGACAGCTACAGCATGCGCGAGCGTTTCTCGACGCTGCCGCGGGTGCTGCCCTTCGTGGTGCTGCTCACCGGCGTCATGGTCGCGCTCTACGGCGGCTACGCCACGCCCTCCGAGACCGCCGGCCTCGGCGGCCTGCTGGCGCTGGCGCTGATCGCGGTGATCTACGGCGTGTGGCGCTTCCGCGATCTCGACCCGATCCTCACGGCGACGCTGCGGGAATCGACCATGCTGATGCTCATCATCGGCATGTCGCTCCTCTACGCCTACGTGATGAGCTATCTCCACATCTCTCAGGCGGCGGCGCAGGCCATCGTCGCGATGCAGCTCTCGCCCTGGCTCCTGCTCGCGACCATCCTGGCGCTCGTCATCGCGCTCGGCTTCTTCCTGCCGCCGGTCTCGATCATCCTGATGACGGCGCCGATCATCCTGCCGCCGCTCAAGACCGCCGGGTTCGACCTCGTCTGGTTCGGCGTGGTGATGACGATCACCATGGAGATGGGCCTGATCCACCCGCCGGTGGGTCTCAACATCTTCGTCATCAAGAACATCGCCCCCGACATCCCGCTCAAGGACATCATCTGGGGCACCCTGCCCTTCGTGATCCTGATGGGTATCGCGATCGTCCTTCTCTGCCTCGTGCCGGGCATCGCCCTCTGGTTGCCGGACCTGCTCCTGCCCACGACCCGGTAAGAACCGCAGCCGCACTCGGACCGATGGTTTCGAGGAAGAAGAACCCTCCGTGCCCCGGCACGGAGGGTTAATCGTTTCTTGGTCGCCGCAGTAAAACTCGCCTTAACTTTCCAGCGCGCAGGATCGCCGCCTCACAGCCGCTTCCGGCACCGGACGGGAGACGATCCGTGACGAAGCCCATCGCCGACACGAAACGCGCAGAGGATGCCGCGGCCGCGCCGCCGCTGAGCCCGAGCGTGCGCCGCCACCTCGGCAAGAGCCTGCGCAGCCACTACGCCGACAGCCTCACCGAACCGGTCGGCGAACGCCTCGAAGCACTCATCGGCCGTCTGGACACGGCGCAGGACCGGGCGACGCGCGGCTGACGCTCGAAAAACGGACCCGACAAGCCGAAAACCCCGGCCGCGACGGAGCGACCGGGGTTCGTGAGCGGTGTGATGCGGGTTTGCGCGGGAGCGCGGTGGTCGTGGTCAAAAGCGCCTTCACGAAACGCCCGGTCGCCGACCGTGGGCCTCCGCCCACGTCGACACCGCGGGTGTTGTCTCGGGAGGCCTTCAGTCGAGAGCGACGGCGACCAAGGAAAATAGACCCGCCAGCAGGAGGTTGCAGGCGATGAGGGCGACGACCGTCATGGATTGGATTCGCGGCTGAGAGGAAACGGGGCAGGCATCGAAGGCGGTGGCTGAAACCGCCGCGAGAGGAACGTCTAGCGGGAGAAGCTTGACGGAGTGCTCATCCTGCGGGATTGCGGCGCCGAAGCAGCTCGGTTCGCCAAAACCGGTGCAGGAAAGTCACAGTCCTTGACCTGCGGCCACACTGCACCGTCGCGCTTGAACCGGACCTGAACCGAAAGCGCGGGATGGACGCCCAAAGCGATCACGCCGGTGCCGTCCAAGCCTCCATCGCCGGAGCCGGCCTCCGCGCTTGCCCCGGATCGAAATTCTGAAAAGCAGGCTCCGCGCGGCGCTCCTCTGCAAGGCGACGGCGATAAACGGGGCTTCGAGCCGCACCCCACACTTACGGCGTGATTCGCTTCCGCCCTGCCCGCAGCGCTCAGGAGCGGTGAAGGCCGACACGCTGTTTTCCGGCTCTCCTCGTCAATATTGCTAAGATTTCGTTAACCGATTAGGCTAGTGGCGTCCCGTTTTCGAGACAGGAGCCGGCCATGATCTCCCTGAACGAGACCTTCCTCACGGCAGCCGGCCTTTTCGGGCTCGGCGCATCCGCGGCAGCGGCCGGAAACCCGGCGGAGCCACAGGACTTCCGGGACTTCGACCGGAGCGAGACCGCGCCCCACGACGAGGGAAGAACGCTGTCGCAGGACGACGCCGAGGCAGATGATCCCTTCTTTACTGCGGTCGCCGACGCCTTGCGGGAGGCCGGCTACCTGGATTCCTGAAAGTCGGCTGATTAAGCCTGCCTGATCCGCCGCCCCGCGCGGGCGCTCAGGAAGGCCGCCGCACCGCATGTCCGCATCCTCCACCGTCTCGCCCGACGTGCTCGCCGCGATCGGCGGCACGCCCCTGATCCGGCTGCGCCGCGCGTCCGAAGAGACCGGCTGCACCATCCTCGGCAAAGCCGAATTCCTCAATCCCGGCCTCTCGGTGAAGGACCGGGCAGCGCTCTCGATCGTGCGGGATGCCGAGGCGCGCGGCCTGATCCGGCTCGGCGGCACCATCGTCGAGGGCACGGCGGGCAATACCGGGATCGGGCTCGCGCTGGTGGCGTCCGTGCGCGGCTACCGCACCGTGATCGTGATTCCGGAGACGCAATCGGCAGAGAAGAAGGAGACGCTGCGGCTCGCTGGCGCCCGGCTCGTCGAGGTGCCCGCCGTCCCCTTCGCCAACCCGAACAATTACGTCCACGCCGCCCGCCGCCTCGCCGAGCGGCTGGCGGAGACGGAAGAGGCCGGCGCCTTCTTCGCCGACCAGTTCGACAACACCGCCAACCGCCGCGCCCATATCGAGGCGACCGGCCCCGAGATCTTCGCGCAGACCGGCGGCGCGGTCGATGGCTTCGTCTGCGCGGCGGGGACCGGCGGCACGCTCGCAGGCGTGGCCGAGGCGCTGCGGGCGGCCAAGCCGGGCGTGAAGATCGCCCTGTCCGACCCGGAGGGCTCGGCGCTGCACGCTTATTACAGCACCGGCACGCTCAAGGCCGAAGGCTCGTCGATCACCGAAGGCATCGGCCAGGGCCGGGTCACGAAGAACCTCGAAGGCTTCACGCCCGATCACGCGTTCCGGATTCCGGATGCGGAAGCGCTCGACATCATCTTCGCCCTGATGCGCGAGGAGGGCCTGTCGCTCGGCGGCTCGTCGGGCATCAACGTGGCGGGCGCGATCCGGCTCGCCCGCGAACTCGGACCCGGCCACACCATCGTGACGATCCTCTGCGACGGGGCCGCGCGCTACGCCTCGAAGCTGTTCAACCCCGCCTTCCTGGGCGAGCGCGGCCTGCCGGTGCCCGCGTGGCTTGCAGAGACCGGGGGCGCCCTGCCGGACTGGCGGGCCTGACGCCCCAACACCCCTCGGGATAAGTTGCGAGCCGGCTGAACGAAATCGCGTGCACAAGCGTTGCTGTTGGCGCTCAGGCAAAGGGGTCTGGGCGGACCAACGAGGCCTCCGCCGATGACCATCACCACCATCCTCCTGATCCTGCTGATCCTGCTGCTGTTCGGCGGCGGCAACTTCTACGGCGGCGGGCGCTTCCGCGGCCCCGGATTCGGCCTCGGCGGCCTCCTGATCATCATCCTGATCGTGCTGCTCGTCACGCACCGGATCTAGAGCATCATCCCGAAAGCGGGTTGCCGGCTTTCGGAAAAGACGATGCTCTAAGGCCCGGCGCCGCCCTCATCGCGCGCAGGTGATGGCAACGACGGCATCGAGGGCGGGCGCCGCCGCCCCGCCCAGCGTGGTCGCGGCGCCCTTCGCGGGATCCTTCGCCGCGTCCTTGCCCGCTCCGGCGGTCAGACCGCTCTCGCTCAGGAAGGCTGCCACGGCCTTCCCCGGCACGACGGCATAGCGCGTCGGCGGCATCACTCCGGCAATCAGGCGAGGTGCTGTGGGAAAGCGGGCGACGAGTCCGACGACCCGGCCCGACCGGTCGAGCACCGGTGCACCGCCGGCGCCGGGCTGGAGCGGGGCGTCGACGCCTTCGACGGCAGCGGTGGCGGGGGCGACGCTCGGGCGGCCCTTGGTTTGAGCGCCGAGCACGAGCAGGGCCTCGCCCTCGCTCACCGGCTCGGCGCGGAGCGGCGGCGACGCACCGCCCGCGAGCCCCTCTGCGGACAGAAGCGCGAGGCTGCCCGCCGCGTCGCGCCGCTCGATCCGGGCCGCCGCACCGCCGATGCGCGGCGCGGCGCAAGCTTCGAGGGCGGAGGCTGCCGTCAGCACCCGCCCGCCGCCCAGCAGCAGGCCGGTCGCGGCAGGACGCGCCTCGGCCTGCGCACCGGGCAGCGGTGGCGCTGCGGGCGCGGCCGCCAAGCCGGAGGCAGTCCCGCGAGGGGCCGGGCCGGTGGCTGCCGTCGGAGCGGTGGGAGGCGGCGCGTCCTCGGGAAACGGCAAGAAATTGTTGGCCACCGCGATGACGAGACGGTCGACCGTGTCCGCCAACGCCCTGTCGTAGCCGAGAGTAAAGCCGCGGATGCCCTGGGGGCCTTCGGCGTAGCGGATGTAGGAGCGCCCGCCCGCGGTCTCGGCGGTGATGACGATGAAATCCGGCTTCTTCAGTTTGTAGGTCACCTTGCGGCCGGGCATCGCGGCGATGGCGCGTTCGAACAGGGCGTCGAGGCTGGTCTCCCCTTGCGGGAACGACTTGGTGTCGAAGGTCACCCGCCCGTCGGCGCTCTGCCAGCGGGTGCCGCCGGGGATCGCGCTCTTCTTCGGCAGCAGCGCCTCCGGCACGCCGACCACCACGCCGCTCGCCGGATCGGGCTGAACCTTGAAGCGCGCCGCCCGCCGGGCCTCCTCGGCCTCGCGCTTGAGCGCCGCGCGCTCCGGCGGGGTGAGCAGGCCGGTCGGGGCGGCGCCCGTGCGGGTCTGGTAGGTCTGGATGCCATCGAAGCTGCGCTTGCCGAAGGCCCCGGTCGTCACGCCGTTATAGTCGCCGGTCCAGACGAGCGAGTCTTGCAGGCTCCGACGCTCCGTCTCGGGCAGCGCCTCGAAGCCCGCCCGTGCCGCCTCGAAGGCGGGATCGGGGGCGGCCGGAGCCGGGGTGGCGGGTTTCGGCCGGGCCGGCGCGGCCGGTGGAGCAAGCCCTTGCGCGAGCGCCCCCGTTGCGAGTCCGGCAGCGAGCAGGGCCGGCAGGCCGGTGCGAAAAGCTCTCATCCGTCCCGTCATCACCACCGCTCGATTCGAAGTGCGGGCGATGATGCCAGCCGGAGCGTGCCCGCCACAAGTCGCTGCGGGGCTCCGTCATCAGTGCCATCGCTCGAAGCCGCATCGGCGGCTTCGCGGCGCGGGCTTTTCAGGACGTCCGTCTTGAAAAGCGTCGAGCGGAGCGAAAGCCTAAGCCCGCGGAGGCGGGCGCCGGCGACTGAGGCCAAACGACAAACCAGGGAAATCGCTTCGAGCGATTGCCCTGGCGCCGGCATGCGGGATCGTGATCGTGCCCCGGTGGACGGAGCGGCCCCGGGCGACAGCTTTGGCACGAGAGTTCGAGACAGGCGGAAGGGCGCGGCTTTGCTGCAGATCGGATTGTACGGTGCGGCGGCGCTCGCGGGCGTCGCCTTCGTCGTCCAGCAGGCGGTCAATGCCGGGCTGAGGGGCGAACTCGGCTCCGGTCTCTGGGCCGGATTCGTCAACTTCACGGTCGGCGGCCTCGCCGTCGGCCTCCTGGCGCTGACCTTGCGCGAGCCGTTGCCCTCGCTCGCCGCGGCCGCCCGCGCGCCCTGGTACGCCTGGACCGGCGGACTGCTCGGTGCGATCTACGTCGTCGGGGCGATCTTCCTGATCCCGCGCATCGGCGCCGCCGCGGTCGTCGCCCTCCTCATCGTCGGGCAGATGCTGATGTCGCTCGCCCTCGACCATTTCGGGCTGCTCGGCGTGCCGGTGCACGAAGCGAACCTTCCGCGGCTCGGCGGCGCGCTGCTTCTCCTGGCCGGCGTTGCCCTGATCTGCCTCTACTGAGGTCCCTCGTTGCCGATGGCTCGGCGCAAGCGTTGCGGCCGGCGCGGCAAGTGATAGCGTGCCGGCCGCGGGCGCCCCTGCTTCGGGCGCACCGGTCGGAGGAGACGCGCGCATGTCCCAAGGCAACCGTCTCGGGCACCTCGGAGCAGCCTTCATCGGCGCGATGTGGCTCGGTGTCCCGGCCCTGGCCCAGACGCTGCGCCCGGCCGCCCCCCCAGCCGCACCGCCGAGATCGGTGACCGCCCCTGTTGCGAAAACCTTCGTGCGCGAGGGGCTTGCGAGTGCGGGCGTCCGGCTGGAGACCGCGCTCAAGAGCGAGGCGCCCCCCGGCGCCAAAACGGCGGCACAGTGGCGCCGCGAGGCGGAGACCGCCGCACGGACCGAAGGGGCCGAGCCGGATGCCGAGCTGAACGCCTACGCCGCCGCAGTCGCCGCCGACCCGAACGATGTCCGCAACTGGCTCGACTACGCCAACGCGGCCATTGCCGCCGGCAACGACGAGGAGCGCGCCGACTATTCCGCCCGGTTCAAGCTGAAGGGTCGCGCGAGCGCCGCCGCCTACCAGGGCTATCTCCGCGCAAGGAACCCGGCGGACGAGGCCCGCGCCCTGTCCCGGCTCGGCGAGATCCAGGCGGCCCAGTCCGAGTGGCGGCCCGCGCTGGAAGCCTACCGGGCGAGCCTCGCAATCCGAGACGAGGCGCAGACCCGCGCCGCCTACGAGAAGCTGCGCGCGGATCACGGCTTCCGCATCCTCGACTACAAGGTCGATTCGGATGCCGCCGCACCGCGGGTTTGCTTCACCTTCTCGGAAAGCCTCGTCCCGAAGACCGACTACGCGCCCTACATCGCCGTCTCGGGCGCGACCAACGCCGCCGTCACGGCGGAGGGCTCGCAGGTCTGCGTCGATGGGCTCAAGCATTCCGAGCGCTACGCCTTCGTGGTGCGCCAGGGCCTGCCCTCTTCGGTCGGCGAAAATCTGCTGAAATCGGCCGATTACGAGGTCTACGTTCGCGACCGCTCGCCCCAGGTGCGCTTCACCGGCCGCAACTACGTTCTGCCCCGCACCGGTCAGGCCGGCGTGCCGCTGGTCTCGGTCAACGCGGACAAGCTCGATGTCGAGGTGCTGCGCATCGGCGATCGCGGCCTGTTGCCCGCACTCCGCTCCGAGGACTTCTTGAGCCAGCTCAGCGGCTCGACGGCCAAAACCATCGCCGACCAGAAGGGCCAGCGTGTCTGGAAGGGCACGCTCGATACGGCCAAGGCCGAGACCAACCGCGAGGCGGTGACCGCCTTCCCCGTGCTCCAGGCGGTCGGCAAGCTGGAGCCCGGCCTCTACCTGATGCTGGCCAAGCCCACCGGCACCACGGATTCATCCGACGATGAGTATGGCGGCTACGAGACCCAGGCGACGCAGTGGTTCGTCGTCTCCGATCTCGGGCTGACCGCCTTCAAGGGCCGCGACGGCGTGCACGTCTTCGCCCGCTCGCTCGCCAGCGCCAAGACCGTGTCGGGCGCCGAGATCCGGCTCGTCGCCCGCAACAACGACGTGCTCGCGACCGCCAAGACCGACGGCCAGGGCCATGCCGCCTTCCCCGCCGGCCTCGCCCGCGGCGAGGGTGGGCTGGCGCCGGGCCTCGTGGTGGCGCAGGTCGGCGACGATTACGGCTTCCTCGATCTGGCGCTCGGCGCCTTCGATCTCTCCGACCGCGGGGTGAAGGGTCGCCCGGCGCCGGGCGGGGCCGAAGCCTACGTCTTCCCCGAGCGCGGGGTCTACCGCTCCGGCGAGACGGTGCAGCTCACCGCCATCTTGCGCGATCCGCAGGGGGCGGCGGTGGCCGGCCTGCCGCTGACGCTTGTGGTGAAGCGGCCCGACGGCGTCGAGTACCGCCGCGCGGCGGTGGCCGACGAGGGGCTCGGCGGGCGCTCCCTTGCCCTGCCGCTGATGGCCGGCGCCATGCACGGCACGTGGCGCGTTGCGGCCTATACCGACCCTAAGGCGCCGCCCGTCGGCGAGGCGAGCTGGCTCGTCGAGGATTACGTTCCCGAGCGGCTGGAGGTGAGCCTTACCCCGAAGACGCCGAGCCTCGCCCGCGGCGAGCCGGCGGTCATCGATGTCGCCGCGCGCTACCTCTACGGCGCGCCGGGCTCGGGGCTCGAGGTCTCGGGCTCGGTCGCGGTGCAGGCCGCCGCCAATCCCGGCATCAAGGGCCTCGACGGCTTCTCCATCGGCCTCGACGACGAGGCGGTGGAGGCGACGACCGCCGAGATCGACGCCAAGGCCACCACCGACGCGCAGGGCAAGACCAGCATCACGGTGCCGGTGCAGGAGGTGGCGGCCCCCCGCGCGCTGGAGGCGAAGATCACCCTCGCCGTCGGCGAACCGGGCGGCCGGGCGCTGAGCCGCAGCGTCACCCTTCCGATCCTGCCGGCCCAGCCCGTGCTGGCCATTCGGAAAAACTTCGGCGGCGACCTCGCCGAGAACGCGACCGCGACCTTCGACGTCGTCATGGCCGCCCCCGACGGACGCCGCCTGACACAGGACGGCGTGACCTGGACGCTGTCGAAGGTCGAGCGCACCTATCAATGGTACCGGGCCGACGGGCGCTGGAGCTTCGAGCCGGTCAAATCCAGCCGTCGCGTCGCCGACGGGCGCGTGGCGATTGCCGCCGACGCACCCGCGCGCATCGCCGTGCCGGTGGGCTTCGGCCAGTACCGGCTGGAAGCGAGCGTTCCCGGCCAGCCGCAAGCGGGGGTCAGCGTCTCCTTCACCGTCGGCTGGGGCGGCGCCGAGACCGCCGACGTGCCCGACCTCCTCGACCTCACCCTCGACAAGCCGGCCTACGCGGCCGGCGAACGGCTGCGCGCCCGGCTCGCGCCGAAATTCGCCGGCACCGCGACGCTCGCCGTCGTCAGCGACCGGGTTCACGAGATCCGCGACGTGACGGTCGCGGAGGGCGGCACCACCGTCGACATCCCGGTCAAGGCGGAATGGGGCGCGGGCGCCTACCTCGTCGCCACCGCCTACCGGCCGCTCGACCAAGCGGCCAAGCGCATGCCGGGCCGGGCGCTCGGGGTGGCATGGTTCTCCGTCGACAAGGAGAAGCGCGGCCTCTCCGTCTCGATCGAGGCGCCGGAGAAGGTGCGCCCCCGTGGCACGCTGACCGTGCCCGTGAAACTCGCCGGCCTCGCTCCCGGCGAGGAGGCGCGGGTGACGCTGGCGGCGGTCGATGTCGGCATCCTCAACCTGACCCGCTACGAGGCGCCGAACCCGTTCGGCTACTTCTTCGGCCAGAAGGCGCTGGGCCCCGAGATCCGCGACCTCTGGGGTTACCTGATCGACGGCATGCAGGGCACGCTCGGCGCGATCCGCTCCGGCGGCGACGGCGGGGCGACCGAACTCGCCGACGCACCGCCGACACAAGCCCCGCTCGCGCTCTATTCCGGCGTCGTCACGGTGGGTGCGGACGGAACGGCCAAGATCCCGCTGGAGTTGCCGGCCTTCAACGGTACCGCCCGGCTGATGGCGACCGCCTGGACCAAGGCGAGGGTCGGCCAGGCCCAGGCCGACGTGATCGTCCGCGATCCGGTGGTCCTCACCGGCACCCTGCCGCGTTTCCTCAATGTCGGCGACCGATCACGCTTCTTCGTCGCCCTCGACAACGTCGAGGGGGCGGCCGGCGACTACACCGTCGACCTCGACCTCACCGGCCCCGTCGTGGTGGCGGGCGAGGCGGTGCGCTCCACCCTGCGCCTGGAGGCCGGCGCCAAGGGGCAACTGGTGATCCCGATCACCGCCGCCGGCCCCGGCACGGCCCGGCTCGACCTGAGCCTCACCGGGCCCGGCATCCAGGGCAGCGCCGGCCAATCCTTCGCGCTCGGGATCAATCCCGGCACCAGCGCCCTCGTGCGCCGCAGCGTGCGCCCGCTGGAGCCCGGCGCCGGGCTCGACCTGACGCCGGATCTGCTCGCCGACATCCTGCCGGGCACCGGGGCGGTCTCGGTCTCCGCCAACCGCTTGGGGGGCATCGACGTCGCCGCCCTGCTGCAATCGCTCGACCGCTACCCCTACGGCTGCTCCGAGCAGATCGTCAGCCGGGCGATGCCGCTGCTCTACGTCAACGCGCTCGCGGCGGGCGAGAAGCTCGGCCTCGACGGGAAACTCGACGAGCGGGTGCGCGGGGCGATCGAGCGGGTGCTGGCGCGCCAGGATTCGAGCGGCGCCTTCGGCGCGTGGTCCACGGAGAATGCCGGCGACACGTGGCTGACCGCCTACGCCACCGACTTCCTCACCCGCGCCCGCGAGCGGGGCTTTGCCGTGCCGCAAACCGCCTTCAACAGCGCGCTCGACCGCCTGCGCAACACGGTGGCCAACACCACCACGATCGAGAACGGCGGCATGGACATCGCCTATGCCGCCTACGTGCTCGCCCGCAACGGCCGCCCGGTGATGGGTGATCTGCGCTACCTCGCCGACACCAAGCTCACCGACTTCGCCACGCCCTTGGGTCGCGGGCAGCTCGCCGCCGCGCTGGCCCTCCTCGGTGATCGCGGCCGGGCGCAAAAGGGCTTCGAGGCGGCGGTGCAGGCCCTCCAGGCCGAGCGTGATCGGGGCACCTACCGCGCCGATTACGGCTCGCGCCTGCGCGATGGCGCCGCCCTGCTGGCGCTCTCGGGCGAGGCCGGGCTCACTCAGGCGACGCTGCAGCCGGTCGCCGCCGTGCTCGGCCAGGAGCGGGCGGACGGCCGCTCCACCAGCACCCAGGAGAACGCCTGGATGGTGCTGGCCGCGCAAAGCCTCGCCAAGGATTCCGACAGCCTCGCGCTGACCGTCGACGGCAAGACCGAGACCGGACCGCTCTCGCGGCTCTATCGGGCCCCCGCTCTGGAGGCGCGCCCGGTGCGGATCGTCAATGCCGGCCGCGAGGCGGTGCCGGTCGCGATCGGCGTCCAGGGCAACCCGATCGCCCCGGAGCCGGCGGCCTCCCAGGGCTTCACGGTGGAGCGCAGCGTCTACCGGCTCGACGGCAGCCCGGTGGATCTCGGAAAGCCCCTGCGCCAGAACGACCGCCTCGTCGTGGTGCTGAAGGTGACCGAGGCCAAGGCCAGCGCCGGGCGCCTGCTGCTGGTCGATCGCCTGCCCGCGGGGCTGGAGATCGACAACCCGAAGCTCCTCGATGCCGACGCGCTCTCGGGCCTCAGCTTCGCCAAGTCGGACGTGGCTCCGGTCCACACCGAGTTCCGCGACGACCGCTTCGTGGCCGCCTACGACCGCACCCCGGAGCAATCCGCCTTCTTCTCGGCGGCCTACACCGTGCGCGTGGTCTCGCCCGGCACCTACGTGCATCCGGGCGCGAGCGTCGAGGACATGTACCGCCCCGAACGGTTCGGACGCACCGCGTTCGGATCGGTCGAGGTCACTTCCGCGAAGTAGAGGCATGGCCGCCGACGCAGAGCCCCTCTCCCCGCGCGCGGGGAGAGGGCCGAGCCCCCCTCGTCGGGGGCTCGGCAAGGCGGCAGCCGGGGGTGAGGGGGCGGCGCCGCAAGAAGCTCCTCCTGAGGCTCCTCCTCACCGCCGCTCCGGCTCCGCCTCCGCTTCCTGTCTGCACGACAAGGTGCAGACAGGCCTCTCCCCGCGCGCGGGGAGAGGGAGACGCGTCGGCGCTGCTCTCGCTCTCTCCGTTGTCCTCGTCGCTCTGATGGCAGGCGCCCTTTGGCGCTACGCCGCCACGCTCCCGCCCCTCGACCTGACCCAGGCGAGCTTGCGCTCCACCGTCATCCTCGACCGGAAGGGCCAGTTGCTGCGCCCCTTCGCCACCGCCGACGGGCGCTGGCGCCTGCCCGTCACCGCGGACGCGATCGATTCGCGGTACCTGGCCATGCTCAAGGCCTACGAGGACCGCCGCTTCGACAGCCACCCTGGCATCGACCCGGCGGCGACGGCTCGCGCTGCGTGGCAATGGCTCGCGCATGGAAAAATCGTGTCGGGCGGCTCGACGCTGTCGATGCAGGTCGCCCGCCTCGTCGAGCCACGCGCCGAGCGCTCGCTGCTGGCAAAGCTCCGGCAGATGGTCCGCGCGGTCGAGCTGGAGCGCACGCTCGGCAAATCCGGCGTGCTCGACCTCTACCTCGCGCTCGCCCCCTATGGTGGCCCGGTCGAGGGGGTGCGGGCGGCAAGCCTTGCCTATTTCGGCCGCGAGCCGGCCCGGCTGTCGTTTGCCGAGAGCGCGCTCCTCGTCGCCCTGCCGCAATCACCCGAGGCACGCCGGCCCGACCGCTTCGCTGCCAACGCCCGGCGCGCCCGCGATCGGGTGCTAGACATCGCCGCCGAGCGCGGCGTGCTGACCGCCGACGAAGCGCAGGCCGCCAAGGCCGAGCCGGTGCCGGCACTCCGCAAACAATTCCCAATGCTCGCGGCCCATGCCGCCGAGCAGGCGCATGCCGCCGACGAGTCAGCGCGGGTGCAGCATCTGACGCTCGACGCGCGCCTTCAGGCGAGCCTCGAGGCACTGGCGACCGAGCGCGCGACTGCCGCCGGCCCGGCGCTCTCCGCCGCGATCCTCGCCCTCGACAACCGCACCGGCGCGGTGCTCGCCCATGTCGGCAGCGCCGGCTACCTCGACGCTGCCCGTGCGGGTGCCGTCGATGCCACGCAGGCGGTGCGCTCGCCGGGCTCGGCCTTGAAGCCGTTCATCTACGCGCTCGCCTTCGAGGACGGGCTCGCCCACCCGGAAACGCTGCTCGACGACCGCCCGGCGCGCTTTGCCGCGAGCTACGCCCCGGAAAACTTCGACATGGGGTATCGCGGCACGGTGACGGCGCGGGTCGCACTCCAGCAATCGCTGAACCTGCCCGCGGTCGAGCTTCTGGATGCGGTCGGCGCCGCCCGCTTTATCGCGCGGCTGCGGGGCGCCGGCGCGACGATCCTGCTACCGCGCGACACGGCGCCGGGCCTGCCCGTGGCGCTCGGCGGCCTCGGCATCACGCTCACCGACCTCGCCCGGCTCTATGCGGGGCTCGCCCGAGGCGGCGGCGTGCCGGCGCTGGCCCGGCGCCTCGACGGAAACCCGGCCGCGCCGGAGCCGGAGCGGCGCATCGCCGATCCGGTGGCGGCCTGGTACGTCGCCGACACCCTGCGCGGCGCCCCGCCCCCGGAGAACGCCCTGCCCGGCCGGATCAGCTTCAAGACCGGCACCTCCTACGGCTACCGCGACGCCTGGGCGGTGGGGTTCGATGCCCGCGTGACGATCGCGGTCTGGATCGGCCGCCCCGACGGCGCCTCGGTGCCGGGGCTCGTCGGGCGCGCCCAAGCCGCGCCGATCCTGTTCGACGCCTTCGCCCGGTTCGGCGGCGAGCCGGAGACCCTGCCCCGTCCCCGCGACGCGCTGGTCGTCGCGACCATGGCCCTGCCCCCGCCGCTGCGCCACATCCGCCGCGACGCGCCGAAAACCTTCGCCGCGACCCTCGGCGTGCCCCTCAAGATCGCCTACCCGCCGGACGGCGCCCGGGTCGATCTCGGTTTGAGTGAAGGCGCGCAGGCACGCCTCGCCCTCAAGGCGCTGGGCGGCCAGCCGCCGCTGACCTGGATGGTCGATGGCCTGCCGGTGGCGGAGGCGATGCGCCGGCAATCGGAATGGAGCCCGGAGGGGGCAGGCTTCGCCCGGATTTCGGTGATGGATGCGGCGGGCGCCAGCGACAGCGTGGTGGTGCGGTTGGAATAGCGACTGGCGATTTTGCGGTGCGGCCTCACACGTGACTCTTCCAGCCTCCGCTTTAAGTGAAGCGTCTGCGAGGCAACGTCCTCCCCCATCCAGGGGCCCAAGTCCGGGACGGCCCGGCTCATGCGCCCCATGAGGTTGCCGTGGCCTGGATCGTTCTTGTCGTCGCCGGTTTGCTGGAGGTCGTCTGGGCCTTCTCGATGAAGCAGTCGGAGGGGTTCTCGCGCCTCTGGCCGAGCGTCATCACCCTCGTGACCATGGGCTTGAGCTTCGGTTGCCTCGCCTGGGCGATGCGCAGCCTGCCGCTCGGCACCGCCTACACGATCTGGACCGGCATCGGTGCCGTCGGCGCCTTCATCGTCGGCATCGCCTTTCTCGGCGAGGCGATGAACGCCACCCGCATCGTGGCGGCGCTGCTGATCGTCGGCGGCCTCGTGCTGATGAAGCTGTCGAGCACGGCCTGACGCTTCAGGCCACTCCCTCCCCGCACCCTGGAAACACCGCGAACACATCCTCGCGCACCCGGTCGAGGATGCGCCGGTAGGCCGGCTCGCAGGCCATCCCGGTGGTGATGCGCCCGTACTGCGCCCCCTCCGCCAGCGCCCCGCGCTCCGGCACCAGGGCGAGCGGGGCCGCGGCCGGGGTGAGCTGGGTGCCGCGGCCGGAGAACAGGGTCATCAGGATGCCGAACATCTCGCCCTGGATCGTCGGGCGTCCGAGCACAGCGAGGCGGTACTGCCCCTGGAAGTTGGTGACGAGGTAGATCTGGCCCGATTGGTTCGGCACCGAGACGGTGCCGGATTGCGCGAACGGCGCGTCGAGCCGCTCGGCCTCGCGGAAGACGAGCCGGGCGCTGTCGGCGTCCCAGGCGATCTCGGTGCGGTAGGCGAAGATCGCCCCCGCCTGCCCGAAGGAGGGGCGTAGCGTCAGGTAGCGCCCGGTCAGGAAGGCCACCGCCTCGCGGGTGTAGGAGCCGAACTCTTCCGGGGCGTGGCGCGCCTTCTCCGCGATCGCCATCGGCGGTGCGGTGCCCTGCACCCTGAGGGGAAGGCCCAGCGCCTCCTCCAGGCGCAGCGTGGTCGCCAGCGTGAAGGGCCGGCGGCCCGACAGCGCCTTCTCGAGGGTCGAGATGCTGATGCGGGCCGCGTCCGCGAGCGCCTGCCGGGACATCCGGCGGCGGGCCAGCGCCTCACGCACAGCGTCCGCGATGGCGCGGCTCTGCCCGTCAGGCAGTTCGGTCTCGGGGTGATCGGCCTCGATCAGCGACATGGCGTGCGGTTCCGGACGGATCCGCACAGAACCGCACAGCTGAGGGAGGCGTCAAGGCTCGGTGACCGCATCCGCCTCCACCAGCAACCGCTCCGGCCCCGGCGTCACCGCGTCGAGCGGCCAGCAGGTGGCGAGCACGAGGCGGCGGCCCGGCGCGGCCGGATCGAGGCCGGAGGCGTCCCAGCGCTCGACTCGTTTCCCGGTGACGCGGAAGCGTGCGCTGACGCGATCGCGGCGCACCACTTCGATGAGATCACCGATGGAGAGCCGTCCGAGACTGCGGAACTGGGTGTCGCGGTGGGCGGCATAGACCGCCGTTCCCGGTTCGCCCGCCTCCGGCGTGCCCTCGACATGGCCGGGCCCGAAGGCCAGCGCCTGCCCGCTCGAACCGGCGAGCACCACGTAATGCTCGCCGAGCCGCGGGAAGCCGATGCGGGCGACCGGCACCGTATCGGCCCAGGGCCAGGGAGGGACGGCCACGCCCTCGGCCAGGGTGCGGGCGAAGGCGCGCTCCAGCAGCACCTGCGCCAGGGCGGCCTTGGCCGGAATCCAGGCCGCCTGCGCCAGCAGAACCAAGCCGGCCGCGACGAGCAGGAAGGCCGGAAGGGCGGCGAGGCCCCGCCGACCCGAGCGCCGTGATGCGGCGCCCTGTCGTGCGCGCCCGCTCACGCCGCGAACCGGCGGTGGGAGAGGAGGAGACCGAGCGCCAGCAGCAGCGCCCCGAGCCATGCGCGGATCTCGAAATCCGTGGCGGTCTGCGGCAGCGCCACCGCCTGCGCGGCGGCCATCTGCGTGGCCGAGGCCGCGGCGCGGCGCTGGCGCGGCGGCGGGGGAAGCTGCGGAGCCTCGTCCTGCGTGCCGAACACCGTCTCGAAGTCCCAGCCGGCCGGCAGGTTAAGCGGCAGTTCGGTGCTGGCAAGGCGCATCCCGGCCGGCCGGCGCGGGGTAGCGTCCACCGCCACGAGCGAGGTCAGGCGGGTCGTCAGCCCGTGGTCGAGAGCCAGCCGCAGGATCGCCGCGTCGGCTGCCTCCGGCGAGAGCCCACCGGTCAGCCGCGCGGTCTCGGCCTCGGCGATCTTCGCCCGCGCCCAGAGCTTGCCGATGCCGGTTCCCTCCTGCGCCGCATCGAGGTGCAGAAGCGTCTGCCAGGGTTGGCCGCCGATCCGGCCGGTGAGGGTCAGGGTGCCGCGGGCCTGCCCCATCCGGGCCGACAGGGTGAGCGGCTCGCCCCGGTACAGGTCGGGCAGGCGGGCCGGCGTCACGTCGATGCTGGGCTCGGAGAAGGTCGCGGTCAGGTCGGTGACGGCGGGACTCTCCAGCTTCATCAACAGGGCGCGCATCCGGTCGGTCACCTGTTCGGGCGTGTCGATCTGGGTGAAGCTGCCCTGCCCGAGTTCGGCGGCGTGGCGCATCAGGTCGCCGTTCGGGGCCGAGCCGATGCCGACCATGAACAGCCGCGAGCGCCCACGCTCCGTCGCGATGGTGGAGAAGATCTGCGCCTCGTTGCCGATGGCGCCATCCGTGAGGAACACGACCTGGCGCAGGCGCGCCGTCTCCTCCGGCGTCGCATCCCGCAGGGCGGCCCGGAGCGGCGCCAGCATCTCCGTGCCGCCGCTCGCCTGGAGCCCCGCCACGAAGCTTTTGGCGCGCGCCAGATGGTGCGCGTCGGCGGCCACCAGATCCGGGAACAGCGTGTCGAAGCTGTGATCGAAGCGGATCACGTTGAAGCGGTCATTTGCGCCCAGCCGGTCGAGGCCGATCAGCAGGCCCGCCTTGGCCTGGCGCATCGAGGCGCCGCCCATGGAGCCGGAATTATCGATGACGAACACCACGTCGCGAGGGACGGTTGCGGCCGGGCTCGCGGTCTCCGGCGGGGTCACCACGGCGAGCACCGCCTCAGCCCCCGCGACCCGCTCGCGGAACAGGCCGACCGAGGGCGCCTCGCCGGGGGCGGCGGTCCAGGTCAGCTCGAAATCGCGGTCGGCGGCGGTGGCGCCGTCGGCGAGCGTGATGCGGCGCTCGTTTCCGGACACTTCCTCGACGCGGATTGCGTGGGTGGCGCTGCGCACTTGGCCCAGGGCAAAGCCGGCCTTGAGAGCGATGGTGAGCGTCAGCGGGTTGATCGGCGCGTGGCGGGCCGGGTCGAGCACCGGGGCCGCGATCGTTTCGCGATCCGGAACGGGATCGGCGGCGGGGGCCCGCTCGACGACGGAGGTCACCGCCGGGGGCGCGGGGCTGTAGCGCGGGGCGGCGACGGTCGGCAGGCGCAGGGTGTAGGTGCCGGCGGAGGACCGCACCGGCTGCTGGTACTCGATCTGCACCAGCACGGTCTCGCCGGGGCCGATATTGGCGACCGCATTGGTGAACAGGTTGGGACGCTGCTGCTCGGTGAGCGCGGCGGCCTTGCCCTCGGCCTTCGCTGCCTCGTAGACGCGCCGCGCCGCCTCGCGCTCGCGGATGTCGGCGACGATGACCCGGTCGCCGACCACGAGCTTCATCGTATCGACCGCCGCATCCTCCGGCAGCGGGAACAGGTAGGTGCCCTCGACCCATTCGGCGGTCGTGTTGCGGAAGGCCTGGGTGATCGTCGCCCGCGCGGTCGGGCCGCTCACGGTGATCGCGGCATCCGCCTTCAGGCGGGGCGCCTCGACGGGCGCCCCGCCCTCGAAGCGCAGCAACAGCGTGCCGCTGCCGTCCTGTGCCCTCGAATCCTGTGCCCTTGCCGGCGCAATGCCGGCAACGAGCGCGAGCAGCAGGGCGATCAGCGGCCCGAGCAGCAGGTTGCGCGTCAGGCCGGGAGCCGGGCGCGCGAGCGCCGAGTGTGGCAGCGGGGAGTGGGGAAGCGGCGAGTGGGGAAGCGAGAGCATGGAAGCCTCCATCGGCGGATGCCGGCGCGGCGGCCGGTTCCTGCCAAGGCTCCTCCAGTGGGTGCCGCGCCGCCACGGGACGCTTCGCCCACCTTCGGCCCCGCTCCGCACCCGGGCGGCGCGCGATGTCCGGAAAGCGGCGCCATTCGCCGCTTACTGTGACGCTTCGTCCGGATCGGTGCGGAAGATCGGGCGCGGCGTCACGGCCGCTTCCCGCGGCGCGGGATCCGCCTACATCGGGGCGATGTCCCGCTCGACCCCGCCCTCCGCCACCCGCATCGTCTGCATCCGCCACGGCGAATCGACCTTCAACGCGCATCACGAGGCGACGGGGCGCGACCCCGGCCACATCGATGCGCGCCTGTCCGAGCGCGGCCACGCGCAGGTTGCCGCGGCCCGGAAGGCGCTGCGCGGTATCCCCTTCGAACTCGTCGTCACCTCGCCGCTGACCCGGGCGCTCCAGACCACTGCCGGGATCTTCTCCGATCACCCGGCCGGGCCCGACGTGCTGGTGGAGGTGCTCCACCGCGAGTGCCAGGAGAGCAGTTGCGACATCGGCCGGGCGGCCTCGGTGCTGGCGCAGGAATTTCCGGCCTTCCAAGTCGGCCACCTTCCCGAGACGTGGTGGTACGCGGACGGCGAGGCCGGGCCCGAGGGCTGGCACGTCGAGCCGCGGACGCTGTTCGACCAGCGCGTCTCTGGGTTTCGCGACTGGCTGCGGGCGCGGCCGGAGCGGACCATTGCGGTCGTCGGCCACTGCACCTTCTTCTACCACCTGACCGGGCGCTGGCTCGCCAACTGCGAGGCGCTCGACGTCGACCTCGCCGCTGAGCCGCGCCCGCGCGCCTACGGCTGAACGCTGGCCCGCGCCGCCTCCAGACGCGCATGCGCGGACATCAGGTCGATTTCCGGCGCCTGCCGGCCGATCCGAAGCGCCGCGTCGAGGAGGCCGAGCGCGGTCCGCCACGTCCCCTCCGCGAAGGGGGCCGCCCCCTCCGCCACCTCGGCGGCGCTGCGCGGGTCGTCGAAGGCGCGCAACGCCGCCGTGGCGGTGCGCGACACGGCGGAGGCGCGCGCACCCACGATCCAGGCGTGGCGGCCGGCGGCGGCGTGGGACAGCGCACCGCCCTGCATCTCGGCGGTGCGGAGCACGACCATGGCCGCCCCCGCATCGGAGGCCGTCTCGCAGCGTGCGGCGAGCGCCGGCAATCCGGATGCATCGAGCAGCGGCGGCAGAATGCGGCGGGCGCTCTCGAGCGCGAGGAAGGTGGTGCGGGCGGCCTCAACCGCAGGCGCATCCGCCGAGCCGGAGAGCCGCAGCACGAACGCCATCAGCCCCTGCCGCGCAGCCTCCGGCATGGCGTCGTTGAGACCGAGCGCGTAGGCCGCCAGCGGGCGTGAGAAGCAGGGCGGACACTCCTCGCTCGCGGTGATCGCCCGGTAGGGCAGCCCCGCCGCGACCATCGCCGCCTCGTTGATGCAGGTGCCCCCGTCCGGTCCGGGGAAGGCGTGCGAGCCCTTCAGGAGCCGCCAGTTGAGGAGGGGCGCGAAGACGTCGAGGGCGTGGTGTTCGCTCAAGCAGGGCTCCTCCCGATCCGGGGTAAGCTTGCACGGCTGCGTGGGCCTTGGCGAGAGGTCTGTCAAAAGCATCGTCTTTTTCCGAAAGCCGGCGGCCACCTTTCGGGACGATGCTTTAGCCACCCAGGCCGGAGGCTACACCCGACAGCATGGCGAGCCCGAGCACCAGCACAAAGGCCCCGGCCAGCAATTCGAGCCCGCCGACCGCCAGCGCGCCAGCCTGCCCACGCCCGCCCGCAAGCCGCAGCGCCAGGGCCTTGGCGAATACCGCAAGGCTTGCGAGCGCTCCGGTGGTGAGCGCGGTGCCGAACGCCATGGCGAAGGTCGCGGCGATGCCGGCGGCGAGCAGGCCTTGCGCAGCGCAGAACACGAGGATCAGCACCGCCCCGGCGCAGGGGCGCGAGCCCGCGGCGAGCACCACGCCGGCCCGTTCGCGCCAGCCGCCGAGCCGGTCGAGGGCGGCGGCATCGGTCAGGTGGGTATGGCCGCAGCCGGGGCCGCACGCCTCGGGCGGCGCATCGGTGGCGAGGCCGGCGAGCCGCCCGGCCTTACGCCACGTCACCACGGCGCCGAGCGCTGCCACGAGGGCAAAGCTCACGGTCTCGATCAGGGTGCCGGCCCGCGTCATCCCGGCAGCGGTCGTGTTGAGGACGAGCACGCCGACGAGCACGATGGCGATGGCGACACAAGCCTGGAGCAGGGCTGCGGCAGCGCTCAGGGCGAAGCCGCGCCGCAGCGTGCGCTCGCCCGCCACGATGTAGCCGGCGATCACCGCCTTGCCGTGGCCGGGGCCGGCGGCGTGGAACACGCCGTAGGCAAAGCCCATCACGATCAGCGGCATCCAGGGGCCGCCGGCCTTCAGCGCCGTCACGGCCGCGCGAAGGTTGCTGGAGAAATTGGACTGCACCGCGAGCAGCCAGCCGCCGAGCCCGGTCGTCGCGGGCGCGGCTTCGCGGAAGCCGATGCCGAAGGGCGAGCGCGGCGGCGGCGCGGCGACGGGGCCGAGCGTCCAGGCGATGCCGGCGAGAAGAGCGCCAGCCGCCACGACCGCCCCGGCAGCAACTGCCAGCCGCAGCGGCCACCGCCCGCCCGCCAGACCCGCGGGGCGCAGGGCGGCGGTCAGGGACATGCGACGATGGCCCGGTTGGCGAACTGCTCACCGTAATTCGAGGCGGCGGTCAGTGCCTCGAACATCGCCTCGGTCATCGACTGGCCGGCGGAGGCCACCGTCGGTTCGGTGTTCTTCGCCCGCGTCACGGTCATGCTGCAGCCGGGAGCGGCACCGGCGAGGCGCATCGCGTCGGCCCCGTCGGCGAGGCTGAAGGCGATGAAGTAGGTCGGGTCGTAGACCTCGACCGCCGCGACGCCCTTGCCCTGCACGGCGGGGGTCTTCAGCGGCAGCAGGAAGCTCAGGGTGAGCCGGCCGCCCTCCATCGCCATGCGCGCCTCCTGCGGCTCGGCGAAGCTCTGCTCCTTGCCGGCCACCTTAAGCTTCGTGAAGTATGCGAACTCGGCGAGGTTGCCGGCATGCTCCTTGGCCGAGCCCTGAAGCTCCTCGGGCGAGACCTTGCCATCGCCGTTGGCGTCCAGCCCCTGCGTCAGGAAGGCGGTGTATTCGGGATCGAAGGTCCAGGCATGGTGGATGCCGGTGACGCGGCCCGCCTCGTAGGCGAGTTCGGCCTTGGCCGTGATCCAGACATGGGGGTGGGCCCGGGCCGAGCTCACGGTCGCGAGGCTGGCGACGAGGCCGAGCGCGGCGGCGAGGGCGCGATATCGGAGAGAGGCGGCGATCGGCATGGCGCTCGGGGGAGGCTCGCGGCAGGTCGGCGATGACGACGATGGGCCGGATCCTGCCCGTCCGATCGGGCGAAAGCAGGGCGCCGGAGCGCCTCTGCCGATCCCCTTGCGCTTACGGCCGCTTGAGCAGCGCCTCGACCTCGGCTTCCTCCGCCTTGGACAAACCCGCTACCCGTGTCGGCGGGCGGCGGCGCGACAGACGCCAGATACCGAAGGCGCCGAGACCCACCGCGAGCAGCGGGCTCAGCCACAGCAGCAGCGTATGCCAACCGAAGACGGGGCGCAGCAGCACGAACTCGCCGTAGCGGGCCACGACGTAATCGATGACTTGACCGTTGCTGTCGCCCTCCTTGAGCCGCTCGCGCACCAGCACGCGCAGATCCTTGGCGAGCGGCGCGTCGGAATCGTCGATCGACTGGTTCTGGCAGACGAGGCAGCGCAGGCCCTCCGAGATGTGCCGCGCCCGCGCCTCCATGGCGGGGTCCTTCAGCACCTCGTTCGGCTGCACCGCAAGTGCGGGGATCGCCGCGAGGCTCAGAGCGAGCGCGGCGATCGTGGAGCGGAGGCGGGTCATTCGGCGGGCACCGCGGCGGGCGGCAGCTTGGCGCGCGCCTTGACGGGAGCGCCGACGCGCATGCGCCGGTCGGTGAGCGAGAGCCCGCCACCGGCCGCCATGATGAGCGAACCGATCCAGATCAGCAGCACCAGCGGCTTGTAGTAGAGACGCATGCCGATCGAGCCGTCGGGCATCACCTCGCCGAGGCTGGCGTAGATCTGGCTGACGCCGACCGTCTTTAGGCCGGATTCGGTCACCGTCATCCGGCGGGACGGGTAGAAGCGCTTTCCGGTCTCGGTCGTGCCCACGTAGTCGCCCGCGCGGTTGCGCAGCGTCAGGAAGGCGGTGGTCTCCTCGTAGTTCTCGCCCTTGGTCGGGCCGACACGATCGAGTGTAGCGACGTAGGGGCCGGAGGCGACTTGTCCGCCCGGCCGGATCGTGGCCAGCCCCTCCGTCGCCCAACCCTGCCCGGCGATGCCGAGCACGACGACGCCGACGCCGGCATGGGCCAGAGCCGTGCCCCAGGCCGAGCGCGGCAGGCCGATCGCCCGGCGCCAGGTGGTGCCAAGATCGCGTGTCCGGTTGTGGCCGTAGCCGCGGGCGCGCGCCCAGATCTCAAGGACCGACCCGATGATGAGGTAGGCGCCAAAGCCCAGGCCGACCGGTGCCATGACCGGGCCGCCCCAGGCCAGAGCCGCCGCGCCGAGCGCGACGACGAGGGCCACCGCGAAGGCGGCGAGCAGGCGCTGCGCGGCGGCGGCGGCATCCCCCCGTTTCCACGCCAGCGCCTGCCCGAACGGCACGATCACGAGGAGCGGCAGCGCCAGCGGGATGAAGGTCCAGTTGAAGAAGGGCGGGCCGACCGAAATTTTTTCGCCCGTCAGCATCTCCAGCAGCAGCGGGTAGAGCGTGCCGACGAAGACAGTGGCGCAGGCGGCGACGAGGAACAGGTTGTTCATCACCAGAGCGCCCTCGCGGGAGATCGGCGCGAACAGGCCGCCCTGGCGCAAGCTCGGCGCCCGCCACGCGAACAGGGTCAGCGCGCCGCCGATGAACAGCGCGAGGATCGCGAGGATGAACACGCCGCGGCTCGGATCGGAGGCGAAGCTGTGCACCGAGGTGAGCAGCCCCGAGCGGACGATGAAGGTGCCGACCAGCGAGAGCGAGAAGGTGAGGATGGCGAGCAGGACCGTCCAGACCTTGAGCGCGTCGCGCTTCTCCATGACGACGATGGAGTGCAACAGCGCCGTGCCGGCGATCCAGGGCATCAGCGAGGCGTTCTCGACCGGATCCCAGAACCACCAGCCGCCCCAGCCGAGTTCGTAATAGGCCCAGTACGAGCCCATCGCGATGCCGAGCGTCAGGAAGCTCCAGGCGATCAGGGCCCAGGGCCGCACCGCCCGCGCCCAGACGGCATCGATGCGCCCCTCGATCAAGGCGGCGACGGCGAAGGCGAAGGTCACCGAGAAGCCGACATAGCCGAGATAGAGCAGCGGCGGATGGATCGCGAGGCCGAAATCCTGCAGCAGCGGGTTGAGGTCGTTGCCCTCCAGCGGCGCCGGCGCGACACGGGCGAAGGGATTCGAGGTCGTGATGATGAACAGCACGAACACGAAGGTGATGCTCGCCTGAACCATCAGCGCGTTGGTGCGCAGCACCGGTGGCACGGAGGTCTTGGCGGTGGCGACCCAGGCGCCGAACAAAGCGAGGATCAGCACCCAGAGGAGCATCGAGCCCTCGTGGTTCCCCCAGACGCCGGAGATCTTGTAGATCAAGGGCTTGGCGGTGTGCGAGTTCTCGACGACGTTCTGGACCGAGAAGTCCGACGTCACGTGCGCGTAGGTCAGCGCGCAGAAGGCGAACAGGATGCAGGCGAAGGTGCCGAGCGCGGCGGGCCCCGCCACCTCGCGCAAAGCCGCGTCGCCCGAGCGGGCGGCCCAAGCGGGCATCACCGCCTGCACCAGGGAGAGCGCCAGCGCGAGCGCCAGCGCGTAATGGCCGATTTCGACGATCACCGGCAGTTCCCTCGCGCGGTTTCGGTCCGGACGGTCATGAAATCTTTCACCGCTCGCTGCGCCGGCCCAGGGTGGCGTCGGCCGTCTCGGGCTTCGCCGCGTCCTTGGGGGCTTCCTTGCCCCCGCCTTCCTGCCAGCGTCCCTGCGCCTTCAGGGCGTCGGCGACCTCGCGGGGCATGTAATTCTCGTCGTGCTTGGCCAGCACCGTGTCGGCCCGGAACACGCCGCCGACATCGAGCGTGCCCTCGGCGACGATGCCCTGGCCCTCGCGGAACAGGTCCGGCAGCAGGCCGCGATACTGCACGGGAACCGTGGCGTTGGTGTCCGTCACCGCGAATTCGACGTTCTGATCGGGCCCGCGCTTCACCGAGCCGTCCTTGACGAGGCCGCCGAGGCGGAAGCGGGTGCCCGGCGCCACACCCTGCGCCGCCACATCGGCGGGGGAGCGGAAGAACACGATCGAGCCGCTCATCGCCGACAGGATCAGCCCGAGCGCCAGGGCCAGCACGGCGCCGCAGGCGGCGATGAGGATCAGGCGGCGGCTCTTGCGGGTCACGACGGTTCCGTCCCGGTTCGTCGGCTTCTTCTCGTTCCTTCAGGCTTGAACGCCTGATGGTGGTCCGACGTCTGCTGAGGATCAAGAGACCGGTTTCGGCCCGCCTGCCCGCGGGGTCAAGGTTGAACGGGCGGGACCGATTGTCAGGGGCGGCCTTCCGCTACGGTTGAGCCGGTGTCAGACCGAGTTCCTTGCCGAGCGCATCGAGGCGTTCCACGGCGTTCGGGTTGGCGGCGAGCGCCATCCTGGCCCGGTCGAGGGCCCGGGCTGCGGCGGCCCGATCGCCGATCACGCCGTAGGAGCGCACGAGCCGCATCCACTCGTCGGCGCTGCCGCCCTTGGCGGCGAGCCGCCGGTCGAGGCTCGCGACCATACCGCGGATCGCCGCCTCGCGTTCGGCCGGCGGCATCGCTCGGATCGCGGTGGCGGCGTCGGGCTCCGCCGCATTCCTTTCGCCGGACTTTTCGCCGTTCTCGGCCTTCGGCGGGGGTGCCCCGGCCCCGGCGAGGCCGAGTTCGTGGGCCTGCGCATCGAAACGCGCCTGCGCCTCCTTATTGTCGGGAAACGCCTTGCGCCCGCGCTCCAGCGCATCGAGCGCCTTGTCGCGCTCGCCGAGCACCGCGTGTGAGCGCACGAGGCGCAGCCACTCGTCGGCGCTGCCGCCCTGCTTGGCCAAGCGCCGCTCCAGTCCCTCGACCATGCCGCGAATCGCGTCGATCCGCTCCGAGGGGGGCAGAGCCTGGATGTTGCCGCCCGGCCCGGCCACCGGCGCCTCGGACATCGCGCCTTCCTTGGCGGCGTCCTTGACGCCCTCCCCGGCTTCTCCTCCGGCCTTCGGCGCGGCCATGGTCTCACCCTTCAGCCGGGCGAGGTTCTCGCGCACCGTCGGCAGCCAGGGAGCGTCCGCAGGGGCGGAGGCCGCCATCGCTTCCAGCCGCCGCACGGCGCCGGCTACGTCGCCGGACTGCTCGTCGCCGCGGGCGAGATAGAACTGGGGCTTGGCCGCCTTCGGGTCGGCGGCGAGCGCCCGGCCCAGCACCTTGCGCGCCTCCGGCGAGACCGTGCCGTCGGCGGCCGCGACCAGGGCCTCGCCCCAATCGGACAGAGCCTGGGCGTCCTCGCCCTTGAGGCGGACCAGCGCCGCGTAGGCGCGGGCCGCGTCGTCGAACCGACCCAGCCGCATGTAGACGGGGCCGAGCACGCTCCAGCCGCGGACGTCGTCCGGGTGGTTGGCGAGCCGTGCCTCGATCTGGCCGATGGCGGTCATCAGATCCTGCGCGCCGGCCCGCGTCGCCTTGCGGTCGGCGTCGGTCTGCGAGGGGAGGTTCGGCGAGCCGTAGAGGCCGTAGACGACGAGCGCGACGAGGGGGATCGTCGAGAGCGCGAAGGCGGAGGCCGCCCGGCGCTGGCGCAGATGCGGCTCGGCGATCGGCGCAGGCCCCGACCCGTCCGCCTGCTCCTCGCGGCTCGCTCGCAGCAACCGGCGTGCGGCCTCGGCGCGCGCTGCCTCGGCCTCCGCCGGGGCGATGAGGCCGCGGCCGAGATCGCGCTCGATCTCGGCGAGTTGATCCTCGTAGAAGCCGGTCTCGGTGGCGAGCCCGTTGCCGCCCTCCGCCTCCGGCCCGACCCCGTGCCGGCGGCGGCGCGACATCGGCCAAAGCAGCGCGAACACGGCTGCGCCGGTCATGGCCGCCAGGATGAACCAGATCGCCGTCATCAGACCCAAAGTTTTTAAGCTCGGCCCCGTGTAGAGCCCGAGCGGGGCCCGCACGACATCGCCCCGAAGTGACACGTCGTCACGCGCGAGCGAAGCAGGGCCATAGCACAGACGTGCCGATGCGTAACCTTCGCGAAGGCCGCCACCACTCAGCGTTGTCCGCCCCCCGCGGGGGCGTCGCCCGGCACCTCGATCACCGCGCGCAGGCCGCCGAGGGAAGCCGCCTCGAGGCGAAAGCGGCCGCGGTAGAGCGTGGCGAGATCCGCCACGATCGACAGGCCGAGGCCGGAGCCCGGCTTGGTCTCGTCGAGGCGGCGGCCGCGCTTGAGCACCGCCGCGCGATCCTCCTCCGGCAAGCCCGGCCCGTCATCCTCCACCGCCACGAGGAGGTGGGGATAGTCGTGCTCGGCCGTCGGCGCGGCGGAGATCGAGACCCGGCCCGTGGCCCATTTCGAGGCGTTGTCGACGAGGTTGCCGATCATCTCCTCGAAATCCTGCTTCTCGCCGCGGAAGCGCAGGCCCGGCGGGACGTGGACCTCGTAGGCGATGTCCTTGTCGCGGTAGATCTTGCCGAAGGTGCGGACCAAGCCGGCCAGCGCCGGCTCGACCTCCGTCGAGGTGCCGAGGGTGCCGGCGAGCGCGGCGGCCCGCGCCCGGTCGAGGTGGTAGTTCACCTGATCGCGCATCACCGCCGCCTGCTCGCGGATCTTCTCCGACAGCTCCGGCGGGGCCTCGCTGCCGCCGGCCTCGTTGACGATGATCGAGAGCGGGGTCTTCAGCGCGTGGGCGAGGTTGCCGACCTGAGTGCGGGCGCGCTCCAGGATCTCGCGGTTGGTCTCGATGAGCAGGTTGATCTCACCCGCCAGCGGGGCGATGTCGCGCGGATACTCGCCGTCGATCCGGTCGGCCTCGCCCCGGCGGATCGAGCCGAGCGCCGTGCGCAGCTTGCGCAACGGCGCGAGGCCGAAGCGGATCTGCAGCAGCGCGGTGGCCGCAAGCGAGAAGCCGAGCAGGCCGAAGGTCATGAACAGCGAGAAGCGGAAGCGCTCGACGTCGTTGACGATCTCATCCGCCGGCCCGGCCACCCGCACGGTGTAGCGCCCGTCGGCGCCGACATCGACGTCGCGCTCGACGATGCGCAGGCTGCGGTCGTCCTGGCCCCGGCCGTAGCCCTGGCGGATCTGCCCGATGGTCGCGGTGCCGGCCTGATCGGGCCCTTTCAGCGGCACGCCGACGAGCGAGCGCGAGGTGCGCAGATCCCGCGGCTTCGCGTCGGGCCGCCCGACCTGCCAGTACCAGCCGGACAGCGGCAGGTCGAAGCGCGGATCGCCGAGCGAGAAGGAGCGTGTCTCGGGGTCACTCGGCGAGACGAGATCGGTGGCGAGGTTGTTGGCGAAGACGAGCAGGCGGCTGTCGAAGGCGCGCTCGGTGTTCTCGCGGTAGAGCGTGGTGAGGATGAAGGCCGCGATGACGAGGATCGCGGTGCTCGACAGGAACGAGGAGACCGCGAGCCGCACCGCAATGGAGCGGCGGCGCAAGGGGAGCCAAGCGAGGCGATCGGTCATGAGTGCTGGCTCGAAGCGCGTCTCGCATGCTGGGACGCGGGCATGGACATCATGCGCGTCGGCTTTCTACACAGAGATGAAGCGAGTTGCCCATGGCCCTGCATATCCGCGACGCGGAGACGGACCGCCTCGTCCGCCTTCTGGCCGAGCGGAAGGGCGTTCCGCTCACCGAGGCCATCAAGGTCGCCGTGCGTAACGAGTTGGAGCGGGACGAGGCCCGGCCTGGCCTATGGGAACGGTTGAGGCCTCTGCACGAACGGGTGACCGCGCGGCCGTCCACGGGCCTTGATGCCGACAAGGCTTTTTCCGACGGATTGAACGACGAATGATGTTCGTCGACGCCTCCGCTCTCATCGCCATCATCACGGAGGAGCCGGAGGGACGCGCCCTCGCCGCTCGCCTCGAAAGGGCGGGACCCACCATCACCTCGCCGATTGCCGTCTACGAGGCAGTCCTCGGCATCGCCCGCAAGAAGCAGGGCGGGCTCAAGGCGGCCCGAGCCGATATCGAGATGCTGCTCGACCTCGCCCGGATCGGTCTTGTCCCGATCACGGCAGAGGATGCGGACCGGGCCCTCGATGCCTTCGAGCGGTACGGCAAGGGAACGGGACATCCGGCCCACGTCAACATGGGCGACTGCTTCGCCTACGCGGTGGCCCGGAGTCACAGAGTGCCTCTCCTCTACAAAGGCGAGGATTTCGCGCTCACCGATCTTGGCAGCCAATGAGGCCTCACCCCCGCGCGGGCGGCTGGTTCGGATCGATCAGGTAGCCCAACCCCCGCACCGTCTGGATCAGGTCCACGGCGAGCTTCTTGCGCAGGCGCCCGACGAACACTTCGATGGTGTTGGAATCGCGGTCGAAATCCTGATCGTAGAGGTGCTCGGTCAGCTCGGCGCGGGAGACGACACGGCCGGTGTGATGCATCAGGTAGGAGAGCAACCGGTACTCGTGGCTCGTCAGCTTGATCGGGGCGCCGTCCACGAAGACGCGGCCCGAGCGGGTGTCGAGGGTGACGGGGCCGCACGCGATCTGGCTGCTGGCGTGACCCGCCGCGCGTCGAAGGATCGCGCGCACCCGGGCCATCAGCTCCTCCATGTGGAAGGGCTTGGTGACGTAGTCGTCGGCACCCGCGTCGAAGCCGTCCACCTTGTCGGACCAGCGGTCGCGGGCGGTGAGGATGATGACGGGGGTCTTCACCCCGGCCCGGCGCCAGTTCTGGAGCACGGTGACGCCATCGGCCTTGGGCAGGCCCATGTCGAGAATGATGGCGTCGTAGGGCTCGTTCTCGCCGAGATAGCCGCCCTCCTCGCCATCGAAAGCCTTGTCGGCGACGTAGCCGGCCTCTTCCAACGCGGCGACGACCTGCCGGTTGATGTCACGGTCATCCTCGACCACGAGCAGACGCACGGTCGGTCACTCCTCATCCCGGCGGCGCACCGCCACGCTTACCACTGCCCGCTCACCTGTCCCGATTGGGCATCGACCATGACGTGCATGAAATGCCCGTCGCGACGCAAGGCCGTCAGCAGATAGACGAGACCCGCTTCGTGCCGGCACAGGCTGGCGCGCTGGATTTCGGCCCGTGGAACGATCTGGCGCGCCGCGCGGATCGCGGCGATGGGCGGCACGACGCGCTTCTCGGCCACCGCCTCCCGCAGGTCCGCGGGCGACAGGCAATCGTCGCCGCGGTTCAGCGGCTCCCTCTGCGCCGGAACGGGCGCGAGGGCCCCGGTCTCCTCGGCGAGAGGGCCGACCGCCCCCGCCGCGAGGACCGCGGCGGTCGAGACGACGATCAACAGGGCGAAAGCTTGGCGCATCGAGAATGACTGTCGCGCCAGCGCACTGAATGCGCCCTGAATGTTTGCGAGCGCAGGCGCACCCGAGGGGGATGCTGCCGTCGTAGATGTCTTGCGGTCGAGGGCCATGTCCGGGTCGGCGATGTTGCCGGGGACAAGGCGGAATCGCCGACGCGGTTCCCTGGGCAGGACTGCGCAGGGCCGGCCGCCTTCACGCCGTCCCCTCCCTACTGGCGTGAAGGCGACGCTCACCACACACGCGCATGGCCAGGCTTGCCAGATCACCGCTGTCGACCGCGTCGAGGGCGGCCCGGCGCAGCGTGATCAGTGATCGCTCGAAACCGTGGCGCGCCGCCTCCAGGCGGCCGGCGGCGGCACGGGACCGGCTTCGGCGGGAGGCCCGCGACTTGGCTCCCTCCGAGCCGGCGGCGCAAGCATGAGCGGAGGAGCGACGGCCGAGCATGGAAGACTCCGTATCGCGTGTCAGAGATTCGGCCGGTGCTGCAACTCGCCGATGCGCCGCAGGAGGTCCTCGAACCGTTCCCGGGCGCGCTCGTCGCTACGCGCGACCGCCCGAGCGGTCTCGCCCGTGAGCCGGACCAGATCCTCCAGCACGCGGGTGCGGCTCTCCAGGGCGGCGGCCACCGCCGCGTTGGTCTGCGAAGCGCGCTCCAGTGCCGCGGCGGTGGCGCCCGTCTCGGCGATGCGCGCTTCCAGCACGCGCAGGCCGTCCCGGTAGAGGTGGAGGCAGGCCAGTCCCAGCAGCACAGCGACGATCCAGCCCGTGCCCCCATCGGCGAAGAGGAGACGCGCGGCTTCGGCTGCGATCTTGTCCATTGCACCGCCTCCCGGATCATCGGCTCCGGTCTTGCGCGATACCGGACGATCAGACGGCCTTGCGGCTCCCCCGCGCGGTCCCTTGCCCCAGGGCGCGTTCCAGAGCGGGTTCGAGGGTGTTGCCGGCGGTCGCCGCCGCCTCCAGGGGCAGGGACCGGAACACCTTCTCCGCGACGCCCTCGCCGCCGCCCGCCGCCCGGATCAGCCAGGCCGGCGCCTGATCGAGCGCCCGCTGCACGGCCCGCGCGATCACCGCCGAGCCGACGGAGACGGTCAGCCTGCGCCCGCGGACGGCGCCGGCCACGGCGTTCAGGGCGTAGTCGGTGGCGTTGCGCACGAGGCGCTCGACCAGCGCGTCGGTGACGAGGAGCCGCAAGGGACCGCCGAAGCGCGCGAGCACCGCCGCGAGCCCGGCGACGAGCATCGGCGTCAGCAGCGCGGACAATCCCTGGACGAGCGCCACGACGGCGTCGCCCCAGGGCAAGACCAGCGTTGCCGCGTCGATGACGGGGAGCGGGGTCGCGTGCGCGGGCGCGCAGCAACAGCCGAGCAGGAGGAGCGGCGGCAGGACGGGTCTGACGAGGAAAACCCGTGCCATTGTTCGGGCAAAGCTTCGAACGAGGACCTTGTTGGATGTCACCTTGGTCGGCGTCATGGGAACGATCCTTTCGGGGCGAAAGAAGGGGTCAGCGGCCGGCGCGCAGCCAGTCCCGCAGGCGCGCGCCCCAGCCGGGCCGAGCGCCGGGCGGTGAGGGCGGGGCTGCGGCGGGAGCGGAGACAGGCCCCGCATCGCCGCGCCGGGCGCGCGGCAGGGCGGTCTCGTAGGGCGTGCGGAACTGGTCGAACTCGCCCTGTCGGCGGGGGATGATCACGGCGGGGCGGTTCCACATCAGGATCGCTTCGCCCGCGCCCGCCCGGTCGCCGGCCCGCAGGCGCCGCAGCACCGTGGAGCGCAGGAAAGCCGCCGGGCCGATGTTGAAGCAGAGCGAGACCAGCGCATCGAAGGCGTGCTGCGGCAGCGGCTCGGGGATCGCCTCGGCGACGGTGCGGACGAAGGCCGCGACGTCGCGGGTGAAGATCGCGTCCGCCTCCCCGGCGCCGATGCGCAGGCCCGCCCGCGGCACGGGCGGCCCGGCGGCGGCGGTGTGGCCGATGCCGATGGTCCAGACACCCACGCTGTCGCGGTAGGCCTGCAGCCGCCGCCCCTCCCGGGCGATCAGCACGGCGCGGCCGACGGCACTGAGGTCCATCGTCAATCTCCGGTTTTGAGGGGATGGGTCGAACGTCAGCCTCGGCGGCCGGCGGCCTATTCAAGGCCCTCGAACAGCAGCGAGAACAGGATGTTGGTCGTGGACTGCGCCCCGCTGCTCGCCACGATCTTGAGGCACCAGCGGTCCGCCGCCTCGAAGACCGCGCTGTTGACGAGGTCGGCCGCTTGGTTGGAGCCGGCCCCGGCGATCGTGCAGGTCAGGGCCGTGCCGGTGAACAGGTTCTGGAGCGTGACGGTCCAGCTCTCGCCGGCGCCGGGCGCGCCCTGCGTCACCACCCGCAGATCGCGGAACCGCCCCCGCCGGCCGGCGGCGGCGTAGACCTCGCTCTGGTGGCCGCCGACGAGGGCGTTGGTGAAGTACCGTGTCCCCCCGGCCGGAAAGGAGCCCGGCCCGCTATTGCCGGCGATCACCTGCGCCGTCAGCACCGGTACGTCCGCGACGGTGATCCGGCCGGGAAAGGCGACCCGCCCCGTCGCACGCGCGATCCGCAGCGCCTCGAGCCAATCGCCGCCATTCGGGGAGACCTTCACGCGAAGGTCGTCGTCGCCGGTCAGGCCGATCTCGGCACGGGCGGAGAACCCAGTCTGCATCAGCAGGGAGAGGGTGTTGCCGGCCGCCTGCTTGTTGAGGGTGTAGCGCAGATCGCCGCTGCCGCCCTCGGCGATCGGCAAAGCGGTCCAGAGCGCCTTGTTGAGCTTGGCCGCGAAGGGGTTGTCCGCATCCGCCCCGGTGCCGAGCCCGAGGCGGGTCAGGTTGTGCAGGGCGGAGATGGTCGCGCGGAACGGCATCCAGGCCGAGCCGGTGAAGGTGTAGAGTTCGGCCTCGTCGGCGACGTAGGCCGTCCAACCCGCAAGCGGCTTGAGGGACAGCCACGCACCGTCCTGGAAGCGGGCGATGCGCCCGGCCCAGCCGGTCCAGGCCCCGCTCGGGTTGCCCGAGACGATCAGGTAGCGGTCGCCCTCGGCGGGGCTCGCGGGTGGCGCGGCCCGATCCTTGTCGAGGACAGCGAGCTGCACCAGCGCGTCGAGCAACGCCAGGGCCTCGTTGTGGGTGACATGCTTCTGCGCCTGCCCTCCCGCGATCAGCGGCAGGGCGAGGCTCGGGGTCGTATCGGCCATGGGCCACTCCGTCAGCGTGAGATGTCAGACGGTCCGCAGGCTCACCCGCGCCCGGCGGGCGGGGCCGGAGCCGGCGAGGGAGCCGATCGGCACCAATGCGGCGTCGATCTCGGTGCGGCGCACGCCGAAATCGGCGATCTCGTCGGCGGTGGCGTAGAGCGCGCTCGTCGTGTCGCTGCTCAGGCTGCGCAGAATCCGCCCGTCCTCTGCGAGGATGTCGAGGCGGTAGGCCTCGGTCCCCGCGCCCGGTGGTACGTCGGCCGGCTCCCAGGCATCGGCATCGCGCCGCGCCCGCCGGATCCACTGGAAGCAGATGCCGCCGGCCTCGCGCCGGGCGCGCAGGTGAACCGGGCTCAAGGGAACGAAGGCGGTCAGGTCGGCTGTGGCCGCGAAGCCGACGAAGGCGGGGTCGGCCGGATCGCGCTCCGCCGGGCCGATCCGGAAGAGGAAGCGGCGGCCGGCCTCGTCGAGCCGATCCACGAGGGGCTGTACGGCGCCGTCATCGAGGCGCACGATGGGGCTGCCTGCGCCCGCCGAACGGCCGGCGGCGGCCTCGCTACCGGCCAGCCCCCGCAGCAGTCCCGAGAGCCGCCACGTCTCCGCCCCGACCAGTTCGGCTCTCGCCGCGGACAGGATCTCGACCGCCCCGTCCGCGCCGATCACCGCGAACAGGTTTCCGCCGGCCAGCGCGGCGGCCTCGCCGATGGCGCTCAACCCCTCCGCGTGGCGTAGGGTGACGTCGAGGCGGGCGTTGCGGTCGAAGCGCCAGAGCGGGCCCGGGGGCAGCGGGGTCAGCGTGCGACCGAGGCAGGCCGGATGGTCGAGGGTGCGGTGGAGCGTGAATGGCGCCCCCTCCCCGGCCGAGCGCCAGACCGCGACGGCGCCGGGCCAGGGATCGGCCGAGACCGCGAGATAGACGAGCGGCACCGGGTCGCCGCGTTCCACCGGCAGGACCAGCGCCAGGGCGAAGACCGGCCCCGGCATGGCCGGCGGCCTCCGGCCTGTTCTCGGGGCCGGCGCGGTGGGCGCGGGATCGGGCCGGGGCAGCGGCACCGCGCGGGTCTCGATCCGGCGGCCCGTCGGCGCGTCGTCGATCCGCACGATCCGGTGAAGCGTCCCGCCCCTCTCGTCCGGGAGCGCGACCACATCGCCCGGCTCCAGATCGATCCGGCGCGGGCTCACCCCGAAGGCCGCCGTGTCCCGACCCGCGAGCGCCGCATCGAGGACGGTCTCCGCCAGCGCCTGCACGGCGTCGCGCCGTGTGACGACCGCCGCCTCGACGCGTACTTCCTGCCGCCGCGCTCCGGCCGGGCGTGCGGCCGATACGGTGGCGCGGCGGTAATCCGGGCTCTCGCCGTCGGAAAAACCGATCGCGACGGAGCGCGGCAGCTCGCTCTCCTGCGCCCGCACCCGGCGCAAGGGGGCCGCCTCGCCCTCGCCGAGAACGAGGTCGCCCGCGTCGAGCATGGCGGGCGCGCTCGTGCGCCCATCGCGAACCCGCAGGGTGCCTGCGGAGACCGAGACGTCCAGGTTAAACAGCCGGGTGAGCGGTTCCAGCGCCTCGCGCGCGGAGAGGGGCCGGTCGAGCACGGCGCCGTCGAGGAAGCCGGCGGCATGGATGTCGAGGGGCGCATCGATGCCGAGATCGGCCAGGATCGCCGCGATCAGCCGGTCGAGTTCCACCCCCTCGATCCGGCCGGTGATCCAGTGACCGAGGGCCCAGTTGGCGGCGTCCGACCACACGGTGGTGAAATCGGGGAAGGCTGGAAACGGCCGGGCATCCCAGGCCCAGACGTAGATGTCCTCGGCCGGGATCATCCGGCCGCCATAGAGCGGCGAGACCGGATTGTGAGCCGGCTCGAAACCGTCCGCCTCGGCATCGAAACGCGCCAGGATCGCGTCGAGGCCGCGGGTCTGGGTCAGGTCGTCGCGGGTGCCGCGGGAGAAGGGCGGAACCGCGTTCTCGGACGATTTCGGATCGGGGAAGACGTTGGGTCCGTTGGTGCCGCGATCGACCGCCGGGATGCCGATCTCCGTGAGCCAGATCGGCTTGGCTCCCGGCACCCAGGCCGTCGGCCCGGTCTCGACGCCGCCGCTCCGCTCGACATGCGGGTTCGACCACCACGCGACGAGATCCTTGGCCCGGTAGATCCACGGCTTATTGTAGGCGCCGTCGGTGATCGGCGTGCGGTGTTGCGCGGCGCGATCCTCCGGGCTGGCATAGTACCAGTCGAACGCCTCGCCCGCGGCAAGGCGGTTCTTGAGATAGGTACGGTCGTAGAGGCTCGCCGCCTCCGCCGCGTCGCGATGATCGGGCCCGTCGCGCCAATCCGAGATCGGCGGGTAGTAGTCGATGCCGACGGCATTGATGGACGGATCGGCAAAGAGCGGATCGAGGGGGAAGCGCACGGAGGCGCCGCCTTCGCGGACATGGACGCCGTACTCGGTCCAGTCGGCGGCGTAGACGAGGCTCACATCGCGGCCGAGGCGGGCGCGGACCTCCGCGGCGAGGCGCCGGAGCCCCTCGACCGCCGGATAGGCGCCGGCCGGCCCGCGCACCCGCGTCAGGCCGACGAACTCGCTGCCGAGGATGAAACCGGCAAGCGGCGACCCGGCCGCCGCCCAACCGGCGGCGAGGCCGGCATAGTGCAGAATCATCGCCCGGTAACCCTGCGGCCCGTCGAAGAACGCCGCGACCTGATCGGCCGCACCGCCGGTTCCGTCCGGGCTTCCGGCCCGGTCGGGAGCAGGATCGCAGGTGATGCGCCCACGCCAAGGGTAAGCCGGCTGCGTTTCACCGGGCCGGTACGGGTCTGGAAGGGCGTTGCCTGCCGGCACGTCCATCATCACGAAGGGATAGAGCACCACGGCAAGGCCGCGGCGGGTGAGGTCTGCCACCAACCGCCCGAGCCCGGCATCGGACGGCGTACCGCCATAGGCGGCGGTGCCGCCGGAGCGGGAAACGGCCCGCGCCCCGGCGCGGCTCAGCCCGGCGACGGACCAGGGCTCGCCCGTCGTCACCTTCGCCGTCGCATCGACCCGTGGCGTCACGGTGCAGTGCCCGGCGCGCAAATCGTCGCCGAACCAGCTCGTTACGACCGAGACCCGCTTGAGCCGTGGACACAAAGCTTGAAGCGCGTCGAGGGACGCGACGACATCGCTCGCGCCCTGAAACTGAAAACGGTTTGCCGGCTTCGTAGCGCCGAATCCCGCATCCTCGCTGACGGCGAGCGGATCGAGACCGAACTCGGTGGAGCCGGGAATCAGGCAGACTGCGCGGATCTTGCCCGCCAATCCGGCGACGGGGCGGATCACTTCGAACGCGAATTGCGGGATGCGGTTGCCGAAGGCGGAGAGCGGCAGACGCTCGAACACGACGTAGCCGAGCCCGCGATAGGCCGGCGCATTGTCCGCGCCTTCCTTGGCGACGATGAGGGGGTCGGGCGCCTGCGTCGCCGAGCCCGGATGGACGCGCCAGTTGAGCGTCGTCAGGTCGAGTTCACTGCCATCCGCCCAGATCCGGCGGACGAGGGCGATCTCGCCCGCGCAGAGCCCGACGGCGAGATCGATAAAAGTGCTGTAGGCGGTGCGCACGGTTTTCTGGCCGCCCGCCCCGCCCTTCGAGCCGGAGGAGGACCGCTCCACCGTGGTGTTGGCGATCTCGAGCGGGCGCGTCGCCCAGATCAAAGTGCCACCGACGCGCGCCCGGCCGTAGACGCGGGGCACCGGCGCCCCCTCGGTGGAAGCGAGGCCGCCGAGTTCGGTCAGCCGCGGCCCGTCCACGAAACGCGGGCTCGTGCCGGCGCCGAACAGCGCGTCGTCGAGCGCCGCGCCCCCTGCCGCACCGGCCACGCGCCCGATCATCCCGCCGATGGGGCCGCCGAGCGCATTGCCGACCGCCTCGCCGGCGGTTTGCAGGACGAGCGTCGTCATGGCGGTGCCTCCGGCAGACGGGTGGTTCAGAGCGGATCGGGAAAGCGGAAGGCGTGGGCGAGGTGGCGCCGCCACCACGGCGTGAGGGCAACCTCGGTCACCGCCGCGCCGTCATGGGCGTGGATCATCGCCGCCGGGCCGGTCGCGATCGCGCAGTGTTTTGCCGGCAAATAGGCACGAAACGCGAAGAGCAGGACGTCGCCTGCCTGGGGCTGGTAGCTGCTCAGCGGCCCAGCGATCGGCACGAGATGCCGGCGCGCGGCGGCGAGCAGCGGGTCGCTGCCGGCCGGTGCCGATTCGGCCCAGGTGGCAGCGTAGGGCGGCGCCTCCTCCGGCTCGGGTCCGAGCACCGCCCGCCAAACACCGCGGAGCAGGCCGAGACAGTCGCAACCGACGCCCTTCAGTGAGGCTTGATGCCGGTAGGGCGTTCCGGCCCAGGCGCGGGCCTCCGCCAAGATCCGCTGAGTGAGCGGCACCGTTTCATCATCCATGACGGCCTCATCGGAACAGGCTGGAGCCGTCGGGGCGTGCCCCGGCCTCTGGCCCTGCGCGCAGCACGAAGTCGTTGCCGGGCATATGGGGAAAACCCTGGAAGTTGAGGGTGTTGGCGAATTTTCCGCGGCAGGCGGCGAGGCTCTTGTCGCAGCCGGCGACGAGAGTGAAGGCATCGCCGGTCGTGGCCGGACGCGGCGGCGGAGCCCACAGGTCGAGGACCGTCGCCGCGCCGTCACGGCGATGGCCGCGCAGATCCGCGGCATGTCCGGCATTGGCGCCCGTATCCCAGGTCAGGTGCCCGCCGGAGAACCATCCCGCGGCGAAGCTCCTCGCCAGCGCGACGCTGAGCCGGCCGGGCTCGGGCGCGGCCCGTACGGTGCCGGTCGCGCGGAAGCGCGGATCGCTCAGATCGACGCGGCAGCGGGCGTCGCCGAGTTCCGCGTCGCAGGCAGCGCGGAAGCTGCGCCCGACGGTGACGTCGAGGCGATGCATCAGCCCGCGCAGTTCGGCGACGAAGGCGCCCCCCTCCCGGCGGATCTCGCCAAGGTTCGCCACATCGAGGAGCAGGCGCGCCTCGGGATCGGCCCAATCGACCAACCAGGTCTCGACCCCGGCCCCGTCATAGAACCCCGCTGCCACGTCGATGTCCGTGATCCCGGCGGAGGTCAGTGCGCCCGCCACCTCGCCCCCGCCGACGGCAAAGCCCAGTTCCGCGCTGGCCTCGGCCGCCTCCAGCCCGCTGCGGGCGGCGTAGGTCACGCCATTGAGGATGAGATCGCGGTCGTGGTCGGTGAAGCCGAGGACGAGGCCGTCGCGGCGGCGCAGGGACCAGCAGCGGCAAAGCGTGGTCGCGCCACCCTCCAAGCGGACGGCGAGACGGGGCGGAACGGCGCGCATCGGCTTCCCCTCAGGGCAGGATCTCGATCAGCGGGATGTGCGGCACCTCGCCGGCGGTGAAGGCGGCGAGATCGACGGTGAGTTCGTCGGTATCAAAGCGGACCGGCACGTCGAACTCGAAGCCCGCGGTGACGGCGGCACCCACGGGCGGCACCGCGTCGGCGGCGAATACGACTTGGCCCGTGACCGGATCGACGGAGAGCTTCGGGGCCGCCACCTCAGCACCGTTCACCGCCACGCGCACGCTGCCGGCCACCGGCTTGGCGATGGTGCGGCGGTAGGCCTCCGGCCCGCTCCCGTAGGTTTTGGCGAGGTTGAAGACGCGGGTCGTGCCGTCGCCGGTGCCGATCCGCTGATCGGTCGGCGCGGGCGCCCGCGAGGGCGGGCCGGAGCGGTGATCGACCCGGTCCCGGTAGCGGAAGCCGTAGAGCCGTCCGCGCCGCTCCTCGAAGAAGCCGAGCACCGCGTGCAGGGCATCGAGGGTGCGGATGCCGAGCCCGGCATCGTAGCGGCGGCGCGAATCCGCCCAGCGGCTGTTGCGGTGCTCGCGGCCCGACGCCAGCGTGACGATCTCGGTGCGCCGCACCGGGCCGCCGCTCCCGCGCAAGGCGACATCGAGGGGAAAGCGGACCTCGTGGAAGTCTGACGGCATCGCGGTGCTCCTCACAACGCCCTGCGCCCACGGGCGACCGCGCGGGCGAGGCGGGCGGCGACCTGGGCCTCGGAGCGGCGGAAGCCCTCGATGTCAGGTGTGGCGATGTTGATGGTGACCGCGACCGGCCGCTCGGCTCCACCCGCGGCGACGCCGAGGCGGCCGTCGCTGCCCCGCCTGAGCGGAAGGATCGCCTCCGGCCCGGCCTCGCCCATCAGGCCGGTGCCGCCCTCAGGTCCGGAGAGCGGAAAATAGGTCGGCGCCGCCACGACGCCCCCGGCCGCGAAGGGGCGCACCCGTCCCCCGCCGAGAACGCTGCCGAGGCGGAATGGCACGATCCGCCCATCGGCGACGACGCCCCCTTGGCGAACGCCGTGGTGCTGCTGCCCTCGGACGCTGCGCTCAGCAGACTGTTGACGAGACTCGTCACGCCCGCTTTGACCGGAGCCAACGCTGCCTTGACCGCGACGTTGGAGAGCTTGCTCGCCAGCGAGGCCAGCACGCCGTCCAGCTGGCGCCCGGCATTGAGATTGCGGTCGAAGGCGGAGGACAGGCTGTTGCCGAAGCGCTGGGCCAATCGGTCGAGGGTTTCGAGCTGCCTGGCGCGCTCGGCATTGCTGCGGTCGCTGTCGGTCATCACAGGGCTCCCGGATCGGGATGGGCGGCGAGCAGCCGGTCGAGGTCGGCCCGGCTCGGCGCATCGGGCGCCGGGCGGATCAAGCCGGCTGCTGCGGCGAGTTCGCGGGGCGTGGCGGCCCAGAGGTCGCGCGGGCGCCAGCGCAGGGTCGCCAGACCGAGCGCCAGCACCGCATCCCACGGGAAGGCGGAGACGGGCGTCTCCGGCGCGTGTCTTCCCGCAGGGCTCAAGGGTCCGCGGGCGGGGCCTCGCCGAAGGCCGCGACCAGCGCCTCGCCGAGCGCCGCGGTCACGGCCGCCAGCCCCCCGGAGAGTGGAAGGCGGGCGACCGCCTCGTCGTCGAGGGCGTGGCCGCCGCCGCGCAAAGCCGCACCGAGCAGCGCGATCACGTCCCGCGCGGCGAGTCGCCCGCCGGCAAAGCGCTCGGCAAGGCCGGCGAGGTCGCCCGCACCGAGCGCGTCTTCGAGTTCGGCGAGCGCGCCGAGGGTAAGGCAGAGCGTGTAGCGCTCGGATCCCAAGGTCAGCGGCACCTCGCCGCGTCGGCGATTAACCATCGTCATGCCCCCGCGAAGCTCAAGGGGCCGGCGGAATCGAGGGCCATGTCGAAAGTCACTTCGCCCGCATGCTCGCCGCGATATTCGAGGCTCGTGATCTGGAACAGACCCTCGATCGTGCCGAAATCCGGCACCACGATCTGGAACAGGCCAATCACGCCATCGAAGAACATCTGGCGCAGGCGTGCGTCGGAGGCCTCGTCGCGGAACACGCCCGAGCCCGCGACCGCGGCGCGGCGCACGCCCGCCCCCGCCAGCAACTCGCGCCAACGCCCGGCCGAATCGGCGTTGGTGACGTCCACTGTCTCGGCGTTGAAGGCGAGTTGACGGGCACGCAGGCCCGCCACCGCGACGAAGCCGCCGGACCCGTTGCTGACTCGGACCAAGAGGTCCCTGCCCCTCTGTGCGCTCATGCTCGCGGCTCCGGCGTTCTCGAGGAATGATCAGGCGGTGACTTCGGTCACCGCCTCGAAGGAAAGGGTCGCGCGCGCCTCGCCTGTGCGCTCGTCGCGCAGGCCGGCAAGGCTCTTGAGGCGCAGGAGGACGACGGTGTGGCCGCTAACAGCGAGGTCGGCCTCGTCGAGGCGGGCGGCGATACGCTCGGCCACGTCCAGGGCCGAGCGGGCCGAGCCCGGCTTGGCGAAGACCGTCAGCGCGAAGGCGTGGCGGTGGCGCTGCGCACCATCGACGGAATCGTCGCTCACTTCGCTTGATCCGAACAGCGCGTAGACCGGGGCGGCGCCCTGCGGCGGCTCGTCGTAGAGCCGCAGGCGGCCGCCCATCAGCGCGGCGAGCGGAGCGTCCCCGGCAAGGTGAGCGAGAAGGCCGGCGCGCAGGGCCAGCAGGGGGCTCGATCGCGTCACGGGGAAGCCTCCTCGATCACCTCTTCCACCTCGCAGACGAGATCGCGGCGGCGCCCGTCCGGGTCGTCGGCGGCGCGGATCGCGAAGCGGCGGGGTCCGTCGGCGAGGCGCATCGCCGGGGTGACGCCGGAGCGGTAGCGCAGGCCGACGCGGTAGAGGCCGGGCCGGTCGGTGCGCCCGCCACGTGGCGCGGCGCTGCCGAGCGATTCCAGCGAGCCCCACAGCACGGGTCCGGCGACGTAGCGGCGAAGCCGGCCTCCGAACCCGTCGGGCTCGTCAACCGGCAGTTCGAGCACGAGGCGCCGCCGCCGCGCGCCGAGAGGCCTGTGTGTCATGGTCGATCTCCGTGAGTGAGGTCAGAGCCGCATCCGGCGGCAGGCGGCGGCGAGCCCCGCCGCCTCGGGCGGCAGCGGCCGGGGCGCACCCTCGCGGCCCGCATCACCGCGGTTCTCGAACCAGTCGGCGATCGTCAGGCGCAGCGCCTGAACCAGCGGCTCGGGGACAGGCGGCCCCTCGCCGCCGCAGCCGGTAGCGACCTCGACCAGAGCCGAGGCCGTGCCGAGCCGCGGCAGGTCCGGCCCGAACAGGAGGCAGGGCGCCTCCCAGGGATCGGGACCGACGCGGATCGGGCCCGGCTCGATCTCGGTGAGGGTGCCGCACCCATCGACGAGCCCGGCGCGGAGCACGGTGACGAGCGGGCTCAACGGCAGCGGCATCAGCCCCAGCCGGGGCCAAGCCGCCAGCACAAACCGGAAGCGGGCGGGCCGCAGCAGCCGGCGCGCAGTCGCCTCGACCGCCGCCCGCGCCGCCGGGATCAGGCGACCGATCAAGGCGTCGTCGGCAGTCTCATCGGAGGACAGCCGGAGATAGCCTCGCATCTCGGCCACGCTCACCGGCTCGACGCCGGTCTCCTCGACGCGTATCGGGGTCATACCAGCCTCTCCTGAAAGCATTTTTCGTCACCGATGCGCGCGCCGAACCCATCCGCCGCCCGTGCGGCGCGCCATGCTCTCCGGGCCTCAGCACTCGCGGTCTTGCTTGCCGCATCCCCGGCCCTGGCCATCGTCGGCGGCCGGGAGGGCGCGGCGGTGCCGGGCGCGGCCTCGGCGGTGATGGTGCTGACCTCCGGCGGTGGGGTCTGTTCAGGGATCGTCGTCGCGCCGGATGCGGTGCTCACCGCCGGCCATTGCGTGGCGGGCGTGGGCGAGAACCGCATCCATTACCGTGACGAAACAGGCCGCCCGGTGCTGGCCGAGACGGCCGCCCGTAGCCTGCATCCGGCCTATGACGGCGATGCCATCCGCGGGCGCACCCGCTCCATCGACCTCGCGCTGCTGCGCACCCGCGAGCCCCTGCCGGCGCGGTTCATGCCGGCCACGTTGAGCACCGCGATGCCGCGGGCGGGCCAGAACCTGACGCTCGCCGGCTACGGCGCCACGCGGGGCGGCGACCGACGCTCGATCGGCCGTTATCGCGGCGCAACGCTGGCCGTGGTCGAGCCCTACGGCCCAAGTCGCATCTTGGTTTGGCTGAAGGCGCCGGAGGCGGGCGGCTGCCAGGGCGATTCCGGCGGGCCGATCCTTGAGGGCGCGGCAGTGGTCGCGGTCGCCGCATGGGTGAAGGACGTCTGCGGCGGCCTGACCCAAGGCATCCTGCTCGGGCCGCAACGCGACTGGATCGACCGGACGCTGTCCGGCTGGGGTGCCTTCGCCCGCTGGTAACGTCCTTAACCGATCGTGATCCGCGCGCCGCAGCCGATCAGGAACCGGACCTTGGCCGCCGAATTGCCTTCAGATACGCTTCAACCGGCTCGGGATTCGTTCATGGAATCCGGCGCACCGCGCCCGGGCCCTGGGAGAACAGAAAAGATGGTCGCGAGCCCCCTTCGCGCGTGCCTGCTCGGTGCCTTGCTGGGTCTTGTCCCCCTCTCGGCGCACGCCGTGGTCGAGGGTCGCACCTCTCGCGATCCCGGCGGGCTTCGCGCCTCGGTGGTGCGCATCGAAAGCACGCAGGGCGAGATCTGCTCGGGCACCCTGATCGCGCAGGACATAGTGCTGACGGCGGCTCACTGCGTGATGCACAAGGCCGGCTACAACGTGGTCGTGGTCGATCCGAACTTCCGCCAGCGCCGCCTGCGGGCGGTCGCCGTCTCGATGCATCCCGAATTCGTCCCCGGCACGACGCCGGAGGAACAGCCCGGCATCGACCTCGCCCTGATCAAGCTGGAGCAACCGGTCGGCGCCGGCTTCCGCCCGCTCGATCCCCGCGGCGGTTCGATCACCACGGGCGACAACGTGGACATCGCCGGCTTCGGCGTGCTCGCCGAGAACCGCCGCAACACCGCGCGGACGCTGCGCACGGCGCATCTCGTCTCGATCGGCTCATTGCAAGTCGCCAACCGAGTCACGGTCGTGACGGACTCGCGGCGCATGGCCGAAACCGCCGGCGCCGGTGCATGCCTGGGCGATTCCGGCGGCCCGATCCTGCGCGGCGGCCAGATGGTCGGCGTGGTGAGCTGGTCGAGCGGCGCTATGCGCCAGGACCGGCGTGCCCGCACCGCCTGCGGCGGCTTCACCGCCGTCACCCCGACCGGCGAGCACGCGAGCTGGATCTCCTCGCGCACCGCCGAGATGGAAGCGATGACCGCCGACATGGCCGCGGCGCAGGCCGGGCGCACCGAATGGATGGCCCGGCCCGCCCGGCGGCGGATGTACTGAGAACGATCAGGCGGCGAACCGCAGCAGCTTGATCGCGGCGAAATCCTGTACGCCGCCGCCGACACGCTTGGTGGTGTAGAACAGCACGTAAGGCTTGGCGGAGTAGGGATCGCGCAGGGTTCTTAGCCCAACGCGGTCCACGACGAGGTAGCCGCGCTTGAAGTCGCCGAAGGCGATCGAATGGTTGCCGGCGGCGATGTCGGGCATCGCCTCGGCTTCGACCAGCGGAAAGCCCATCAGCGTCGCGGCCCGGTCGGCGGCGAGCGGCGGTTGCCAGAGGTAGTTGCCGTCCGCGTCCTTGAACTTGCGGATCGCGCTCTGCACCCGCCGGTTCATCACGAAGCTGGCGCCCTGGCGATAGCCGGCGCGGAGCGCGTAGATCAGATCGAACAGCACGTCGCTCGGGTTGCTCGCGGGGAAAGCGCCGGCCGCACCGGTCGCGACGAAGCCGAGCTTGCCCGAAGCCCAGTTGGCATTGGCCACGGTGTCGTAGCTGAGAAAGCCCTTCGGCCGGCCGACGCCGTTGCCGGTGACGAAGGCGACGCTCTCCTGTTCGGCGAACGCCGTCTCGACCTCCTCCGCGAGCCACGCATCGATATCGAGTACCGCGTCGTCGAGCAGCGTCTGGGTCGCCGCCGGCATGGCGTAGAGTTCCATTGCCGGGAAACTCAGCTCGGACAGGCTCGGCGCGTCGGTCTGCGGCCGAGGCGCGGTCTCGGCGACCCAGCCCGCGGCGGGACCGTTGACCGAGACGGCGCGCTTGTATTGCCCCCCGGAGACAGCCCGTACCGTGGCGATCGCGCGGATCGGCGAGATCTCAGCGAGCCGACGCAGCACCTCGCGCTCGATCGTCGGCGGCACGAGATAGCCGCCGTCGGGCCCGGACCCGGCGGAGAGTGCCTTCTCCTCCAGCCGCTTGAGGCCGGCGCTCTCGCCGGCCCGGACATAGAGGTCGAAGGCCGCCTTGTGCTCGGTGGTGGAGGCGTCGCGCGCCGGCTCCGCCCCGCCGAGCGGCGGCCGGGCACGGTCGAGGCTGATCCGGTCGAGGCGGTTCTTCGCCTGATCGAGAGCGGCGTCGATGCGGATGAGCTTCTCCTCCGTCACCACATCCGCAGTGAGCCGCGTCTCGATCTCGGAGAGGCGGACGTCGTTGGCCTCCTTGAACGCCTCGAAGGCGCGGGCGAACTCATCGAGCACCGCTTCCGCGCCGAAGGTCGCCGCCTTGTTCTCGGGCAGGCCGGTGGGGGCCTTGGTCTCGAAACGCATCTCGGTCATGGCATCCTCGTTGGTGAAGGAAGACGGAGGGCTCAGGCGCGCGCCGCGAGCGGCGGGGCCGCAAGGCGCAGGCGTGGCGGGACGAAGGGGCGGGGTGCTGCGGCACGGATCACCCGCGCGTCGGGCTGAAGCGGGAAGGTCACCAGCGACACCTCCCAGAGATCGACGGCGAGCAACCGACGTCCGCCGCGCTCAGGGGACGCTCGCACGACGCGAAAGCCGATGGAGAGGCCATCGAGGGCGCCCTCGCGCATCAGCGCGTCGATCTCGCGGGCGCGCTGAACTGCGAGGTTGAGCCGACCGGCGACGTGCAGGCCCCGTCCATCCTCCTTGAGGGAGAGCCAGGAGCCGATTGGCTCGGCCGGATCGTGCTGCCACAGCATCCGCACCCCGCGCGCGCCCCGCCGGGCGAGGCTCGTGGCAAACGCCCCCGGCGCGACGGTGTCGCGGCCGAGATCGGGCACGCCGAACAGGCTGGCGTAGCCGGTGAAATGGCCATCCATCGAAAGACCTCGAAAAGAGAGGTGAAGAACGGGCTTGCCCCGAATCCCGCCGGGGCCTTAGACCGAAGAGCCGGTGCCTTGCCCCGCGTCCTGCGCGGGGTAACCGACGGCCTCACGCTTCTCGTCCACCGACAGGAAGTCTGCGCCCTGCACGCGGCGCCAGAGCGACTCGCGCTCGGTCGCGAGAGCCTCGACCGCGTCGAGATCCGGCTCCAACCGCGCCGGGCCGAAGGCCGGTTCCAACCAGCGGGCGAGCGAATCGGCGGTGCGGCGCACCAGCGGGATCACCGTCTGGCGGTAGAAGGCGCGGTTGGCCTCGGCGTAGTTCGCGTGGGTGTTGTCTCCGGGAAGACCGAGCAGCAGCGGCGGGACGCCGAAGGCGAGCGCGATCTCGCGGGCAGCCGCCGCCTTCGCCTCGACGAAGTCCATCTCCTTCGGTGAGAGCGAGAGCGGACGCCAATCGAGCCCACCGTCGAGAAGGAGCGGACGGCCGGCATTGGCGCTGCCCTGATAGCTCGTCTCCAGCTCGGCCTTGAGCCGGGTGAACTGGGTGTCGCTCAACGCCGCACCGGTCGAGGGTGCGAAGACCAAGGCGCCGGAGGGGCGCGCCGCGTTGTCGAGCAGCGCCTTGTTCCAGGCGCCGGCCGCGTTGTGGATGTCGAGCGGCACCGCCGCCGCCTCCATCGGCGAGAGGCCGTAATGGTCGTCGAGCGGATTGAACAACGTCAGGTGCAGGATCGGCGGCACGGCGCCGGCCTGCTCGTAACGGATGCGCCGGCCGCCGACGGCGTACTCGTAAGCCGCGGGCCAGCCGTCGGCGCCGGCTACGACCTGCATCCTGTCCGGGCGCAGGGAGAACAGTTCTCGGGGCCGGCCATCGATCTCGACCGCCTCGATATACGCATTCCCGGATACCAAGAGATGTCCGTAGATCCCGTCGAGAAAGCGCATCCCGCCTTCGCGGGGGTTGGGCCGGGCGAGCAAATCGAGCAACGGATGCGCGTCCTCGGCGCCGGCCAGCGTCAGCGGCAGTGAGGCCGCGGCCTCGGCGACGAGCCGGACCGAGCGGTGGACGACGGCGTTGCGCTGGAATCCCTCGCGAGCCAAAGCCGCGTAATCTCGCGCCGTCCAGACCGCTCGGCCTTCGCCGTAGAGGGCAAATGCCGCGCTCGCCTTCGTGCTGGGGACGAATCCGGCCGCCTTGGCGAGCCGCGCGATGAATCCAGGCATGGCACGCCTCCCGCTTGCGATGTTTCACGTGAAATTAACCGGGACCTTCAGAGCCGGCGGATGCGCGGCTCGACCGACGGCACGAGCATCAGGTGGGTGAGCGCCCAAACCAGCGCATCGAGCCGATCCGGCGAGCCGCCGCCGGGCAGACCGCCGGGACCGAAGGCACACATCTCGTCCTCCAGTGCCGGAAGCGGGCCGACATGGCGGACGCGCCCCTGGGCGTAGAGTAACGAGACCGGCTCGGCCCGCAGCAGCTTGCCCCGCGTCGCCCGCACCGTCGCCACGGGCACGCTCGGGTCGGCTTCCGCCAACACCGCGACGACCATCTCGCCGCCCTGGTTGACCTCGGCCACCAGCACGTCGGCTGCCAAGCGGTGGTACAGGGCCAGCGCAGCCCGCGCCCACACCGCAGGTGCAGCCTGTTCCAGGGTCGCATCGGCCAGCACATAGGCGGTTCCATCGGCAGCAAACCCGGCCGCGACGATGCCGCAGGCATCGGCGCCAACACGGGAGGAGGCCGGCGGATCGACGGCGACGGCGATGCGCAGCAGCGGCGGCGCCTCGGAGACGCGCCCCCGCTCGATGGAATCACGGGTCCAGAGGGCGTCCGGCCGGTCCTCGATCAGTTCTCCGTCGAGTTCCTGCCGCCCAAGCCGGGTGCCGGCATAGCGGCCGACCACCTCCTCCAAAAAACTCGGCGCAAGGTTCTGTGCGTTGTCGGCGGTGCGCGAGCGCGTCACCACCGTGCGCGGGTCCGTGAGCAGCCGTCGGATCAACGGCATCGGACGCGGTGTCGTGGTGACGAGACCGCGCGGATGCGTTCCGAGCCGCAGGCCGAACTGAATCATGTCGTAGGTGGCCTCGGCGTCACGCCACTTGGCCACCTCGTCGGACCACACGGCGCCGAATTGCGGGCCGCGCAGGGAATCTGGCTCCTCGGCCGAGAAGGCCAGCGCCACCGCGCCGTTTTCGAACACCACCCGCCGCCGCGATGGCTGCCAGACCGGCGGCGCGCCGCCGAGACGCGGCAGGGCGAGAAGCCCAGACGGGCCTTCGATCATCACGTCGCGCACATCGGCGAAGGTCTCGCCAACAAGCGCGATCCGCTCCACCGGCTCCGGCGAGAAGACCGGATCGCCGAGGGCAAGGCCGCGCACCCATTCGGCGCCGGTCCGGGTCTTGCCGGAGCCGCGCCCGCCGATCACCGCCCAGGTTGTCCAGCTTCCCGCCGGCGGAAGCTGGTCGTGCCGCGCAATGTGAAGCCAATCGGCCTCAAGCAGGCGCAGATGGTCCGGTGAGAGACGGGTCAAGAACGCCGTCGTCCGGCTCCATCGCCGCGAATGCAGCATAGCGGCGCGCGATATCCGTGCGCATCGCCACGAGGTCGGAGGCGTGCAGGGGTGGTCGGCCGGCCGCACCATCCGTCCCTCCCTGCCGCGCGGCCCGGTCGGCCGCCTTCATGTCGTCGAGCATGTTCTTCAGGCCGCCGAGATCGCGCAGCACTTTCCCGGAATCGAACCCGGCGGGCGACACTTCGGCATCGAGCGCAGCATCGAAGCGTGCGATCTGTCGCTCGATATGCGCGCGCAACTGCGCCTGCAGCCGCCGGGCATTCGGCGCACGCTTGCGGGCTGTCTTGGGACTTGGCTTCGAAGGGACACCCGGCGTGGGTTCACCGTGTGGCTCGGAGGGTTCCGGCATCGCGGTGTCTCCATCCACACTTCTCGAGCGTGCCCTTTACCTACACGAGGAGCGTCGCGGTGTCAATCTATAAATTCCTATTTTTGACGCAATAGAGGAATTTGGTCCGAAACGGACGACCCTACGGTGTGCGACTGCCAGCATTCCGGACAGGGTCCGATATGAATTTTTCCATAGACCAGGAACGCCAACCGAGCCTCATCCGTAGATAAGCGAAGGAGTGCGCGTCACCGCCTCCATACTAAGGGAGACAGCACCATGCTCAAAGGTGGACTTCTCTGGCTGATTGGCATCCCGCTGCCGATCATTCTTCTGTTGTGGTTCTTCAACGTGTTCTAAAGCCGGGCCGCGCTGGCATCGAAGGCTCGAATCTTCGGAACCACACATCCCTCGATTGAAGGAACACGCTGCGGAGGTGTCCGCGTCAGAGCGTGACGCTCCGCGGCGTGTAGACGAAGGGCAGGCGCCCTTCCCGCTCGATCAACCGCGTCGTGGCTGCGCCGATGATGACCATGGTCGCCATGTCGGCCGGCGCGGTGCAGGCCTCGTCCAGCGTCAGCACCCGCAGCGCTTCGTCGGGCCGGGTCACGGCGCGGGCGAAGATTACCGGCGTCGTGGCAGGCAGGATTTCGGCGGCGAGCGCCAGCGCCCGGCCGAGTTGCCATGGCCGCGCCGACGAGATCGGATTGTAGAGGGCGACGCTGAGCCCTGCCCGCAACACCGCCTCCAGCCGGGCGGTCACGACCTCCCAGGGCTTGAGGTTGTCCGACAGCGAAATCGCGCAGAAATCGCCGCCGAGCGGTGCGCCGAGGCGGGCGGCGGCGGCGAGCATCGCGGTGATGCCGGGCTCAACCTGAATATCGAGATCGCGCCAATGCGCCGGTCCGTGCTCGACCGCCTCGAACACGGCGGCTGCCATGGCGAACACGCCGGGATCGCCGCCCGAGACCACGGCGACATGCCGGCCGGCCACGGCGAGTTCAAGAGCATGCCGGGCGCGGTCCACCTCGACCCGGTTGTCGCTGGCGTGACGGATCAGACCCTCGCGCTCCGGCACGCGGGCGACGTAGGGGATGTAGCCGATCAGGTCCTGCGCCCGGTCGAGGGCGTCGCGGGCCGATTCAGTGAGCAGGCGCGGATCACCCGGCCCGAGGCCGATGATCGTGACGCTCCCCTCACCCTTTTCCGGCGCGCTCACGGGCGGCGGCCCTCGCCGGGCACCAGCACCATCGAGAAGTAGGGCGCGACGTCGTCCGCCTTCTCGGCCAGCGGCACCACCCGCTCGCCGGCCATGGTGCCGCGCTCGACATAGACCGCGCGGGCGAGAAAGCCGGTCTCGGCCAGCACGCCGCGCACCTTCGGCAGGTGGCGGCCGAGCTTCATGATGACGGCGGCATCCGTGCCCTTCAGCCGCTCCACCAGGGCCTCGCGCGGCAGCGTCGCCGGCAGGATGGTGAGCACGTCGTCGCCCCAGGTGATCGGGGTGCCGGCCCGCGTCCAGCAGCCGGACATGCCGGTGACGCCGGGGATCACCTCGACGGGGAAGCGGTCCTTCAGCCGGCGCCACAGATGCATGAACGAGCCGTAGAAGAAGGGATCACCCTCCGACAGGATCGCCACGTCGCGGCCCGCGCCGAGATGGTCGGCGAGCCGTCCCGCCGCTTCGTCGTAGAAGCCGGCCAGGGCCGAGACGTATTCCGGGTGATCGGGGTGAAGCTCGGTCGTGTAGGGATAGGCCAGCGGAAATTCGCGGGTCGGATCACGCATCACCGCGTCGGCGATGGTGCGGGCGTTGCCGCGCTTGCCCCGCTTGCAGAAGTGGACGAGCACGGGGGCGTGCTCGAGCACCCGCATCGCCTTCACGGTGAGGAAATCGGGATCGCCCGGCCCCATGCCGACGCCGTAGAGCGTACCGGTTCTGGCCGCGGCGGGGGTCTCGCCCGCGCCCTCCGTGGTCTCGCCCGGCGCGTCGATGCGCACGCTCCCCTCCATCACTCGATCTCGTTCGCGAGGGCGTTGACGGCGGCCGCCGTCATTGCGCTGCCGCCGCGGCGGCCGTGGACCACGACGAAGGGCACGCGCCCGTCCCGCGCCAGCGCATCCTTGGATTCCGCCGCGCCGACGAAGCCGACGGGGATGCCGATCACCGCCGCCGGGGGTGCGACACCCTCGTCCAACAGTTCGAGCAGGCGGAACAGGGCGGTTGGCGCGTTGCCGACGGCAACGATGCTACCGGGCAGCTTTTCCCGCCACAGCTCCATCGCCGCGGCCGAGCGGGTGGTGGCCATCTCCGCCGCCAGCCCCGGCACGCGCGGATCGCCGAGCGTGCAGACCACCTCGTTCTTCGCCGGCAGCCGGGTGCGGGTCACGCCGTCGGCGACCATGCGCACGTCGCACAGGATCGGCGCGCCGGCCTTCAAAGCCGCCTCGCCGGCCGCGGCGAAATCGTCCGACATCTCCACGTCGCGCGGCAGGTCGGTCATGCCGCAGGCATGGATCATCCGCACCACCACGCGCTCGGCCGCGCCGGACCAGCGGACGAGGTCGGATTCGGCGCGGATCATCGCGAAGGAGCGCGCGTAGATCGCGCCGCCGTCGCGGATGTAGTCGTGGCGGGCACTCATCTCACGTCGTCCTGAAACACGGGGTCCAGCGCCGGAAGCCCGGCGTCTGCGGCCTTCCTTATCCGGTCCAGCGCCGCCTCGAAAGCGAGACGCGTTGCCGGCTCGGCAGAGGGGGGCCCGGCGAGCACCACGTCGTAGGCGCCGTCGCGGCCCACCAGGGTGAGGTCGGCGGGGCCGGGATGGGCGCAGCCCTTGGCGCAGCCCGAGACATGAGCGGTGAGCCCGGCCAGCGGTGCCAGCGCCTGCGCCAGCCGGGCGGCGTGGTCGGGCACCGGCGTCGTGCCGGAGCGACAGGCCGGAGCGCCGGGGCAGGCGGCGACCCTGCGGCGCGGATCGTCCGGCGTCACGATGAAGCCGGCCCGCGCCAATTCGGCCTGGAGGGCGGCGGGGCGGGGCGTGACGAGGGCGAGGCCGCGCTCGGCGCTCAGTCGCACGTCCTCCGCTCCCGCAAGCGCGGCGACCCGCTCCAGCCGGTCGGCGGTGCAGCGGCCGAACGGCGCCTGGACGAGAAGTGCTGCTCTGTCCGCGCTCAAGGCGGCGAGCCCCGGCGCGGCAGGCGCAGGAGCCGGTGCGAGCGGCGTCAGTTCGAACGGGAAGAAGCCGGCTGCCGCGGCGATCACGGCCCGCTCGTGGGCGTCGAGGTCGCGTATCCGGCGTCCACCGATCTCGGCAAAGGCGGCGAGCGCAAGGCCGATGGCGCCCGCCGCCCGGCGCTCGGGCAGCACGCCGCAGCGCAGGGGACCGTCTTCGGTCGCGAGGCCGAAGGCCACTTGCCCCGGCCCTTCGGCAAACAGAAAGAAGTCCGCCTCGACCGTACCGAGGCCGTGGGCGCCGCCGCCGTCGATCGCCACCAGCGTCTTAGGAGGCAGACCCGGCGCCCCGAGCCCCGCCGCCTCCACCGCGCGGGCGAGCGCTGGCACGTCGATCCGTTCCGTGGGATCGAGGCCGGCGAGCGGCGCCGTCAGCGTCAGACGCTGCGGGCCGCCATCGTCACGGGTATCGCCGAGGCCGGCTTGCGCCAGGGCGCAGGCGAGCCCTGGCGCGCTCGCCTCGCTGACGCCGCGGATCTGGAGGTTGCCGCGGGCCGTCACGTCGATATGGCCGTTGCCGTGAGCACGCGCGCCCTCCGCCACCGCGCGCAACTGCGTCGGCGTCAGGCGCCCGAGCGGCGGGTGGATGCGGGCGAGCAATCCGTCGCCGGTCGGCATCGGCCGGGCGAGCGAGGGGCACCAGCCGCGGCGGGCGCCCTCCGGCAGCATGCGGCGCGCGCTCATTCGGCGGCCATCATTTCGTCGGCAGGCGCCGCGTTGCGCCGGCTCTGCCACAGGCCGCGGGCGCGCAAGTCGTCGAAGCGCTCGAGGATGGCGCGGGTCGCCTCCGCGTTGGCCGCCTTCAGGGCGTCGAACGTCTCCGGATCGGCGATCCAGGCGCCGTAGAGCCGGTCGAGGTCGGCGCTCGACACCGCATCGGTCGCGGCGGCGAGCACGAACACCGCGTCGATCCCTTGCGCGAACTCCTGCGCGCCGCGGTAGCCGTGGCGGAGCTGCGCCGCGATCCAGCGCGGGTGGCCGAGCCGGCCGCGGATCAGCCGGGCGATGTCCTCGCGGGCGGTGCGGGTGTGCGGCGCCTCCGGATTCGAGACATCGAGGCTGTAGAGCGCGGGCGCCCGCCCCTCCCCGGACGCGGCGGCAAAGAACCCGCCCATGGCGTCCGCCGCCGCGTCGCCATCGAGCAGGTCGCGCTCGGCGACATCGAAGGCGTGGACATACGCGTCCGCCGCCGCGACGCGGGCGGCGAAATCCGAGTCCGGCGCCTCCGCATCACCGTAGGCGTGGGTGGTGGCGGCAAGATAGGCGGCGCCGAGGTCGGTCCGCCCCTCCCAGGCACCGTCGAGGGCGGTCTCGGCCGTGCCCGCCCCGTAGCGGCCGGGGGCCGCGCCGTAGATGCGGGCGGCGGACTCACCCCGGCGGTGGGCGGCGGCGAGTGGGTTCTCCTCATCCTCCTCCTCGCGGGCGGCGACGGCGCGGGCGGCGCGGTCGAGCAGCGCCAGGGTCTCGGGAAAGGTATCGCGGAACGCGCCGGAGACGCGGCAGGTCACGTCGATGCGCGGCCGGTCGAGAAGGGCCAGCGGCAGCACCTCGAAGCCGGTGACGCGGGTCGAGGCGTGGTCCCAGACCGGGCGCACGCCCATCAGGGCGAGGGCATGCGCCACATCCTCGCCGCCGGTGCGGAGCGTCGGCGAGGCCCAGAGATCCATGACGATGCGGGCCGGGTACTCGCCCTCGTCCTGAAGGTAGCGCCGCACCACGGCGTCGGCCGCCTTGGCGCCGAGCATCGTCGCGGCGCGGGTCGGCAGGGCGCGCGGGTCGAGGGTCGTCAGGTTGCGGCCGGTCGGCATCACGTCGAGGCGCCCGCGCGAGGGCGAGCCGGCGGGGCCTGGCGCGACGAAGCGGCCGTCCAGCGCCGTGACCAGCGCGGCGCGCTCCGCCTCGGCACTGGCGCGAACCGGCTCGGAGGCGTCGGCGGGGGCGCGGCCGAACACGTGCAGGCCATCGCGGAACGGGGTCTCGCCGAGGTCGCACAGATGCGCATCGAGCGCGGTGAGGGCGTCCGCCATCGGCGTGTCGCCATCAACGCCCGCGCCTTCGAGCAGGCCCGCGGAGGCCGCCTCGTCGAGGATCGCCGTGGCGATCAGCCCGGCCCGGCGCGGATCGAGCACGCTCGCGGCGGAATACTCTTCGACGAGTTCGCGCAGCGCCGCGGCCTCGGGCGTCAGGCCGGCGGCGTCGATCGTGGGGGTGAGGTGCCCGAGGGCGATGCCGCCGAGCCGGCGCTTCAGCGGCGCGGCCTCGCCGGGATCGTCGACGATGAAGGGATAGACCACCGGCAGCGCCCCGACGGCGAGCGCCGGCCAGCATGTGCCTGAGAGCGCCACCGCCTTGCCGGGCAGCCACTCGGTGGTGCCGTGGGTGCCGAGATGGATCAGCGCGTCGAAGTTTTTGCGCAGGCCCAGGTAGAACGCGAGGTAGGCGTGGGTCGGCGGTTCGTCGGGGTCGTGGTAGCCGGCCTTGCGGTCGGTGCTCCGGCCGCGGTTGGGTTGGAGGAAGAGAGTCAGTTCTCCGCGCTCGGCTTCACGCGCATCCCCTCTCCCCGCACGCGGGGAGAGGGCTTCGGCGACCCCGTCGTCGCCGAAGCGAGGCGGCAGCCGAGGATGAGGGGGCGGCTCAGAAGGAGGCTCTCCTGTAATCGCCCCCTCACCCCCGCTACCGCTCGTCGCGCCGACGACGAGGTCGTCGCGACCCTCTCCCCGCGTGCGGGAAGAGGGGGTGCCGGTTGCGGCAGCACGCACCATCCGGAACCGGAAGGCCCCGTCGCGGCAGACCGGATCGTCCTCCGGCGCGCCCCAGCGCTCGGTGAGTTCCGCCCGGCGCTCATTCGGCAAGCCTTCGAACCACGCTGCGTAATCGGCGAGCGGTACGGCGAAACCCGGCTCATCGGCGGTGAGCGCGTCCATCAGCGCGCCCGCCCCCGGCAATTCGCCCGCGGCAAAGCCCGCTGCGGCGAGGTCGGCGGCGATGGCGCGGGCGCTGTCCGGCGTGTCGAGGCCGACCGCGTAGCCGGCGCGACCCCCGCGGGCGGGGTAATCGGACAGCACCATCGCCAGCCGGCGCTGGTCGCGCGGCGTGCGACGCAGGCGGATCCAGGCAGCGGCGCGCTCGGCAAGCGCGGCGATGCCGGCGGGATCGGGCACCGCACGGCGCTCCGAAAAGCCCTCGACCGCCTCCGCTTCCTCCTTGAACGAGATCGGGAAGCCCGAGAGCCGTCCGTCGAATTCCGGCAACGCCACCTGCATGGCGAGGTCGGAGGCGTTCATGCCGCGGCCCGAGGCCGCCCAGGCCGAGCGCGGGGCGCCGATCGTGTAGGCCTGGAGCACGGGGCAATCGGCAGCGTCGAGCACGAAGCCGGCATCGTCGCGGGCCGAGAAGGCGGTGGCCGCGAGCACGATGTCGGGCCGGCGCAGGGCCAGGGCCGCGCGAAGGACGGCGACGGCCTCCGGGTCCTTCAGGCTCGACACGGCGAGCGTGACGCTGCCGATGCCGCGCTCGGTCAGCGCGGCGGCGAGCCCCACGGCCGGCGCCGTCTCGCCGGAGAGGATCGCCGAGCGATAGACCAGCAGCAGCGCCAGGGGCCCCGGCCCGGCGGCTTGCATCGCCGTCTCGAGGGAGAGCGGCCCGCAGCCGGGGCACCACGCGAAGCCGCGCGGCAGCGCCTGCGGCGGTGCGGCCTCGAAGGCGGCGCCAGCCTCCGCCGCGAGGGTGCGCAGCAGGTTCTTCAGGTTCTCCGGGCCGCCCGCACGAAAATAGGCGTCGAGGCGGATGCAGGTCTCCGGCGGCAGCGTCGAGAAGGCGTCGAGGCGCGGGTCCGGCCGGTCGTCGCCGGGCAAAACGGCGAGTTTGACACCCTGCGCCCGTGCCGCCGCCGCAACGCGCTCAATGCCGTAGCGCCAATAGTCGAGCCCGCCGAGGCAGCGGATGACGCAGACCGTCGCGCGGGCGATCACCGCATCGACGTAGAGATCGACCGACATCGGGTGGCGCAGTTGCGCCATCTTGGCGAGCCGCAGCGACGGCAGGCCGGGCTCGGCTGCGTGTGCACGGGCGACGGCCGCGAGGTCCGTATCGGTAAATGACAAAAAGACGATCTCGCCGGGGCTCTGGCCGAGATCGACCGCCGCCTCGCCCTCGTCGAGGGAGACCGTATCGAGGCGGATCAGGTGCATGGCGCGGGCGCCCTCACGGCTCCAACGGGACGCGAGCCGGATGGGCCCGCTTGCGCCGGATGCGCCAGACCAGCCGGAGGAGCAAGGCGGCAAAAAGGACAACCGGCAGCCAGGGCAGGCTGGCGACGGTGAAGCGGAGGGCAGAGGCCGCGCTCTCGCCGAGGATCGGGCCGCTGCGGGCCCAGACCTCCTGCACCGGAGCGAAGGCGCCGGCCCGCGCCCGGCTGGTGCGGAAGTCCACCGTGACGATCTCGGTGTCCACGCGCTCGTCGAGCCCGCGGCGCGTCCCTTCCGACTCCTCGATCTGGCTCTGGACCTGCGCCAGCTCGCCCGCGATCTTGATCAGATCCTCGGCCCGGTTGTCCGGCTTCTCGGCGAGCGCGGTCAGGCGGGTGCGGTAGTCGTTGAGCTGGGTCAGCCGCCGGCCGGTATCGGCAATCGAGGCCGTCAGATCCTCGGCGCGGGTCGCCTGCTCGATCAGCACGACGTCGCCCGCCGCCTCGCCCGGCAGCGGACCGGTGACGAAGGCGACGTAGGCGGCGACCGCGGCGTGCGGCAGCCGCACCTCGATCTGCGCCTGCGGCGGGCTCGCGCCGTTGCCGTCCCGGATCGAGGAATTCAGCAGCGTGCAGGTCGCGGTCTCGCCGAGGCAGCGGTCGCGGGCGGCGGCGAAGTGCGGGGCCACCCGGTCCGGCCCGAGGCCGACGGTGAGGTCGTGGCGATAGGCGAGCTTGGCCGCGCTTCCCTCACGCGCGGCGGAGACGAAGGGCGCGGGCGCAGGGGCCTGGGCCATCCGCATCTCCGCGTCTGCCTCGCGCCGGCTGTCGGAGCAGCCGGCGAGAAGGGCGAGGACGGGGACCGCGAGCCAAAGCCCGCGCGGCAGCCGGCCTGCGGCCGCGCCCCGGCTCATCCGCGCAGGGCGGCGGCGACCGCAGCCTGATCGAAGCCTTTGAGGCCGATGACGACGAGGCGTCCGTCGCGCGGCTCCGAACCCTTCCACGGGCGGTCGTAATGAGAGGCGACGCGCCGGCCGACGCCCTGCACCACGAGGCGCATCGGCTTGCCCTTCACCTCGGCAAAGCCCTTGATCCGCAACACGCCCTCGGTCTCGGCGGCCTTCTCCACGCGGGCGGAGAGATCTTCCGGGCTGCCGGCGATGCCGACCGGGATCGCGACCGATTCGAAATCGTCGTGGTCGTGATCCTCGCCCTCGCCGTGATGCGAGGGGCGGGCGTCGAGGTCGTCTTCCGCCCCCGCACCGATGCCGAGCAGGACCCGCGGGTCGAGCCGGCCGTGCTCGGTCGCGACGATCTCGACGGCGCGCGGCAGATGCGCCTCGATCTCGGCTCGGACCTTCTGGCGTCCGGCCTCGTCGAGCAGGTCGGCCTTGTTGAGCACCACGAGGTCGGCGCAGAGGATCTGGTCCTCGAACACCTCCTCCAGCGGGTTGTCGTGATCGACCGATTGGTCGGCCGCGCGCTGGTTGGCGAGCGCCTCGGGGTCCTCGGCGAACATCCCCGCGGCGACCGCCGGGCCGTCCACCACCGCGACCACGCCGTCCACGGTGACCCGCGAGCGGATCGCCGGCCACTGGAACGCCTGAACCAGGGGCTTGGGCAGGGCGAGGCCGGAGGTCTCGATCAGGATATGCTCCGGCGGCTCGGGCCGGTCGAGAAGCTTGGTCAGCGCCGGCACGAAGTCGTCGGCGACCGTGCAGCAGATGCAGCCGTTGGGCAGCTCCACCACCGAATCCTCGTTGCAGCCCTCGATGCCGCAGGCGGCGAGGAACGAGCCGTCGAAGCCGAGATCGCCGAACTCGTTGACGATGATCGCGAGCCGGCGCCCGCGGGCGTTCTCGACGGTGTGGCGCACGAGCGTCGTCTTGCCGGCCCCGAGGAAGCCGGTGACGATGGTGCAGGGAATCTTTTCGACGAGGCTCATGATGGGGTCTCCCCTCGGGCCGCCTTGAGCGGCGGGATGCGGGCCACGACGCCCTTGCGAAACGCCTCCGGCCGCTCGCGCCAGGGCACGACGCCGTCGGGGGTTTCGAGGTAGCGGCGCAGACCCGCCAGGATGGTGTGGGCGGCGGTATCGGGGTCTTCGAGCGCGTCGAAGTCGCCGTAGACGTAGGTCCAGCGGTTCGGTGAGGCGACCGCCACGGTGCAGGGCCGCTTACAGACCGAGAGGCACTCGGCCCCCTCGATCGTCAGGCCCGGCACGGGCGCGCGCCCGGCCTCCGCATGCAAGGCGGCCAGCAGCCTGGCCCCGGCGCGCGGCTCGGAGGCATCGCCCGCCGCGCGGCAGGTGGTGCAGACCGACAGGATGGCGGTGTCCGAATCAGGCATTCGCGCGGGCACCCGCCTCGCGGCCGAACAGGCCCCAGGCCCAGCCATAGGCCAGCCCGATCACCGCCCAGAACACGAAGCCGATGGCGAGCGAGCGCGCGGCGAACTGCGCGGCCGTGGCCGGCGGCACCTGCGAGGAGACCGTGTCGATCGATTGCGGCGCGCCCGCGAGATGCGGGGCGACGATGAGGACGAGGCCGCCCAGGATCGTCAGCGGCACCCGCCGCACGGCGATCAGGTAGAGGCCGAGCCCGGTCGCCACCACCGTCATCAGCCACCACGCCTGGCGCAGCACGAGCGGTGCGGCGCCCATGCCCGGCAGTTCCGGCGGCAGGCCGATGGCGGGGGCCAGCGCCACCGCGAGGAAGCCGGCGATGCCGACGACGAGGCCGCCCTGCGGGGTCGGCTCGCGGCGAAGCGCTAGCATCACCGCCGCGAGCAGCAGCGCGTAGCCGACGCCGCCGACCAGCGTCGCGAGACCGGTGAAGGCCATGCGCTGAAGGCCCGGTGCGGGCTGCCACTCGTCGGCCTTGCCGTGGTCGTGCCCGCCTTCGCCATGACTGTGCTGGGACGGCGCGTGGGCCGGTATGATCAAGGCCGCGAAGGGGGCGTCGGTTGTCGGTGTGAGGGCGGCATGCGCCCCCTCGCCCTCATAAGTCTCCGCCTGAAGGATCAGCGGGGAGGTCAGCGCGAGCTGAAGGCCCGTCGCGACGACGGACGCGAGGAAGCCGGCGACGAGCGCCGCCGACAGCAATCGAGTGATCATGGAAGGGCTTGAAGCCGCTGGAGCGCGGATCAGTGGCAGGGGAAGTTCTGCGCGTGGCGGAAATCGTGCGCCGCGTTGTGCAGCACGGTCGCCGGAGCGAAGCCTGCCACGAAGACGAGACCGAGGCCGAGGAAGGCGGCGACGAGAAGCGCGCGGGCGCCCTCGGCGGAGCGGGTGGTGGCCTGGGTCTGAAGGGTCGCAGTCGTCATCGGGTCACGGGCTCCGGCCGCCCCACCGGCGGCGTTCGAGAACAAAACTTCGCGGGACGGCAGGTCTCCTGGCTCGCGGCTGGTGTCGTGCCTGCCGCCTTCCCGGATCACCCGGTGGCTCGTGGCAGGAACTCGCCGCTTACAGTTGCGGGGGCAGCCGCGGAATCGAGGCTCTTGGAGAAACCTCTCACCGCATTCCCTTTTCACCCCGTTGCCGGGGCACCGTCACGGGCCGCTTGTAACGCGGAGCGGCCAGCCTTGCAAAGCGCCATTGCGTGAACGGACGCCCCCGGTGCAAACCGGCGGTCATGACGGAGGCTGCACCCGACCGGATGACCCTGGTGCTCGGCGGCGCGCGCTCGGGCAAGAGCGCCTATGCCGAGCGGCTGATCGAGGCCTGTCCGGCTCCCTGGCTCTACATCGCCACGGCGCAGGCCTGGGACGAGGAGATGCGCGTCCGCATCCATGAGCACCGGGCGCGGCGCTCGGGCTCCTGGCAGACCCTCGACGTGCCGACGGCCCTGCCGGAGGCGATGGCCGCCGCGACCGGGCCGGTACTGGTCGATTGCCTGACGCTCTGGCTCACCAACCTGCTGCTGGCCGAGGCCGATCTCGAAGCGGCCACCGACGCCCTGGCACGGGCCTGCGCGGCGGCGGCGGGCCCGCTGGTGCTCGTAGCCAACGAAGTCGGCCTCGGCATCGTGCCGGACAACGCGCTCGCCCGCCGCTTCCGCGATGCGGCCGGGCGGCTGCACCAGCGGTTGGCGCGCGACGCCGACCGGGTCGTGCTCACCGTCGCCGGCCTGCCGCTGACGGTCAAACCCTCACGCGAGAATCCTTGATGACCGAAGACGATACCCGCCACCGCGAAAAGATGGCCAAGCGCAAGGCGGTGCAGGACGCCGAGGTCGCCTCGAAGAAGATCGAGAAGGGCCTGCTCATCGTCCATACCGGCCCCGGCAAGGGCAAGACGACCGCCGCGCTCGGCCTCGTGCTGCGCATGCTCGGGCGCGGACACCGGGTCGGCGTGGTGCAGTTCATCAAGGGCGCCTGGGACACGGGCGAGGCCCGCGCGCTGAAAAACTTCGGCGATCAAATCGCGTGGCACGCGCTGGGCGAGGGCTTCACCTGGGAGACGCAGGACAAGGCCCGCGACATCGCCGCCTGCGCCAACGCCTGGGACACGGCCAAGACGCTGATGGCGGATTCCAGCATCCGCCTGCTCGTCCTCGACGAACTGAACATCGCCCTGCGCTACGACTACCTCGACCTCGAGGCGGTGCTCGCGGATCTGGCCGCCCGGCGCCCCGACCTCCACGTCGTGGTCACCGGCCGCAACGCCAAGCCGGCGCTCATCGAGGCCGCCGACCTCGTCACCGAGATGGGCAGCGTGAAGCACCATTTTTCCGCAGGCGTGAAGGCGCAGGAGGGGATCGAGTTTTGAGTTCGCGCGTCGTCGCGCGATTCTGGATTCCAAACCCAATCTGATTGACGCGGCAAAGGGCTGCTCAGGGCGGAAAGCAGATGTTGATGCCATGACTGCGAGCGGACACGTCGCATTCATTGCATCGGAAGCGCACGAAACCAACATCGGTCAATTGACCCGGCCGACGGCGTCCGCCTCATGGATCCATGACGCAAGTTTCTAAGCCGTGGATCGGCCGCGAATGTGGGATGTCCGCCTACATCCGTGACCATGACTGGAGCGCGACGCCGCTCGGCCCGGTCGGGCGGTGGACGGAGCGTTTCAAGCTCATGGTCGAGCAAGTGCTTGCCAGCCCGCTCATATCGGGCCTCACCTGCGGACCCGAGCGCATCCTCGTCTATAACGAGGCGGCCGCGCGGCTGTTCGGTGACCGACACCCCGGCGCACTCGGCCGCCCCATGTCCGAAGCGTTCCCCGACACGTGGCCGGTCGTCGCTCCCCTCTACGAGCGTGTGTTCCTGGGGGAGAGCGTGCATGTGCCGGCTCAACCGTTCGACCTGGGCGGGAGCGAGGTGTTCGACACCTACCTGACGCCCATGCGGGACGAAGCCGGCGCGGTGATTGCGGCACACATGGTCGGCTTCGAGATCGGCGGCCGGTTGCGCACCGAGGCGGCGTTGCGGGTGAGCGAGGAGCGGCTCGCGCGCGCATTGGAGGCGGGCGATGTCGGCGTGTGGGAGATCGACCTCGCCACGCTGGACGCTTGGCGCTCACCGCAGCACGACCGCATCTTCGGGTACGAAGCACTCCTGCCCACATGGACCTACGACACGTTCCTCAATCATATTACGCCGGAGGATCGGGACTCAGTCGACGCCTGCTTCCGAGACGCCATCGCCGCGGGCGGGCAGTGGAACTTCGAGTGTCGGATCCGGCGCGCGGACGGCAAACTCCGGTGGATTGGGGCGCAGGGTCGGATCGATGCCGGCGCGGGACGACACCTCCGGCGCATGAAGGGGACGGTGCGCGACATCACGGAGCGCAAGAGTTCCGAGGCGGCTCTGCGCGAAAGCGAGGAACGGTTCCGCGGGCTCGTCGAGGGCTTCGGCCAGTTCAGCTGGGAGGCGCACCCAGACGGGTCCATCGTCGCCGACAGCCCAGGCTGGCGCGCCTTCACCGGCCAGCGGCTGGACAAGTGGCAAGGCTCCGGCTGGCTGGATGCGATCCATGTCGATGACCGGGCGGCGACCGAACAGAAGTGGCGCGCGGCGGTCGCCGCGGGGAGCGCGGTCGATGCCGAGTATCGCTTGTGGCACGCGTCCAGCGCGTCGTGGCGGTGGTCGAACGTTCGCGTCGTGCCGATCACGCGCCCCGACGGCACAATCCGTAAATGGGCGGGAGTCAACATCGACGTCAACGATCGGTGCATGCTGCAGGCACGCCTGGAGGTCCTGGTCAACGAGTTGCAGCACAGGGCGCGCAACCTGCTGGGTGTCGTCGCCGCTATCGCCGACAGGACGGTCAAGCGCGGCGGGTCGGTCGAAGCGTTCGAGGAACGGCTCCAGGCGCTCAGCCGGGCACAGGGCCTGCTCAGTCGAAGCGGCAGCGATACCGTCGAGGTCGGTGCGCTGGTGCGGGCGGAACTCGCTGCACACGTGGACGAGTCATCGGACCGGATTGAGGTCGGCGGGCCGCCGGTGCTCCTGACCGCGCGGCAGGTGCAGAACTTCGCGCTGGCCCTACACGAGATGGCCACCAACGCCGTCAAATACGGCGCACTGAGAAACGATACCGGCCGTCTCGCCGTCACTTGGGATGTCACGCGGGATCAGCGCGGACGGCCTCGGTTGGTTTTAAGCTGGATCGAGACCGGTATCCGCGTCGATCCGGGGCAGACCACGCGTCGCGGCTATGGCACCGAGTTGATCCAGCAGGCCCTGCCCTACGCGCTCCAGGCGAGCGTCGGTTATACGCTGGGCGAGAATGGCGTACGCTGCCAGATCGACATGCCGATCACTTGCCCTGTGTAAGCGACAACACCCTTACGAGGATGGAGGATCGCGGCTCGAGCGCTTCCAGAGCCTGCAATGCCCGACCTTGCCCAGCCCCTTGCCGGCCGCTTCATTCTGGTGGTCGAGGACGAGTATCTGATCGCCATGCACCTGAAGCGCTGGCTTGAGGAAGCCGGTGCGACCGTGATCGGACCTGTGCCGAGCGTGGATCGGGCGCTGGACCTGATCGAGGATGTCACCCTCGATGCGGCGGTGCTGGACGTGAATCTCGGCGACGGGGATACGGTGTACCCGGTGGCCGAGACGCTGACGGGCATCGCTGTGCCGTACCTATTCGCCACGGGGCAAACGGAGCGGTCTCATGCGAACAACCGTTGGGAGCAGCCATCTCTGGCGAAGCCCTTCTCGAAGGACGAGTTACTGCGCACACTGACCGGGCTGATGACATCCCCACGACAATCCTCCTGAGGCGCTCTGCGTCGTGTGCCCGGGGGGATGTGGTCCATGATCGGATGAGGTCTTGATGGACTGCTGTGGGTCGAAAGCGGCGACCTCTCATGGCCAAGCGAATTGAGTTCGAACTCGGGAACTTGCCATGGACGTCCGCCCGATCCGCACGGACGCCGACCTGACCGAGGCCTTGCAGGAAATCGACCGGCTCTGGGGCGCCCCTTTGGCAACGCCGGAGAGCGATCCCGTGGAAACCCTCCACTTCGCCATCGGCGAGATGGGGCACTCGGTGGAAACTGCCGATCGACGCCCTGGCGAGACCGTATCGCTTCGAGCGGGACGCGGCCCGAGCCGCGCCCCTCATCCGCAAAAACTCAGTACTCGACGATGTCTTCCAGCGCGTAGTGCTTGACCGTCTTGCGGTTGGCGATCAGCTCATCGATCGTCGGCTCGCCCTTCATGGCGCGGGCGATGGCGAGCTTCGTCGCCTCGTAGTTGGTGCGGTAGAGATCCTTGCGATCGAGGTTCTCGTCCTTGCCGCAGCGCTCGTCGAGCCAGATCGTGATGATCATGCACAATTCGTCGAGGCCGTCCTTCGGCAGGATGCCCTCAATTACGCAATCGACGATCGCGTCACCCGTGGCCGCCTGAACCACGCCGCCGAGAAGCTCGGCATACTCGGCGGTGTGGATCGTGACCTTGGTGGTCATGATCGTGGAGGGGCGCACGAGCTGGTTGAGGTCGCGCACCACGAACATGCGGGTATGGCCCTGCACCTGCCCCAGCATGCTCGCGAAGCCGTGGCCCACGGGGCCGCGGGTGGAGCCGATCAGCACCTCCGGCATCGCGTCGGTGAACTGCCCTTCGGCCGCGAGCACGGTCGCCTCGCCGGTGCGGAACCAGATCTCGGACATGTCGGTCATCCCTTGGGTTGTCGTACGGCGTCGCGCCCGGCGGGCGTTCGGCGCGCAGACATCATCCCCGGCCCGCCGCGTCAATCGTCTTCGCCGGGGCCTGTCCGAGCCGCGCCCCTGGTCTGGGCCGGAGAAAGCCTCCATGTGGGGTTCGGCAAGGATCGGAAGGATCGATTCGATGAGCGAGCCCGGGAAGGGCAGTGGGTCAGGCAGCGAGCGTGGCTGGAGCCTGTCCGCCAGGGCGGAGGGCGAGATCGTGCGCCTGGAACTGGGCCTGCCCGATCTCGGCGGACGCCCCGTCACCGCGATCCTCAGCCTCGACCGGACGGAGGCGCGGGCCTTCGCCCGGGCGCTGCTCGCCGCGGCGGGCGACGCGACCGAGCGGACCTTCGTCGGCCCTCAGGAACCCTGACCGAGCGCCCGTTCAGCGCTGGTTGCGCCGTCCGGGCAGCCGCGGAACCGCCGTGCCGCGCGGCTCCACCGGGGCGTCGCAGGCATAGGCGAACTCGGTTTGCAGATCGCTGAACACGGTCTCGCCGGTGATCTTGCAATCCTCGCGCACGGTCTCGTCGAGATAGGTGCGCGCCGCCGTGCGGAAGCGTGCGGCCCGTGTCTCGGCGGGGGGACGCCCGTCGCCGATCCGGCCCACATCGCAGCCGGTCACCTCGCGCAGGGCGTTCGAGACCACCAGAACCCGGCGGCGCTGGCGGTTGTCGTAGACCTCGTAGGGCTCGTTGCAGCCGATCGTGACGACCTGCGGCACCTGGGTGACGTAGGTCTGCGAGATGTAGCCGAAGCCGGTGCAGCCCGAGACGGCGAGGCTGCCGCCCAGCACGAGCGGAAGCGCAAGCCACCGAACCGTCGTCGCCATCTGCCGCCTCATACGGTGCCATCTCTCCCGCGACCGGCAGGAATGGACGCATTGAAACGGTCCAGCTTGCCCGGTCAAGCCGGCCGCGTTCCGGATCGCTCCGACGAGGCCTCTCGGTACGGGTTCGTGACGGCTTGCTGCGGAACGGACCGGCGGGGCCGCCGCGTTGCCCGCCGACAGCGGGCGGCGGGACAGGAAGAGGGACGGCAGGGCATGGTGGAGATCCGGCACGACACGGTGACGGCGAACGGCGTGCAGTTGCACATCGCCCGGGCGGGAACCGGCAGCCCCCTGCTGCTGCTGCACGGCTGGCCGGAATTCTGGCTGACCTGGGAGCCGGTGATGGCCCGGCTCGCCGACCGCTTCAGCCTGATCGCACCGGACCTGCGCGGCTTCGGTGCCAGCGAGAAGCCCGATCCTGGCCCCTCGGACAAGGCCGGACCGGAGGTCCACGCCGCCGACATCGTCGGCCTTCTCGATGCTCTGGGGCTCGCACGTGCGGGAGTCGTCGGGCACGATGTCGGCGCCTATGTCGGGCAGGCCCTCGGGCGGTCGCATCCGGACCGGCTTACCGGGCTGTTCTTCTTCGATTGCCCCTATCCCGGCATCGGCCCGCGGCTGGCCCGACCGGAGATGCTGGCCGAGATCTGGTACCAATCCTTCCATCTCAAGCCGTTCGCGGCGGATGTGGTCGGCGCCAGCCGCGAGAGCTGCCGCGCCTATATCGGCCATTTCCTGCGCCACTGGGCCGGCGGGAATCCGGTTGCCTTCGACGCGGTGCTCGACGCCTTCACCGACAACTTCCTGGCGCCCGGCAACCTTCAGGGTGGTTTCAACTGGTATCTGAGCCAGCAGGCGGGCCGGCTCGCCATGCTGCGGGGCGAGACCCCGGCCCTGCCGCCGATCGATGTGCCGACCTGTATCCGCTGGGGCACGCAGGACCCGCTCTTCCCCTACGCCTGGACCGACCGGCTCGGCGAGACCTTCTCCGATCTCGACCTCGCCCCGTTCGAGGGCGCAGGACATTTCCCGCACCGGGAACGGCCCGAGGCAGCCGCGGAAGCGATCGCGGGATTCTTCACGCGGCTGGAGGCTTGAGCGCAACGCGCCCAGGTTTCGAAGAAGCGATGCCCGTCAGCGATGCCCGTCGCCGCGTTCTCGGCCTACCGGGCGCGAGCAGAGCCGGGAATTCCGGGGCCGCCGCTGCACGAGCAAAACGCGCGGTGTATTCCAAAGATTGCCGCGAGAAGGACAACAATGATCGAAACCGGGAGAGGTCCCCGGTCAACCGATCATTCACAAATGTCATTGCTTAGTTGTTCCAACGCCACGTGGCGACAATTCCAAAAAAAGCTGGGGGGCCGATGCGCGTCCGGAGTCTCTTCGTCTCTTGCATCGCCACGCTCAGCCTCGTGACGGCGGGTTCGAGTTCCTTCATCGCCTGGCAGGAATGGCAGCGCTGGTCGCAGGCGGACGAGGCACGTCATCTCGTCGGGGTTCTGGGCGAGATGGCCCGCTTCAACGAGCGCCTCGCGCTCGAGCGCGGCTCCTACAACCAGCTCCTGCTCCTCGATACCGCCGACCAGACGCCGATCCGGCCCTCGGCCGAAGCGAACCGCAAGGCGACCGAGGTCGTCATCGGGCGGGTCATGGGTGCCGTCGCGACCATGCCGTCCGACAAGCGGACCGTGATCGAACGCGCCCTGCAGCCGGCGATCCGCCAGCTCGAGGACGCGCGCGCGGCGGCCGACAGTGAGATCGCCAAACCGCTCAAGCAGCGCGACGAGCAGGCGGCGAAGAGCTTCCAAAAAGCGATCATCGCAGTCGTCACGCAGAATGCGAAGACGCTCGGGACGGTCGAGATCGATGTGATGCGCAAGAACCCGGACATCGCCCGCGCGGTGCCGGTGATCAGCCTCGCGATGGAGTTGCGCGACGTCGGCGGCAGCCGCTCCGCCTGGTTCAGTCAGTACGCGGGGAGCAAGCAGCGCTTCCCGCCGGCCCTGGTCGTCCAGGTTCACGAGATGGACGGCCGGATCGATCAGGCTTGGCAGCGGCTGCAGCGCAGCGTGCTTCAGGTCGAAACGGAAGGCCCGATCGTCGAGGCGCTCAGGCTGGCAGAGCGCAGCTTCATCGCCGACCCGGGTAAGGTGATGGCCGCGATGTTCGCGGCCGCCCGGGATGGGACCGAGCCGCCGATGGGCCTCCCGGAGTGGCGCCCCTACACCGTCAATGCACTCCAGTCGATCCTGACCATCAGGGATGCCGCCCTGACATCGGCCCTCGCCACGGCCGACGAGACGATCGCCTCGGCGCTGCCGCGCCTTGCCGTAGCGGGTGCGACCCTGCTCTTCGTCATCCTCTGCACCTTCGGCATCGTGGTCTTCTTCACGCGCCGCGTCGTGCAGCCGCTGGCCTCGCTGGCGCGGACCATCACGCAGCTCGTGGAAGGCGCGCGCGACGTCGCGGTGCCCGGCACGGAGCGCCGCGACGAGATCGGCGAGATCGCCCGCGCGGTGGACGTCCTGAAGGCGCACGGCGCCGAGGCGGAGCGGCTGCGGGGCGAGCGCGAGGGCCTGCGGCACTCCGCCGAGGTGGAGCGGCGCCAGAGCCTGGAGCGGACGGCGGACCAGTTCGGGAACTCGGTCGGCGGCATCGTCGGCCAGGTCGCGACGGCGGCGGGTTCGTTCGAGGCCCAAGCCACGACCCTGGCCGGCACGGCCCGGGAGGCCGACCTGCGTTCGGCGGAGGCCGCCCGGCTCTCCCGCTCGGCCTCGCAGAACATCGAGGCCGTGGCCGCGGCCGCGGAGGAGCTGTCCGCTTCGATCGATCAGATCCGCGGGCAGGCGCGGGGGTCGTCCGCGGCCGCATCGGAAGCGGCTCAGCAAGCCTCCGAGACGGAAGCCAAGGTCGCCGACCTCGGCGGCGCCGCCGCGCGGATCAGCGAGGTGCTCGGCCTCATCCGCGGCGTGGCGGAGCAGACGAACCTGCTGGCGCTCAACGCCACGATCGAGGCGGCACGCGCCGGCGCGGCCGGCAAGGGCTTCGCCGTCGTCGCCGCCGAGGTGAAGGCGCTGGCCGGTCAGTCGGCCCGGGCGACCGACGAGATCGCGGCGCATATCGGCTCGGTCCGCGTGGCCACGGAGCAGACGGTGCAGGCCATGGGCAACATCACGCAGGCGATCCGGCGCGCCAACGGCATGGCGGACGCGATCGCCCACGCCATCGACGAGCAATCGACGGCGACCCAGGAGATCGCCCACAACATCTCGGCCGCCTCGCACGGCATGCGCCTGGCCACCGGCGAGATCGAATCCGTCATCGGCGCCTCCAGCGCCACGGGGCGGGCAGCGGACATGGTGCTGCAGGACGCCATCGCGCTGAACGGGCAGTCCGCCCAGCTCCAGAACTCCGTCCAGCACTTCGTCGGCTCGATCCGGGCCTGACGGGGCGGGACTGACGCGGCGGCCGGGTCCGACCCCGGCCTTATCCCCGCGCGATGATCTCGCGGATGCGCAGGCCCAGGGTCTCGACCACGAACGGCTTGGTCAGCACCGCCATGCCGGGCTCCAGATGGCCGTTGCCCACCGCCGCGTTCTCCGCGTAGCCGGTGATGAACAGCACCTTGAGGCCGGGGCGCGAGATGCGGCCCGCATCGGCCATCTGGCGGCCGTTCATGCCGCCCGGCAGCCCGACATCCGAGATCAGCAGGTCGATGCGCACGTCCGATTGCAGCACCTTGAGGCCGCTGGCGCTGTCGGCGGCCTCGATCGCGGTGTAGCCGAGATCCTCCAGCACCTCCGTCACCAGCATCCGCACCGTCGGCTCGTCATCGACCACGAGCACCGTCTCGCCCCGCCGAGCCCGGGGCGCATCGACCAGGGGACCGAGCGAATCGGGCTCCTCCGCGTCGCCGTGGAAGCGCGGCAGGTAGATGCAGACCGTCGTGCCCTCGCCGACCTCCGAATAGATCCGCACCTGCCCGCCCGTCTGCTTGGCGAAGCCGTAGATCATCGACAGTCCGAGACCGGTACCCTGTCCGGTGGGCTTGGTCGTGAAGAACGGGTCGAACGCCTTGGCCCGCACGTCCGGCGTCATGCCGGTGCCGGTATCGGTCACACAGAGCGAAAGGTACTGGCCGGGCGGAACGTCGTGCTGGTGCGCGGCGTGGGCATCGAGCCACTTGTTGGCGGTCTCGATGGTGATGCGCCCGCCCTCGGGCATCGCGTCGCGGGCGTTGATGCAGAGGTTGAGCAGCGCGTTCTCGAGCTGCGGCGGATCGACGAGGGAGGGCCAGAGCCCGGCCGCCCCCACCACCTCGATGGTGATGGTGGGACCGACCGTGCGCCGGATCAGATCCTCCATCCCCATCACCAACCGGTTCACGTCGGTGGGCCGCGGGTCGAGAGTCTGGCGGCGGGAGAAGGCGAGCAGGCGGTGCGTCAGCGCGGCGGCGCGCTTGGCCGCGCCTTGGGCGGCGCCCATGTAGCGGTCGACATCCTTGAGCCGGCCTTGGGCTATGCGAGTCTGCATCAGCTCCAGGCTGCCGGAGATGCCGGCGAGCAGATTGTTGAAGTCGTGGGCGAGGCCGCCGGTGAGCTGGCCCACCGCCTCCATCTTCTGCGCCTGGCGCAGAGCCTCCTCGGCCTCGGTGAGCGCGCGGGCCTGCGCCTTGATCGCGGTGACGTCGCGCACCGAGGCGTAGATGAGGCCCTGGCGCGGCACGGTGTTCCAGGAGAACCAGCGGTAGCCGCCGTCGCGGGCGCGGTAGCGATTCTCGAAGCCGAGCTGCATCTCGCCGCGGGCGAGGGCGGCGGCGGCCTCACGCGTCCGCTCCCGGTCGTCGGGGTGGATGAAATCGAGGAAGGGAACGGCCTTCATCTCGGCCTCGCTCCAGCCCAGCGTGGCGCTCCAGGCCGGGTTGAGGCTGACGAAGCGGCCCTCGAAATCGGCCACGGCCAGAAGGTCGCTGGAGGCCTGCCAGATCTGGTCGCGCTCGGCGGTGCGCGCGGCGACCTGCTCCTCCAGCGTCTCGTTGAGCCGGCGCAGAAGCACGATGGCCCGGTCGCGCTCGGCGGCGACGGCGCGGCGTTCCTCCACGTCGATGAGCACGCCGGGGAAGCTGAGCGGCGTGCCGTCGGGCGCGTGATCGACCCGGCCGTTGGCCTCGATCCAGTAATAGCACCCGTCCGCCCGCCGCACCCGGTATTGGTGGGCGTAGGCGCCGCCGCGGGCGACGGCTTCGCTGATCGCCTGCGCCAGATCGGCCTTGTCGTCGGGATGCACCGTCTCGACCACCTGGGCGAGGCTCAAGCCCTCGCGGCCGAGCGCCGGATCGAGGCCGAAGGCGCGGGCGAAGGCCTCGTCCACGGTGAAGCGGTCCGTGGGCAGATCCCAGAACCACGTGCCGACGATCGCGCCGGCCGAGAGCGCGAGCTGGACCCGCTCGGCGTTGATGCGGGCGAGCACCTCGCTCTCCCGCAGCCGCCGCTCGACCTCGATCCGCTCGGTCACGTCGAGTTCGGCCACCACGCCGCCGACGATGGTGCCCGCCCCGTCACGGATCGGCGCGGCGTTGTTGAGGAACAGCCGCCGCCCGCCGCCGTCGAAACGCTCGATCTCCACGAGTTCGCCGCGCACGGTCTCGCCGTTCAGCAGGGCGCGGGCCATGCCCCATTCCTCGGCGCGCAGGCGTTCGCCCGTCTCGGGCCAGAAGCCGACCCAATCGCCGTAGCCCTCCCAACTCGTGGTTTCCGGCGGGATGCCCCAGATATCGCGGTTGGCGGCGTTGTCGCGCACGATCCGCCCCTCCGCGTCGGCGATGATGACGCCGACCGGCAGCCCCTCCAGGATCGCCGTCAGGAAGGCCTCGCTGCGGCGCAGGGCCGCCTCGCTCTCCCGCTGGAGCGTCTCCGTGCGGATGCGCTTCGTCGTCTCGTTGGTGAAGATGAACAGGCCGGCGATGCGGCCCTCCCCGTCGAGCACCCGCGAGTAGGAGAAGCTCCACCACGTCTGCGCGTCGCCCCGGTCGGTGGCCAGCGTCCAGGGCAGATCCTCGAAGCGGCGGCTTTTCCCCGCGAAGGCGTCGTCGATGATCGGCTTGGCCTGATCCCAGCCGTCGGCCCAGACCCGGTCGAAGCGCTCGCCCATGGCCCAGGACAGACGAGGTCCCAGCAGCGGGAAGTAGGTGTCGTTGAAAAAGAAATGCAGGTCCGGCCCCCAGGCCAGGATCATGCTTTCGGGCGAATTCACGACGAGGCTGAGCGCCGTGCGCAGCGATTCCGGCCAGGTCTGCGGGGGGCCGAGGGGATGATCCGACCAGTCGCGCTCGGCGATCATGCGGGCGGCCTCGCCGCCGCCGGCCAGGAACGGAGGTAAGTCGGTCATGTCCGAACCGACTTACACAGGTCAAGCTCGTTCGGACAGGGCCGTTTCACGCGCCGCGATCGTTCCCCGATCACCGTCACCGAAGCGCTGCGCCCACTCGCGAACCGAGGCTCTCGCCCATTGTCTCTGCATCATCTTTTTCCGAAAGCCGGAGGCCACCTTTCGGGATGATGCTCTACGCCGCGCGTCCGCGCCGTCCCTCGACCAGCCACATCGCCAGCACGGCGGCGGCGAGCGCCACCAAGGCCCAGAGGCCGATGCCGAGGGGATAGACCTCGACGCCGCGCACCGTGGCGCTGTCGCTCGGGCGGAAGCCGATCCAGTCGGCGCCGCCGAGCCGGCCGCCGCGGGTGATCTGGAGGCGGGGCACCTCGATACCGCCGCCGGCCGCCGCTACCCGGCGCACCGTGCCGCCGGACCCGTCCGTGACGCCCTTCAGACGCTCGGTGTCGCTGAACACGTCGGCGAGTTCGCGCGGGTTGGCCGGGCCGACGCTGACGAAGGCAACGAGGTTGCCCGAGCGGATGGTGTGGAGGCCGAGGCTCTCCGCCTCGAAGGTCGCGGTGAACAGGCCGGTCTCGGCCTTCGACAGGCCCAACTCGCGCTCCTTGCCGGTCGGCCCGGTGATCGTGACGGGGCCCGCCTCCTCGGCCATGGTCTGGCGCTCGACGCGGACCTCGCGGCCCCGGCCCGTGGTCTGGGCGCGCAGGGCCTCCTCTTCGAGGGCGGGCTCCTTCATCAGCCAGTGGGCGAGGCGCCGCAGCAGATCGAGATAGGGGCCGCCCTGCTGGTAACCGCGGGCCCAGAGCCAGGCCTGATCGGACAGCATCAGGGCGACGCGGCCCTTGTCTTCGCGGGAAAGGGCCAGGAGCGGCAGGCCGTTGGCGCCCGACAGGATCGGCTGCACGCCCGGACGGGTCTGCGCCGAGACGATGCGCAGCCAGTCGCCCCAGGCCGGCGGGTTCGCCTCCGAGCCCGGCAGCGCCCGGGTGACGGGGTGGCGGTGGCCGGTCTCGGTGAGCGTCGCCTTGAACGGCTGCTCGACCACCTTCATCGAGGGATCGCCCGGCAGGATCGAGGCGAGCCGCGTGCGGGCAAGGCTCGCAGGACCGGCGAATTCCGGCCCGGCGGCGATGAGCAGCGCCCCGCCCTCGCGGACGTAGCGGGCGATGTTGTCGAAATAGGCGGACGGCAGCACGCTCTGGTTGGCGTAGCGGTCGAAGATGATGAGGTCGAAATCCTTGATCTTCTGGACGAACAGCTCGCGGGTCGGGAAGGCGATCAGCGAGAGTTCGGAGATCGGGGTGCCGTCCTGCTTCTCCGGCGGCCGGAGAATCGTGAAGTGGACGAGATCGACGGAGGCGTCCGACTTCAGGAGGTTGCGCCAAGTGCGCTCGCCCTGGTGCGGCTCGCCGGAGACGAGTAGCACCCGCAGTTTTTCGCGAATGCCTTCGATCGGGAGCACGGCGCGGTTGTTGACCGTGGTCAGCTCGCCGGGCAGCGGCTCGACCTCGATCTCGACCACGTTGGGGCCGCCATGCTCGATATGCGTGGTGAGCGAGAACGGTACGCCGGTCGCGATGCTCTGCCGGTCGATCTCCTCGCCGTCGCGGCGCACGGTGACGATGGCCGTGCCGGTGCCGCCGCGCTCCATCACCTCGCCGCGCAGGGTCACGTCCCGGCCGACGATGCCGAAGCGGGGCGCTTCCAGCATCTTGATCTGACGGTCGCGCTCGTCCGGGCGGCCGGTGACGAGAACGTGCAGCGGCGCCTTCAGCCCGAGCGCTTCGAGCGAGGCGGGGATGTCGTGCACCACGCCGTCGGTGAGCATCACCACGCCGGCGATCCGCTCCGGCGGCACGTCGGCGAGCGCCTGGGTCAGCGCCGTGAACAGCTTGGTGCCGTCATCGCCCTCCCCGCCCTGCGCGTCGCCGACCTCGATGAAGCGGGGCTCGATGTTGGCCAGCGCGCCGAAGCGGCGTTCCAGCTCAGCCTTGACCGCGTCGGTCATGGCCGGGCGGTCGCCCAAGCTTTGCGAGCCGGAACGATCGACGACGATGGCCGCCACGTCCTTCACCGGGTCGCGGTCCTCGCGCACGAGCGAGGGGTTGGCGAGCGCGGCGATGACGAGGCCGAGCGCCACCGCCCGCAACAGCGCCGTGCGCCCGCGGGCGAGGATGGCGACAACGGCGAGGATCACGGCGAAGACGCCGAAGGCCGCGAGCACCGGCCAGGGGACGAGGGGGGTGAAGCTGAGGCTCAGCATGGGCTAGGGCCTCCTGTAGCAATCGCGGAAAACTCCTCTCCCCGCGTGCGGGGAGAGGGGATGCACGGGCGGATCGGCTGGTTGGTTTGATATGTCGCCGAAGCAGAATGAGCGGCCATCACTGTCCCAACCGCTCCAGCAACGCCGGCACGTGGACCTGATCGGCCTTGTAGTTCCCGGTCAGGGTGTAGATCACGATGTTGATGCCGCCGCGGAACGCCATCTCGCGCTGGCGCTGGTCGCCGCCGGTGACGGGGTAGAGCGGCTCGCCGTTGCGGCCGACCGCCCAGGCGGCGGCGAGGTCGTTGCCGGTGATGATGAGCGGGGTGACGCCGTCACCGGCACGGGCCGGACGGCGCTCGCCGCCCTCGCCCGCCGGCGGAATCGTCTCGACCCAGGTCTGTCCGGTACTGAGCCGGCCGGGGAAGGAATCCACGAGGTAGAACGCCTTGGTGAGCACGTGATCGGCCGGCACCGGCTCCAGCTCCGGCACTTCGAGGGTGGCGAGCATCTTCCGAAGATACGCCGCCTCAGGGCTCGGCGGGCCGCCGGGGCGGGCGGTCTGGGCATCGCGGGTGTCGAAGATCACCGTGCCGCCGTTGCGCATGAAGGCGTCGATCTTGCGGATCGCCGCTTCGCTCGGCTGCGGACGGCCGGCGACGATGGGCCAGTAGATCAGCGGGTAGAAGGCGAGTTCGTCCTTTTCCGGATTCAGGCCCGCGGGCTCGTCGGGCTCCAGGGCGGTGCGGGCAGCGAGCATCTGGCTCAGGCCCGACAGGCCCGCCCGGCTCGCGGTATCGGTCGCGGCGTCGCCCGTGATGACGAAGGCGAGGCGGGTGGCCAGCGCCGACTCGATGCCGGACGGCCGGTTGGCGGGTGGTTCCTGCGCCCGTGCCGGGAGCGGGGTGCAGGCCAGCGCAAGGCCGACCAGCGCCGGCAGAAGCAAGGCGGCCGGCGCCGCCTTCCCGTGTGAACCGCGACCGAAACCGCGAAGAAATCCGCCGAGCCAGAGGCCCGCCAGGGTGTCGAGGGCCAGCAGGGCCAACGCGAGGGTGAACAGAAGCGCGCGCAGATCCAGCGTCTCGGCGCCCGCGAGCGACCCCGTGCGGGCGCCCTTAAGGCCGGCGAGGTCGAGGGGTTGGAGCCGGTCGCCGGGGGCCAGCGCGTTGACGGCGATGCCGCCCTCCGCCGTGCCGTAGAAGCCGGGCGGGTGTTCGGGGCCGGCGCGGTCGGCGAAGTCGGCCGGCACCGCGGTGGCGCCGGCCGGCGGCGAGCCCAGCGCACCGAAACCGTCGAGGGTCAGGCGCGGCGCCAGCAGCGCGGCCTTCGCCCCCCGCCCGTCGCCCTCGCCGAGCTTGGTGGACGGGCCGGCGAGCCCGACGACCCGGCGCAGCATGTCCACGAACAGGCCCGATAGCGGCAGGTTCGACCACGTCGTGTCGGCGGTCACGTGAAACAGTACCACGAGCCCCTGCCCCCGCTTGCTCGCCGTGACGATCGGCGTGCCGTCCTGAAGCGCCGCCCAGGTCTTGCCCGGCAGGTCGCCGTCGGGCTCGGCGAGGATCTGGCGGCGCACGCCGATATCGGCGGGCGGGTTCAGCCCGGCAAAGGGGCTCTCGGAGGCGAACGCCGCGAGCGTGCGCGGCCGGTCCCAGGAGAGGGTGCCGCCGAGGGATCGCCCGCCTCGGCGCAGACGCACCGGCACGAGCGGGTCGTTGCCGGCCGCGAGCCGGGGGCCGGCAAAGCGCAGCAACAGCCCGCCCTCGTCCACGAACTGCTCGACCCGCGCGAGCGTGCGCTCGTCCAGCGCGCCGACATCGGCGAGCGCCAGCACCGAGACCTGATTGTCGAGCATCTGGCCGATGGATTCCGCCGTGCCCTGGCCGCCGCGGGGCTGCTGCACATCGGCAAAGGGGTTCAACGCCTTGGCGAGGTAGTAGGTCGGCGCGAGCAGCGGCTGGGCCTGATCGAGCGTGCCGCCGAAGACGAGGCCGACCCGGCGGCGCTTGCCGCGCTCGTCCATCAGCACCACGGCGCCGGCCGAGCGCTCGCCCTCGATCTCGAGGCGGGCGATGGCGTTGCGCAGCTCGACCGGCAGGTCGAAGCTGACGCGGGTTTCGCGCGCCTCCGGCTCCAGGGTGAAGCGGCTCTCGGCGAGCGGCAGGCCCTTCTGGTCGAGTGCCCGCACCAGCCCGGCATCGCGGCCGTTGCCTTCCGCACGCAGGACCTGGGCCGAGAGCTTTTCGCCGGGCTGCACGGGGGAGCCTTCGAGCGCCAGCGCCGGGGATCGCTCAGCCTTCAGCACGGTCACGGCGCTGCCGTGGCGGCCCGCCATCTCGCCGAGGGATGCCGCGAAATCGGCCTCGCCGACGCCGCGCACCCCGTCGCTGATCCAGACGATCGAGGCGCGGGGCACCCGTTCCAGGAAGGTGCCGATCGAGGCCAGATGCGCCCCGCGGTCACCGAGATGCGGGCGCGGCTGGATCGCGCGCAAACGCTCCAAGGCAGCGGCCGGGACCTTCGCCTCGAACGGCGCGGGGGGCTCGGCGCTGGCGACCAGCGCCACCGGGCGGCCGTCACGGGCGGCGGCCTCGATCTCGTCGGTCGCCGCGCGCAGGCGGTCGCGCCAATCGTGGGCGGCGACGACCCCGTTGTCGAGGATGAGGAGCAGGGGTTCTCGCCCCGCAGCGGCGCCGATACCGCCGGGATTCCACACCGGCCCGGCCACCGCGAGGATGAGGCAGGCGGCGGCCAGAATCCGCAGCATCAGGAGCCAGGGCGGTGTGCGGGCCGGCGTCTCGCGCTTGGGCAGCAGGTCCGCCATCAGCGCCAGCGGCGGGAAGTGGATGCGCTGGGGGCGCGGCGGCGTGACCCGCAGCAGGATCCACAGGGCCGGCAGCGCAACGAGGGCGGCCAGCGCGAGGGGGGCGGCGAAGGTGAGCGGAACTCCGAACAATGCGCTTCGCCTTTCAGCCGAGGCCGCGCGCGGCGGCGACGAGGGTCAGCAGCCGCAGGGCCGCCTCGCTCGCGGGCCGGTCGGTCCGGTGGATCGTCAGCGTCCAGCCCCGCTGCCGGGCGATCTCGGACAGGCCGTCGCGATGCGCCGCGATGCGGGTGCGATAGGCCTCGCCCCAGGCGCTCGCCTCGCCGATATCGAGGCTGAGACCACCCTCGGGATCGTGCAGCACCGCTTGCCCCGTGAAGGGGAAGGTTTCCTCCACCGGATCGGCCACCAGCACGAGATGGCCGTGGGTGCCGCGCGCCGAAATCGTCTGCACGGCGCCGCGCACCCGATCCAGCGGCGTGAGGAAATCGCTGACCAGCACAACTTCGTCGAACCGGCCGGGCGTCGCGGCCGGCGGCAGATCCTGGGTCAGGCCGGAGCGGTCGTTGACGAGCGCCTGGGCGAGGCGCTCGACGATGCCGCGCGCAGCGCTGGAACGAGTGAGCCCGAGCAGGCCGACGCGCTCGCCGCCCTCGACGAAGGTGTCGGCCAGCGCCAACCCCAGCACCAGCGCCCGCTCGATCTTCGATGTCTGGGCGAGATCCGAGGCGAAGCCCATGGAGGCGGAGCGGTCGATCCAGATCCAGATGTTGTGGGCGGCCTCCCACTCGCGCTCGCGCACGTAGAGCCGGTCATCGCGGGCGGAGCGGCGCCAGTCGACGCGCGCCGCTGCCTCGCCGGGCACGAAGGGGCGGAACTGCCAGAAGCTCTCGCCCGGCCCGGCGCGGCGGCGCCCGTGCAGGCCGTGCGCCAGGGTGCCGGAGACGCGCCGCGATTCGAGCACGAGACGCGGCATCACCTCGGCGAGCGCCAGGGCGCTGCCGGTCTCGGGGCCGCCGGGGCGGCGGCTCTCGGCCTCGACGAGCCGGGTGGAGGTCATCCGCGGCGGGCTCAGAGCTTCGCGGCGAGCTGGCCGATCAGGCCGGTCACCGTCTCGCCGTCGGCGCGTGCCGCGAAGGTCACCGCCATGCGGTGCTTGAGCACCGGCTCGGCCAAAGCCTTCACGTCGGCGACGGAGGGGGCGACCCGGCCCTCGATCAGCGCGCGGGCGCGCACGGCCAGCGTCAGCGCCTGGCTCGCACGCGGGCCCGGCCCCCACAGCAGCTTCTTGCCAACCGCCGGATCGCCGCCCTCGGGACGGGCCGAGCGCACAAGGTCGAGAATGGCATCGACCACGGCGTCCCCCACCGGCAGGCGCCGCACGAGGCGTTGCGCCGTAAGCAACTGCTCGGTGGTCATCACGGTCTTGGCCCGCGCATCCTCGACGCCGGTGGTCTCGATCAGGATGCGGCGCTCGGCGGCACGGTCGGGGTAGCCGACATCGATCTCCAGCAGGAATCGGTCGAGCTGCGCCTCGGGCAGCGGGTAGGTGCCCTCCTGCTCGATCGGGTTCTGCGTCGCCAGAACGTGGAAGGGGCGCGGCAGGTCGTGGCGCTCGCCCGCCACCGAGACGAAATGCTCCTGCATCGCCTGGAGCAAGGCCGATTGCGTGCGCGGGCTGGCGCGGTTGATCTCGTCGGCCATCAGGAGCTGGGTGAAGACCGGCCCCTTCACGAAGCGGAAGGAGCGGCGGCGCTCGGCATCCTCGTCGAGGATCTCGGTGCCGAGGATGTCGGAGGGCATCAGGTCCGGCGTGAACTGGACGCGACGGGCATCCAACCCGAGCACGGTGCCCAACGTCTCGACCAGCTTGGTCTTGGCCAGACCCGGCAGGCCGACGAGGAGGCCGTGGCCGCCGGCCAGGATCGTGACCAGCGCCAGATCGACGATCTTCTCCTGCCCGAAGATGACCCCGTGGATCGCCTCCCGCGCCTGCTCGATCGCCGCGAGGCAGGTCTCGGCGGTGGCGACGATCCCGTCGTCGAGGCTCGTCGTGCTGGCCGATCCGGCGCCCTGTGCCATGAAGTGAACCTTGCGATGGCCGGGCGCGGAGGCCCGGAAAGTGCGGAGTCTGGCGCCGAACGCGGGCCGAACGCAAGCGCGGCGCTGCCGCGCGGCAGATCGGCACTATATGGGCGCTCCAGAACCGGCGGGCAGGACGCCCGCGACATCGTGCATCGCGGGCGGACAGCGCCCGCCCCGAGGAAGGCGAGACCGGATGACGGACGAGGAGCGCGCGGCCTTTCCCGAGGGGTGGGAGGCTTTCACCGATCCGGGCTTCATCGCCCATGTCGGGCCGGTCTATCACCGGACGGCCGAGGGCACGAAGGCGTTCGCCTTTCAAACCGACGAGCGGCACGGCAACCTCGTCGGCATCGTCCATGGCGGCATGCTGCTCACCTTCGCCGACCGGGCCCTCAGCATCGCGGTGCGTGACGCCTGCGACGGCGCGCGCGCCGTGACCATCGAGATGCAGAGCCAGTTCGTCGGCGCGGCGCAGATCGGCGACCTGATCGAGACGGTGCCGGAGATCGTGCGCAAGACCTCGTCCCTGGTCTTCGTGCGCGGTACCCTCACCAGCGGCGGTCGCCCGCTGGCGGCGGTGACGGGAATCTGGAAGGTTCTGCGGGACAAGCCCGGCGACAAGTCATGACCCAGAGCACACCCGACGATCCGGCTCTCGCCCGCCTCGGCGCCGCCCTCGGCGAAATCGGCCAACGTGGCCTGCCGCCGGTGGAGCGCTGGAATCCGGAGCATTGCGGCACGATCGACATCCGCATCGCCGCCGACGGCACGTGGTTCCACGACGGCTCGGCGATCCGGCGCACGAAGCTGGTCAAGCTCTTCGCCTCGATCCTGCGCAAGGAGCCCGACGGCTCGACCGTGCTCGTCACACCGGCCGAGCGGGTCCGCATCACCGTCGAGGACGCGGCATTCGCGGCCGTGGAGATGGCGGTGGAGGGCGAGGGCGAAGGCCGCCGCATCGCCTTCCGCACCAACGTGGACGACCTCGTACCGGCCAATGCCGAGCATCGCTTGCGCTTCGAGGACGGAGCGGAGGGCCTCAAGCCCTATCTCCATGTGCGCCGCGATCTCTGGGCTCGGGTGAGCCGCCCCCTCACCTACGATCTCGTCGCGATGGGCGAGGAGCGCGAGATCGACGGGCAGCGGTGGTTCGGGCTCTGGGCCGGCGGCCATTTCCACCGCATCGCCCCGGCAGCGGCGGCGTGAGGCTGGCCGATGCGGCGGCCGGCTCCGCGCCTGCGGAGGATTTCAGTCTCGACGCTTTCCTCGCTCGGGCGGAAACCCGCCTGAGCCCCATGCCGCCGGGGCCGGGCGTGCCGTTGTCGAACCCGCGCGGCGACCACGACCTCCAGCCGGAGGGCTTCGCCCTCGCACCGGCCACGCCGCACCGGCCCGCCGCCGTGCTGGTGCCGGTGATCGACCGGCCGGACGGCGTGACGCTGCTGTTCACGCAGCGGGCGGCACATCTGCGCGACCATTCGGGGCAGGTCGCCTTCCCCGGCGGCAAGGTCGATCCGGAGGACACCTCCCCGGTCGACACGGCTTTGCGCGAGGCCTGGGAGGAGATCGGCCTGGAGAGCGACGCCGTGCGCCCGCTCGGCTATCTCGATCCCTATCTCTCCGGCACCGGCTTCCTCGTGGTGCCCGTGGTCGGCCTCGTGGCGCGCGAGGCCGTGCTGCGGCCGAACCCGGCAGAGGTGGCGGCCGTATTCGAAGCGCCGCTCGCCTTCCTCATGGACCCGGCGCGGCATCTCGTCCGTTCGGCGGAATGGAAGGGCCGGACGCGCTACTTCTACGCCATCCCCTTCGCCGAGCACCTGATCTGGGGCGTCACGGCGGGGATCGTGCACAACCTCCAAGAACATCTCTATCCCTGACCGTCTTGATCCCTGATCGCCTCGACGCTTGACGGGTGCCCCACGGCCCCTCGCAGATTGCGCCCTCCATGCTCCGCCTCGTCCTTCAGGAAATCCTCCTGTTCTCCCTGCCCTTCCTGGCCTTCGCGGGCTGGCTGCTGTTCGCCCGGCGCTCGCCGCTCGACCATGCCGAGTGGAAGCCGCACTGGACTCGGCTGATCCTGGCTGGGCTGTTCATCGTCATCGCCTCCCTCGTCACGGTCGGACTGACCGGACAGGACATGAAGGACGGCTACGAGCTGCCGCGCCTCGAGAACGGCCGTTTGGTGCCGGGCCATTTCCGGTGATTGCCGGCACGCTGCCTCCGCCGCTCGTCGCCGACGGCCCCGCCCGCCTCCTGGCGCGGCCGGGCGTGCAAGCCTGCCTCGCGGCCCTCGATGCACCGGACGAGGAAACGCGCCTCGTCGGCGGCTGCGTGCGCGACGCGCTGCTGGGCGCGAACGTCGCCGACATCGACCTTGCCACCACGCTGCGGCCCGAGGCCGTGATGGCCTGCGCCCGCGCCGCCGGGATCAAGGCGGTGCCGACGGGGATCGAGCACGGTACGGTCACCCTCGTCGTCGGCGGCGAGCCGCACGAGGTGACGACCCTGCGCGAGGACGTGGAGACCGACGGGCGCCACGCGGTGGTGCGCTTCGGCCGCGACTTCGTTCGCGATGCCGAGCGGCGCGACTTCACCATCAACGCGCTCTCGCTCGATGCAGCGGGACGCCTGCACGACACGACCGGGGGGATCGCCGACCTCGCCGCCGGACGGGTGCGCTTCATTGGCGACGCCGCGACCCGCCTGCGCGAGGACGCCTTGCGGCTCCTGCGCTTCTTCCGCTTTCACGCCCGCTACGGCAGCGGTGCGCCGGATGCGGAAGGGCTCGCCGCCGCCATCGCCGCGCGTGACAGTCTCGACCGGCTCTCGCGGGAGCGGGTGCGCGCCGAATTCCTGAAGCTGCTGCTGGCGCCCCGCGCCGTCGCGGCCGTGTCGATCTTGAGCGAGACCGGCCTGCTCCCCCGTATCCTCGGCGGCGTCGGCGAACTCGGCCGCCTCACCCGCAGCGTGGCGGCCGAGCCGCGCCTCGACGCCACGGCCCGCTTCGCCGCGCTCGCCGTGCGCACGAGCGAGGACGCGGACCGGCTCCAGGCAAGCCTTCGCCTGTCGCGGGCCGAGCATGCGCGCCTCACCGGCTACGCCGCGGTCCTCGCGGCCCTGCACGACCGGCCGGGAATCGAGGCCGATGCGGTGCCGGCTCTCGTCGCCACCCACGGCGCCGGGCCCTTACGTGAGCTGCTGATCGCCCTCGACGGCGAGCCGCGCCCGCGCGTGACGCAGGAGGCCCGCGCCGTGCTCGACCGGATGGACGCCGCCGGCACGCGCCCCGTCCTCCCGGTGACGGGCGCCGACCTCGTGGCACGCGGCGTAGCACCGGGCCGGGCGGTCGGCGCGGGGTTGCGGGCTGCCCGGGACCTCTGGCTCGCCAGCGGCTGCCTGGACGATGCCGAGGCACGCGAGCGATTGATCGCTCGGGCTCTGGAGGCGGCGGCCGCTCCGTAGACCGCTACCTCGGCAGCGTCCGCGCACACAAACCCGCGCAAACAACAAAAAAGGCGCCGGTTTCCCAGCGCCTTCCGAAAGCCGAAGCTCTGACGAAAATCAGCGGTTCAGCGTGTTCTTGGCTTCCTGCATCTGAACGATCTGGGCGTTCAGCGCCTCGCGCTTGTCGTAATCCTGGGTCGCGTCGCGGGCCAGTTCCGCCGCCTCGATCTCTTTGTCGATCATGGCGGGGGTGACCTCCTCGATCGGCGCGGCGCGCTCGGCGAGCACCGTCACGCTCTTCGGGCCGATATCGGCGAAGCCGCCCTGCACGTAGATGCGCTTGCCGCTGCCGGTCGTCTCCGTGACGGTGATGACGCCGACCTTGAGGGTGGTCAGCACCGGGGCGTGGCCCGGCAGCACGGTCATCTCGCCCTCGGCGCCGGGAAGCTGCACGGCCTCGACTTCGCCGGAATACAGCGTCCGCTCGGGGCCGACGAAATCGAAGTGGAAGGTGGCCATCGTCAATCAGGTCCCGAGGTTTGATGTCAGCGCCGGCTGCGGTCGGCGACGAAGCCTGCTCCGAAGCCGACGACGGCGCCGATCAGGGCGAACAGCCCGACATGCTGGAGCTGGCCGGTGGTCAGCTCCCCGCCGCGGGCGCCCACCGCCGAGTCCTTGTCCTGGATCTCGACGCTGAGCGGGCCGAGCTTGAGCTCGGCGGCCTGCGGCCGGGTCAGGTAGCCGACGAGGCCCCCGACCACGATGCCGACGAGAAGGAGAACGACCTTGGCGTTCATGACCGTTCCCTTGCTCGGGCCTTAGGCGGCCGCGAGCTTCTTGGCCTTTTCCTGGGCGTCCTCGATCGTGCCGACCATGTAGAACGCCGCCTCGGGCAGGTCGTCGTACTTGCCTTCGACGAGGCCCTTGAAGCCCTTGATGGTGTCTTCCAGCGGCACCTGGATGCCCGGCGAGCCGGTGAAGATCTCGGCCACCGAGAAGGGCTGCGAGAAGAAGCGCTCGATCTTGCGGGCGCGGGCCACCGTCAGCTTGTCCTCTTCCGACAGCTCGTCCATCCCGAGGATGGCGATGATGTCCTGAAGCGACTTGTAGCGCTGCAGAGTCTGCTGGACCTTACGGGCGACTTCGTAGTGCTCTTCGCCGAGGATGGCGGGCGACAGCATGCGCGAGGTCGAGTCGAGCGGATCGACGGCGGGGTAGATGCCCTTCTCGGCGATCGAACGCGACAGCGTCGTGGTCGCGTCCAAGTGGGCGAAGGAGGCGGCAGGCGCCGGGTCGGTCAGGTCGTCGGCCGGCACGTAGATCGCCTGCACCGAGGTGATCGAGCCCTTGGTCGTGGTGGTGATGCGCTCCTGCAGCGCGCCCATGTCGGTGGAGAGCGTCGGCTGATAGCCCACCGCCGAGGGGATGCGGCCGAGCAGCGCCGAAACCTCGGAACCGGCCTGGGTGAAGCGGAAGATGTTGTCCACGAAGAACAGCACGTCCTGGCCCTGGTCGCGGAAGTCCTCGGCGATGGTGAGGCCGGTCAGCGCGACGCGCGAGCGGGCGCCGGGGGACTCGTTCATCTGGCCGTAGACCAGCGCGCACTTGGAGCCCTCGGCCGAGCCGCCGTTCTCCTTGGGGTTCTTGTTGACGTTGGACTCGATCATCTCGTGGTAGAGATCGTTGCCCTCACGGGTGCGCTCGCCGACGCCGGCGAAGACCGAGTAGCCCGAGTGCACCTTGGCGATGTTGTTGATCAGCTCCATGATCAGCACGGTCTTGCCGACGCCGGCGCCGCCGAACAGGCCGATCTTGCCGCCCTTGGCGTAGGGGGCGAGCAGGTCAACGACCTTGATGCCGGTCACCAGGATCTGCGACTCGGTCGACTGATCGGTGTAGGGCGGGGCGGACTGGTGGATGGCGCGCAGGGTGTCCGACTGGATCGGGCCGGCCTCGTCGATCGGCTCGCCGATGACGTTCATGATGCGGCCGAGGGTGTTGTGGCCGACCGGCACCTTGATCGGCGCGCCGGTGTCGCGGACTTCCTGGCCGCGGACGAGACCCTCGGAGGTGTCCATCGCGATGCAGCGGACGGTGTTCTCACCGAGCTGCTGAGCGACTTCGAGAACGAGGCGGCTGCCCTGGTTCCGGGTCTCGAGCGCGTTCAGGATTTCCGGCAGGTGGTCTTCGAACTGCACGTCCACGACGGGGCCGATGACCTGGGTGATCTTGCCCTTGGCGCCGGTCGTCTGCAGGGGGGAAGCGGTGTTCGCCATTGCGATGATTCCTTTATGCGGCGGTCAGAGCGCTTCCGCGCCCGAAATGATCTCGATGAGTTCCTTGGTGATCATGGCCTGACGCGTCCGGTTGTAGATCAGCGTCTGCTTCTTGATCATCTCGCCCGCGTTGCGGGTCGCCGAATCCATGGCGCTCATGCGTGCGCCCTGCTCGGAGGCGGCGTTCTCGAGCAGCGCCCGGAAGATCTGGACGGTGAGGTTCTTCGGGAGCAGCGTCTCGAGGATCGTCTCCTCGTTCGGCTCGAACTCCATTGCGGCGTCGGAGCCGGGGCCCTTGGCCGCCGCGTCGGTCTGCGGCAACTCGGCCGGGATGAGCTTCTGCGCCGTCGGGATCTGCGAGATCACCGAACGGAACTCCGAGTAGAACAGCGTCGCGACGTCGAACTCGCCGGCCTCGAAGCGGGCGAGGATGTCATCGGCGATCTCGGCGGCGAAGGGGTAATCGACCGGCTTGTTGCCGCGGATGTCGCGCGAGGCGACGATCTGGTCGCGGAACTGCCGGCGCAGGACGTCGAGGCCCTTCTTGCCGATCGTCATGATCTTGACGGTCTTGCCCTCGGCCATCAGCCGGTTGGCGTGGTCGCGGGCCAGACGGGCGATCGAGGAGTTGAAGGCGCCGGCCAAGCCGCGGTCGCCGGTGCAGACGACGAGCAGGTGCACCCGGTCCTGGCCCGTGCCGGAGAGCAGGCGCGGGGCGCCGACGCCGCCGATCAGGTTGCCAGCGAGGTTGCCGAGCACCTGGGCCATCTTCTCGGCGTAGGGACGCCCGTTCTCGGCAGCATTCTGGGCGCGCCGCAGCTTTGCGGCGGCGACCATCTGCATCGCCTTGGTGATCTTCTGCGTCGCCTTCACCGAGGTGATGCGGTTCCGCAGATCCTTCAAGCTAGCCATCGGTGGGCGTCCGGGTCCGTTCGGAAGGGCCTCTCCTCACCCTGCGGGGAGGAGCCGGAGGTGGGGTGGTTCAAGCGGCGCCAGGCGCTTCGCCCGGTACCGCCCGACCCCTGTCCCCTCCCGCATGCGGGAGGGGGTGTGCGTTCGTCGGGCGAACGGCGCTTATCAGGCGAAGGACTTAGCGGTGGCCTCGACCACGCCCTTGAGCGTGTTGGCGTTGGCGTCCGACAGATCCTTGGAGTCGCGCACCGCGTTCAGCCAATCCTGGTGCTTCGAGCGCAGAGTACCGAGGAGCTGCTCCTCGAAGGCGCGGACCTTACCCACCGGCAGCTTGTCGAGGTAGCCGTTGACGCCGGCGTAGATCACCGCGACCTGCTCTTCCATCTTCAGCGGCGAGAATTGCGGCTGCTTCAGGAGCTCGGTGAGGCGCGCGCCGCGGTTGAGCAGACGCTGGGTCGAGACGTCGAGATCCGAACCGAACTGCGCGAAAGCCGCCATCTCGCGGTACTGCGCCAGCTCGCCCTTGATCTTGCCGGCGACCTTTTTCATCGCCTTGGTCTGGGCCGAGGAGCCCACGCGCGAGACCGAGAGGCCGACGTTCACCGCCGGGCGGACGCCCTGGTAGAACAGGTCGGTCTCGAGGAAGATCTGGCCGTCGGTGATCGAGATCACGTTGGTCGGGATGTAGGCCGAGACGTCGTTGGCCTGGGTCTCGATCACCGGGAGCGCGGTGAGCGAGCCGTTGCCGGCGGCGTCGCCCATCTTGGCGGCGCGCTCGAGCAGGCGCGAGTGGAGGTAGAACACGTCGCCCGGGTAAGCCTCGCGGCCCGGCGGGCGGCGCAGCAGAAGCGACATCTGGCGGTAGGCCACGGCCTGCTTGGACAGGTCGTCATAGACGATCACGGCGTGCATGCCGTTGTCGCGGAAATACTCGCCCATGGCGCAGCCGGCGAACGGCGCGATGAACTGCATCGGCGCGGCGTCGGAGGCGGTGGCGGCGATGACGATGGAGTATTCCAGGGCGCCCTGGTCCTCCAGCACCTTCACGAACTGAGCCACCGTCGAGCGCTTCTGGCCGATGGCGACGTAGACGCAGTAGAGCTTGGCGTTCTCGTCCGCGCCGGCATGAGCCGACTTCTGGTTGAGAATGGTGTCGAGCGCGATGGCGGTCTTGCCGGTCTGACGGTCGCCGATGATCAGCTCGCGCTGGCCGCGGCCGACCGGGATCAGGGCGTCGATCGCCTTGAGGCCGGTGGACATCGGCTCGTGCACCGACTTGCGCGGGATGATGCCCGGCGCCTTCACGTCGACGCGGCGGCGCTCGGTCGACTGGATCGGGCCCTTGCCGTCGATCGGGTTGCCGAGGCCGTCGACCACGCGGCCGAGCAGACCCTTGCCGACCGGCACGTCCACGATGGAGCCGGTGCGCTTGACGGTCTGGCCTTCCTTGATCTCACGGTCGGAGCCGAAGATCACGACGCCGACATTGTCCTGCTCGAGGTTGAGGGCCATGCCGCGCACGCCCGACTCGAACTCGACCATCTCACCGGCCTGGACGTTGTCGAGGCCGTAGACGCGGGCGATGCCGTCGCCGACCGCGAGCACCTGCCCGACTTCCGTGACCTCGGCCTCCTGGCCGAAATTCTTGATCTGCTCTTTCAGGATCGCGGAGATCTCGGCGGCGCGGATGTCCATCGTCGGGCCTCTTTAAAGGTCTGGGGCTGTCTGTTCGGCTGTCGGGAGGTTCGCGAGGGTCTTGTCAGACCGCTCAGCGGGCTTCCCGCATGGCGAGGCGGATGCTGTTGAGCTTGGTCCGGAGCGAGGCGTCGACCATGCGCGAGCCCATCTTGACGACGATGCCGCCGATCAGGCTCGGGTCGATGTGGAGATCGAGATCGATCTCGCTCTTGGCGACGTCGCGCAGCGAGGCCTTGATGTCCTCGATCACGGCGTCGGAGGGTTTCTCGGCGACGCGGACCTCGGCGCGGATGATGCCCTTGGATTCACGCACCTTCTCGCGATAGGCGCGGATCATGCCCGGCAGGGCGAAGAGGCGGCGGTTGGCGGCCGCAAGCTTGATGAAGTTGGCGGCCAGACCCGAGATCCCCGCCCGATCGAGCAGGGCGCCCATGGCAGCCGTCTGCTCCGCGGCCGAGTAGGCCGGGCTCCGCACGAGGCGGCGCAGGTCGTCGCTCTCACGATAGAGCGCGTCGAACGCATCGAGGTTCTTCGCGACGTCATCGACCTGACCCTGATCGTGAGCCAGTTCGTACAGGGCCAACGCGTAGCGGCCCGCCACACCGGCCAACAGGGGACCCTCGGAACCGTTCTGCGCCACCCGTCGCTCTCTCTTGTCCTTGCCCGCCGGCCCCTCATGCTCGAACTCGCCTTGACGGCGAGAGCGTGAGACCCGTGGGGATTGGAATTGCACCGGGCTCGGAAGGCCTTGATCGGTCTCCCCGCGGCGCGGCTGTCGCCTAGCATGCGTTCCGAGGGGGCGCAAGGCAACGTTAGGGCCATGGTTGAGCGCGTCCGCAGCATGGCGAACCGCCGCGCCGGATCACGACGGACCCTGCGCGGCGTTCGTCGCGCCCGGTCAGATCCAGCCCTGCAATTCCCGGCGCACCACGTTCTCGATCACCCGCATGCCGAGGTCGGAGTCGTTGAGGCAGGGAATGAAGGCGTATTTCTCGCCGCCGTTCTCCTCGAAATAGTGGCGGTTCTCGCCGTCGAGTTCCTCCAGCGTCTCCAGGCAGTCGGCGGTGAAGCCCGGCGCCACGATCGCCATGCGCTTCACGCCGGACTTGGCCAGCGCCTGCACGGTCTCGTCGGTATAGGGCTTGAGCCATTCCTCGTTGCCGAAGCGCGACTGGAAGGTCACCCGCATCCGCTCGGGCGAGTAACCCATCGCCTCGCGGATCAGCCGGCCGGTCTTGAGGCACTGGCAATGGTAGGGGTCGCCCTTGAGCAGGTAGCTCTTGGGCACGCCGTGGAACGAGGTGAGGATCACCTCCGGCTCGAAATCGAGCTTGGCCAGCCCCTCGCGGATCGATTGGGCCATGGCTTCGATGTAGACCGGATCGTCGTGGTAGGGCGGGGAGACCCGCACGGTCGGCTGCCAGCGCATTTGCATCAGCGCCTTGAAGGCCTGATCGCAGGCGGTCGCCGAGGTCGCCGCCGCGTATTGCGGATAGAGCGGCACCAGCAGGATGCGGTCGCAGCCCTGGTCGAGCAGCGCCTGGATGCGCAGGGACACCTCCGGCTTGCCGTAGCGCATCGCCCAATCGACCACGACGGAATCGCCCATCGCCGCCTGGAGCTTCTCGCACTGGCCGCGGGTGATCGTCTTGAGCGGACCCTCGTCGCGCTCGTTGTTCCAGATGCTGGCGTAGTCGCGCCCCTTCGGCCCCGGCCGCTTGGTCAGGATGATGAGATTGAGCAGCGGCCACCAGATCAGCCGCGGCACCTCGATCACCCGGCGGTCGGAGAGGAACTCCTTGAGATAGCGGCGCATCGGCCAGTAGCTCGTGCCCTCGGGAGTGCCGAGATTCATCAAGAGCACGCCGACGCGGCCGGTCCGCACCGCCGGGTGGTCGGGCGGCAGGGCGGTGGGCGCAACCGGCACGGGATCGCGCAAGAGGGTCTGAGGTTCGACGCGTTCGTTCATCGGGTTTCCGGTCACGGGCTCCCCGCCTCCCTCAATGCGGCAAGCGATCCGGTTGTGCGGACCGGCCGTTCGATCTAGAGCAGGCGGCTTTTCAAGGCCAAGACTCTCCGGAAAGAGAAGTCTCTCGCCGAAGAGCTTGGTCCGTATCTTGGCAAACCCTTTGCCCGAAATCGCTCCGGAGGCCAGCGCGACATGCCGTCCCCCCGCTACTTCCTGAAGCACTTCGTGCCGTTCACCGGCTATCCCTACGAGGGGGCGCCGGCCGCGTGCAACCTGTGCGGATGCCGCGACGCCGTCACCGTGGCCGAGACCGACCGGCGGCTCAAGACGCTGCGCTCGATCGCCTGCACGCAATGCGGCCTGATCCGCACCGACCCGATGCCGACGCCGGACGAGCTGGCCGAATATTATTCGACCGCCTACCGCGCCGATTACCAACTCGCCTTCGCGGGCGGGCCGCCGCGCCACCACCTGAACCGCTCGGCCCGCGAGGCGACGTTCCGCGCCGACCTGCTGGCGCCGAAGCTTAAAGCCGGCGCGCAGCTGCTCGATTTCGGCTCAGGCTCGGGCGAGTTCCTGGCGGAGGCCAAACGGCGCGGCTGCGAGGTGATCGGCGTCGAGCCCGGCCGCGACTACGCGACCTTTGCCCGGACGCATCACGGCGTCGAGGTGCTCGACGAGGCCGAGGACCCGAACCGCTTCCCCACCGGCCATTTCGACGTGATCTCCACGCACCACGTGCTTGAGCACCTGCGCAACCCGGCCGAGACGATGGAGCGGCTGGCCGGCTGGCTGAAGCCCGACGGTATCCTCTACGCGGCGGTGCCGAACATGGCCGCTACCGGCAAGCCGCCGCACGAGCGCTTCCACTTCGCCCATGTCCACGGCTACGTGCGCGAGACCTTCGATCTCCTGGCCCGCCGCGCCGGCCTCGTGCCGCATACCGAGTACTGGCGCGAGGACACCACGGTGGTCTACCGCAAGACCGATGCGCCCGCCGTGCCGCTGACGAATCCCGGCCTCGCCGACCGGCTCGCCGTCGATCTGAAGCCGATGTCGGCGGGGCTCTACTTCGCCTCGGGCGCCTGGATCTGGCCGGCGCTGCGGCGCAACGCCAAGGCGGTGCGGGACGGAATGGCCAAGGACGGGCTCACCAAGCGCTGAGCCGGTGATGCGCCCGAGCCGCCGCGAGACCGTCGCCGGGCTCGGCGCCGGGCTCCTCGCAGCCGGCACCGGTGCAGCGCTCGCCGGCACGCCGACCTTCACCCTGCTCCTCGTCAACGACATCTACGCGATGGACGAGGCGGAGGGGCGCGGCGGCTTTGCCCGGCTCAACGCGGTGGTGAAGGCCGAGCGCGCCCGCGGCGTGCCGCTGCTCTACACCCATGCCGGCGACAGCTTCTCACCTTCGCTGATGTCCGGCTTCGACCGGGGCGCGCATATCGTCGAACTTCTGAACTTGGCGCCGCCCGACGTGTTCGTGCCGGGCAACCACGAGTTCGATTTCGGCCCCGATGTGTTCGCCGAGCGCCGGAGGGAGGCTCGCTTCCCGTTCCTGGCCGCCAACCTGCGCGGGTCCGAGGGCGAAAAGCTGCCCGGCATCGAGGATACGCGGCTGATCGAACTCGGCGGCGTCCGCCTCGGCCTCGTCGGCATCGCCCTGCAGGCGACGCCGGAAAAGTCGCAATCCGGCAACCTGCGCTTCGGCCCCGAGATCGAGACGCTGGCGCGCGAGGCGGACGCCCTGCGCAAGGCGGGTGCTCAGATGATCGTCGGGATCGCCCACACCGCGCGAGTGACCGACGACGCGATCGTGCGGGCACGCCTCGTCGATATCCTGCTCTCGGGCCACGACCACGACCTCGTCGTGCGCGACGACGGGCAGGCGGTGATGGTCGAGTCGAGCCACGACGCCCATTACGTCACCGCGGTCGATGTCTTCGTCACGGGGACAGGCGACGAGACGGTGCGCTGGCGCGCCGCCTTCCGCATCCACGACACCGCCGATGTGACGCCCGATCCGGAAACGCTCGCTGTCGTGCGCCGGCTCGGGGGCGAGCTGTCGCGGGAACTCGACGTCGTGATCGGCACGACGCAGGGCGCGCTCGACAGCCGGATCGCCTCGGTGCGGGTGCAGGAGGCGAGCTTCGGCGATCTCGTCGCCGACGCGGTGCGGGTGGGCACCGGCGCCGAGATCGGCCTGATGAACGGCGGCGGCATCCGCGGCGATCGGCTCTACCCGGCCGGCACGGTGCTCACCCGGCGCGACATCCTCAGCGAACTCCCCTTCGGCAACACCACCGTGCTCGTGGCGATCGACGGGGCGACCCTGCGCGAGGCCCTGGAGAACGGGTTTCGCGATCTCGGCCGCGCCTCGGGCCGGTTCCTGCAACTCTCCGGAATGGTGGTGACGCTCGACCCGAATGCGCCGCCCGGCCGACGCGTCGTGGCCGCGACGATCGACGGCGCACCCCTGGACGACACCCGCACCTACCGCGTGGCGGCCAACGACTTCATGCTGCGCGGCGGCAACGATTACGGGATGCTGGCCAAGGGCCGCGTCCTGATCGGCGGCACCGACGGCAGGCTCCTCGCCAACGAGGTGATGGCCTATATCCGCGCCCGCGCGCCGCTGCCGGCCGAAACCGGCGGGCGGATTCGGGTGCTCTGAACCCGATCGCCCGGCCCTGCCCGCCCGCGCGTCGTCATCGCGGGGCGAGCCGAAGCGATCGAGGATCGCGGTTCGTCCGGAACGGTCGCGCCGCTGGATGGCTTCGGCTGAAGCCTCTCCATAACGATGAGCGGAATTTTCCATGGCCGACCTCTTCACGGCAAACGGGATGACCGAGGCTCGCGTGACCGGACCCGTCGAAGCCGCGCTCGAAGCGTTCCGCGCCAGCGGCTCCCCCTGGCTCGACCTGCCCTTCTTCAAGGAAGGCGCGGCGGACCGGGTCGCGCAAAAGGTCGATGCGCGCGTCGCGGCCGGGGCGACGGTGTTGCCGGAACCCGCCGCGATCTTCCGGGCCCTGACGCTGACGTCCCTTCCCGCGGTGAAGGCGGTGATCCTCGGCCAGGACCCCTATCCGACACCGGGCGACGCCAACGGGCTCGCCTTCTCCTATGTCGGCGGACGCCGCCTGCCGGCCTCGCTCAAGGTGATCCTGGCGGAACTCGCCCCCGAGGGCGCCAAGCCCGACCTCTCCACCGGCGACCTGACACCCTGGGCGGAGCGCGGCGTGCTGCTCCTCAACTCGGCGCTCACCGTGGAAGCGGGCAAGTCCGGTGCGCATCTGCGGGTCGGTTGGGCGCAGCTCACCGACGAGGCGGTGAAAGCCGTCTCGGCCCGCGACGCGCCGGCGGTGTTCCTGCTCTGGGGCGCCCAGGCCCGCGCCCGCGAGGCGCTGATCGACACGCGCCACCACGGCATCATCGCCTCGGGCCACCCCTCCCCGCTCAACCGCGCCCGCGACTTTCCGGGCTCGCATCCGTTCGAGCGGGCGAATGCGTGGCTCGAAGCGCAGGGCCGCGCGCCGATCGACTGGCGGCTGGGTGGGAATTGATATGACTGCGGTCCCCGGCCCCGTCAGGCGTCCGGTCCATGCCTGCGAACCGGTCTGAGGATCCGAGGCGAAGCCTGATCTTCGGAAGGGGCCGCGAGGTTCCGGCAATCGGCGATCGTCGCCTTCGCCGTGTCGATGGCGATCGAGACCGCGGCCATCGTCCGGTCGTTCGGCTCCCGTTCCCGAGCATAGCGCACCGCCTCCGTGGCGAGCCGGTCGACCTCGACGTTGAGCGCCTCGATGGCGGCCGGATCGGTCAGCGCGCGTGCCTGCTCGGTCACCTCCAGCAATCGGTCGATGATCTCGTCGATCCGCTCGCGGCGCAGGCTGGACAGGCGCTGGCGCAGCCAAGCCAGTGCCGAGAACAGGCCGCCGGCCAGGGCGCCCAGCAGATAGAGCGTGTCGCCGTAGCGATCGACGAAGCCGTGCTGCTCGCGCTCGTAGTAGTCGATCGCGCCGGGATGGATCGGAATGCGTGCGCTCGTCGCTGCCGCCGTCGTGTCGTAGGCCGGTGCCTGCACGTACTCTGCGGCATCCGTCTTCACGGCTGCGGCGGTGCGCTTCTCGAACAGCTGCTGTGTGACATCGGCCGCGATGACACGACCGAGGGAAGCGCGCGCCATCAGCCGGTAGGAGGCCCCCACGGTCTTCACGTCATCGGACGGCAGCTTCGGGTCACCCGCGAACAGGCCGCCGGGGATCGTCACCGCCTGGAGCCGTGGGAAGCGCTCGAGGATCGCCCCGTCATCCTCGACCGCCACGAACTCGACCTTGCCGTTGCGGGCGACCGAGCGCACGGCGCCGACCAGGGCCAGCGCCTTCGGGGCCGAGGACGCGATGATGCTGACGAAGGCGTCGATGCGCTTGTCCCTGAAGGCAGCGGCGACGGCGTCTTGGTCGATCCGGACGAGATGGACCGTGCCCTCGCGCACCGGCCCGCCGGCTGGCTGCGTGTCGAGGGCAAGGCCGTGATAGCCGAGGATGTTGTTCAGGAGGGAGAAGTCGGCATCGCGGTGTGCGGCGATACCGAGCCGCTTTCCGGCGAGCTTCGGGAAGCTCTTGATACCGGATTGGGAGGGCGAGGCGATGATCATCGCCTGGTCCCGCAGGATGGCGAGCGTCAGCCCGTTGGTCGGCAAGAGCACGTCGGGCCGGACCACCGCGAGATCGGCTCGCCCGTCCTGCAAGGCGGCGGCGCTCTCGCGCACATCATCGAACGACACGATCTTCAGGCGGATGTTCTCGTGGCCCGTATCGAGAGCGTCGGCGTAGGCCTTGATGAGTTCCGGCTCGGTGCCGTCACGGGGCGCGACAGCGATCGTGAGCACAGTCGCTTGCAGCAGGTACCAAGCGATACCGAGGCTGGCCCCGATCGCCAGGGTCGCGGCCAGGAGCAGCGTCTCACGACGCATCAGCCAAGCTGGAACGGCAGGCATGGACGTCGCGCCTTGCGGAAGGAAACTAAAGCTGCGCCGTCAATCCTCGAGACCGCGAGAAGTGCCACTACGGCGCACCCCAGAGGCAAAGTCTGGAAGACCGGACGTCCGATCCGCATGCCGGCCGCACGAAGCCTGATGTGGCGAGAGAAAATGCGATCACGCGGCCCCTCGGGCGAGCCGGCAAGACGATCGATCAAGGGGGGCACGTCGCCCAAAAAGAAACCGCCCCCGGCCGGACGGCGCGGGGGCGGTTCTGATCGTCCGGAGTGGAAACGCTGTCAGGCGGCGATCTTGGTCGCGGTGACGGCGATGTTCTCGTTGGCCAGCCTGACAGCGGCTGCCGGAGTGCGGCCGGGGACCAGGGGGCTGGTCATTTCGCCGGCGGAGGCATGCGCGCCGCCCTCGGAGCCGAAACGCTCGGCCAGCATCACGACGAAGATCACGTTGGCGATGGCGGCGGCGAGAACGACGAGGGCGATCATGCCGGGCAGGTCCGTTGCTGCGTTGCGATAAAGCCTATATCGCACCGCATTCTGGATTCTGGTATACCAGATACCTAAGCTCCGACATGCGGCCGACGCATAACTGCGCGCCGGCCTGCCATTATTCATTCCCTCAGGGCTTTTTGGTTTCACCCCCGGCAGGAGCGGCGCTGCTGCCGGCGCGCTCGACCTTGGCCGCCTCACGCAGCTTCACGATCGTGTCCTGCTGCGCCTTGCGGGTTAGGTACTGGTCGATCTGCTCCTTCATCTCGTCGAAGGTCGGCACCGGCTTTGTCCGCTTCTCCTCGACGCGCAGCACGTGCCAGCCGAACTGGGTCTTCACCGGATCGGAGATCTGGCCCGGCGTCATCTTGAAAGCGGCGTCGGCAAACGGCTTCACCATCCGCTCCTGAGTGAACCAGCCGAGATCGCCGCCCTCGGTCTTGGAGCCGGGGTCCTTCGAGACCTCGCCCGCGATCTTGGCGAAATCCTCGCCGCCCTTGATGCGCGCGGCGATCTTCTTCGCCTCGTCCTCGCTCTCGACGAGGATGTGGCGGGCCCGCACCTCCTCCTCGGGCTTCATCGACTTCACGGTCTGTTCGTAGAGCGCCTTGGCGGCCTCGGGCGTCACCGCCTTCTTGGCCTCGCGCTCGAGGTAGTCGTCGAGCAGGAGCTTGTCGCGGAAGTAGGCGAGCTTGCGCTTGAACTCCGGCGATTCGCCGACCTTGGCGGCCTCGGCCGCCTGCGCGCCGACCTTGAGATCGACCATGTAATCGACGAGCAGGTTCTGCTTGGCCCCCTCATCGACGCCCGGCAGCGACAGCGCCGGATCCTCGCCCGCAATCGCGAGGTCGGCCGCCGTGACCGGCTGGCCGTTGACCCGCGCCACCACCGTCTCCGGCGGGACCGCCGCCGAGACGGGAGCGGGCGCGCTGGGCGTCTTCTGGCCCGCAGGCGCTGGCTGGGCCGCCGGCGCTTGCGCGAGGGCGGCGCCCGGCAGGGTGAGCATCAGCGCGAGGGCGCTCGCGCGCCGGAGGGAGAACGGAATCGGCATCGGAAGCGTCGTTCCTTGGGCGTCGTCCCCGCCGGGCCGGTCTGTACGCCGTCCGGCTTCGTCCCGCGGGGCTCGTCGGGAATGCGGCAGGTGCCGCGAAGCGCGACACAGGTGGAACCTCTTCCGGGCAAAGGCAAGCGTGGCCGTGACCGCCGCGCGGTCTCGTGACCGCGGGTCGATGAGGCTGTCGCACGAAGAGCGATGGCACCGCCTGTCGGGGGCGAAAAGTACCGCGCGGAGCGGGCTTTTCAGAAATTTGGGTCCTGAGCGGAGCGAGAGCTTGAGCCTGCGGCGGCGGGCACCGACGATGAAGGCCGGCCAAAAAGCCGGACCGGGCGATCTCTTGACTGTCCGGTCCGGCACTACCGGATGCGCCTGCGGATATTTACCTCTATAAGCCCGCCCAACGCAGGCCGGCGGCGCGAAAAATGCCGCTCGCGACGACCTCACGACCGCAGGTTCACGATGCTCGGTGCCCTCGCCAAGAAGATTTTCGGCTCGTCCAACGACCGCCGCGTCAAGGGTTTTCGCCCACGCGTCGCGGCCATCAACGCGCTCGAACCGGAAATCAGCGTTCTCTCCGACGAGCAGCTGCGCGCCCGCACGCAGGAGTTCCGCGACCAGCTCGCCGCCGGCACCCGCCTCGACGACCTCTTGGTGCCCGCCTTCGCCACCGTGCGCGAGGCGGCCAAGCGCGTGCTCGGCCAGCGCCACTTCGACGTGCAGATGATCGGCGGCATGGTGCTGCACGAGTCCGGCATCTCGGAGATGAAGACCGGCGAGGGCAAGACCCTGGTGGCGACGCTGCCGGTCTACCTCAACGCCCTCGAGGGCAAGGGCGTCCACGTCATCACCGTCAACGACTACCTCGCCTCGCGCGACGCGGAGTGGATGGGCCGGGTCTACCGCTTCCTCGGGCTCACCGTCGGCACCATCGTGCACGGGCTCGACGACGGGCAGCGCAAGGAAGCGTATACCTGCGACATCACCTACGGCACCAACAACGAGTTCGGCTTCGACTATCTTCGCGACAACATGAAGTACGAGCTCTCGCAGATGACGCAGCGGGGGCACCACTTCGCCATCGTCGACGAGGTCGATTCGATCCTCATCGACGAGGCGCGCACGCCGCTCATCATCTCCGGCCCGGTGGACGACCGCTCGGAACTCTACGTCGCCGTCGATACGGTGATGCCGCGCCTGACGCCTGAGCATTACGACCTCGACGAGAAGCAGCGGCAAGTCTCGCTCACCGAGGCTGGCAACGAGTTCATCGAGGAGGAGCTGCGCGCCGAGGGCATCCTCAAGGAGGGCGACCTCTACGACGCGCACAACGTCACCATCGTCCACCACGTGAACCAGGCGTTGCGCGCCCACACCCTGTTCACCCTGGACAAGGACTACATCGTCAAGAACGACGAGGTCGTCATCATCGACGAGTTCACCGGCCGCATGATGCAGGGCCGGCGCTACTCGGAAGGCCTGCACCAGGCGCTGGAAGCCAAGGAGCGGGTGACGATCCAGCCCGAGAACCAGACGCTCGCCTCGATCACCTTCCAGAACTACTTCCGCCTCTACAAGAAGCTCGCCGGCATGACCGGCACCGCCTCGACCGAGGCCGACGAGTTCGCCGAGATCTACAAGCTCGACGTGGTCGACATCCCGACCAACAAGGAGGTCGAGCGCGTCGACGAGGACGACGAGGTCTACCGCACCGTCGAGGAGAAGTACGAGGCGATCATCAAGGAGATCGACAAGGCGCATGCCCGCCACCAGCCGATCCTGGTCGGCACCGGCTCGATCGAGAAATCGGAGCTGATCGGCGAACTGCTGAAGAAGGCCGGTTACACCCTGCTCGACTATTCCGACCCGAACGCTCTGACCGACGTCTACAAGGCCGCCCGCGAGAACCGGGTGACCAAGCGCTTCGCCGTGCTCAACGCCCGCTTCCACGAGCAGGAAGCCTACATCGTGGCCGAGGCCGGCGTGCCGGGCGCCATCACCATCGCCACCAACATGGCCGGCCGCGGCACCGACATCAAACTCGGCGGCAACCTCGAGATGCGCATCGAGAAGGAGCTCGGCGGCATGGCGGAGGGGCCCGAGCGCGACGCGGCGATCGCGGCGCTGAAGGCCGAGATCGCCGAGAACCGCACCAAGGTGCTGGCGTCGGGCGAGAAGGCCGACCCGGAAGCGGGCCGGAAGAAGGATCTGCCGGGCGGGCTCTACATCATCGGCACCGAGCGCCACGAATCCCGGCGCATCGACAACCAGCTGCGCGGCCGCTCCGGCCGCCAGGGCGATCCGGGCCGCTCGAAATTCTACCTGTCCCTCAAGGACGACCTGATGCGGATCTTCGGCTCCGACCGCATGGACGGGATGCTGCAGCGGCTCGGCCTGGAGCAGGGCGAGGCGATCATCCATCCCTGGATCAACAAGGCGATCGAGAAGGCGCAGCAGAAGGTCGAAGCGCGCAACTTCGACATGCGCAAGAACGTGCTCAAGTACGACAACGTGATGAACGACCAGCGCAAGGTCGTGTTCGAGCAGCGCCGCGACCTGATGGGCCAGGACAGCGTGCGCGAGACCGTGGACGAGATGCGCCACGGCGTGATCGACGACTTCGTCGCCGTGCACATCCCCGAGAACGCCTATGCTGAGCAGTGGGACGCGGAGGGGCTGAAGCACCGCGCCCTCGACGTGCTCGGCCTCGACCTGCCGGTGGAAGAGTGGGTCCGGGAAGAGGGCATCGCCGACGAGGAGATCCGCGAGCGCCTGCGCAAGGCTTCCGACGAATCCTACGCCGCCCGCGTCGAGCGCAACGGCGTGGAGGTGATGACCTATGTCGAGAAGCAGGTGGTGCTGCAGGTGCTCGACCACCTCTGGCGCGAGCACCTCGTCACCCTCGACCACCTGCGGCAGGTGATCGGCTGGCGCGGCTTCGCCCAGCGCGACCCGCTCAACGAGTACAAGTCCGAGGCCTTCGAGCTGTTCAATGGCCTCGTCACGGCCCTGCGCGAGCAGGTGACCGCCCAGCTCTCGCATGTCGAGATCATGCAGCAGCAGCCGGAGGGCTTCACCGACGGCGGGTTCGAGAGCGCCGGCTTCAGCGAACCGCAATTGCCGCCGATGTTCCCCGAGCACCGCGACCCGGTGACCGGCGAGAACGAGTTCGCCTTCGCCGGCTCCGGCAGCGACGGCGGGGCGGGGGGCGCCTACGGCTTTGCCGCGCGCGAACTCTCGACGGACGCGGCCGTGCTGGAGCGCAAGCCCGACGACGCCTCCACCTGGGGCCGGGTCGGCCGCAACGAACCCTGCCCCTGCGGCTCGGGCAAGAAGTACAAGCACTGCCACGGCCGCTTCGCCACCGAGGCGTGAGCCTTCGGTGAGCGGCGCGCTCGTCTACGGGCTGGAGCCGGATCTCGACGCGGAGACCTTTTGGGGTGTCCTCGTCGAATCGGGGCTCGAGCCCTGGCGACGGGACGAAGATCTCGAACGACTCCGGCGGATTCTGAGGGAATCCGACCTGATCGTCACCGCCCGGCTCGGCGGGCGCCTCGTCGGCGTGGCGCGCACGCTGACCGATTTCGCCTCCTGCGCCTATCTCGCCACCCTCGCGGTCGCCCGCGACTGCCAGGGCCTCGGCATCGGCCGCCGGCTGATCGCGGAAACGCGGGCGGCGGCCGGCCCCGAGGCCTCGCTGCTGCTCACGGCCGCGCCGGGGATCGAGGGCTATTACGAGGCCCTCGGCATGCCGCGCGTGCCGCACGCCTTCCGCACCGACCGGGAGCGGTGACGGGTCAGGGCGCCTCGGCCGCCAACGCCTCCAGCACCGCGTGGGCCGCTGCGATGCGCGCTCGTATGGGAAACGCGCGGTTGGCCAGCATGACGAGGCCGATGCGTTTGGCCGGTACGAAGGCGACGTAGGCGCCAAAACCGTTGGTCGAGCCGGTCTTGTTGAACAGCGTCGCCCCCATCGGCACCTGCGGCGGATCAAGCCGCGCGGCAGGTTGCGCCTCGAACCGCACCGGATCGGCGTTGCCGGCCTGAAGGCGCTCCAGCGGGATCGGAAAGGGCAACTGCTCCCAGCCGAGCCCCTGCACCATCGCATCGCTTCGGACATAGCCGACATGGGTGCCTTGAACCGCCTGCCGCATCGGCGGGTCGAGGCGGCCGGGATCGATGTTGGCCTCGACGAAGCGGATCATGTCGGCGGCGCTGGATTTGACGCCGTAGGCCTCCCCGTCGAGGACGCCCTGATTGACCCGGATCGGCGTGCCGTCCCGGCCGTAACCCCACGCGTAGTGCTCGCTCTCGGCAACGGGCACGCGGATGAAGCTGTGCGTCAGGCCGAGCCCCGGAAACAGCCGGGTTTCCACCAAGCCGGCGAAGTCGCCACCCATGGAAGCGGCGGCGGCGGCTCCGAACAGGCCGAGACTGGGATTGGAATAGAGCCTCTGCGTTCCGGGCGGCGCGGAGGGTTGCCACCGGCGAAAGTAGGCGATCATCGCCGCCTCGTCGGTGACGCTGTCGGGAAATTGCAGCGGCAGGCCGCCCGCGCTGTAGGTGCCGAGGTCGAGCAGGCTGATCCGGTCGAGCGCGCTGCCCCGCAGCGACGGCAGGAACCGGCTCGGCGCGTCGTCGAGCGAGAGCCGGCCGAGCCCCTGTGCGTAGGAAACGAGCGTCGCCGTGAAGATCTTGCTGACCGAGCCGATCTCGAACAGCGTGTCGCGCGTCACCGGCCGCTGCCGCTCCCGGTCGGCGAGCCCGAAGGTGAAGACGGTCGAATGCCCCTCGCGGGTGACGGCGACGGCGAGGCCGGGCACGTCGTACGCCTTCAGGAGCGGGCGATAGGCCTGCTCGACCGCGGCGGCGACCCGCGCGGACGGATCGTCGGCCAGGGCAGATGTCGGGAGATGCGATAAGCCGCTCAGGACGAGGGCGGCCAGCGCGCGCTTTCGCATTGCGGAGATGGCGCATTTCCTTCTTGGCGAGAGCATCATCCCGAAAGGTGGTTGCCGGCTTTCGGAAAAAGATGATGCAATAACAAGAGCCTAGAGCATCGTCCTGGATCCGGTTCCAGGACGATGCGAAGGCGAGCGAGGTGGATGCCGGTCATGACGTGTGAGGAAAGCGCCGAAAGCGCGGCAGGTGCGGAGGCCGCCGTCCCGCTGGTGCGGAGCCTGCGCCTCACGCTCGATGCGCCTCGGACCGGCGTGACGCAGGCCGTTCTGGCGCTCGCGAGCGCGCCGCTCGATTGGCTCGACGCTCATCGCGGCGGCTTCCTTCACCCGGACGAAGCCGCGCTGCTCACCGACCGGCTCCATGCCCGCCGCCGCCACGGCCTCTTGATCGGGCGCTACGCGGCGAAATGCGCCCTCGCCGCGCTCAAGCCCGATCTCGACCCCCGGGATCTGGCGATCCGGCCCGGCGTGCTGGAGCAGCCGGTTCTGTCCGGCGGCGGGGTCGAGAACCTCGGCATCAGCCTGTCCCATGCCGGCCCGGTCGCCGTGGCGGTGGTGTTTCCCGAGGCCTGCCCGATGGGGATCGATCTGGAGCGGATTCAGCCGGTCAACGTCGCGCTGCTGACGCGGCAGACCACGGCGGTCGAGCGCCGCCACCTCGCCGCCCGGCTCGACGCGCCGGAGGCCGAGCGGCTGACCCGGCTGTGGTGCCTGAAGGAGGCGCTGTCCAAGGCGCTGCGCTGCGGCCTCACCGTGCCGCTCGAACTCCTCGCCGTCGGCAGCGTCGTGGCGGAGCCGCCGGGGCTCGGCGTCACCTTCGCCAATTTCGCGCAGTACCGGGGCCTGAGTCTCGGGGCGGGGGATCTCGCCGCCGCCCTCGTTCTGCCGCGCCCTCCGGCGGTGGCGCTTGCGGTCGAAGCGGCGGCCTGGGAGGATCTGCGGGCGGGTTTGGCTGACGCCGCGACGCGGTGGCGGGCCGAAGAGCGCGCGGCCGAGGCTGAGGACGCCGCAAAGCCCCCGCGCGGCGATCGCGAAAGGACCGGAGACCGATGACATCTTGGCGCCCACCGCAAGCGATCCGCGTCAAGGTGATCGGTCTGGCGTGGCGAGGGGACGCGCTGCTGGCGGTCGAAGTCCTCGACGATCACGGCCGGATCAAGGGCCTGCGTCCGCCCGGTGGCAGTGTCGCCTTCGGCGAGACCCGCGAACAGGCCCTGGATCGGGAATTTCGGGAGGAGCTGGGCTGCGGCGTGGCGATCACGAGCCCTTGGACGGTGTTCGAGAACATCTACCGCCACGAAGGTGCGCTCGGCCACGAGATCGTGTTTTCCGCCGACATCCGCCTTCACGATGCAGCCCTCTACGACCGCGACGTGATCCGCTTCAGCGAGGATGACGGCACGGCCTGCACCGCGCGCTGGTGCCGGCCGGATGCCCTTCCGGACGGCGCCGCCCTCTTCCCCGACGGCCTTGCAGCCGCGCTGGAGCACCGTCGCGAACGGTGAGGACCGGTGTTCGGGACGATGCTCCGGCCTTTCTGTGATGCTTACCCTCGCCCGCCCGTCAGGTTGTGGCTGAGGAAGAAGTCGAGCATCGCGCGGGAGGCGTCCGGCCCGTTCGGGTCGGTGTAGCTGCCTGCCGAACTGCCGCCGCACCACGCATGGCCCGCGCCCTGCACCGACCATGCCTCGACCTGGACCCGGCCGGCCTCGTCGGCGTAGCGGGTGCGGGTGTAGCTGTGACGGCCGTTGCTGCCGCCCTCCTGCCGCGGCGTCAGGGCGTCGATGCCGGCCTGCGCCAGCACCGCGTCGGCGTTGCGCGGATGGACGGTGCCGTCACCCTCGCCGTGGAAGACGATGGTCGGCACCCGCAGGTTCTGCGTCACCGCGCCGGCGCCGAAGCCGGCCGCACCGCCGGGCTCGGCCGCACCGGGCGCGCCGACGCGCATCGCCGAGAGCGCCGAGGGCAGGTCGCGGGCGCAGCCCGCGGCAAGGCCCGAATGCACGCCGAGGCCCGCGAACAGGTCGGGATAGGCCCGGGCGATGTTGGCCGCCGCCGCCCCGCCCGCCGAGAGCCCGGCGATGTAGATGCGGGAGCGATCGATCGAATGCTCGGCGCAGACCGCGCGGACGAGGCCCGCAACGATGCCGGCCTCGCCCATCTCCCGGCCCTGATCGCCGGGCTCGAACCAGTTCCAGCACTTCTGCGCGTTGGCCCGGCTCGTCTGGCGGGGATAGGCGACGTAGACCCCCTCCTCCTCGGCGAGCGTGTTCATGCGCGTTCCCGCCGCGAAATCCTCCGGCGACTGGCTGCAGCCGTGCAGCATCACGAGCAGCGGACGGGGTCCGCTCCGCGGGCTCGGGATGAACAGCTTGTAGTCCCGCGCCCCGGCGGCATTGGAGAAGCTGCGCTCGACGAACTGGCCGCCCTCCGACGCGACCCCGGCGGGTTCGGTACCGTTGGGTCTGGGCGCCTCCTGGCCACCGCCCGTCAGCCCATTCAGCGACGGCACCAGCGAGCGCAGGCCCTGCATCACATGGTCGATGTTCTCGCGAAGCCGTTCGGGGATCAGCGTCGCGTGATCCGTAGGCTGAGCCGCACCCACCTCCGGATCGAGCCGGGTCGCCGGGGCTTCGAGCCGCGGCGTCCCGTTCGGGGCGGGCGACGCATCGGTCGGCCGCGCCCCCTCGGCGGAGAGGTTCGCACCGCCGAGGCTGCGCTGGATGAGGGCGGTCGCCTCACCGAGCCGTCCGGCCTGGGTCAGGCGGGTGGCCTCGGCGATATCCGTGAAGAAGGCGTTGTGACGTTCGGTCATGCGGGTCTCGCTTTCCGGGTCGGCGACGGGCGCGCGCGAGCGCAGCGGGTCACGAGGGGGATTTTCCGAGGGTCAGGGCAGGCGGTCGGCCAGCACCCGCTTCACGGCGGGGCTCGCCTGGAGGCTGCCGAGCACTTCGATCGATGCGATCGCGGCGCTGGCGAGGTCGGCGGGAACGTCGTCGGCGATGACGGCGAGGCCGAGGACGCGGATGTCGAGCCGGGTCCCCGCCGCCTGCGCCGCTTCCAGTTCGGCCCGGCCGTAGCGGCGCAGGCCGACTTCGATCGGTTTGCGGGCCACCGATTGGCGGGTGATGTCGGCGTGCCGCTCGATCTGGTTGCGGACCGCCGTGCGGATGAAGTCGCTGCGGTTGGCGTAGACGCCCTCCGACACGAGGAGATCGACATGCCCGAGATCGACGAAGCCGAGATTGACCGTGATCTTCTCATGGTCGCCGGGTTTGGGCCCGAGTCTCACGGCGATCGGGGCATCCGGCCGCCGCTCCTGAATCACGTCCATCATCGCGCGACATCCCTGCGCCAGCCACCAGGATGGTATGGAAAGGCTTATGCTGCACCGCAAGATGAAGTTTTTTGCATTGCAGCAAGATGGGATGAGGAGATGGGAGAGGCGCCACTTGCGCCTCGCCGGTCGAAGGACGGGCCACTCGACACCAAAGACTGCGCGCCGAGAAAGACTTAACGGATCGTTGCCGGTGCGGTCACCGCTGCGGGCAACGGCTCACGGCTCCATGTATTCCCGCCAGACGGCGTTTGTTCCGAGGCTCTCGACAAAGCTGTCATGCCTCAGGCGCTCACCCTCGGTGAGCCGGCTGCGGATCGGCCGCGGCCCGACCGGACCCGAATCGGTCAGGGCACCGAGCGCCACGGTCTCCGCCGGTTCGGCGATGCTGAGACCTAGGGTGGTCTGCTTGCCGCCGAGCAACTCGACATAGACCTCGGCCAGGATCTGCGCGTCGAGCAGCGCGCCGTGCTTGACCCGGCGGGTGGTGTCCACCCCGTAGCGGTTGCACAGGGCATCGAGGTTGTTGGCCGCGCCCGGATGCTTGCGGCGGGCGAGCAGCAGGGTATCGACCACGTCCTCCAGCACAATCGGCTTCGGCGCGGCGGGCCCGAGCCGGGCGAACTCCATATTGAGGAAGCCGACGTCGAAGGGCGCGTTGTGGATCACCAGCCGCGAATCGCGGCAGAAGGCGACGAAGGCGTCGACCACCTCGGCGAAGACCGGCTTGTCGGCCAGCATCGCATCCGAGATGCCGTGGACCCCGAACGCCCCCTCGGACACCGCGCGCTGCGGGTTGATGAGCCGGTGGAAGGTCTCGCCGGTCTGGACGTGGTTGATGAGTTCGACGCAGCCGATCTCGATCAGCCGGTCGCCGTTTCGAGCCTCCGTGCCGGTGGTCTCGGTATCGAGGACGATCTCGCGCAGCATTTTTTCCGATCCGATGCAGGAACACAGCCTGCGCGCGGCTGGCGAAGGATGCGTTAACCGACAGCGTCCCTCAGCGGGTTCGGTTGGCCAGTTCCTCGACGATCCGCTTCACCTCGCCTTCGGCGTGTTCGAACCCGCGGCTCGTGTCGATCACGTAGTCCGCTCGCGCCCGCTTCTCGGCATCCGGCATCTGCTTGGCACGGATCGCGTCGAACGCATCCTCGGTCATGCCGGGGCGGGCGAGCACGCGGGCGCGCTGCACCTCCGGCGGAGCGGTGACGACGAGGACGGCGTCGCAGCGGGCGTCGGCCCCGGTCTCGAACAGGAGCGGGATGTCGAGGACGACGAGCGGCGCCCCCGCGTTGCGGGCGAGGAAGGCGCGGCTCTCGTCGCGAACCAGCGGATGCACGATCGCCTCCAGCCGGGCGAGTTTTTCGGCATTGCCGAGCACCGCCGTGCGCAGGGCCGGGCGATCGACGCCGCCCTCCGGCGTCAAGGCGCCGGGAAAGGCGTCCCTGATCGCCTGCGCCGCGGCGCCGCCCGGCCCGTAGAGGGCGTGGACCGCCGCGTCCGAATCATGGACCGGGACGCCGCGGGCGGAAAACATCGCGGCGGTGGCCGACTTTCCCATGCCGATCGAGCCGGTGAGCCCGAGCACCACGGGAGGGCGGGGTTGTTCGGAAGCGCTCATTTCGCGACGAGATCCGCGACGATTTTTTGGCGCAGGGCCGGCGTCACCTCGGGGCGCAGGCCGAACCAGGCGGCAAAGCACGGCACCGCCTGGTGCAGCAGCATGCCGAGCCCATCCACTGCCGCAAGCCCCCGCGCCCGCGCCGCGGCGAGGAGCGGCGTCTCCAGCGGCACGTAGACGATGTCGGCCACCGCTGCGTGGTCCGGGAGCGGGGCGAGGTCGAGAGCGAGCGGCGGGTGCCCGGCCATGCCGAGCGAGGTGGTGTTGACGAGAAGCCCGGTGTCGGAAAGTGCATCCGGCACGGCCTCCCAGGCCAGCGCCTCAACGTGTTCGGGGTCGAGTTCGGCCAGCACCCGCGCCCGCTCGGGGCTGCGGTTGGCGACGTGGACCGAGAGCCCCCGCTCCACCAGCCCGACGACGATGGCCCGCGCCGCGCCGCCCGCGCCGAGCACCAGGGCGGACCTGCCGGTCCGCTCGGGCCAGCCCTGCCCGAGGCTGTGGTCGAGATGGGCGATGAAGCCCGGCGCGTCGGTATTGTCGCCGCGCACGCAGCCGTCCTCGACGATCAGCGTGTTCACGGCGCCGATCTTTTGCGCCCGCTCCGTCAGGGAATCGGCCAGCCGAAAGGCCGCCTCCTTGTGCGGGATGGTGACGTTGCCGCCGGCAAAGCCCGAGGCGGGAAGCCCGCGGACGAAGGCCTCGAACGCGTCAGGCGCCACATCGATGCGCTCGTAGCTGCCATCCAACCCGTGCTCGGCGAGCCAGTGCCCGTGGATCAGCGGCGAGCGGGAATGGCGGATCGGATGGCCGACGACGAAGGCCCTGGCTGTCATGGAATCCTGCTTGCGAAGGTCGAGAGACATCACGCGACGCACGCCGCCGGCAGCGTGCAGGCGGTCTGCCCCTCGATCTCGATCTGGAGGGTGGCGTGATGGATGCCGAAGCGCGCCCGCAGCTCGTCCGCCGTCTCCTTGAGGAAGAGCCGGCCGGGCGCCTCGTCGGCGACCACGAGATGGGCGGTGAGGGCGACTTCGGTGGTGCTCATCGGCCAGATGTGGAGATCGTGCAGCCCGCGCACGCCGGGGCGGGCCGCGAGAGTGGCGCGAACCGCCTCCGGATCGATGCCGGGCGGCACCGCGGCAAGCGACATCGCCACGCTGTCGCGCAGGAGCCCCCAGGTCGCGACGATGATGAGCGCGGCGATGGCGAGGCTCACCAGCGGGTCGATCCAGTCGAAACCGGTGGCGAGGATGACGAGGCCCGCCAGCACCACGCCGGCCGAGACCGCCGCGTCGGCAACCATGTGCAGGTAGGCGCCGCGGATGTTGATGTCGTCCTTGGAACCCGAGGCGAACAGCCACGCAGTAAAGCCGTTGATGAGGATGCCGATGCCGGCCACCACCATCACCGTGGTGCCGGCGACCGGGGCCGGCTCGAGGAAGCGCTGCACCGCCTCGACGATGATGCCGCCGGTAGCGACCAGAAGCACCACCGCGTTGAACAAAGCGGCCAGGATCGAGGAGCCGCGCAGGCCGTAGGTGAAGCGCGCCGACGGCGCCCGCTTCACCAGCACCGCGGCGATCCAGGCGGCGACGAGGCCGAGCACGTCGGAGAGGTTGTGTCCGGCATCGGCCACCAGCGCCATGGAGTTCGAGAGCCAGCCATAGGCCGCCTCGACGCCGACGAAGCCGAGATTCAGCGCGATGCCGATGGCGAAGGCCGGTCCGAAATTCTTCGGGGCGTGGACGTGACCATGGCCCCCATGACCGTGGGCATGACTGTGCCCGTGCCCGGCATGATCGTGGCCGTGATCCGGATGGGCGTGGTCGTGTCGATGACTCTGCCGATGATCCTGCCCGTGGTCGTCCATCGTCCCTCGCCGTGTCAGAACGCCAGCAGGCCCAGGCCCCGCAGCCGCGCGAGAAGGGGCGTGAGCGGCAGGCCGAGGATCGTCGAATGGTCGCCCTCGACCTGCTCGAACAGGTGGATGCCGAGGCCTTCGAGTTGGTAGGCGCCGACCGAGGTCGTGACCGCTACTCCCGCGAGCCGCAGATAGGCGTCGATGGCCCCCGCATCGAGGGGACGCAGAGTCAGCCGCGCGGTTTCGACGAAATCCTCGGCGTGGCCGCCGCGTACGATTGCGACCGCCGAATGAAGCTGGTGGGTCCGGCCCTGGAGCCGGGCAAGATGGGCGTGCGCCGCCGCGAGGTCGGCGGGCTTGTGGAAGATCCGGCCCTCGCATTCGAGCACTTGGTCGGCGCCGATCACGACGCGGCCGGGATGGCGGGCCGCCACCTCCTCCGCCTTGGCCCGAGCCAACCGCCGCGCCAGTTCGATCGGAGCCAGGGCACCGCCCTCGGCCTCCAACGCGCGCTCGTCGATCCGCGCGGGTGCCGTCTCCACCGGCAGGCCGGCGCCCGTCAGGAGATTGCGCCGGGTGGCGCTCGCCGAGGCGAGAAGGAGGGGCGCGGGGGCGAGCCAGAGGGCAGAAGCGTTCACGTCGAAAATGATTCCGTCAGCGCAGGCCGCGCCAGTCGAGCCAGTCGAACAGAAAGTCGATATCCTCGGGCGCCACGGAGAAGAACCCCTCCTCCGAGCGCTCGGAGCCGATCACGTAGCCGCTGGCATGGCCCAGCGTATGGTCGATCGAGCTTTGCAGGAAGCCGAGTTCGAGCCCGTTGTCGCGGAGCGCCACCACGGTGGTGCCGGGGGGGGCGAACAGCGAACCGTGCAGCCCCGAACCGTACTCGCCGATGATCGTACCGGCCGAGCGGAACAGGGCGATCTGTTCGGGCACGCTCAGCCGCTCGGGCCGGACGGGGGTGAAGCCGCGGGCGACCGCCGTCTCCTCGAACGCCGCCCGCTCCGCCAGGGTGCGCCGGTTGCGCGTGTCGGCGTTATCCGAGCGGGAGATCAGGAGTTTTTTGCTCCCCGGTTTCTCGCGGCGGCGGCCGGGCGGCCAAGGGAGCCGCCAGCGAGCGCCGGGCGCGGCGCGCTCGAGGAGGAAGCGGCGGGCCTGCCGTATCAGCGGCGAGGCGCGGCTGATGAAGCGGAGCGCCGTCGGCACGAGGAGGGAGCGGCAGACGACGAGATCGCCGGTGCGGTCGTAGACGACGAGGCGGTCCTTCCCGATGCCGAGGAGGCCGAGCCAATCTCGCGCGAAACGCGGCGTGTCGGCGGGCAGGAGGTAGCGCAGCCGCGTGATGTCGTGACCGGCCCGGTCGAGCAGGAACAGCTTCGGCAGGAAATCGACCAGCCAGTGGCCGTACATCTGGTGGCCCATGCCGGTCAGCAGCACGACCGGCTCCTCGACGGTGACCCGCCGCAGGCTCGGAAGCCGCGCGGCGATGGCGCGGAAATGCCCCTCGAAGTTGACGGAGAAGATGTTGAGCTGGGCGGCGTACTGGAACACGCCGTCGAGGAGCACGACGCCCTCCTCCGTCACTTCCGCCCCCGGCAACTCGTAGAGGCTCGTTCCGAGCACGGTGGTCTGCTCGTGATAGACGCGCAGCAGCTTGGGCGTCACCGCGCCGACCAGCAGTTCGGGCGGGGGCGCCCAGTCCCGGTAGGACAGGCTGAGATCGGTGCAGCGCCCGCGCCCGGCCCCAACGGTCTCGCGCAGATCGGCCGCGGGAGGGCCCGCGTCTTCCATCTCCCCGCCTTCAGGTCGCGATGAACTTGAGGCGGTGCTCGCGGTAGAGGTCGAGGATCGCGGCGGCCGTCTCCTCGATCGAGCGGCGGGTCACGTCGATGGTCGGCCAGCGGTACTTGGCGCAGAGCCGGCGCGAGGCGGCGATCTCGTCGGAGACCGATTGCCGATCGACGTAGGAGGAATTGTCGTCGGCCTTGAGACTCAGCAGGCGGTTCTGGCGGATCTGCACGATCCGCTCGGGGCTGGCGATCAGCCCGACGATCAGCGCCTTCTTGACCCGCTCGAAGCTCGGCGGCAGCGGCATCGAGGGGACCAGCGGCAGGTTCGCGGTCTTGAGCCCGCGGTTGGCGAGATAGATCGAGGTCGGCGTCTTCGAGGTGCGGCTGACGCCGACCAGCACCACGTCGGCCTCGTCGAGGTCGGCCGGCAGGTTGCCGTCGTCGTGGGCGAGCGTGAAGTTCATGGCGTCGATGCGCTTGAAGTACTCGGCGTTCAGCATGTGCTGGGCGCCCGGCCGCTCGGTCGAGGTCGCGCCGAGATAGGAGCGCAGCAGCGCGTGCACCGGCTGGAGCACGTTGAGCGTCGGCGAGCCGGTCTCGCGGCAGGCCTCCTCCAGGCGCTCGATCAGTTCGTGACCGACCAGCGTATAGAGCACGAGGCCCGGCGCCGCCTTGATCTCGGAGATCACCCGTTCGAGCTGCGCGCCCGAGCGCACCAGCGGGTAGACGTGCTCGATCGCCGAGATGCCCTCGTACTGCACCGCCGCCGCGCGCCCGACATTGATCAGGGTCTCGCCGGTGGAATCCGAGACGAGATGAAGGTGGAAGTAGCTGCGGCTCATCGTCGGCCCGTCTCTGCCGTGACGCTCGGTCCGGGGCGACATACCCGCCCCGAGGGGATGCTTAGAGCATTTTCTCGGGCAAGCGCGATGCCGAATTGCCGTCGTCCGTGGGGGACACCGGCTGCCGTGCGGCCGGACGGTCCGTCATCGCAGCGGCCGGAGCGCGTCGCCAACCCTCGCGGATGACGCCGGGGCCTGGCCCGCACTGGCATGGAACGACGGAGCCGAACCGTTCCGGCAGGGCGGCGCAGTGGCCGGTACCGCCACCAATCCGTTGTTATTCGATTGTTCTGTCAGTGATTTAGCGTCCCACTACCGCCACGCTGTCCCCAGAGCGCGTCCGGGGAGTCGATAAGTGGGGAAAACCAGGCCCATTTGGAGCGCGACGGCGGGTTGCCCCAAGATCCATCGACTCCGCCCTCAACACCCCGACCCTGCGCACACGGTGGAGTCGCCCGGATGGGAGAATCCGGGACCGAGGCGGCGGTCAGGGCATACGGGCCCACGCAAGCCACTGCTGAGCTTGGCCTATCGTGGACATTAGATCCAATCCGTTAAGAGGCGATTAACGCCGTGGCCGTGGGGAGGGCCTGTGGACGCGCTTGCGGCATCACGATCCAACGTCCAAGAGAAAAAACAGAGATTCTAGAATCTCTCTTTCTTTGAGTAGGGCCGGGGTGGGGATGGCGCGGTCGCGATCCCTCCGGTCTCCCTCGAATGGCAATCAGGCAGGATGCGGACTTCAGGCATGGCGGAGGCAAAGACGGCGGATAGACCGGTGCTGCGGGTGCTGTCGGGAGAGGCTATCTCCCCGCCCCCGGCCTGGATGATGCGCCAAGCCGGCCGCTACCTGCCGGAATACCGGGCGACCCGGGCCGAGGCCGGCTCCTTCCTCGATCTCTGCTACAACCCGGCCTTCGCCACCGAGGTGACACTCCAGCCGATCCGCCGCTTCGGCTTCGAGGCGTCGATCCTGTTCTCCGACATCCTCGTCATCCCCCACGCCCTCGGCCAGGACGTGCGCTTCGTCGAGGGCGAGGGCCCGCGCCTCGATGCGCTGGAAGGCCGCGCCCAGTTCGACCGCCTGCGCGAGGCGGGCGACCCGGCGATCTTTTCGCACCTCTCACCGGTCTTCGAGGCGGTCGAGCGCATCCGCGGGGCGCTTCCCCACGAGACCACGCTGCTGGGCTTCTGCGGCGCGCCCTGGACCGTGGCGAGCTACATGATCGGTGGCCGCGGAACGGTGGACCTCGCCCCGGCCCGGTCGCTGGCGGCGGCCGACCCCGCGCTGCTCGACGCGCTGCTCGACCGGCTCGTCGCCGTGCAGACCGAATATCTCGTGCGCCAGCTCCGGGCCGGCGCCGACGCGGTGCAGATCTTCGAGTCGCATGCCGGCGTGCTGCCGGAGTCGAGCGACGGCGATGCCCTCAAGCGCTTCTCGCTCGGGCCGATCACGCGGATGGTCCAGGGCGTCCGGGCGCAGGTGCCGGATGCGAAGATCATCGTGTTCGCCAAGGGATCGGGGCTGGAGGGCCATGCCCGTGTCGTGCCCGAGACCGGCGCGAGTGCCGTCGGCGTCGATTGGGGTGTCGATCTCGCGGCCCTGCGAGCCCGTGTGCCGGCCTCGACGGTCACCCAGGGCAACCTCCACCCCGAGACCCTGATCGAGGGCGGGCGGGCCCTGGACGCGGCCGTGGATGCCATCCTGGCGGCGACCGAGGGCCTGCCGCACATCTTCAACCTCGGCCACGGCATCACCCCGCAGACGCCGATCGCCCATGTCGAGCAGATGCTGGCCCGGCTCAGAGGCGGCCGGTGACGCGTATCCGCGTCGCGGCCTTGGCTCTGACGCGCTGGGACGAGACGGGCGAAGCGTTGCTGCTGGTGCGCAAGCGCGGCAGCCTCCGCTTCATGCTCCCAGGCGGCAAGTTCGAGGCGGATGAGACCGACGCCGCCTGTCTTGCCCGCGAACTCCGGGAGGAACTCGCTCTCGCCTTCGACCCCCGCACGGCTGTGCGGCTGGGTCGGTTCGAGGCGCAAGCCGCCAACGAGCCCGGCCACATCGTCGAGGCGACCGTCTATCGGCAGGTCGCAACACCCGGCCTGAACCCTGTCTGCGGTGCCGAGATCGAAGAGATCCGCTGGCTCTCGCTCACCGGCGGAACGGACGAGGCCGCTTGGCCGCTCGCGCCGCTTCTGACCGGCCAATTCCTGGCGCGCCTGCGCGCCGCATCCCCCACACGGAGTGCCTCACCCGGTGCTTGAGACCCTGTACCCCTGGATCAAGGCCTTCCACGTCATCGCGGTGATCGCCTGGATGGCGGCGATGCTCTACCTGCCGCGCCTGTTCGTCTATCACGCCGCCCTGCCGGCCGGGTCGCGGGTGCAGTCCGAGACCTTCAAGGTCATGGAGCGGCGCCTGCTCAAGGCGATCATGACGCCGGCCCTGATCGTCACTTGGATCCTCGGCCTCTGGCTCGCGTGGCAGAGCGGCTACTACGCCTCGCCCTGGCTGCAGGCGAAGTTCGCCTTGGTGCTGGCGATGAGCGGCGTGCACGGCTTCCTCTCCCGCACGGTCAAGGACTTCGCCGCCGACCGCAACACCCGCAGCCAGCGCTTCTACCGGGTCATCAACGAGGTGCCGACGCTCCTGATGATCGGCATCGTCATCCTAGCGATCGTGAAGCCCTGGGGCTGATTCTTTTGCGACGGGTCCGGCACCGCCGGGCCGGCTCGTGTGTTGGATGGGCAAGCGTGGCCGTTCGCCGCGATGGAGTTTGTCCGATGCGGACCCTGTTTCTTGCCCTCGCCGTGAGCCTCGCCGCGGCCTCGCCCGCGGCGGCGGCGAGTTTTCCCTGCGCCAAAGCGGAGACGCCGGACGAGAAGACGATCTGCGACACCCGCAGCCTCAACGACCTCGATGTCGAGATGGCGGTGCGCTTCGACATCCTCAAAGACCTGCTGCCGATGGGCAACCGCACCAAGATGCAGGACGATCAGGAGGCCTGGCTCAAGGATCGCCGCGCCTGCGGCACCGAGGTCGCCTGCCTGACGGCCGCCTACGAGGGCCGGCTCAAGGTGCTGCGGGGCGTGCTGTCGGAGTTCGCCAAGCAGGGCGGGCAGTAGGGGCACCAGCCGCCCTTCCCACCCATCCCCTCATCCTGAGGCTCCGCTTTGCTCGGTATCAGGTTGATCATTTGGGATGTGCGGATTCCCCCTCTCCCCGCACGCGGGGAGAGGGCTTCGTGCCCCCTTGTCGGGGCATGAAGCAAGGCGGCAGCCGAGGGTGAGGGGGCGCTTCAGGATGAGCCTCTCCCCGCGTGCGGGGAGAGGGGGAACCCTTGGCGTCCTAAGTCATCAAAAAAACGCGGCTCACAGCCGCGCCAGCAGCCGCTCCGCCAGCGGGTTCTCCGCCGCGAAGGCGTAGTCGATCCGCCGCACGGTGACGGACCGCGCTCCGGCCTGCACCAGGGCGTCGGAGAGGTCGAACACCGCGTCCACCGGGCAGCGCATCACGATCTCGCCGTCCGCGCCGCGCGGGGCGCCGTAGGGCAACTCGGCCTCGTGCAGGCCGGCGATGGTGGCGAGATCGATCGCGCCCGTCTCAGGAAGCGCGGCGCGCACCTCGCGGCTGGTGCGGGCGCGCTCCTCCGCCGCGATCCGGCCGAGCACGGTGCGAAGGCTAGCCCGCGCCGTCTCGCCCCAGGGGGCTTTCAGCGAGGCGACGAGGTTGGCCTCCGAGCGCAGCATGACTCCGTCGTCGAGGATCTTCAGCGCGTTGGCCGCGAGCGTTGTGCCGGTGGTGGTGATGTCGACGATGATCTCCGCCGAGCCCGCCGCCGGGGCGCCCTCGGTGGCCCCCAGGCTCTCGACGATGCGGTAATCGGCGATGCCGGCCTCGGCGAAGAAGCGACGGGTCAGGTTCACGTATTTCGTGGCGATGCGCATCCGCCGGCCCTGGCGCAGGCGCATCTCGCTGGCCACCTCGTCGAGGTCGCTCATGGCGCGCACGTCGATCCAGGCCTGCGGCACCGCGACCACCACGCTGGCATGGCCGAAGCCGAGCGGGGTCAGCAATTCGACGCTGCCGGCGGGGTCGGGCAGCATCTCGCGGATCAGATCCTCGCCGGTCACGCCGAGATGGGCGGCACCGCTGGCGAGCTGGCCGGCGATCTCCGAGGCCGAGAGATAGCGCACCTCGACGCCGGGAAGGCCGGCGAGCGTGCCGCGATACTCGCGCGCGCCCGCCTTCTGCACGAGCTTCAAGCCCGCGCGGGAGAAGAAGGCGCTGGCATTCTCCTGAAGCCGGCCCTTCGAGGGGACGGCGAGAACGAGTGGACCATCGGTCACGCGACAACTCCTTCAGCGCTTCCGTCGGTGCAGCGCGACAGCCAGAACGCGCAGCCCACCGCCGGCAGCGGCACCGGGCTGCCGAGTTGCTGCAGGAGCCCGTCGTAGCGCCCGCCGCCGACCAGGGTCGGGCCACCCTGAGGGCCCGTCACCTCGAAGATGAAGCCGGTGTAATAGTCGAGGTTGCGCGCGAACCCGCCGTTGAACCGGAAGCGCTCGACCGGCAGACCCCGCGCCGCCATGAAGCCGGTGCGCTCCTCGAACAGGGCAAGCGCCGCCTCCAGCCCTTCGTGGGTCAGGCCCGCCTCGCGCGCCAGCGCCCGCACCGCGGCCACCGCCGCATCGGGATCGCCGGAGATGGTGCAGTAGCGCTCGATCAGCTCGCGGTTCGCCGTGTTGAGGCCGGCGCCCCCATGCGCCTGCGCCGAAGCCTTGGCGAGGAAGCGCTCGGCGATGGCCCCGGCGCTGCGTCCGCCCACCTGCGAGATGCCGGCGATCGACAGCACGTCCTCGACGAAGGCGCGCACGGCGCCCGCGTCCTGGCCCTGGATCGCGGCGAGCAGGCCGGCATGGCGGTCCTCGGCCTGGACGCTGTTGGCGACCTCGTCGAGGGAGCGCCCGGCGGCGATGGCCCGCAGGGTCCGGCGCTTGGCCACCGGCGGCACGTGAAGCGCGTCGAGGAAGGCGTGGGTGAGGCCCATATCGCCGAGCCGCACCGTGACGTCGGCGCGCCCGAGCAGGGCGAGCCCCTCGAGGGCGAGCCCCAGCACCTCGGCATCCGCCGCCGGGGTGTCGGTGCGGCCGATCGACTCGATGCCGCCCTGGACGAATTCGTCGGGCTCGCCCGCCACGAGGCGGAAGACCGGGCCGAGATAACTGTAATCGGCGCTCTCGCCCAGCTGCGTCGCCTGATGCAGGCGGCAGACGGGAATCGTGAATTCCGGCCGCAGGCACAGTTCGGCCCCGGTCGCGTCCTGCGTCACGAAGATGCGCCGCCGGATGTCCTCGCCCGACAATTCGAGGAACGGCTCCACCGGCTGCAGCACGGGGGGCGACGCGGGCACGTATCCGCAGGCGGAAAAATGCGCCGACAGCCGCACATGGCGCACCGCCTCCGCGCCGCTCGGGCCGCCTGCCTCCGGTCTCGTCATCGTCTCGGATCCAGCTTGATTTTGGCCCCCATAGCAATCGCGCTCCCGATTGGCGACCGGGCCGGGGTATTTCCGCGCGGATCGGACTGCGTAAGAGTCATCGAATTGGCAGGGAGGGGGTCCGGCTTTCCGCTGACCTCCTCGATCATCAGACCAGCCGCTCGATCACCGCGTCGGGTTTCACCTCCTGGCGCGACAGCCACTCGGCGATGTCGCCGAGGCTGTGGTGCTCGGCCGTGACGCCGAGTTCCTCCGCGTGGATGCCGCGTGCCACCAGAATCGAGGGGATGCCGTAGCCGGCAGCCCCGGCGATGTCGGTGCGGATCGCGTCGCCCACCGCCACGGTGCGGCGCACGTCCGGCGGAGGCAGGCCGTCGAGTTCGCCCGCCATGGCCAAAGCCGTCTCGTAGACCGGCCGGTAGGGCTTGCCCGCATAGACGACCGCGCCGCCGATCGCCTCGTAGGCCTGGGCGATCAGGCCGGCGCAGGGGATCAGCTTCTTGTCGCGCTCGACCACGAGATCGGGGTTGGCGCAGATCATCGGCACGTTGCGCTGGCGGAATTCGGCCAGGGCCTCGCGGTAATCCTCCGCCGTCTCGGTGTAGTCATCGAACAGGCCGGTGCAGACGATGCGCTGCGCCTCCTCTGCCGGCACGAGGGTGAGGTCGAGCCCATCGAAGACCGGGGCGTCGCGCTCCGGCCCCAAGTGATACACCCGCTCGCCCGGATGCTCGGCGATCAGCCGCCGGGTCAGGTCGCCGGAGGTGAGGATCGCGTCGTAGGCCTCCCGCGGCACGCCGTAGCCGTCGAGGATTTTTTGGACGCCTTGCCAGGGACGGGGCGCATTCGAGACGAGAATCACGCGACGCGGCCGGGGTCCGGAGAGCCCCCGGAAGCGGATCAACGCCTCGCCGGCGGCGGTGTGGCCGCGCGTGCCGTCATGCAGGACGCCCCAGACGTCGCACAGGATCAGGTCGTAGCGCTCGGCCACTTCCGCGAAGTGGCGCAGCGTCGGGACGGAAGGGTGAGTCATCGAAGGATCCGGTCGGGCGGTGTTGCGGGCTCTATACCCGTCTTCGCGTCTCACTGAAGACCGCCGGCCGGTCCCGGTCGCGCACAGCCCGTCCCGCCGGGCAGGAGGAATCGTAAAAAAAAATCACCCCAGGAACCGCCCCACCAGCAGCCGGGCGAGATCCCGCGGCGGGTCGGGGGTGAGCACGGCGAGCTTGCGCGAGGTCGAGAGCGAGGCGAGCCCGTGCAGGGCGGCCCAGAGGGCGGCCACCGCCCGGCGGCGCTCGTCGGTATCGGCGATCAGCGGCGCCAGCACCGTATCGACGAGCGCCACCGGCTCGGCCAGGGCTGCGGCGTACCAGTCCGGAAACGGCTGGTCGGGGGCGACGAGATGCTCGAACAGCAGGCTCCAAACCCGCGGGTCGGCGGCGACGAAGACGAGATAGGCGTCGGCCAGGGCCAGCGCGTTGCCCCGCGGTGCCCGATCCGGGTCGATCTCCGCGCTCAGCGCCGTGTGCAGCCGGGCGAGCGTGCGGGCATTGACCCGCAGGACCACCTGATCGAGGTCGCCCACCGCGTTGTAGATCGAGTTCGGCGCGTAGCCGATGGCCGCCGCCAGCCGCCGCATGCCGAGCGCACGGTAGCCCTCGTTGCGCACGAGGCTCTCCGCCGCGCCCGCGACCAGGGCGATGAAGCCCTCGCGGTCGTGCTCGCCCCGCGGTCCGCTCCCCCGTGCCCTGGGCGCCGAGTCCCTTGCCAAATCCGTCTCCGTGCCCGCTTGCCGCCGGTGCTCGTGCCGGTTCGCACGCGGCCTCAGCGTTAGATTGCACGCCGTGCAATATCAAGCTTGCGGCCGGTTCGAACCGCGTTCAATTTGAACATCGTGCAAAACGCGGATTTGACGCCTACGCCGTCGGCAGGCAGTCATGCCCTGAGCCGGGAGAGACCATGATGTTCCGCACACTGATGACGACGCGACGCTTCGCGCCGCTGTTCTGGTGCCAATTCTTCTCCGCCTTCAACGACAATTTCCTCAAGAACGCGCTCGCCCTGCTGATCCTGTTCCAGGTGAGCGCGCGGGGCGAGAGTTCGGGCGGGGTGCTGGTGACGCTGGCGAGCGCCGTGTTCATCGGCCCGTTCTTCATCCTGTCGGGCCTCGGCGGGCAGATGGCCGACCGCTACGACAAGGCGGTTTTGGCCAAGCGGCTGAAATTCGCGGAGATCTTCGCCGCGCTGCTCTCGGTGCTCGGCTTCTGGCTGCACTCGGTGCCGCTGCTGTTCGCGGCGCTGGGCCTGTTCGGGATCATCGCGGCGCTGTTCGGGCCGATCAAGTACGGCATCCTTCCCGACCACCTGAAGCGCGAGGAACTCACCGCCGGCAACGCTCTGGTCGAGGCCGCGACCTTCCTGGCCATCCTGCTCGGCACCATCACCGCGGGTCTGGCCATGGCGATGGGCGGCCACGCGCTGGGCTTAAGCGCCGGGCTGATGGGCATGGCGGTCCTGTGCTGGCTCGCCGCGCGGATGATCCCGGCCACCGGCGAGGGCGCACCGGATCTCCACGTCGACCGCAACATCGCCCGCTCCACCGCCGAACTCCTGCGCGACCTGTGGTCCGACACGCGGCTGTGGCGCGGCTCGGTGATCGTGAGCTGGTTCTGGCTCGTCGGCGTGGTCATCCTCTCGCTGCTGCCCGTGCTGGTGCGCCAGACCCTCAACGGCACCGAGATCGTCGCCACCACCCTGCTGGCGATCTTCTCCGTCGGCATCGCGGTCGGCTCCGGCCTCGCCTCGTGGCTCGCGAGCGGGCGCATCGTCTTGCTGCCGACGCCGGTCGGCGCGGTGCTGATGGGCCTGTTCGGGCTCGACCTCGCCTGGACGGTGTCGCAGGTGAGCCCGGCCACGGCCGAACCGGTCGGCGCCTGGGACTTCCTCACCGGTGGCTCGGGCCTGCGCATCGCCTGCGACTTCTTCGGGCTGGCCGTCGCGGGCGGGCTCTACGTCGTCCCCTCGTTCGCCGCGGTGCAGGCCTGGACCGAGAAGGCCAAGCGCGCCCGCGTCATCGGTGCGGTCAACGTGCTGACGGCCGCCTTCATGGTCGGCGGGACGCTCGCGCTCGCGGTGCTTCAGGGCGCGGGCCTGTCCACGGCCCAGCTTCTCGGCCTCGTGGCCGTGCTGAACCTGATCGCCGGCGCGGTGATCCTCGTGACCCTGCCGACGAACCCCCTGCGTGATGCCCTCTCGATCCTGTTCCGCGCCTTCTACCGCCTGGAGGTGAAGGGCTTGGAGAACGTGGAGAAGGCGGGCCCGAACGCCATCGTCGCCCTCAACCACGTCTCCTTCCTCGATGCGCCGCTGGCGCTCTCTCTGCTCGACCAGGAGCCCGTCTTCGCCATCGACCACGGCATCGCCCAGCGCTGGTGGGTGAAGCCGTTCCTCAAGGTGACGAAGGCGATGCCACTCGACCCGACGCGCCCGCTCGCCACCCGCACGCTCATCAACGCGGTCAAGAGCGGCGAGACGCTGATCATCTTCCCCGAGGGCCGGCTGACCGTCACGGGCAGCCTGATGAAGGTCTATGACGGGGCGGGCCTGATCGCCGACAAGTCCGGCGCCATGGTCGTGCCGGTGAAGATCGACGGGCCGGAGCGCACGATCTTCTCGCGCCTGAAGCGCGATCAGGTGCGTCGCGCATGGTGGCCGAAGGTGACCGTGACGATCATGCCGCCGGTCCGGCTCCACGTCGATCCCGAACTCAAGGGCAAGAACCGCCGTCGCGCGGCGGGCGCGGCGCTCTATGACATCATGTCGGACCTCGTGTTCGAGACCGCCGACATCGACCGCGGCGTCTTCTCCGCGCTGGTCGAGGCGGGCCAACTCCACGGCTGGCGGCGCACGGCGCTCGAAGACCCGGTCTCGGGCACGATGAGCTATGCCCGCCTCGTGATGGGCGCCAACATCCTCGGCCGGAAGCTTCAGGCGCTCCTGCCCGACGCGAAGAAGCCGGTCGGGTTGATGCTGCCCAACGCCAACGGCGCCGCGGTGACGTTCTTCGCGCTGGCCAGCGCGGGGCGCGTGCCGGCGATGATCAACTTCTCCGCCGGCCCCACCGCGGTGCTCTCGGCCTGCAAGGCGGCGCAAGTCGACACCATCCTCACCTCGCGCGCCTTCATCGAGAAGGGGCGCCTCGGCACCCTGATCGAGGGCATCCAGGGCAGCGTGCGTCTGATCTATCTCGAGGACGTGCGGGCGGGCGTGACCACGGGCGACAAGATCCGCGGGTTCCTGAGCCCCCGTCGTCCGCTGGTCGCGCGCAAGGGTAGCGATCCGGTCGCGATCCTGTTCACCTCGGGTTCGGAGGGCACGCCGAAGGGCGTGATGCTCGCCAACCGGGCGATGCTCGCCAACACCGCGCAGGTCGCCGCGCGCATCGATTTCGGGCCGCGCGACAAGGTGTTCAACGTGCTGCCCGTGTTCCACGCCTTCGGGCTGACGGCCGGGCTGGTGCTGCCGCTGATCTCGGGCGTGCCGGTCTACCTCTATCCTTCCCCGCTGCACTACCGGATCGTGCCCGAACTGATCTACGGCACGAATGCCACGGTCCTGTTCGGCACCGACACCTTCCTCACCGGCTACGCGAAGATGGCGCATTCCTACGACCTGCGCTCCTTGCGCTACGTCGTGGCCGGCGCGGAGGCCGTGAAGCAGACGACCCGCAAGACCTGGGCGGAGAAGTTCGGCCTGCGCATCCTGGAAGGCTACGGCGTCACCGAGTGCGGGCCTGTGCTCGCGCTCAACACGCCGATGTTCAACCGCTTCGGCACCGTCGGCCGGCTGCTGCCGGGCATCGAATCGCGCCTCGAACCCGTGCCCGGCATCGACGAGGGCGGACGCCTCATGGTGCGCGGCCCCAACATCATGCTCGGCTACCTGCGGGCGGAGAATCCCGGCGTGCTGGAGCCGCCCGCGGACGGTTGGTACGACACCGGCGACATCGTCGCCTTCGATACCGACGGCTTCGTCACGATCAAGGGCCGGGCCAAGCGCTTCGCCAAGATCGCGGGCGAGATGGTGTCGCTGGCCAGCGTCGAAGCGCTCGCCGCCGAACTCTGGCCCGACGCCCCGAGCGCGGTGGCCGCCGTGCCCGACGCCCGCAAGGGCGAGCGCCTGATCCTGTTCACGCAGGCCAAGGGCGCGACGCGGGCCGCCTACCAGAACCACGCCAAGAGCCGGGGCGCGGCCGACGTCGCCATTCCCGCCGAGGTGGTCGTCGTGGAGGGCCTGCCGATGCTCGGCACCGGCAAGGTCGATCAGGTCAGCGTCACGAAGCTTGCAAGGGAGCGGGCGGCGACGGCGGAAGCGGCGTGAGGATTTTCGGCTTTCGGGCGATCTGGTTCGGAAGCCGTTTTCCGCTGATCATGTTGTATACTGGTTATGCGCGTTCCAGATCGGTCCGTGCAAAATTCTCACCGACATAAAGTAGACGGCAATCTCTCTCCTTCGCCAGAGCGTAGGCAAAGCAGTCGCCGAGATTCAGGGAAGCGGAATGGACGCCTTTGCCCCATGTCTCGTAGGCTTGAACGACATTCTGCACGGTGGCAGCTGTCACGCCGATGGTCTCGATGCCGAGGCCGGCGATAAGTTTTTTCATCTCGTCCGCCCGATTCCGTCGCAAAGCAACGATCAAGGCCTCGGCCATCGTGCCGGCCGAGATGAGGATCTTATCCTCGGCTTCCAGAACGTCGGCGCATCGTTCCGCTTCCGCTTCACCGAGGAGGATCGCCATCAAGGCCGAGGTATCGACCACGATCACTCGGGTAATCCATCTTCGCCGTAGAGGAAGTCCTGACTCCGCTCCGCATGTGGCCCTGGCGATGGCTTGGCCGCTGCGGACTTCCTGACGGCGTTCAGGACAGCCCGTCGTGCCTGTCGATCCGGCACGATTCTGAGGGGCTCGAGGCGAACCGCGGCATGGCCGTGCCGCGTCAGGATGATTTCCTCTCCTGCTTCCGCGCGTCGTACCAAGTCGGTCAACTGTCCCTTGGCGTCTGTCACCGAGACGTGCATCGGCCCATTTCCTCTTTCGACGAGATGGATCCGAATCTGGACTGCTCGATAGTCCAATACGAGGTTTCGTGCCGGCCCACCGGATCGAACCGTCCCGGCCGTCCTGCCGGAAGTCGAACTTAAACCATTCTTGGCCCTATCCTCGGCGGCGTCCCACTGTCCGGTCCGTTGCTGATGCCCCTCTCCCGCCGCCGCTTCCTCGCCTCCTCGCTCGGCCTCGCGATCGCCGGCCCCGCCGCCGCGCAGAGCTATGGCCAGACCTTCAAGGTCGAGAACGACGAGGGCCGGCCGGTGGCCAACATGCGGCTGCCGGGCGAGATCACCGGGCAGATCCAGGAATTGCGCGGCGTCACCTATGTCGGGCCGCGCGAGGCCGAGGTGACCCTCTACGAGTTCTTCGACTACAACTGTCCCTGGTGCCGCAAGGCCGCCGCCGACGTCACCGCGCTCGCCGCCAGCGACCCGGGCCTCCGCATCGGCCTCGTCCACAACCCGATCCTCTCGCCGATGTCGGCCCAGGCCGCCAAGGTCTCGCTCGCGGTCCAGCGCAAGCTCGGCTCGGCCGCGGCTTTCGCCTTCTACGGCCAGCTTCTCGCCACCAGGGGCCAGATCGATGGGCTCAAGGCGCTCGAGATCGGTGCCAAGGCCGGGGTGCCGCGGGCCGAACTCGAAGGGATCGCCGACAGCGACGAAGTGCGCGAGGCGATGCGCGCGCACATGAACGTCGCCGCCAATCTCGGCCTCACCGCGACGCCCTCCTACGTCCTCGGCAACACGGGCGTGCTCGGCCATCCCGGCGTGAAATCGCTGGCGAAGATGATCGGGGCCATGCGGCGCTGCGATCAGATCGCCTGCGGCTAGAGCATCGTCCTGAACATCGGATCCAAGAGGATGCTCTAGCCCATTGCTTTTGCATCATCTTTTTCCGAAAGCCGGAGGCCGCCTTTCGGGATGATGCTCGAGCGCTTCAAGCGCCGCCGATGAGGATGCCCGTCGCCAGCACGAGGGCGCCGCCGAGCACGATCTGGAAGGCGGCGCGCAGGAACGGCGTCTCCATGTAGCGGTTCTGGATCCAGACGATGGCCCAGAGTTCGACGAAGACCACGGCGAAGGCGATGCTCGTCGCCAGCCAGAAGTTCGGGATCAGGTAGGGCAGCGCATGGCCGAGGCCGCCGAGCGCGGTCATCACGCCGGAGGCAAGGCCGCGCTTGAGCGGCGAGCCGCGCCCGGAGATTTTGCCGTCGTCGTGCGCGGCTTCCGTGAAGCCCATCGAGATGCCCGCGCCGATCGAGGCCGAGAGGCCGACGAGGAAGGTCGTCCACGGGTTCTGCGTGGCAAACGCGGTGGCGAAGATCGGGGCGAGCGTCGAGACCGACCCGTCCATGAGTCCGGCAAGCCCCGGCTGGACCCAGGTCAGGATGAACTGGCGATGCGCGGCCGCGTCCTCCTCGTCGCGGACGGTCCCGCCGAGATGCGCGTCTCTCAGTGCCTCGGCCGTGCGCTCGTGCGCGCTCTCCGCCGCAGCGAGGTCGCCGAGCAGGGCCCGCGTGTCGGCGTCGGTCGAGCGCCGGGCGGCGGCGAGGTAGAAGTCGCGCGCCTGCCGCTCCATCGCGGCGGCCTCCTCGCGGACGCGGTCGAGCCCGAGATGGCGCATCAGCCAGACCGGCTTGCGGGCATAATAGCCGGCGATGTGCTCACGCCGGATCGGGATGATGAAATCGCCGAAGCGCTCTTTGTAGCGTGCGATCAGCCGGCGCCGGTGCTCGTCCTCGGCCTCCGCCATCGCGTCGAACAGGGCGGCGGAATGGGGATAGTCGGCGCGCAGGCGTGCCGCATAGGCGCGGTAGATCTGGCCGTCCTCCTCCTCGGAGCCGATCGCCAGCGCCAGGATCTCCTGCTCGCCGAGATCGTCGAACCGCTTCCGGCCGCCGAGCGTGAGCATCGAGAGTCGGCTCATCATCGCTGCGTCGATCTCCGGGGATGGCGTGCGGCGGAGCGGATGAGGGCTGCGGGCAGCCTCACCCCTCCTGCTCCTGCAGCAGCCGGTACTCGCGCCCGTGCCGGCAATAGCCCTCGACGATGTGGCTCATCATCGCGCGCTTCGCCGGGTCGAGGGCGCCGAGGATGCGGGCCGGGCGCCCGCCCCAGAGATGGCCGCCCTCCAGCAACTGGCCCGGATCGGTGGTCGAGCCGCCGGCCAGCATCACGTCGTCGGCCACCACCGTGCCCGGCGCCAGCACCGAGCCGATGCCGATGAGGCTGCGGGCGCCGATCCGGCAATCGGCCATGCGCACGTTGTGGCCGATCGTGGTGTCGCGCCCGATCACCACGCCCTCGCCGCGGCTGCGGATCACCGTGTTGTCCTGGATGTTGGTGTCGGCGCCGACCACGATCGGGCCCACTTCCGCGGCGAGTTCGCAGGAGAACAGCACCGTCGATCCGGCGCCGAGCGCGATGCGGCCGGAGAGACGGGCGGTGCGGGCCACGAACACGCTGGCTTCGGTCTCCAGCGGCTCGGCCGGCACGGGCGGGCTCGACGCCTCGCCCGAAGCCTCGCGCAGGCGTTCAGCCCGCTCGGCCAGTTCCTCCGGCGTCACCGGGCGCAGGCGCTTGGCCGGGTTGCCGCCATAGGCGAAGCCGCTCTCGAGCTTCGAGCGGGGGAAGATCGTGGCGCCCGCCTCGATCAGCACGTTGTCGCCGACGGTCGCGCCGTCGAGGATGATCGCGTCGTCCTCAATCACCACATCCGAGCCGACGGTGCAGGCATGCACCACCGCGTTGCGGCCGACCGTGACCCGGTCACCGATCTGCGTCGGCAGCGATTCGGTGGCGATGTGGACGGTGGAGCGGGCGCCGAGCCAGAAGCGCTCGCCCGCGGTGATCGGCTGGCCGTCGCTGCGGATCACGCTGTCGTCGCCGAGCCAAGCCTGGGCCCCGAGGGTGGCGGCGCCGATCACGGTGCTGGCGCGCCCGCACCAGACGGGGCGGCTGGCGAAGACGGGCAGGATGCCGTCATGGGGCAGGATCAGGTCGGGCGTCACGTCGCGGCTCGCTGTTCGTCGAAACGGCGCCGGTGGCGCGGTCCTATTCTTGAGCCATATAGGCTCACGGGCAAACGGGGTAACGGGGCTTTGCGAAAACGCCGGGCCTAACCTGTCGGCGCCGCGTACGCGTTCCCCAAATGTGGGTTACCAGTGGGTCATGACGGTCAGCATCCAGTCCGAGCCCTTCGACACCGCCGCCGAGATCGCCCGGATCGAGGCGGACCTCGCCGGGCGGGCGGGGGCGGTGGTGACCTTCTCCGGCCTGTGCCGCGATGAGGCGGGCCGGCTCGCCGCGCTGGAGCTGGAGCACTACCCCGGCATGGCCGAGGCCGAGATCGCCCGCGTGGTGGAGGAGGCGCAGGCCCGCTGGCCGGTTCAGGCGCTGCGGGTGATCCACCGCCACGGGCTGGTGCGCCCGGGCGAGGGCATCGTCCTCGTCGTCAGCGCCTCGCCCCACCGCAAGGCCGCCTTCGCCGCGGCCGACTTCCTGATGGACTACCTCAAGACCCGCGCCCCGTTCTGGAAGCGCGAACACCTCGCCGACGGCACCATCGGCGGCTGGGTCGCGGCGACGGAGGCCGACGCCGCCGCCGCCCAAGCCTGGGCGTGATACACATTTGATTGTACCGGGGTCCCCTGCGGCCCCGCATGAACTGCGAACGGATCCCCCGAACCATGACGGCTCCCCCTTTCAGCCCGCCGGCCAACCCGCCGGGCGCGCGACGCCTCGCGGCCGCGGGCATCGCGGTCGTGGCCTTTGCCGCCGCCCTCTGGCTCGCCTGGACCGCGGCGGCGACGCTGCTGCTGATCTTTTCCGGCATCCTGTTCGCCGTCTTCCTCGACGGGCTGACGCGGGGCCTCGGCTACGTGCTGCCGATCGGGCGCGGCTGGCGCCTCACGCTCGTCTGCCTCGTCCTCGCCGCCCTCGCCGTCGGCCTCTCGGCCTTCGGCGGCGCCACCGTGGCGAGCCAGGCGCGCGACCTTGGGGCCACGGTGCGCCAGCAATCGGAGACCGTGCGCGACTGGCTGAAGGAGCGCGGCGTCGAGATCGACCTGTCGCAGGGGGCGCCGGCCGGCGCCGGTCAGGGCGGAGAGGGCAAGGACAAAAACGGGAAGGAGGGTGGCCTCGCCGGTCTCGCCTCGGGCGCCCTCAAGAGCCCCGGCTCGCTGCTGTCGGATGCCGGCAGCGTGCTCGGGCCAGCGGCGAGCGTGGTCCTGGCGCTGTTCAACGCCCTCGGCAACGTCCTCGTCATCGTCTTCCTCGGCGTCGCCATCGCTGCCGATCCGGGGAGCTACCGCAACGGCGCCCTGCGGCTCGTGCCCCCGCGCCATCGCGAGACCGGCGCGCGCGTCCTCGACGGGTCGGGCGAGACCCTGCGGCACTGGCTGTTCGGGCAGCTCGTGACCATGGCAGCGATCTTCGTGCTGACCTGGGCGGGCCTGAGCTTCCTCGGGATCGGCGGCGCGCTGATTCTGGGACTCCAGGCCGGCCTGCTCGCCTTCGTGCCGACCGTCGGGCCCCTGATCGCGGGTCTGGTGATCGTGCTGAGCAGCCTCGCCTCGGGGCTGAACGGCCTGCTCGGGGCGCTCGGCGTCTACCTCGCGGTGCAGGCGGCGGAGAGCTACGGGCTCACCCCGTTCATCCAGCGCCGCGCCCTCGACCTGCCGGCGGCGACGATCTTCGCCGGACAGCTCCTGCTCGGCGTGCTGTTCGGCCTCTGGGGCGTGGCGCTCGCGCTGCCGCTGGTCGCCGTGATCAAGGTGCTGCTGGAGGAGCTCTACATCGAGGACGGGGCCGGAGCGGAGGCCTGATCCTCCGCTCCGGCCCCGATCGTCTTACGGCGCCATGTCGGGGACCGGCTTGACGGTCCCCATCTCGGCCGCGGGCACCGGCTCGGCCGGAGCCCCGATCTGCGGCGGCGGGGTGAGCTGCAGGTGCTCGCTGGTATAGGCGAGTTCCTGGTAGACCCGCTGCGGATCGTCGTTCAGCTTGGTCCCGTAGCTCGGCACAATCTGGCGGATCTTCGCCTGCCATTCGGGGCTGGCGACCTTCTTCGCGAAGACCTTCTCCAGCACCGTCAGCATGATCGGCGCGGCGGTGGAGGCGCCCGGCGAGGCGCCGAGCAGGGCGGCGATGCTGCCGTCCTTGGCTGCGACCACCTCGGTGCCGAGCTTCAAGACGCCGCCCTTCTCCGGGTCGCGCTTGATGATCTGCACGCGCTGCCCGGCCTGGACGAGGCGCCACTCGTCCTTCTTCGCGTCGGGGAAGTACTCGCGCAGGGCTTGGTAGCGGTCCTCGTCGGAGAGCATCACCTGGCCGGCGAGGTACTCGATCAGCGGGTACTGCTCGACGCCGACGCGGACCATCGGCCAGACGTTGCTGGTGGTGGTCGAGGTCAAGAGGTCGAAGTAGGAGCCCTCCTTCAGGAACTTGGTCGAGAAGGTCGCGAACGGTCCGAACAGGATCACGCGCTTGCCGTCGAGCATCCGCGTGTCGAGGTGCGGCACGGACATCGGCGGCGAGCCGACCGAGGCCTTGCCGTAGGCCTTGGCGAGGTGGCGCAGGGCCACGTCCTGATTCTCGGTGACGAGGAACGAGCCGCCGACGGGGAAGCCGCCGTAATCGTCGGCTTCCGGGATGCCGGAGGCCTGCAACAGGTGCAGGGCGCCGCCGCCGGCGCCGATGAACACGAACCGGGCATCGACCGTGTGGCGGCTGCCGTCCTTCAGGTTCTTCGACGTGACGCGCCAGGTGCCGTCCCCGTTACGCTCGAAGCTCTCGACCTCGGTCGAGAGGCGCAGGTCGAACTTCGGCCCGCTCTTCAGCGAGGCGATGTACTGGCGGGTGACCTCGCCCCACTCGCAATCGGTGCCGAGCGGCGACCACGTGGCGGCGACCTTCTGCTTCGGGTCGCGCCCCTCCATCATCACGGGGACCCACTTCTTGAGCTGCTCGGGGTCGGTCGAGAACTCCATCCCGGCAAACAGCGGGCTCGCCTTCAGCGCCTCGTAGCGCTTGCGCAGGAAGGTGATGTTGTCGTCGCCCCAGACGAAGCTCATGTGGGGCGTGGAGTTGATGAAGGAGCGGGGGTTCTTCAGCACGCCCTTTTGGACCTGCCAAGCCATGAACTGGCGCGTGACCTGGAAGGCCTCGTTGATCTCGACGGCCTTGTTGATCTGGACGTTCCCCTTGGAATCCTCCGGCGTGTAGTTCAGCTCGGCCAGGGCCGAGTGGCCGGTGCCGGCATTGTTCCAGCCGTTGGAGCTTTCCAGCGCCACGCCGTCGAGCCGCTCGACCATCTCCAGCGACCAGTGGGGTTCGAGCTCGCGCAGCCAGACACCGAGCGTCGCGCTCATGATGCCGCCGCCGATCAGCAGGACATCGACCTTGCGGGGCTCGCCCGCGGCGAGCAGGGGCGAAGCCGGCAGAGCGTTGGCCGCGAGACCCGCCAGCGCGCCGCCGAGAACGTGACGCCGGTTCATCGGCATCAGACTATGTTGCAGATTGGCGGAACGAATGTGCAGTTTATCGTCAGAATTCATTTTATTTTTCGTGCCGCTCAAAAATTTATTGGCCCGATCGGTCCGCTACAACACGTTCGGGCGAGCGACAACCCGCCGATTACATGGCTGCCATGCCCTGAAACCTTGAACACGCGCAGCCGATTGTCAGGCCAACCCCAGGTCGCCGATCCGTCTGCGTGACCGGCCCATGGACAAGCCTTCAGCGCGCCGCCGAGCGCTCCACCCGGCGGACGCTTCCCAGGATCGCGCGGGCGGCCTCATAGCGCACCGCGCCGGTCTCGCAGGTCTTGCAGATCGCCCCGAGATAACGGCCGTCGATCACGGTCTCGGCGAACAGCCCCGACTTGAACCGCGGCGCCGCCTCGGTCTCGACCGCGATCCAATCGCGCGGCCCGAATCGCTCGGGCCCGAGCGGTCGGCGGATCGAGGCGCCCAGGCTCGTGCTCTTCAGGACCGCGCGCAGGCGGACGTAGCGGGAGAGCGGCGACGTGTAGAGCCCGGCAAGACGGGCCGCGTCGTCCGCACCCTCGACCGGCGCGGTTCGCAGGCGCAGGGTGCAGGCCTCCTTGGTGCGGGCGCAGGCGGGTGTCTCGCACACGATCCGCACCACGCGCCGGCCGGAGGCGTCGCCGGGATCTTCGTCGGCCTCCTCCAGCACCCAGCCCGGCGGCAGGTCGAGCGTGAAACCTTGATCGAGGCGCAGCGTCGTCGGGCCCGGCAGGGAATCTGCCCCGTCCGTGCTCGCATCGGGTGCAGGCTCCTCGGTGGAGTCCGGCGCCTCCTCGGCCAGGGCCGGGGCGATCGCGAGCAGGCACGGCAACAGGCAGGCGGCGAGAAGGGCCGTGTGCAGTCGGGGACGGGCGGGCGCGTCGGTCATCGGGCACGGATCTCCTTCGGAACGTGGCGTTCGGCCAGCGCCTCGAAGCGGGCGCGCGCCTCAGGCTCGAAGATCCGCAGCGGCACGGGCAGCATCTCGTCCCAGCGCATCGGCAGGATCATCAGGTCGCCGACCCGCTCGCGTCGGCGAAACAGCGGCCAGCCGAGATGGGCGTGGGCGCCGTCCTTCGCGGTGGTGATGCCGGCCTCGTCGATCACGATCTCGGCCTCGGCGGGGGACTCCTCGGCGTCGAGCTGTGCGGCGAGATCCCGCGCGAGCCAGCGGCGCGCGAAAGTATGGGCCGCGAAGAACAGGGCAATCACCCCCGCGACGGCGGCGGCGGGCTTCCAGAACGCGTTCGCGACCATTTCGGCGAAGAGCGGCAGCGCGTCGAAGAACGGCACCCGGTAGGGATCGACCGCCCAGAGCATCGTCAGCAGGACGGGGTAGAGCAGGGTCAGGCCCACGAGCCACGCGGCGGCGCCGGTGAGCCGGGCGCGGCGGGCTAAAGGGTTCTCCAGCGCGCGCAGGATGATCGGCACCCGCTCCTCCGGCGTCAGGCGCATCGTGGCGCGCACGGCCTCGGGCCCGGTGGCCGGTTCGGCCGGCGGCGCCGTCGGGGCGGTCCGGCCGGCGCAGGCCTGCATCCAGCGCCGGATGCCGGCGATGGTCTCCGTGCTCAGCGACGCCTTGGGCAGCACGACCGGAACGTCGCCGATCTCCGTCAGCAGGAAGAGATGGTGCCGGTCCTCCGCGAGGTCGCGGATGCGCGGCCAGGGCACGAAGCTCACGAGATCCGGCGCGGTCTGGGTCAGCCCGGCGCCGTCGAGCCGGTAGCGCACCGGCACGGGACTCGGATCGCGGCCGTCTCCGCCCGGCGGCCCCATCAGGGCCCGCACCCTGCGGCGGGCGAACCAGGGGTGGAGCGTGTAATGGGCGATCAGGGCGAGCGCGATCAGGACGAGTGTGGCGGCGAGCGGCAGCGGATCGAAGCTCGGCAGGTCGCGCCAGAGCGCCGAAAGGCTGCGCCGCCCGCCCGACGTCGCCCAGGCCGAGACCGCGCCGAGCAGGGTCAGGAACCACAGCACCGGCAGGCCGAGCGTAAGGATGCGCCGCCGCTGCGCCGCGAGCGGCGCCCTCTGGGCGTAGAGGCTCCCGGTGACCCGATGCTCGAAGGTGAGGGGAGCCTCGAAGGTGAGCGGCGCCTCCGGAACGGGCGGGCGGCCGGAGAGGGAGGGGACGACGGGCAGGAGGAGGCTCCCGGATCAGGGTTTCGGGGACGGCGGCGGCTCAGCCGTCTTGGGCGGCCGGGACCGCGGCGATGCCGGCGCCCGCGGCCCAGGTGTTGAGATCCTGCTTGCGGATCGCCGCCGCCATCATGTCGGGGAAGAGGTCCGGCGTGCAGGCGAAGGCGGGCACGCCGAGTGCGGCGAGCCGCGCGGCCAGCCCCCGGTCGTAGGCCGGCGCGCCCTCGTCGGAGAGGGCCAGGAGCGCCACCACCTGCACGCCCGCCCCGACGAGGCGCTGCGCCTGGGCGAGCAAACCGGCCTCGACCCCGCCCTCGTAGAGGTCGGAGATCAGCACCAGCACCGTGTCCTCGGGCCGGGTGATGCGCGAGGCGCAGTAGCCGACCGCCCGGTTGATGTCGGTGCCGCCGCCGAGCTGGACCGAGAACAGCACCTCGACCGGATCGTCCATGGCGTCGGAGAGATCGACCACCTCGGTGTCGAACACCACGAGCCGGGTCGAGACCGCGGGCAGCGAGGCCATCACCGCCCCGAAGATGCTGGAATAGACCACGGAATTGGCCATCGAGCCCGACTGGTCGATGCACAGGATCACGTCTTTGAGCGATCCGCGGCTTTTCCGCCCGTGGCCGAGGCGGGTTTCCGGGATGATGGTGCGGTACTCCGCCTGATAGTGGCGCAGGTTCGCCCGGATGGTGCGGTTCCAGTCGATCTCGGCGTGGCGCGGGCGGCGGTTGAGGCTGGCGCGGTCGATCGCCCCGCTCACGGCTTGGCGCAGGGGCTCCTCCAGCCGCTTCATCAGTGCGTCCACGACCTTGCGCACCACGAGGCGGGCCGTCTCCTTGGTGCGCCCGCCGAGCAGGCCGCGCATCGAGATCAGGGTCGAGACGAGGGAGACGTCGGGCTGGACCGCCTCCAGCATCTCCGGCTCGGTCAGCATCCGCTTGAGGTCGAGCCGCTCGAAGGCGTCGCGCTGCATCACCTGCACCACGGAGGCCGGGAAGTAGTCGCGGATGTCGCCGAGCCAGCGCGGCACGGAAGGGGCGGAGGCGCCCAGCCCCCCCTTGCGGTCGGAATCGTAGAGGGCGCCCATCGCCCGGTCGAGGCGCCCGTCGCGCTCGCTCAAGGTGCAGCCGGTACCCTCCGCCGCCCCGCCGCCGAGCACGAGGCGCCAGCGGCGCAGGCGTTCCGCTTCGCTCGCGCTCATGCGGCGTCTCCCGTGGTTTCGTCGGCGGTTCGGGCGGGTTCGGGGCCGAGCAGCAGGCGCAGGATCGGCAGCACCTTCGCCGCACGCGCCGCGTCGAAGCCCTGAGCGCCCTCCGCTTCACCGGGGGCCGTGCCGCCCGGCCGGGCCAGCGCCTCGCCCACCGCCCGGCGCTCGGCCGGCGCCAGCGTCGCGAAGGTGCGGCGCACCAGCGGCAGCAATTCGGTGAACAGGTCCGCGTCGAGGCCGCAGAGCCAGTTATCGACCACCGCGAGCAGTTCGCGCCCGTGGATCAGCACCGTGCCGCTGTCCTCCAGAAACCCCTCGATCCAGGCGGCGGCTGGGACGGCGCCCGAGGCCCGCGACAGGGCAAGCCGCAGGCGCTCGCCGGCCTCAGGGGCGGTGATGGCGCGGTCATCGAACAGCAGGCGCACGGCGCGGCCGACGACGCGGCCGTGGACGTGCTCCTGATCGGCCAGCGCCCGCAGCGCCTCCCCCCACACCGCCTTCAGCTCCGGCTCCTCAATCAGCGCGACCGCGCCCGAGACGGCGACGATGCGCGCCTTGGCCGCCGCCGCCGCGTCGTCGTCGAGGCTCTGGCAGGCGGCGACCAGCCCGGCGGCGGCCCGCGGCACGAGGCCCCGCACCACGGTCAGCACCGGTTCGGTGTCGGAGGAGCGCACTGAGCCGTAGCGGGCGAGTTCGGCGAGCGCGGGCAGCGCGTCCATCAGGTCGAACACGTCGGCCGAGACCGCGGCGCGGTCGTTGAGCGCACGGATCACCTCCGCCGTGGCATCGGCGAGGTCGGCGTCGAGCAGGGTGCCGATCAGGCCGGAGAGGTCGGCGACGCGGGTCGCCTCGCGGGCGCGGACCCGTACCCGGCCGGCGGCCGCTTCGGCGATCGTGCCGCCCTCGGCGGAGGCCGCCACCAGCTCCACCACCCATTCCGGCTCCCAGGCGAGGAACCAGCCCTCCTTGAACGTGCCGCGCCCGCGCGCCTCGCGCCGCTCACCCCATGGGATGCCGATCAACTTCAGCCGGTTGAGGAAATGGCTGCGCGCGAGATCGGTCTCCTTGCGCAGGTCGAGGGTGATCTCGCCGGCCGAAGCGCCGGGCTTGAGGCGCAGGCGCTTGCACTGGGCCGCGAAATCCGTCTCGACCGGCGTGCCGGGGCTGTCCGGCGGGGTGGCGCCGAGGCGTTCGCCGATGACGAGCTTGCGCCGGATCAGCCCCATCGGCGCCGGGTCGGCAAAGCAGAGCGTGGCCTGCGCCGCCTCGTCGAGGTCGTCGAGGGAGGGCCGCGACCGGCCGCGGAAGCCCGCCAGCGCCTCGGCGAGCCGGGCCGCCTCGATCACCGAGGCCGGCGAGGCGTCGAGATCGTTCTCGCGCAGCAGCGCGGCGGCCCGCGCGAGCCAGCGGGCGGCGACGCGGCCCTCGTGGTGCCACAGGGTGTCGTACCATTCCGGCGAGAGCACCCCGGCGCGGTAGCCGGAGGCGAAGGCCAGCCGCTCGTAGGACCAGGGCGCCCAGGCGGCGGCGACCTTGGTCTTGGGCAGGTTTTTCAGGGTTGTCGTGTCGGCGGTGGCCTGGCCCTTGGCGTCGTGGCGGGCGAGCGCCGGCACGTGCCACGCGCCGCAGACCACGGCGATGCGCGCGAACCCCTCCTTGGCCGCCTTACGAATCGCCGCGCGCATATGCGCCTCGCGCGTCTCCTCGCGAAACGCGTCGTCGGGGTCGGGCTCGGCGCCCTCGCGCAGGGCCGCCATCGCCTCGCCGATTGCGGTGAACACGTCGCCATCGGCGCCCGCGCGGCTCTCGACCAGCGCGTCCCACCAGCGCTCGCCGTCCGGGTAACCGGCGAGGGCAGCGAGTTCGCCGAGGGGATCGCGCCGGATCGCGGCTTTTGCCGGGTCGGGCGCGGATGGGGTTTCGGCCGCCTCTGCCACCGGCTCCCCGTCGATCGGCGCGGCCTCGGGCGCGCCGAAGCCGTCGGCGAGCTGGATCGCGTGCGGCAGGTCGATGAAGCGCACCGTGGCGCCCGCCGCTACTCCAAAGCGCATCGCCACCCATTCCGGCGAGAAGGCCGCGAAGGGGAAGAAGGCGCAATCGCGCGGCCGGTCCGGCCGGTAGACGAGGAGCGCGACGGGCGGCGCCATCGCCTCGTGGAGGCTGAGCGGGATCAGTGCATCGGCGTCCGGCGGGCCCTCGATCAGCAGGCAGTCGGGCGCAAAGCCGTCGAGCGCAGTTCTGAGCGAGCGGGCTGAGCCGGGGCCGTGGTGGCGGATTCCGAAAAGGCGGATGTCGGGCATCGCTGGGGTTACGCGCTCGCGCGGGCGGCCTTGTAGAAATCCTTCCAGTCAGCGCGCTCCTTGACCACCGTCTCGAGGTACTCGCGCCAGACGATGGCGTCCTGCACCGGGTCCTTCACCACGGCCCCACTGATCCCCGAGACGAGGTCGTGCGCCGAGAGGCGGCCGTCGCCGAAATGCGCGGCGAGCGCCAGCCCGCTGCCGACGACGCTGATGGCTTCGGCCGTCGAGAGCGTGCCGGAGGGCTGCTTCACCTTGCTCTTGCCATCCGCTGTCACCCCCTCGCGCAGCTCGCGGAAGATCGTGACGACGCGGCGGATCTGCTCGGCGCCCGGCGGCTCGGCCGGAATCTCGAAGGCGCGGCCGAGCGCGGCGACGCGGGTCTCGACGATGGCGATCTCGGCCTCGATGGTGGCCGGCGGCGGCAGCACCACGGTGTTGAAGCGGCGCTTGAGCGCACTCGACAATTCGTTGACGCCGCGATCCCGGTTGTTGGCCGTGGCGATGAGGTTGAAGCCTTTCTGCGCCGCCACTTCCTCGTTCAGCTCGGGGATCGGCAGGGTCTTTTCCGAGAGGACGGTGATGAAGCTGTCCTGCGTCTCGGAGGGGATGCGGGTCAACTCCTCGACGCGGGCGATGCGGCCCTCGTTCATCGCCCGCATGATCGGCGAGGCCACCACCGCCTCGCGGCTCGGGCCCTTGGCGAGCAGCAGCGCGTAGTTCCAGCCGTAGCGGATCGCCTCCTCGCTGGTGCCGGCGGTGCCCTGCACGATGAGGCGCGAGGTGCCGCAGATCGCCGCCGCCAGATGCTCGCTGACCCAGCTCTTGGCGGTGCCCGGCACGCCGAGCAGCAACAGAGCCCGGTCGGTGGCGAGCGTCGCCACCGCGACCTCCATCAGGCGCCGGTCGCCGATATACTTCGGCGTGACCTCGAAGCCGGAGGCGAGCCGGCCGCCGAGCAGGTAGGTGACGACGGCCTGCGGCGACATCTGCCAGTTCGGCGGGCGCGGCCGGTCGTCGGAGTCGCGCAGCGCCGCGATCTCCTCGGCGAAGGCATCCTCGGCGGACTGGCGAAGCTGCGCGGTCTTGACGGCGTGGGTCGATGTCATCCTTGAGCCGTTCCCCCTGTGGTGGTCTCCGGTCGGAAGTCGCGCCGGATCGCGACGCGTAATTCCAGCACGCTCGTCAATCCGGTGAGCTGCGTGTGCAGGCGGTCGCCCTCCCCCTCCGGCAGGCGCGCCAGGCTGGCGGCAGCGGAGGCCGCAGCGTCGTCGCTCGGCCAGAGCCGGTCGCCGAGGCGGGCGATCACCCACGGCTTGGCCAGATCGCGCCGCAGGGCGTCCGACCCGCGGGTGACGAGGGCGAGCCAGTCGAGCAGGGCGGCGCTGAAGGCTTCCGAGAAATGCTCTGGCCCCGAGCCCAGCACGGCCAGCATCACCTCGATCTTGCGGGCGCGGATCAAAGCCGCGACGCGGGCCTCCCACGCGGCGTCGGACAGGAGGTCGAGCGCCTCCGCCCACATCCCGAGCACCTCGTTGGTGCGGCGGACGCCGGTAACCTTGCCCTCGTAGGCGTCCGCCGTGATGTCGGCCATCGCCTCCGCCCAGGCCGGGTCGAGGGTGCGCTTGGCCGCCGAGAACAGCCCGTGGAAGACCGGGTCGGCCCACTCGCTGCGCAAAGCGAGCTCGATCCAGAGCCGCGGCGGTTGCTCGGCGAAGGCGTGGAGCGGCGCGCGCGCCAGGATCGCCCGCAGCAGGCCGGCGCGGGTACCGCCGCCGCGTCGCTCCCAGGCGTTCGCCTCGACGCCGTCGCGGGCGAGGTCCGGGCTCTCCTCCGGCAGCGTGACGACGAGGCTGTGCGTGGTGCCGCCCAGCAGCTTGCGCTTGCTCTCGACGTTCAACGCGGCGCGGGCGCGTGCCGCCATGCGCTCGGCGTAGCGCGAGTCGGGAAGCCCCGGCAGCAGGTGCTGTGCGGCCAGCCGCACGCCGTTGGCCCGGTCGTCGAGGCAGGCCTCGAGGAAGGGCTCGTCGGCCGCCGACAGGCCGGTCGCCAGGGCGTGGACCAGGGCCTCGCGCGCCTCGGCCTTCTCCTTGCGGAAGACCGGTTCCAGGGCGGCGCGCGCCCCTTGCGGATCGCGGGCGCGGTAGGCGGTGAAGGCGGCGCGGCGCTCGGCCACCGTGCCCTCGGTCCAGTCCGAAGCGGGCGCCGCGTCCGCATCTTGGGCCGGGGTCTCGCCGCAGGCGCGGGCGAGCCAGTCGAGTTCGGCACCGATGAGGGCAGAGGCACTCGCCGGCAGGCTGTCGCGCTGCTGCATCAACACCTGGAACAGCCAAGCGGGCGGGCGCGCGCCCATCGCGGCGGCAAGCGCGAACCATTCCTCGACGCGGGTGCGCGCGCGGGTGCCCTCGGTGAGGAGGCCGTAGAGCCGCGTCGCGGCCGCGGGTGGGCATTCGGGCCCGAAGGCGTCGCGCGGCTCGATCGGCGCCAGCGCCTCCGGCCCGATTTCCGTTCCGGCGAGATGGTGGACGCCCTCCGCCGCGAGCCGCGCCAGCAGGGCGGCACCGGGATCGCTCTCCGCGACGAGTGTGGCGAGCGGACCGGGAGCGACCGGCGGGGCGCGCTCGGCCCCGAGGAGTGCGGCGGCAAGCGTCGGCTCCCAGCCATCGGGTGTGTGCTCGGCCGTCTCCATCAGGCGACCTGCAGCAGGACCGGCTGCGCACCCTGCGCCGGCATCGCGTAGAGGCGGCCTTGCGCGACGAGGGCGAGCGGATGGAGGCCGGTGCCGTCGTAGAGGCCGAACAGATCGACCGGTCGGCCCGCCGCCACCGCGAGCAGGCTCGGCAGGCGCGGATCGGCCCCGAGCGCGAGGCTGCCGGTCTCGTCGCCTGCCGCGAAGGCAACCTTGCCCCCGGTCGCGGCGGCGAGGCGGCCGAGCCGCACATTCGCGAGCCGCACCGGCCAGCGCTCACACCAGGGCGCGCGGGCCAGCACCTCGGCAAAGGTGTCCCGCGCCGCCGCGACGCTGGCCGCGCCGGGCAGCACCGCTTGCGCCGCCGGGCCGGAGCGGCCCTCGCGGAAGACGGCGCGCAGGGGCGGGTCACCGGGCTGGAAGGCGAGGCTCCCGCAAAAATCCTGGCCGGCGGCGGGGGCCGGCGGCAGGGGCGAACCGGCCGTGCCGTAATCGATCACCTGAGCCAGGGCGCCGCTGGTACGGCCGACGAGCCAGACCGAGCGGGCGGTGAGGCGATCCTCTTCCTCGACCGCGTGGGCCAGCACCGCCCAGGTGTCGGTCTGGTCCGGCCGGGCCGCCATCTCCTCGGCGGTGACGGGGTAGCCGAGCGCGGCGCGCACGCCCGCCGCCTGCTCGGGCGCGAGCGCGTCGAGGCGGCGCGCGGCCCGAAGCAGCAGGGCGAGCCGGCCGAGGCCGAGGCCGAGCGCGGCTTCCGGCCGGGGGGCGCCCGCTTGTGGTGCCGCCGCGATCAGCCCCGGCAGGGCCCGCACCCGGCGGGCGAGGCCGGGGGCCTGCCCGTCCACGAGGCGGCCGGCCATGCGGTCCCAGAAGGCGTAGGATTCGCCCCGCGCGGCGCCGAGCCCGCGCCGCATCAGGTCGCGCAGCCAGAGGTCGAGTTCGTCGAGCGAGGCCGCGACCCGGTCCTCGCGGGCCTGCCGGCGCTTGGCCTGCGCCCGCTCGTCGACCGGCTTGGCAGGTTCCTTCGCCCGGGTCTCGGCCGCGGCGGCGCGGCTGTCGCGCCCCTTCATCCAGGCGGCGGCCCAATCCGGCGGCTCGCCCTCCGTGATCGGAGCGCTCGCATCGACCAGCATCAGGCCGAGGGCATGCTTGCAGGGGAACTTCCGGCTCGGGCAGGTGCATTTCGAGGCGGGGCCGGCGAGATCCGCCACCGTGCGGTAGGGAGCGGCCCCGCTGCCCTTGATCTCGCCCCAGATCACCGTGCCCGCCCGGCCGAGACCGGCCCATTTCTGCGGTTTTCCCTGATCCTGCCCGGCCTTGCGGCTCGACGCGTCGGGGGCGAGATCGAGGATCTGGGCAGTCGTCAGGCTCATGCGGCGGGCGGTGTGATATCCGTCAATCGAATCGGCTGATAAGGCTCAGTCTAGACAAATCGGATCGACGGGCAAGTTTGGCGCGGAATTTTCTCCTGTTCGGCTAAGCCGGCAACCGTCTCGCCGACGAATTATCTGAGACTGAGTTGAGAATTATTCCAGCATATCCGCGGACAGGTCGCCGATAGCTTCATCGAAGCCGCGGCCGGCGCGGCTTCGCTTTCAGCCGCGATCGCGAGTGCCTCGCTTAGCCTTCAAGGATTCGCGCGTTTTCCTTCGGGCGCTCAACCCTGCTCGTCGGTGTTGCGCCATTCCCGCTCGAAGGGCAGGCGCCAGGCCTGCGGTGCCACGAGCTGGTGGATCGATTTCGGGCCCCAGGAGCCCGGCGCGTAGAGCCGCACCGGTGGGGGCGCCTCGAGCAGCGGCGTCGAGACCTCCCACAGCCGCTCGATGCCCTCCGCCGTGGTGAACAGGGTGTGGTCGCCGCGCATGGCGTCGAGGATCAGCCGCTCGTAGGCCTCCAGCACCTCGCCCATCAGGCCGGTGTCCTTCATGTTGAACTGGAGCGAGAGCTTGTCGAGCCGCATCCCCGGCCCCGGCCGCTTGCCGTAGAACGACAGCGACATCTTCGAGGCGTCGGCGAGATCGAAGGTGAGATGGTCGGGCCCCTGCGCGCCGACGCCCGAATTGACCGGGAACATGCTCTTGGGCGGTTCGCGGAAGGCGATCGAGATGATGCGCTGGCCCTCCGCCATCCGCTTGCCGGTGCGCAGGAAGAACGGCACCCCCGCCCAGCGCCAGTTGTCGATGCGGCACTTGAGGGCGATGAAGGTCTCGGTATCCGATTGCGGATCGACGCCGGGCTCGTCGCGGTAGCCGGCATATTGCCCGCGCACCACCTCCCGCGGGTCGAGCGGGAGCATGGAGCGGAACACCTTGTTCTTCTCTTCCGAGATCGGACCCGGTTCGAGCGAGGTCGGCGGCTCCATCGCCATGAAGCCGAGAATCTGGAACAGGTGGGTCACCACCATGTCGCGGTAGGCGCCGGTCGCCTCGTAGAAGGCGGCGCGGGTGCCGAGGCCGAGGGTCTCCGGCACGTCGATCTGCACGTGGTCGATGAAGGTGCGGTTCCAGATCGGCTCGAACAGGCCGTTGGCGAAGCGGAAGGCCAGGATGTTCTGCGCCGGCTCCTTGCCGAGGAAGTGGTCGATGCGGAAGATCTGCTCCTCGGAAAACACCTCGTGCAGCCGGTCGTTGAGCGCCACCGCGCTCTCCAGATCGGTGCCGAACGGCTTCTCCATGACGATGCGCGAGCCCGCCGCCAGATCCGCCTCGGCAAGCAGGCGCACGACGGTGAGCGCGGCGGCGGGCGGCACGCTGAGATAGTGCAGGCGCCGGCTCTCCTGGCCGAAGCTCGCCTCGGCGCGGGCGACCGCCGCGGCGAGCGCCTCGGCACCGGCCGAGAGCGACACGTAATCGAGCCGTCCGGCGAAGGCGGCCCATTCCCCGTCCCCGGCCTGCCGGGTGAAGAACTGGTCGATCGCCTTGTGCGCGCGCTCTCGGAACGCCTCGACGCCGATGTCGTCCAGCGACACGCCGACGATGCGCAGGTCGGGCAGGAAGCCGGCGCTGAACAGGTGGAACAGGCCGGGCAGGAGTTTCCGCTGCGCGAGGTCGCCGGTGGCGCCGACGAGGACGACGACCTGCGGCGTTTTCGGGCCGACGCCCGCTCCCAGCCGTGACGCGCGCGATCCTGCCAAGCCGGCCTCCCTCGGCGCGCCGGAGATGCGCGCACAAGGTGAGGTAGGGCCCCTGCGATTCGTGCCAAGCTTGCGCGGGCGCGACGGGCCGGGCGCGGTGCCGCATCGCGCCGCCGGATGATCCATCCCATCTGCGAGGCGATGTCTGCCCACCCTGATGCCTTCGAGACCACCGCCGCCCGCCTGCGTGCCTGCCGGATCTGCCGCGACGCGCCCCGCCACGGCGCGCCCCTGCCGCACGAGCCACGGCCCGTGGTCCAGGGCTCGGCCACCGCGCGGCTGCTGATCGCGAGTCAGGCGCCGGGCAACCGGGCGCATCGCAGCGGCATTCCGTTCAGCGACCCGTCGGGCCGGCGCCTGCGGGCGTGGCTCGGGCTCGACGAGGCGGCGTTCTACGATTCCAGGCGGGTGGCGATCCTGCCGATGGGTGCCTGCTTCCCCGGCCTCGACGCCAAGGGCGGCGACCGGCCGCCGCGGCGGGAATGCGCGCCGGCCTGGCGGGCCGACCTCCTCGCCGGGCTGCCGCAGCTCGATCTGATCCTGGTGATCGGCCAGTATGCGCAAGCCTGGCATCTCGGACCGCGGACGGGCGGCCTCACCGAGACGGTCGCGGGCTGGCGCGAGATCCTGGCGGCCTCGGCGCGACCGCGGGTGCTGCCCCTGCCCCACCCCTCCTGGCGCAACAACGGCTGGCTCCGCACCAACCCGTGGTTCGAGGCGGAGCTCCTGCCGGTGCTGCGCGCCGAGGTGGCGGCGGCGATGGCGGGGGAAGGCGGCGGGTAAGCCGCCGCCCCGCGCTCCGCTCAGAAGAAGAACGTCGTCGTCATGTAGCCGTAGATCGTGTCGCCGGTGTTCGGCGCATTGGGCGCATTGCGCAGGACGTCGCCCTTGAGGAGGTAGGCGACGCCGCTGTCGAGCACGATTGAGCGCGGCACCAGCCAGTAGCGCACCCGCCCCTCGATCTGGTGGCCGGCGAAGGTGCCGGAGCGGCCCGTCCGGTCGCGCACGCCGGTGGCGGCGAAGCTGTCGGTCGGGTTTTCGAGCCAGAGGGTGCGGTAGTCGATGAAGGCGTCCCAGTCGGGGTCCGGTGCGATCTCGAACCGGACGCCGGGCGAGATCAGGTTCGCCCGCTGCACGGCGCCGTACAGGCTCGTCGGGCCGTAATCGAAGCGCCGCGCGCCGTAGAGCGTGTCGAAGCGGGTGTAGCTGTTCGGGTTGGCGCTGTCGCCGCTGGCATGGTCGTAGTGGAGCGAGATCCGGGGCGTCCACGCGGTGTCGAAGGTGTAGCCGGCCTCGGCGTGCACGAAGTAGGCCGAGACAGGTACGTCGGTCACGTCGGTGACGGCGGCGGTGTTGCGCGCGACGCCGACCTGACCGATCACTTCGAGTTCGTGATCGAACTGCCCGGCCTTGGGCACGCGGTAGAGCCGGAAGCCCGGCGTGAACAGGCGCCGGTCCCGGGTCTGGATGCCTTCGAGCTGCGAGCCGGAATCCCGTTCGAGCAGCCCGAAGCCGTAGGCCTCCATGATGCCGCCGAACACGCCCGCCTTGGTGAAGATGCCGCCGAAGAGCTGGGTGTCGAAGCCCTCGTGATCCCACACGATGCTGTTGCTGAGGATGCCCGCGCGATCATCCGGCAGGCGGTAATGCGGCAGGGTGTAGAACAGGCGCAGCCGGTCCTTGGCCGCATTCTCCCAGTCGTAGGCGATGCCGGTGAAGGCGTTGATGGTGTTGCGGAACTGGTTGCGGGCAACGAGGCGGCGCGAGCCGACGTTCTGGGTGAAGCGCCCGACGGTGAGCGTGCTCACCGTGCCGTCGCCCGCGGCATCCGCCATGTCGAAGCCGAGATAGGCCTGCCCGAGTTCGAGCGCGTTCACCTCCGTGGTGCCGATGGAGCTGGAGCCGCGGCGCTGGAAGTAGGCCCGGCTGTCGAAGATCTCGCCGCCGAACCGCACCGGGCCGGTGTCGTACTCGGCAAACAGCGTGGTCTGCATCGAGAGAAGATCGTTGGTGGCCGGTGCGGGGGCGGGGCGGAACTGGCCGCCGAGCCCTTCGACCCGCGGCCGGAAGGTGCCGTAGATCTTCCAGTTCTCGGGTTTGCCGAGCGCCTCGTAGAGGGCGAAGTAGGGCTTCTGCTGCAGGGCTTGGCCGGGCGCGACCTGTGCCGAGGCCGCCGCCGGAACGAGGGCGCCGAGAAGCGCCGCGACACGGGCCGGCCGGGCGAGACCGTAGCGCTTTCCGAAATCAGCAGATCTTTCGGCTCGCCTCAGGCCAGCCTCGAAAACACCGAACACAGCAACCCCTCGACGTAGGCATTTTTATTGGATCGCTGTAAATTATAGGTACAAACCATTGATCTAAAAACAGAATGTTATGCCAATTTTCAGCCGGCCAGCAGGAGTTCCGCGTGTGCTCAAGCTTGGCCGGCGGGAATAATCTCCCTTGAGTTCGTTACGGCTGAGAAGAATTTTTAATCCGTCACGCGGGTTGGAATGGGTGACATTGGCCGGTCTCGCGTCTCCGCTGGTTTTTCCCGGACGTGGCCGTTGCGAGGCGGAGTGGTTCGAGGCGAGCGGATCACGTGTGACTGGGCCGCCTCCGGCGCTCCGGCGTTGACAGGCGACCCTCCTTGGGAGGATCGCTGCCGGCGCTTCAATCCACGAACGAGAGCCCGATGCCGGAGAGTGCCGACCCTCGCGACCGCCTGATCGTCGCCCTCGACCTGCCCGACGTGGCGGCGGCGGAGCGGCTCGTCGCGCGCATCGGCGACGCGGCGACCTTCTACAAGATCGGCTACCGGCTGGCCTATGCGGGCGGGCTCGATTTCGCCGCGCGGCTGGCGAAGAGCGGCAAGAAGACCTTCCTCGATCTCAAGCTCCACGACATCGGCAACACCGTCGAGGAGGGGGTGCGCTCGGCCTCCGCCCTGGGCGCGACCTTCCTCACCGTGCACGCCTATCCGCAGACCATGCGCGCGGCCGTGCGCGGACGGGGCCTGGGCCTGAAAATCCTCGCCGTCACCGTGCTGACCTCCTACGATGACGCCGACGCGGCGGAAGCCGGCTACGCGCTCCCCGTCGCCGACCTCGTGGCGCGCCGTGCGGAGCAGGCGGCGCAGATCGGCATCGACGGGATCGTCTGCTCGGCAGTGGAAGCCGCGGCGGTGCGCGGAAAAATCGGCCCGTCGGGGCTGATCGTGACGCCCGGCATCCGCCCGGCCGGCGCGGAGGCGGGTGACCAAAAGCGGGTGATGACGCCGGGGCAGGCGCGGGCTGCGGGCATCGACCATGTCGTGGTCGGACGCCCGATCACCGGAGCCGACGACCCCCGCGCGGTCGCGCAGAGAATCGTTGCCGAGATGGAGGACGCTTAGACATGGCCAAGGGCTTCTGGATCGTGCGGGTCGATGTGAGCGACGCGGAGGCCTACAAGGCCTATGCGGCCGCCAACGGCGCCGCCTTTGCCCGGTTCGGCGGGCGCTTCCTCGTGCGCGGCGGCACCTTCGAGGCGGTGGCGGGGCAGGCGCGGGCGCGCAACGTCATCGTCGAGTTCCCGAGCTACGACGATGCCCTCGCCTGCTGGAACTCCGATCTCTACCAATCCGCCCGTGCCCTGCAGAAGGGTGGTGCCGAGGCCGACATCCTGGTGATCGAAGGGTATGACGGCCCGCAGCCCGTCGTCTCCGAGCCGTCGCCGACGCCGGGTACCGCTTCGGAGTGAATCCGCGCGTCGGGCGGCTTCAGCCGCCCGGCCGCAGGGCGCCGAGCAGGAAGGCGATCATCACCGGCAGCGGCGGTTCGATCGTGTTGGGCTGGCGGCCTACCAGCATCGGGTGGCAGTAGCGGGTGATCCCGGCCTGGAGGCAGGCTGCCGCGCTCCTCGGATCGGCGACGGTGAAGGCGCCTTCGCGCGCTCCGTCGGCCACCACCCGCGCCAGCACCGCGCCGATGCGATCGACATGCGCTTGGCAGACGCCCCAGCTCTCGCTCATCGCGGCCTCGACCATTTCGTGGAGGCGCGGATGCGCCTCGAAGCGGCGGCGGCAATCGTCGTGGAGTGCGGTGATAATCCGGGTGAGCCGCTCGGGCGCATCGAGCTTCGGCGCGTTGGCGATCACTGCGATCATCGCCTCGATCTCGCCCGTCAGTTGCTCGACCACCGCCTCGTTGATCGCCTTCTTCGATTCGAAGAAGCGGTAGACGTTGGCCGGACTCATCTTGAGGGTGCGGGCGATGTCGGCGACCGTGGTTTTCTGATAGCCGATGTCTTGGAACGAGCGGGCCGCCGCCTCCACGATCCGGTCACGCGTCGTCGGCGGGGCTTCGCCGGACGACGGAAGAATCTGGGCCGTGGCGGCGGGCATCGTCGTCAGTACCTGATCTTCGACTCCGGCTGCTTCGAAAGCTTGCGAGTCCGGTCATCCGGTCCTCAAAGCGGAACTGTGCGAGCCGTTCCACACACAAGCTCTTAGTCGGTGAAAGAACGCTGAAAACAAGGACAGGCCGCGCGCGGGATGCCCACCCGCGCCGATTCTGACGCAAGTCCGGATGCCCGGCCGAACGCTTTCAGACCCTGGAATGAGCCGTCAGGAGCCGAATTGCGAGCCGAGCTGTTCGAGATACTCGGCAAGGTCGAGGCCGCCGACGCGCCGGCCGTACTCGAAGCGCATCCCGCGCCGGATATCGACCTGGGTCGATCGGGTGTTGAGGGTAAAGGGTTTCACACAGATCCAGGCGCCGTCGGTGCGGTGCTCGAAGAAACCGAGGATGTCGTGGGGGGCGGCCATGGTTCGTCTCGCAGGTGGATGCAGAAAACCAACGGGATGCGGACAAAAGAGTTCAATCGTTCCGGTGTCGTTTCTCTCGCACAAGCTTGTCCGGCCGATGGGTTGAGCTTCAAATGGCCAAGCTTGTACTGAAATTCACCAAGATCGTCGCCGGGGTGGATTCCGGTGATTGCGCCGGCCCTCAGCGCCGGCCCGTCGAGCCGAAGCCGCCCTGTCCCCTGGCCCCTTGCTCGCTGCTCCCCTGCTTGTTCGCCTCCGGCGCGTCGTCGCAGATCTCGAAATCCGGCCGCAGGACGCGGGTGAAGACGAGTTGCGCGATTCGCTCCCCCGGCTCGATCCGGATCGCCGCGCCGCTGCCCGGTGGGTTGCGGTTCCAGGCGGAGATCAGGAGTGGCCCCTCGTAATCGGCATCGATCACGCCGGTGCCGTTACCGAGCACCAAGCCCTCCCGGTGCCCGAGGCCGGAGCGGGCGAACACCAAGCCGCACCAGTCGGATTCGCCGATCCGCAGCGAGAAGCCGGCCGGGATCAGCGCGGGCGGCGCCTGCGGCTCCAGCACCAGGGGAGCATCGAGGCAGGCATGCAGATCGAGCCCCGCGGCGGCCGCACTTCCCCATCGGGGGAAGCCCCACCCGGTGAGCCGCGGATCGAGAATGTGAAGGCCGACCTTCGAAGGGGATTGTGACAAAGGGTTCCTCTCGACGGCCGCGCAGGACTGCGGAAAGACCTTTCTCCGAAGCGGTGGCGTGGGGCAATCGGGGTGAGGCGATGACGCGCTGGGTGGCGGGGCTGGATGGGTGCCGTGGGGCCTGGGCGGGCGTCCTGCTCGACCTCGACGATCCGGCGCGCTGGCGCTGCGCCCGCTTCCCACGGGTAGTCGATCTGCTCGACGGGCCGGAGGCGCCGGTCTGCGTCGGCATCGACGTGCCGATCGGCCTGCCCGACCGGGTGAGCGGCGGAGGACGCTCCGCCGACCGGGCGGCGCGGGCGTTTCTCGGGGCGGGGCGTTCCAGCGTCTTTCCGGTGCCGGCCCGCGCGGCGGTCTATGCCGCGAGCTACGACGAGGCCAAGGCCCTGTCGCGGGTGCATTCGGAGCCACCCTTCGCCCCCTCGATCCAGTGCTGGAACATCCTGCGCTATGTGCGGGAGGCCGACGAACTCCTGCGCGCGCGGCCCGATCTCGTAACGCGCCTGCACGAGGTGCATCCGGAGGTCGCCTTCTTCCGCCTCAACGGCGAGCGGCGTCTCGGGGCCGGCAAGAAGGGCCCGGCCCGTGCCGAGGGTCTTGCCGCGCGCCGGGCCCTCCTGATCGCCGCTGGGCTGTCCGAGGCGATGGTCGGTTCGCCGCCACCCCCAGGGGTCGGCGCCGACGACCATCTCGACGCTATGGTCGCCCTCGTCGTCGCCCGCGACATCGCCGAAGACCGCGCCGAACCGCTTCCCAACGCGATCGAGCGCGACAGCTATGGCCTGCCGATCGTGATCTGGGCGCCCGCGCCCCTGCCCATGAGGAATTGAGCCCCGTGACCGACCACCCCGACGCGGATCCGCCGGGGCGCGACATCGCCCGCGCCCTGGTCTTCGATCCTTCGAACCGCCTCCTCCTGATCGAGTACGAGGCGGTGCGCCCGATCGATCCGGCCAACCCCGAGGACCGCGGCTTCTGGTTCATGCCCGGCGGCGGGCTGGAACCGGGCGAGAGCCACGAGGAGGCGTGCCGACGCGAACTCTCGGAGGAGATCGGCGTCGCGGACGTGGACCTCGGACCCTGCGTCGCCGTCTGCGACGGGCCGTTCCACCTGTTCCGCAACGCCCGCTTTGCCCGCGAGCGTTACTTCGTGGTCCGGCTCGCGAGCGATCGCGTCGATACGAGCCGGCTCGCCGAGACCGAGGACAATCCCGTGCGCGGCACCCGCTGGTGGGTGCTGGAGGAACTCGCGGCCTCGGCCGAGCGCGTCGAACCCGCGGGATTGGCCGCGCTGGCGCAACAAATCGCCGCCGGCGACGTTCCGGACCAGCCCGTCCGCCTCAACTGGCGGGACGCCTGAGCCGCCGCCCACGGCATGCCGGTCGCACCCTGCGCCGAGCGTGCCGATGCGCGGGGGCCGCGCGCACCCGTCCGGCGATGGAATCGATCGGCTCCCATCCGATTTTCCCGGCTTTTACGCGCGCCATGTGCGCAAGCGCAGCCGCCGGAGGGGATGGATTCGGCGGGTCAGATCGTTTGGTAAGCGCGTCACCACAACAGCAACGATGAAAGGACAACCGCCCATGTTTCCTCAGGTTCTGACCGACGGTTACCGCAGCTTCCTCGGCGAGCGGCTGCCGAACGAGCGGCGCAAGTACGAGACGCTCGGCAAGGAAGGCCAGGAGCCCGAGGTGCTGCTGATCGGCTGCTGCGACAGCCGCGTCGCCCCGGAGGTGATCTTCGATACCGGTCCCGGCCAGATCTTCACGATCCGCAACGTGGCCAACATCGTGCCGCCCGCCGAGCGGGACGGCGGCTACCACGGCACCTCCTCGGCGATCGAGTTCGCGGTGCAGGCGCTGAAGGTGAAGCACATCGTCGTGCTCGGCCATGCGACCTGCGGCGGCATCAAGGCGGCCGGCCTTGGCGCCGATCCGCTCTCTTCGGGTAACTTCATCGGCCGCTGGGTCTCGCTGGTCCAGCCGGCGACGAAGACGCTCGCCGACGCTGGCGACAGCAAGGACAAGGAGGGCTACCTCACCCGCCTCGAATACACGATGATCGGGCAGAGCCTCGAAAACCTGATGACCTTCGACTTCATCCGCGAGGCGGTCGAGGCGGGCAAGCTGCAGCTGCACGGCGCACATTTCGGCATCGAGACGGGTGAGCTGCGCATCCGCGACCCGAAGACCGGCGAATTCGAATCCGTCGTCTCCCGCGACGGCCAGACGCTCGCGGCCTCCGCCCTGATCGGCTGCACCGCGGCTTAAACAGCCCGTCTTTCCGAAGTCCCGGATCCAGCAAACACACGGCGCCTCCGATCACTGATCGGGGGCGCCGTTTTCATGTCGGATCGTCACCGAACCCGGTCGATCCGCTCCGAGACGGGTTCCGATTGATCGCTCCGGTTTCATTCTCGTCCGTCGTCGCGTGGCGGATCCGGATTTCAGCGGTCCCGCCGTGCCGGCACGATGGGGCGTCTTCTCGGGCGCCGCGCGATGCGCTGTCTCGTGCGATCGAGCGGGCCCCGTATCGCCCCCTGCCCGCGACCGGCCCACAACGAAAAGAAGCGGCGGACCCGAAGGTCCGCCGCTTCTCGCGATTCGCATCAGGCTGGTGTGCGATGGGCCGCCTTAGCGGGCGCCGGGAAGACGCTGAGCGTGGGCGTAGTGCTGCTGGAACACCGGCAGGGCCTGCTGGGCGTAGTTGCGCAGGGCCGGGTTCGGGCCGGACTGGGCGTAGGACTGCGCCATGCTGATCGACATCTGGTGCGTCATCACCTGCTGCTGGCCGTAGAGCCGGTCAAAGCGAGCGCCGGGCGGGGTGGCGTTCAGCTCGGCCAGCATCTGCTGCTGCTGCGGGTTCGGCTGAACCACGGTGGTGCCCGCGGTGGTGTCGACGTCGAAGGCCCGTGCGCCGGCGGCCGCACCGCGGCTCAGACCGGTGCCCGCGCCCTCGATCGCGCCGACCGGGCCGCCCTGCAGGGTGCCGCCGACCACGCCGGTCGCCACGCCCGTGGCCGCGCCGACCGCACCGCCGGCGATGGCGAGCGGAGCCTCGACCAGGCCGCCGACGAGACCGCCGGGGCCGGCCTGACGGGCGGCCATGTAGTTGCGCTCGCCGCCGGCCAGGGCGACGTTGGCGGCCTGATGGTCACGCAGCGCCTCGCGGGCATAGGCCCGCACCGACGGGTTACGGCTCTTCTGAAGCGCGATCTGGGCGGACTGGATCTCGAAGGCATTTGCCTGCATGGCGTCGAGGCGGAAATCGCCCCCGACCTGGGCGAAGGCGGGGGTCGCCATGGCGACGACGAGAGCGGACGCAGCAGCGTATTTCTTCAGCATACCAAACCTCAAATATCGGATTTTCGACATACGAACTGGCCTCAGAAACCGGTTGGACCGATCAAGGCCGTGAAGATCACTTCGACGCGACAACGACGACCTTCCACGCTGGTTCCCGAAATTTGAATAAGCTTTTTCATCCCGATCCCATCCGGGGAAAACTGGTCCTCGTGCAGGGGCTGCGTGCCCTGGCCGCGCTGATGGTGGTCGTTCACCACGCGCAGAACGAGGCTGCGGCCCTGGCCGGGCGCATGGGAATTGACTTCGTCCCGCGCCACGGACTGCCCTGGCCGGCGGGCGTCGACATCTTCTTCGTCATCTCCGGCTTCATCATCGTCCATGCGGCGGCACCGCTCTACGGACGCCCCGGAGCGCGGAGCCGCTTTGCCGCCCACCGCATCGCCCGCCTCGTCCCGCTCTACTGGGGGGTGACCGGGCTCTACCTCGCTCTGGGTCTCGCGGCGCCGACCCTGCTCAGCGGCGAGGGCAGTTCCCCGGACCTCGCCCGCACCCTCGCCTCGTTCCTGTTCTGGCCGATGGCCCGGTCCGACGGGGCGGTGCTGCCGCTCTACGGCCTGGGCTGGACCCTGAACTACGAGATGGCCTTCTACGCCCTCTTCGCCCTCGGCCTCGGCTTCTCGCGGCGCGGGGCGGTGGCGTGGCTCGTCGGCGCCCTGGTGCTCCTCGTTCTCGCCGGGCGGGTGGTACCCGCGCCGCCGGTCCCCCTCGCCTTCTGGTCCGATCCGATCGTCCTCGAATTCGCCCTCGGTGCCGGGCTCGCGCTCCTGCGGGCCGAGGGGGTGCGCCTGGGTTCAGGGGTTCGGCTCGCGCTCGCCGCGGCGGGGCTGTTCGGGCTCGCCGCGGCGCCGGTCGAGCCGGTGCTGCGCTTGCTCGCCTGGGGCCTGCCCGCCGCTTTCCTCGTGGCGGCGGCGGTCCTCGGCCGGGACCGGCCCGAGGCCGTGCGTAGCGGGATCGCCGACTGGTTTCTCGTCGCGGCCGAACGGTTGGGGGACGCCTCCTACGCCCTCTACCTGATCCACCCGTTCGTTCTGCGGGCGGCCCGCGAGGGGCTGCTGCGCACCGGCCTCGCACCCTTGCTTGCCCCCTTGCTCGGACCCTGGCCGAGCCTCGTCGTGATGGTCGCGCTGACCCTGCCGGCCGCGCTCCTCGTCCACCGGCTGGTGGAGCGGCCCCTGACCCGCCTGGTCCGCCGCGGGCTCGACCCCGCACCTTCCGCCGAAGCTTCGAAAAGCGCCGCGACGCCCGAGCGATGAGGCGGGGACGACGGCGGGGATGACGGTGTCATGGGCAGTTTTCCCAAACCCCGTTTCGCACTAGCCTCCGGCCGTCACGTCCCTCGCACGCCTCGGAGGCCGGCCATGAAGACCCTGCTCGTTCCGGTCACCCTCCATGACGCCCTGCCCTCCGTCTTCGCCACGGCGGTGCTGGTGGCGCGCCGCTTCGGCAGCTTGATCGAGGGCGTGGCCCTGCGCCCGGCGCTCGCCGAATACGTGCCCGTGGACATGGTCGGCGGCATGACGTGGCTGCGCGACGAGGAGGCCGACCAAGCCGAGGCGCAGGATGCGGGCCAGCGCTTCGTGGCGGCGATGGAGGCGGCCGGCCTGCCACGGCGCGAGCCCGGCGCCTCCTGCGCCCCGGATGCGGCGGCCAATGCCGGACCGCGCTACCGCTGGCAGCCCGACGTGCCGCCGGGCGACGCCTTCCTCGGCCAGTACGCGCGGCTGTTCTCGGCGACCGTCGTCGGGCGCCCCGGTGCCGATGACGGGTCGCCGCGCATGACCACGTTCGAGACCGCCCTGTTCGAGAGCGGGCGCCCGATCCTGCTGGCACCGCCGGTCGCGCCGGCCTGCCTGGGTGAGGCGGTCCTGATCGCCTGGAACGGCTCGACCGAGACGGCGAGGGCCGTCGCCTTCGCCATGCCCTTCCTGCGCCGCGCCCGGCGGGTGCTCGTGCTCAGCGCCGAGGGGGGCATGGTGCCGGGCCCGAGCGCGGAGGACGTGGCGCGCTCGCTCGCCTGCGAAGGCATCGAGGCCGCCCACAAGGCGCTGCCCGCCGGCCGCCGCACCCCCGGCGAACTCTACCTCGACACCGCCGAATCGTTCGGCTGCGACCTTCTGATCAAGGGTGCCTACACCCAGAGCCGCCTGCGCCAGATGATCTTCGGCGGCCCGACCAGCCACATCCTGTCGCACGCGACCGTGCCGGTGCTGATGGCGCATTGAGCCACGCGGCCCGCGGCGCCGACCCGGCACGGGGGAATTTCCCGTTGTCGGCGAAGGCGTTCGCTTAAGCGTGTCCCGGCGGATGAGGCTCCCGCGGCGCGTCGAGGACGGTCGCGACGAAGGCTCGCGCCGCATTCAATCGTGCCCGTTAGGAGTTGCCAGGGTCCGGATCGGCCGCTAAACTGCTGAAAAGCTTGAAGTTTTCAATCATTCTAATCTGCGTCTGCCTCAAATCGGCCGGTTTCCGGTGGCCTTGAGCGGCGCGAATGATCGGAGGCTTCGGGCTGCGCGGCTCTCGCGGGCCGGGCTCCCCGACAGGCACGACAGGTTGCGATCCCGCATGATTGTCTGCTCTTGCAACGTCCTCTCCGACGGACAGGTGCGCGCGTGCCTGCAGCCGGGTCCGGGCTGTCCCCGTACCCCGGCCCAGGTCTATGGCTGTCTCGGCTGCAGTCCGAAATGTGGACGCTGCGCCCGCACCATCCGTTCGATCCTGCGCAACGCCATCGACGAGGCGCAGGCGCACAGCGCCGCGCATGGCGGTGCACATGCCTGCTCGACGGCCTGCGAAGCGTCTTGCAGTTTGGGATCATTCCAAACTACAAGGGAGCCCGAGGGCGTCGCAGCCTGAGACGATCATTCGTCCCGACGCCTCACGAGGAGAGAGGTGTATGAAGGGCGACGCTAAGGTCATCGAGTATCTCAACCGCGGCCTGCGCAGCGAGCTCACGGCGGTCAGCCAGTACTGGCTGCACTTCCGCCTGCTGAACGATTGGGGCTACGTCGATCTCGCCAAGTTCTGGCGCAAGGAATCCATCGAGGAGATGAACCACGCGGATCGGTTCATCGACCGGATCCTGTTCCTCGACGGCTTTCCGAACCTGCAGGAGCTCGACCCGCTGCGGATCGGCCAGAACGTTCAGGAGATCATCGAGTGCGACCTCGCCGCCGAGAACGAGGCGCGTTCGCTCTATCTCGAAGCCGCCAAGTACTGCGACTCGATCAATGACCGTGTCTCCAAGCGGCTGTTCGAGGATCTGGCCGAGGACGAGGAAGGCCATATCGACTTCCTCGAGACCCAGCTCGACCTGATCGGCCAGATCGGCCTGCCGCTCTACGCCCAGCGCCATGTCGGCGGCCTGGAGCAGATCGCGCCCGAGAAGGAGTGATCCTCTTTCCCCTCCTCCCTCGCGGGGAGGGGAGAGTTCCCCTTTACGCCGGCGGACGGCCCACCAGCACCGGCTGTGCGTTCGCCCGCTCGGGGAACAACGCCTTCAAATCCCGCAGCTTCGGCGCATCGTTGGCGGCGATGTAGCTGTTGGTCGGATGAAGCGTCATGTAGTCCTGGTGGTAGCCTTCTGCCGGGTAGAAGGCGCCGGACTCGATTCTCGTGGCGATGGGTTTCGAGAACACCTTCGCCCCGTCGAGCTGGGCGATGTAGGCCCCTGCGACTTTGGCCTGCTCCGCATCCGCGGGGAACAGCGCCGAGCGGTATTGCGGGCCGTTGTCGGGGCCCTGCCGGTTCACCTCGGTCGGGTCCAGCGCCACCGAGAAGAAGATCTGCAAGAGCTCGTCGTAGCGGACCACCGCCGGATCGTAGGTGACCTGCACCGCCTCCGCATGCCCGGTGCGGCCGGTGCCGACCTCGTCGTAGCGGGCGCTCGCGCGGGCGCCGCCGGCATAGCCCGAGACCGCGTTCTTCACGCCCTTCACGTGCTGGAACACGCCCTGCACGCCCCAGAAGCAGCCGCCCGCGAAGGTCGCCGTGCGCAGGCCCGAGCCGTCCTTCGCCGTCTTCTCGACCGTCTCCCGGGCCGTCATCGCCGCCTCGGGCAGGCGCTGCCCGCCCTCCTGCGCCGCAGCGGGCGCCAGGGGCAGGGCCGCACCGGCGAGCAGGGCGAGACCGGCCAAGCCGCCGATGAGGGCGGATGAGCGGGGACGGAAGCGTTCGCGCGTCATGGTGCTGATCCTTCTCGATCCGTGTGCTCGATCCATGTGTCAGGCCGGGCCGTCGGCAGCGGGTTCGAAGCGCAGGGACACGCCGTTCATGCAGTAGCGCAGGCCGGTCGGCTTCGGGCCGTCCTCGAACACGTGGCCGAGATGGCCGCCGCAGCGGCGGCAATGCACCTCCGTGCGGCGCATGCCGTAGGCGCCGTCGACCTGCGTGCCGACCGCGCCGGGCAGGGTTTCGAAGAAGCTCGGCCAGCCGGTGCCGCTCTCGAACTTGGTCTTCGACGAGAACAGTGGCAGGTCGCAGCCGGCGCAGGCGAAGCGGCCCGGACGCTTCTCGCCGTTGAGCGGGCTCGTATAGGCCCGTTCGGTGCCGTGCTCGCGCAGCACCCGGTAGGCGGCGGGTGAGAGCAAAGCGCGCCACTCGGCCTCGGACTTCTCGACCTCGAAGCCCGCGGCGGAGGCGGGGCCGGCCATCACGGCCGGGAGGCGGGAGGCGGCGAGCAGGCCCAGCAGCGAGGCTCCGGCACGCAAGGTCTGGCGGCGGTTCATGCGCGAGGACTCCGATGGGCTGCGGTCCGCCAGCTTGCGAGGGAGACGGGCTCCCCCGGTTCCGGCGACGGGACAGGGATGATCAATCGCGCGCAATCGATAGCACGGAACCGGCAGCGCCGCCGCGAAGACGAACCGCCGCAGGCCGTCCCGACCGCAGCCCTGCTGGCGTGGCCCGCGCGTCTCTTCGCCCGGTTGCCCTGGATCTGCCCGGCGCGCCGCGTTGACGCTCGGGGATGCGCACATTACCTCGTGTGGTCAGCCGGCCAAGACAGGCTCCTGAGATACGCTCGCGGGTGCATCCTATCCGCCCTTGCGACCGGCGGGACAGTCGGTGCCGGGCCGCTCGGGACCGGTTCCAGGGCCGGCACCCGGGACAAGCCATGGATTCCACCCTCACCCCGAACGCCGAGCGCGCCGCCGAGACCCTTCAGCGGGAGGATGCGCGCCGGGAGGTCTACGAGGCCTCGCCGGCTTCCGACCCGCGCAGCCCGGTGATGCTGTTTTCCGCCGACGAGCCGCTCGCGATGGATTCCGGCGCGCGGCTCGGGCCGTTCCAAGTCGCCTACCAGACCGCCGGCACCCTCAACGCCGAGCGCTCGAACGCGGTGCTGATCTGCCACGCGCTCACCGGCGACCAGCATTTCGCCCACCGCCATCCCGTGACGGGCAAGCCCGGCTGGTGGGAGACGCTGGTGGGGCCGGGCAAGCCGGTCGATACCAACCGTTACTTCGTCGTCTGCTCGAACGTCATCGGCTCGTGCATGGGCTCGACCGGGCCCGCCTCGCTCAACCCGGAGACGGGCGGCCCCTACGGGCTCGACTTCCCGCTGGTGACGATCCGCGACATGGTCCGCGCCCAGGCGATGCTGCTCGACCGGCTCGGCATCCCGGACCTGTTCCTCTGCATCGGCGGCTCGATGGGCGGGATGCAGGTGCTGCAATGGGCCTCGCTCTTCCCCGAGCGGGTGTTTGCCGCCATGCCCATCGCCACCGGTGCGCGCCACTCGGCCCAGAACATTGCCTTCCACGAGGTCGGGCGCCAAGCGATCATGGCCGACCCGGCCTGGGAGGAGGGTCGCTATCTCGAAGCCGGCACGAGGCCGTCCAAGGGCCTCGGCGTCGCGCGGATGGGCGCACACATCACCTACCTCTCCGAGCCGGCCCTGCACCGCAAGTTCGGCCGCCGCCTGCAGAACCGGGCGGCGCCGACCTTCTCCTTCAACGCCGACTTCCAGATCGAGAGCTACCTGCGCCACCAGGGTCTCAGCTTCGTCGAGCGGTTCGACGCCAACGCCTACCTCTATCTCACGCGGGCGATGGACTATTTCGACCTCGCCGAGGACCATGGCGGCGTGCTCGGCCATGCCTTCCGCGGCTCGAAGACCCGCTTCTGCGTGATGTCCTTCACCTCGGACTGGCTGTTCCCCACCGCCGATTCCCGCGCCATCGTCCACGCGCTGAATGCGGTGGCGGCACCCGTCGCCTTCGTCGAAGTCGAGAGCGACAAGGGCCATGACGCCTTCCTGCTCGACGAACCGGCGATGTTCTCCGCCGCCAGGGGCTTCATCGACGCCGCGGCCCGCGCCAGAGGTCTTTGAGAACGGGACTGTGAGACGATGAGCGAGAGCTTCACCGACGCCGCCTCGGGCGTTCCCTGGGAGGCCGCCGAGGCGCTGCCCCGAGGCGAGGGCACGGCGCGCGTCGATCATATCGTCGTGCTCGGCCTCGTGCCGCCGGGCGCGCGCGTCCTCGACATCGGCTGCGGCGACGGCTCGCTGCTGGCGCTCCTGCGCGACCGTCGCGGCGTCGATGGCCGCGGTATCGAACTCTCGCGCGAAGGCGTCAACGCCTGCCTCGCCCGCGGCCTGCCGGTGATCCAGGGCGACGCCGACACCGATCTCGCCAACTACCCCGACGATGCCTTCGACGTCGTGGTCCTGTCCCAGACCATCCAGGCGACCCGCAACCCGCGCATCGTGCTGGAGCACCTGCTGCGGATCGGGCGGCAGGTCATCATCTCGTTCCCGAATTTCGGCCATTGGCGGGTGCGGGCCGAACTCGCCTTCCGCGGCCGGATGCCGGTCACCGAGATTATGCCGGAGACGTGGTACGAGACCCCCAATATCCACCATTGCACGATCCGCGATTTCGTCGGCCTGTGCCGGGATGTCGGCGCCCGCATCGAGAAGGCCACCGCCCTCGACGCGCGGGGCCGGCCGATGCGCTTCTCGATGCCGTGGTGGTTCTGGAACCTGATCGGCGCGCAGGGCGTGTTCCTGCTGCGGCGCGGTGGGGGGCGGGGGTGATACGGTTTCCGCTCGATCCGAGCGGGGAGCGTATCGGTAAGCCCGCGCGGCGCCTGATCGAAGTCGAATCCGCCATCCTGAAGGGATCAATCGGATCTGGGACGAGGCCTCCGCCCCGGCGAGTGGTGATCCTCGGGCCGCCGGGCAGCGGGAAATCGACCCTGGCCCGCGATCTCGGCGCCCGGCACGGTCTGCCGGTGTTCCACCTCGACCGCGCCTATTGGCACCCCGGCTGGGTCGAGGCCGAGCCCGCGGCCTTCCGCGCCGAAGTCGAGCGGATCGCCGCCCTCCCCGTCTGGGTCGTCGACGGCAACTACATCGACACGATCGCGCCCCGGTTCGCCGCAGCCGACACGGTGATCTATCTCGACATGCCGGCGTGGCGCTGCACGGCGCGGATGCTGCGGCGGACCTTGTCGAGCTTGGGGCAGGTGCGGCCTGACGGGCCCGAGGGCTGCCCGGAGCAGCTCACGTTCGAGTTCCTGCAGTATACCGCGCGCTGGAACCGCATCCGCCGGACGCGCAGCCTCGCACTTGTCGAAAGCTTTGCCGGCCGCCGGGTCGTTCTGCGCGGGCCCTCCGCCGTCCGCCGTTTCGCGGCCGTCTGATGTTCACAGCGTCCCGGATGGATCCGGCACGGGCGTCGAGCCGCCCATCGCCACGGCGACCGGGTGGCCGTGGCGGGCGAGGTCGTCCCGGCCCTCCGCCAGCAGCGCATCGGAGGCCGTCTCGATGCGGGTCTGCAGCTCCTTGAGGAAGGCGGGACGCGGCAACCCCGGCGGGATGACCGGCAGGAACTCGATCACCGTCGTGCCCGGCATCCGGCGAAAGCCGCGGCGGCGCCAATAGAGGCCGGTGTTCAGCGCAACGGGCAGGCAGGGCACGTTCAGCGCCGCGTAGAGGTGGGAGGCGCCCTGCTTGTACGCGGGCGGGGCGCCGGCCGGGCGGCGGGTGCCCTCGGGGAAGATGATGAGCTGGCGCCCGTCGCGGATGGCCTGCGCCGCCGCCTTGTTCATCGCCGCCATCGCCCGCGTGCCCTTCGAGCGATCGATCGGCACCATGCCGCCCCGGGCGAAGTACCAACCGACCACCGGAATCCACATCAGCTCGCGCTTGAGCACGTAGCCGAAATCGTCGAACGGGATCGTGAGCGCCAGCGTCTCCAGCGCGGATTGATGCTTGGCGGCGACCAGCAGCGGGCCCTTCGGGATGTTCTCCAGGCCGCGGAACTCCACGCGTGTCCCACCGATCGCGCGCAGCAGGAACACCACCGTGCGGCCCCAGAACTGCGCCACCCGGATCACGCCCTTGCGTGTGATGAACGCGGGCAGTCCCCCGATCGCGATCACGGCCGTCGCGACGTAGAAGGAGAGGTTGAAGGCAAGCGAGCGGAAGAGGAGCATCGGTGGTCCGCGTGAGGCTGGCGCTCCTTTACCGTGTGCGCCTGCGCTTGCCCACCGCGGAAACCCGCCGGGGCCGCCGCAAGAGCCCGGATTTCGAAAAGGCTCGCCTTTTCGCGGGTCCAGGGCAGAGCCCTGGTCGCGGCAGTCGGAGGGGGCTCGCTAAGGCCCCTCGGCCAGCGTGCCCCGCTGGCGCGGATCGGAGGCGCCGGCCAGCAGGCCGTCCTCGGCCATCACCGAATTGGCCGAGCCCGAGGTCGCGCCGACCTTCACGGTGTGGCCCTTGGCCCGTAGCAGGGCGAGCGTATCGGGCGAGACGCCCTCCTCGGCCATCAGCACGTCGGGCTGCCACTGGTGGTGGATGCGCGGCGCGGCGACGGCCTGGGCGAGGTTCATCCGGAAATCGAGCACGTTCACGATGACCTGAAGCGTGGTCGTGATGATGCGGCTGCCGCCGGGACTGCCGGTGACGAGGAACAGCTTGCTGTCCCGGAACACGAAGGTGGGCGTCATCGAGGAGAGCGGGCGCGCGCCCGGCGCTACGGCGTTGGCCTCGCCGCCGACGAGGCCGTAGGCGTTGCGCGCCCCGGTCTTGGCGGAGAAGTCGTCCATCTCGTTGTTGAGCAGCACGCCCGTCCCTTCGGCGACCAGTCCGATCCCGTAGGAGAAGTTCAGCGTGTAGGTGTTGGAGACGGCGTTCCCCTCCGCGTCCACCACCGAGAAGTGCGTGGTCTGGTCGGATTCGTAAGGCAGCGGATTGCCGGCGCTGACCTCCGCGGCGGACTTGGCCCGCTCCGGGTCGATCTTTTCGCGTAAGGTCGCGGCGTAGGGTTTGGCAATGAGCCCCGCGACCGGAACCTTGGTTCGCGACGGGTCGCCGAGCCAAGTGGCCCGGTCGGCATAAGCGGGCTTCATCGCCTCGGCGAGGGTGTGAAGCGCGCCCGCGCTGCCTGCGCCCATGCCGGCGAGGTCGTAGCCCTCGAGGATGTTGAGGATCTCGATGAGATGCACCCCGCCGGAACTCGGCGGCGGCATCGAGACGACCTCGTAGCCGCGATAGGTGCCGCGCACCGGCGTGCGGATCTCCGGCCGGTAGCCGGCGAGATCGGCCGCGGTCATGATTCCCCCCGCGCCCTGGACGGAGGCGGCGATCTTGTCGGCGATCGGCCCCTGGTAGAAGGCGTCCGGCCCCCGCTCGGCGATCGCCTTCAGGGTGTCGGCCAGATCGGTCTGGCGCAGGGTCGCGCCGCGGGGGAGCACATGGTCGCCCTCGAAGAACACCGCCCGGCTCGACGGCCATTGCCCGAGCAGGCCGGACGCCCGCGGCAGGGAATCGGCCAGCCCGGATTCGACCGGGATGCCGTCGCGGGCGAGCCTTTCCGCCGGAGCGATGAGGTCGGCCAGCGTGAGCTTGCCCGAGCCGTAGCGCTTGTGGGCCTCGGCGAGGCCGCGCACCGTGCCGGGCACGCCCACCGCCTTGCCGGTGCGGGTGGAGGCGGCGCGGTCGGGCTCCCCCTGCGGGTTCAGGAACATGTCGGCGGTGGACGCGGCCGGGGCGGTCTCGCGGTAATCGATCGCGATGGTTTCCGCAGCGGTTTCCTTGGCCGCGGCGCGGTGCACCATCATGAAGCCGCCGCCGCCGAGATTGCCCGCCCGCGGCAGGGTGACGGCGAGCGCGAAGCCGACCGCCACCGCCGCATCGACGGCGTTGCCGCCCCGCCTCAGGATCTCGACGCCGACGCGGGTGGCGAGCGCGTCCTGCGATGAGACCATGCCGCGGCGGGCGAGAACCGGCAGGAGGCGGGCCTCGTCCGACTGGATCGGCGGCGGTTCGGGCGCGGGCGGAACCGCCTGTGCCTGGGCCGGAAACGGCACCGCCAGGGAGGCGACGAGGAGAAGCGCGAGGGCGGGGCGAACGGGCGAAGTCGGGCTCATGGACCGAGCTTATCGCAAATGCGGGGCGCGGCCATGCGTGCCGCGAGCGATCACTCGTCCTTCGGCGCACCCCGCTCGGGACGAGGCGCGCCTCATTCGGGCATCGTTGCATCCGATGCCCGCCACCGTCTGACGCGGGGAGGCTCTATCGCCCGCTCAACGACGGACCGCCCGCCGTGCCGCCGGTGCCGGGCGGTCCGCTGGTGGGCGTGCCGCCGATCACGGCGCCCGGCGTGCCGCCGACGACGGCCGGCTTGTTCGGGGTGCCGACCGGAGCACCGGCCGTGCTCGGGCCGGGCACCGGCTGCGAGCCCGTGGCCGAAGCCTTCGGGCTCGGCGGCGAGGGCGGCGCGCCCGCGCCGGCCTGAGCCATGGCGGCCGCTGGGAGACTCAGTGTCAGAGCCAGCGCGATCGTCGTGAGCCGCATGAGGGGTCCTGTCCGAGGGAAATGGTATCCCTCAACCCCGCGGCCCCCGGAAAGTTCGCACCGGCTGATCGCGAGACGTCTTCGGTTCAGGCCGGATGGACAACCTCTTGCAGGCACACCCTGGGAGGATCGTCCCAGATCTCGAATCCGGGACGATCCTCCAGTCTCTCGTCCTTGCATCGTCCTTTACCGAAAGCGGGTGGCCGCCTTTCGGGACGGTGCTTAGCGATTGCCGAGCCGGTAGCGGGGGGCAGTCCATGCCGGGTCGCGCAGGTGCGGCTCCGTGCGCCGCATACGGCGGATCCGGTGCTCGGCTTCCGTCGGCTGGTGGTAGCGCAGCGACTCCTGATGCGCGTGGAAGTGATGATCCCAGTGGCTGGTGCTGGGATGCCAATCCACGGTTTGGGCGGGGTTGCCGGCGATGACACCCGGCTGGGGCAGAGCCGGAGCGGCGGAGGCCGCCGTGGCGCCGATGGTGCCGAGCACGAGGCCGGCTGCGAGGATGGGGACGATCCGCATCTTGTTATGTCTCCTCCACGCACGATGATCGCGCGTTCCAATATGTCATAAAACGTTCACAAACCGATTTTTCGTCCCGTGCAATCGGACGAGGCCCTGACAAAAATCTCTGAAATGATCGGGATTTGGCGGGCGGCGTGCCGTGCCGCACCGGCGCAAGCCATCCGTCGCGCGCGCCCGGATGATTCGCGCGTTGCGTGTCCCGCCGTATCGGCGCGCAAGGCGTGTCGGGGTTCGATGCCGCGGGGGCCTTGGCCGAGCGCCCTTCCGCCGTCGCTCAGCGGCTCGGAGGCAGACATCATGATGCCGGCGTCCGGCCCTCGAACATATGAGGGCGTGGCGCCGGCATCGGCCGTAATGGCGTGGGGGCTGTGACGGCTGGCGCCGGGATCGGACCTTCGGCCAGCCGTGGGGGCGGGTTAGGCGTCGGCGTCGTCGCCGTCGAGGATCGTTTCCAGATCGCCCGTGAGTGCATCGAGTTGATCGGCGGTCGCGCGGATCTTGAACTTCGTCCCGTCCTCGGCTTCCACCGCGATCTCGATGTGGTCCTCAACCTTGGCGGCGAGCGCCTGCTTGAGCGTGTAGGTGGTCACGTCCTTGGCCATGCGGCTTCCTGTCGGCGATGTGTCGTTGGAAGGTGGGAAGCGCCGTGAGGCGGAGTCGTTCCTTCGCGTGTCCCTTGCGACCGTCCCGTCATCGGTGCCTGCGGCCGGCGGCCCGTTAAGTCGGCCTTGATGGCTTCGGGAGCATCTCGCCGCCATGAACGCGATGAACGCGCCACGGCTTCTCCTTGCCCTGTTCGTGATCGGCGGCAGCCTGGGCGCCGACGCCGCGGCGGCGCGCACGCGCGATCTCGAGGATCTCGAAGCGGCTTGGCATGACTGCGTCCGCGAGGCCTATGGCCGGCAACCGCCGGGTCAGAGCCGGGCCGGGGCGCAGCGCAACGTCCTCGACGAGTGCAGGGCGCACGAGGACCAGTTGGTGGCCGCTACCATGCTCGAACACACCCGCGAGGACGAGGCCGCGCGAAGGGCCGGCCTTCCCCTGACGGCTCGGGCGGGCGCCTGGGCCGCCTCCGTCGCGGCCTACGTCGTCGATCCCGTCACATCCTGGCTGCAGGGGTGGCGCTAGAACATCGTCCTGGATATCGGATCCAGAACGATGCTCTAGGCACTCGTTTTTGCATCGTCTTTTCCGAAAGCCGGGGGCCACCTTTCGGGACGAGGCTCTAGCGCCATTCCGACGAAGCGGTTTCCGGTTCGTCGAAAGAATGTGCGTCACAACCAAAACGGAGAGACGCTGGCCTGATGCCGGCCTTTCGGATCCGGTTCCGGGCGGCCCCGTCTCGCTCCGGCGATCCGCGGTGCGATCTTCGGAGGCCCCTGCTCGCGGGCCGGGCCGAGACCGGCCGTCGTTCAGAAGCGGTAGCCGATACCCGCACCGATGATCAGCATGTCGAGCCGCACCGTCGCGCTGCCGGTACCAATCCGGGAGACCTGCGGCGGCAGGAAGATTTTCTTGATCTCCATGTTCGCGTACCAGTCGCCGCCGAGGTGACAGTCGAAGCCGGCTTGAAGCATTGGCCCCAGTTGCGGATCGGCCTCCATCTTGGTGATGAGCGGCTTTGCCGGCTCGTAGGCGATCGGGTGGGTGTAGCCCGCGCCCGCGCCGATATAAGGGTTGAAGACCCCGTGCGGGAGGAAGTGGAACTGGACCGCACCGGTCATGGCGAGGCTCCAGGTCGAGCCGATCGGCAGGTCGCCGATCAACGAGTTGCGGATCGAGGTCCGGGTCGACACCACGCCGACCTGACCGGCCAGCGCGAAATGATCGGACAGGAAATACGTCACGTCGAGATCCGGCAGAGCGCGCGCCGGGGTGATGACGCGGCCGCCGATCGGCTCGACCCGGGAGAACTGGCCGACCGGGATGGAGCCGACGACGCGGCCGCGGACGAGGAGGCTCCCCGCGGTCAGCCCGCCGGAGACCGGATTCGCCGCCGGCTCGGCGGCCTCACAGGGGGCGGAAGCCCCAAGCATGCCGACCCCGATGATGCCGAGCACGGCCGCGAGCAGGCCCGGTCGCGACGCTTTGCTCCGGACCGATCCCGACCTGTGTGACGCGCAGGCAAGACGCCGGTCCTGCCCGGAGGGCGAAGGGGACGCGGCAGGATGGTCGAACATGAGTTCTGTTTTTCAGATCTCGAGGAAAGTCGTTTCGGCCCGCCTCACGACATGCCTGTCGGCGGACCGTTTCTCCGGGCGCGCGGACGTTCGACGGGCGTTCCGTGCGTGACGCTCAGGCTGGCTCGGATCGCGGCTGGCCGACGACCTGGATGGCCTCGATGGCCTCGCGAAGCCCGGAGGACGGCTCCGTTCGGGTGGCGCGGGTGTCCGGCTGAGGCGGCGCCGGTTCGAAGCACACGCGATTGCGGCCGCCTCTCTTGGCGGCGTAGAGGGCCGCGTCCGCCCGGGACAGGGCGGCGTCGATTCGCTCCTCGCCGGCCGCCACGACCGCAACCCCGATGCTGGCGGTCACGGTCACGGGCGCTCCGTTCACGGTGAAGGGCTGCCTGGCGGCGGACCTTCGCAGGCTTTCGGCGACGGTGGCGGCCATGGTGGCATCGGCTTGGTCAAGCACGACCAGAAATTCTTCGCCGCCCCAGCGGGCGACGAGGTCGTTCTTGCGCATCACGCCGCGCAATCGCTCAGCAAAGCCGACCAGGGCGGCGTCGCCGCCGTCGTGGCCGTAGGTGTCGTTGATCGCCTTGAAGTGGTCGATGTCGGCCAGCAGGATCGCGCATCGTGGCTGGGAGGGGGACAGGCCGGCCCGCTGGCTCATTCGCCGCGAACAATCCGCGCCGGTTCGCCAGCCCGGTGAGCGGGTCGGTGTCGGCCAGGCGACTGAGCTTCACGTGCGCTCGCTCGCTCACCATGGCCAGATAGCCGACCTGAATGAAGACGCCGCACCACAGGTCGAACAGCAGCGAGTAGATACCGCTCTCGGGCGCGGCGAGGCGCTCGCTCGCGAAATGAACCACGCCGATCGACAGCAGGAAGACGCAGAAGTATCCGCCGAAGCCCGCCAGGACGATGTACTGCGTCCACAGGCGCATCGGAGCGGGCGTTCTCAGGATTTCCCAAATGCACAGGGCTGTGCAGAGCGTGATGCAGCCGAACACGGCGCTCAGGCTCCACGACATCGACGCCCCGGCCTGGAGCAAGAGGCCGTAGGACAGGCCGCTGAAGAGCGCGAGCCCGAGGGCCGGGAGGGGGACGGGCGTGCGCTCGTGGAAGAGACGCAAGCCGACCCAGGACACGGCAAGGCTCGACCCGTACAGGATGTAGACGACGCTTCCTTTGACGGCATTCAGCGGCACGCTCGGTGGATCTCCGAGCATCAGAAATGAGGCTATCAGCGAGAAACTGAGCGCGCCGGCCCAGATTCCGAAATAAATCTCACGTGGGTGCCGCAGTAGGGTGACGAGAAATACCACAAAGAAAGCAAGGCGGCTGCTGATACCGGCGACCTGGAGGGTGTTGAAGTCGAGCATGACCTTTATGGAAGACCCGCGCGTGTGATCGCTCCAGCCTCGGAGCGGATTGCCGGTTCGGCGAAAGGCACTCCGGAACAGCGGTCCGGATCCGATCCCGGTTGCCCCGTTCGCGGGGGCTGGGCGGTACGGCGCATCATGGGACCGCGTGGTCCAAGGATTTCATTAGGCGTCCGGCCTTGCCCGATCGCAGCCTGTGCGACTGCTCTCTCAAGAGCGCTGTCGCGGCCTCGCCCGTCACGGGTCGGCTGAACAGGAAGCCCTGCAACTCCGTCGCGCCGATCTCGCGAAGCATCCGGGCTTCGTCCTCGGTCTCGATCCCCTCGGCGGTCACCGCCATCCCGAAATGACGGGCGATGTCGTGCATCGTCCGGACCAGGAACCAGCTCTCGCGCGCCTCACCGAGGCCTGTGATGAAGGTGCGGTCGATCTTGAGCCGGTCGAAGGTGAAGCGCTGCAGGTAGCCGAGCGACGAGAAGCCGGTTCCGAAATCATCGAGGGCAATGCTGACGCCGAGGGCGCGGATGGCCGCGACGCCCTCGAGCGCGACGGCGACGTCACCCATCGGGACGCCTTCGGTCAGCTCCAGTTCGAGCCGGCATGCCGCCAGTCCGGTTGCCAGCAACGTGGCGACGACCCGGTCCGCGAAGTCCGGATCCTGCAATTGAACCGGGGAGACGTTCACCGAGACCCGACAGAATTCCGGCCATGCTGCCGCCTGTCGGCAGGCGGTCTCGAGAACCCAGGCTCCGATCGGGCCGATCGCCCCCGTCCTTTCGGCCAGGGGGATGAAATCAGCGGGTGAGACCGGCCCCAGGGACGGGTGCTGCCAACGCAGCAGCCCCTCGCAACTGGTGATCGCCCCCGTCGCCGCCGACACGATCGGCTGGTAGGCGAGCGAAAACTCTCCCCCAGCCAGGGCCGACCGGAGATCCGGGGCCCCAAGATCCTCGATGCGAGCCGGGATCTGCGGGACGCCCGCGCTGCCGTTCGCGGAACGCTCCGGGCCGAGACGCTGTGCGGTCGAACCGGCCACGGCCGAGCGATGAACCGGACCGATGTGTTGCCCGGCCTCCGCACGATGCAGGCGCTGCGACGAAACCGGGGGCTCGCTTCTCATGGAAGGAGCCTCCTTGAGAAGGCTGCAAGCATCGTGGTTGGAGCGCCCTCACGCTTTCCCAAGTCATCGGCTATCGGACGTTCAAGCCAACAAAGGATAAAGCGCAGAGCCTAATGAAGAGTTATCGTATGTTTATCTAATTCCCGCCGCTAGCGATCCCTAACAAATCCTAAAGCATAAAAATGGGTTTGGAGGTGTTCGCTCCAAGCAGAGAAGGGGGCGGCCCCAGGGTTTCTTCTCAGGTCTGTCAGGTTTCTTTTTTCCGCATGGGGAGGACCTGCGTTATCGCCCTCCAGGCCGGTGCCAGGACTTTGCCGGCGATCGGGATCAGCGCGAAGCCTGCGAGCAGTCCGATCACGCCCGCGCCGCCCGCCGTCACCAGCCACGCGATCACGCCGCCGAGTGCCGGCACGGCCCCGCTCGCGGCCACGGCCGCCTCGTGGATCACGTGCTCGGGGCCTGCGAAACCGTAGCCCGCGAGGCTGTGAACGATGATGCCGCCGCCGACCCAGACCATGGCCGCCGTGCCGACGAGGGCCAGCGCCTTGAGGAAGACGGGCATGCCGCGCACCAGCCCGCGGCCGATCGCGGCCAGCACGCCGCTGCCTCGCCGGGCGAGCGCCAGACCGATGTCGTCGGCCTTCACGATCAACGCGACGGCGCCGTAGACCGCGACCGTGATGCCGATCGCGACGAGCGCCATCACGATGGCGCGCGACCAGACCGTGCCATCGCCCAAGCCCGACAGGGTGATGGCCATGATCTCGGCCGAGAGGATGAAGTCGGTCTTGATCGCGCCCGAGACCCGCTGGTCTTCCAGAACCTGCGCATTCGGTGCGGCCGCCCTTGCCTTCGCTTCGGCCGTGTGATCGTGGGCCGCGTGCGGCACGATCATCTCGTAGACTTTTTCGGCACCCTCATAGGCGAGGTACAGGCCTCCGAGCAGCAGGAGCGGCGTGATTGCCCAGGGCGCGAAGGCGCTGAGCAGCAGCGCGGCCGGCAGCAGGAACACCAGCTTGTTGATGAGCGAGCCGCGGGCGATACGCCAGACGATCGGCAATTCGCGATCCGGCGAGAAGCCCACGACGTAGCGCGGCGTGACCGCGGCGTCGTCGATCACGACGCCGGCCGCCTTGGTCCCGGCCTTGGCGGCCTGGGCCGCCACGTCGTCCAGCGAAGCGGCCGCAACCTTTGTCAGGGCGACCACGTCATCCAAGAGGGCTAGCAGTCCGACGCTCACAGTCGCTTCATCCCGTTCTCTACTCGGCGAGCATATGGCGCAGCGTAGCGGTTAAGCGAGGATGCGTCTCATGAGGCAGGGCGCGGATCGCACTGACGCCAAAAACCGCGCACCCCGTCCCGGATACGGTGCGCGCGGCGTTTCGTGGGGAGGCGTCCAGTGCGCGGGGTCGAGAAGGTCGTGCTCATCGCCAGGAAACCCACCGGGCCGGGCCGGGCACGATCATCACGGCACGCCGAAGGGGGAATGGGACGGCAGGCGGTGACGGGCAGGATCGGCCCCGGAAAAGAGTCGCTAGCGCGCAACACTTCGTCTTTTCTTGCGAAACAGAGCCCTGGCCTCTCCAAATCCGTCAAGGTTTGGCTATCAGCCTGATCCGGTCACCTCGTGATTGATCGCCGCCATGCTGTCCGTCCCCCGCGCCGTCGTTTCGAAGCACCGTGAGATTTCCGCGCTGCTCGCGACCTATGCCATGTTCCTCAGCGGCGTATTGATTCTGGCCTGGGCGGCATAAGCCCTCCGATCGAACGCAGCCTGCCGCCCCGGCGCAGGCGCCGCGGCTGCCACCCGATCGGGTCGCCGCCGTTCCTCGGTCGCAATCCGCTCCGGTGGTGCCAGAAGCTCGTACGAGGGCTCCTGCGAGCGGCGGCGGAGCCGTTCCCTGGGGAGGCGTCGGGCGGCTCGTTCCGCCCCCCTGTGCCTGATCGAGGATCGCTGAAGCGTCGAGGTCGTGAGCCGGGATGAGGCTGCCGCCCTTCGATGCGCTCACCCTGCGGGCTGCCGCGGCATCGGCCTGCTGCACGACACCTGACCCTGAATCCGGCGCTCACTTCGAACTCGGACCACCGCGTAGGGCCGATCGGCGTCGGCGGCGGAGCCGTGTAGGCTGGGTCCGCCCAGGGCTCAGCTTCCGCGATAGGTGCTGTAGCCATAGGGGGAGATCAGGAGCGGCACGTGGATATGAGGGGGGACGTCCGGGCCCTCCGGCGCGATCCGGAAGCGCACGGGTACGATGTCGAGGAAGGACGGCGGTTCGCCGCCGGCGGCGGTGCGGGCGAAGTAGGCGCCGACCTCGAAGGCGATCTCGTAGGTGCCGGGCTCCATCGCCTCGCCCGAGAGGAGGGGCGCGTCGCAGCGGCCGTCGGCATTGGTCGCGACCGTCTTGAGGAGCGTGCGGGAGGCACCCTCGATGCGCAGAAGCTGAAGGGCCAGTCCCGCCGCCGGGCGGCCGGTGGACGTGTCGAGCACGTGGGTCGTGAGCCGCCGGGCATCCGGTGGTGCGGCGGGGTTTGCGACGGCCATGGGATGCGGTTCCTCCTCCGGAGTCGCCGGGCGATCCGCGGCTGCCCGAGGGCCGCGCTTTGCCGGCACCGCAACCTTGCAGATCGGGTCCCATGCACCAACCCGGATTTTCGGGAGCAGCTTTCGAAAAGTCCGACAGATCAGGAATCCGCGCGGCGCTATCGTTGCATCTTCGCAACCTTCCGAAGCGAGTCGGAACGATCCGCGCGCCTGCGCGGCAGACCCGGGGTCATCGATGCACACCTCCCGCGACCTGATCGGATACGGCCGCAACGTTCCGCAGGCGGATTGGCCCGGCGGCGCCCGGATCGCCGTGCAGATCGTGCTCAACTACGAGGAGGGGGCTGAGAACTGCATCCTGCACGGGGATGCGGCCTCCGAGGCGTTCCTATCCGAGATCGTCGGCGCCGCGCCTTGGCCGGGCATGCGCCACATGAACATGGAGTCGATCTACGAGTACGGCGCCCGCGTCGGCTTCTGGCGGCTGTGGCGGCTCTTCACGCAACGCGGCGTGCCGGTGACCGTGTTCGGCGTCGCCACCGCGCTCGCGCGCAACCCGGACGTCGTGGCCGCGATGCGGGAGGCGGCGTGGGAGATCGCCAGCCACGGCCTGAAGTGGATCGATTACCGCGACATGCCACGCGCGGAGGAGGCGGCGCAGATGGATGCGGCGATCCGCCTGCACGCGGAAGTGACGGGCGAGCGCCCCCTCGGCTGGTATACCGGCCGCTCCTCCGTCAACACGCTGGAACTCGGCCTGGAACGGGGCTTTGCCTATCTCGCCGATTCCTACGCCGACGACCTGCCCTACTGGCTGTACGGGCGGGCCGGCACCGGCCTCGTGGTGCCCTACACCCTCGATGCGAACGACATGCGCTTCGCCACCGCGCAGGGCTTCAACACCGGCGAGCACTTCTTCACCTACCTGCGCGACACCTTCGACGCGCTCTACGCGGAGGGCGCCGCCGCACCGAAGATGATGTCGGTGGGTCTGCACTGCCGTCTGGTCGGCCGGCCCGGCCGCATCGCCGCGATCGCGCGCTTCCTCGACCACGTCGCCGCCCATGACGGCGTCTGGCTGGCGCGCCGCATCGACATCGCCCGGCACTGGACGGCGCGGCACCCGGCCGACGCCTTACGCCCGAGCACCATGAGCGCGGCGCAGTTCCTCACCCGGTTCGGCGACATCTTCGAGGATACACCGGAGATCGCGCTTGCGGCCTGGCAGGCCGGCCTGACCGCGCGCGAGGACAGTGCGGAGGGGCTCCATGCCGCCCTCGTCGGCGCCCTGCGCGGCCTGCCCGCCGAGCGGCAGCGCGCCCTCATCCGCGCCCATCCCGAACTCGCCGGCCGGCTCGCCCTGGCCGGGCAGTTGACGCAAGCCTCCACCGCCGAGCAGGGCAGTGCGGGCCTCGGCGCGCTCTCGGCCGAGGAGCTGGCGCGGTTCGAGCGGCTGAACGCAGCCTACCGCGCGCGCTTCGACCTGCCCTTCGTCATGGCCATCAAGGGCAGCGGCCGCGAGGCGATCCTGACGGCGTTCGAGGAGCGGCTGCGCAACGATCCCGAGCAGGAATTCCAGGAGGCGTTGCGCCAGATCGAGCGGATCGCGTGGCTCCGCCTGAAGGACCGGCTGCCCTCGGAGGGTTGATCCCGCGCGAGCCGCCTCCCGGCACCGGTCCCTACCGCGCCCGGCGCCGGCCGATCAGGTCGAGCCCGGCGCCGACATGGGCGCGCAGGGCCTCGGTCGTCATCTCGACGAAGGTCTTGGCGCGGGCGGGCAGCATCTTGCGCGACGGGTAGACGACGCCCAGGGTCACCGGTGTCGGCGGCGTGCCCGGTAGGAGCGGCACGAGGCGGCCGTCGGCAAGGTAGGGCGCCACCTCGAAGACGGGCTTGAGGACGATGCCCTGCCCCTGGAGCGCCCATTCGGTCAGCACGTCGCCGTCATCCGCGTCGATGGGCCCGGAGACCGGCAGCGTCACGACCTCGTCGCCGTCGCGCAAGCTCCAGCGGAACTGCTCGGATCCGGGAAACCGCAGCAGCAGGCAGTCATGATCGATGAGCCCGGCCGGACTCTCGGGGGCGGGATGCTCGGCGAGATAGGCCGGTGAGGCACACAGGATCCGCTCGATATCGGCGACCTTGCGCAGGGTGAAGGTCGAGTCGCGCATCTGCGCGAGACGGACCGCCACGTCGACCGCCTCCTGCACGAGGTCGAGCAGATGATCGGAGAGCCGAAGGTGGACGTCCGCCTCCGGGTGGCGCTCGCGGAAGGCGGGGATCAGCGGCGCCACGACGCGCCGGCTCAGGGTCAGTGGGGCGGTGACCTTCAGTGTCCCGCGCGGCGCGGCGCCCTGGGTCTCGACGCTCTTCTCCGCGCGTTCCACGGAGGCCGCGATGTCGAGGCAGCGGTCGTAGAAGACGCGGCCGGCCTCCGTCAGGTTCATCCGCCGCGTCGTGCGGGTGAGCAGCAGGCAGCCGAGATGCTGCTCCAGCGTCTGGATGCGGTAGCTGATCACCGAGGGCGACAGGCGCAGTGAGCGGCCGGCGGCGGAGAAGCTGCCGGTCTCCGCCGCGCGCATGAAGATGCGGATACTCTCCAGGGACAGCATCCGCCCTCCGAGCCCCTTCCGAGCCTTGCCCCCGATTGAGCGAAAAATTCGAAAACTGGCAAGGAATTTGATGGGCATACAGCCCTGCCGACAGCGGTAGAATTGTAGCCGGATACGGGAGGGAGAGGCCGTGGAGAGCTTCGTCTGGGAATGGGGAAGCCTGCTGCTGCGCTGGCTCCACATCGTCGCGGCGATGGCCTGGATCGGCTCGTCGTTCTTCTTCATGCATCTCGACGCCTCGCTGAAGCGGACGCCGGACATCCCGGCCGGCGAAGGCGCCGCAGCCTGGCAGGTGCATGGCGGCGGCTTCTACGAGATGCGCAAGTATTTCGTCGCGCCGGAGCATCTCTCCCCGGACCTCACCTGGCACAAGTGGCAGGCCTACACGACGTGGCTGTCGGGCTTCGTGCTGCTGGCCTGGATTTACTACGCGCAGTCGCGGCTCTATCTCGTCGATCCGGCGGTGATGGACCTGTCGGCCCCCGTCGCGGCGGCGCTGGGCGTCGGGGCGCTGGCGCTCGGCTGGCTGGTCTACGACCGCATCTGCCGCTCGAAGCTCGGCGAGAGCGAGACCGGCCTCGCGGCGGTCGGCCTGCTCGCCATCACGCTCGCCGCCTTCGGCTTCTCGCAAGTGTTCAGCGGCCGCGGCGCCCTGATCCATACCGGCGCCCTGATGGCGACCTGGATGGCTGGCAACGTTTTCTTCATCATCATCCCGAACCAGCGCAAGGTCGTCGCCGCGCTGCTGAAGGGGGAGAGGCCGGACCCAAGTCTTGGCAAGCAGGCCAAGCAGCGCTCGGCGCAGAACAACTACCTGACCCTGCCGGTCGTCCTCATGATGATCGCCAACCACTACCCGATGCTGTTCGCCTCGAAGGCGACGATCCCGCTCATCGTCGCCCTGGTCACCGCCTCGGGCGCGGTGATCCGCTTCTTCTACAACGTGCGCCATGCCGACCACGCCCGCTCGCCCTGGTGGGCCTGGGCCGTGGCCTCGGCGGGGTTGGCCGCCGCCTTCGTCCTCGCCGTCGCCGGCAGCGCCGGGGGCCGTTCGGTGCTGGGCCTGCCGCCGCAGGCCGAAGGCCCGCCGGCCACCGCCCTGGCCTCGGCCGGTCACGGGGGCGCCGTGCCGCCGGACCCCATCGTCGAACTCGTCGCGGGGCGCTGCGCCATGTGCCACGCGGCCGAGCCGGTCTGGGACGGGATCGGAGTGGCGCCGAAGGGCGTTCGTCTCGACACCGCCGAGGCCATCGGCCGCCAGGCCGAGGCGATCCGCCTGCAGGTCGTGCTGACGCACAACATGCCGCCCAACAACGTCACCGAGATGACCGACGCGGAGCGCGGCGTGATCGCGGCCTGGCTCGCGGACGCCGCGCGCTGAGATCTCCGCCCCGACTTCGCCATTCGCGACAACGGAACGCCTCCGAATGACTGCTTCGCCCTACAATCCGCCCTGCGGCGGCCTGCCTCCCCAGACGGCGCTGATGACGGGCCGGGCCGTGTTGACCGAGGCCTACGCCGTCATTCCGAAGGGGGTGATGCGCGACATCGTCACGAGCGTGCTGCCGTTCTGGACGGGAACGCGGGCCTGGATGCTGGCGCGGCCCCTGTCGGGCTTCTCCGAGACCTTCGCCCAGTACCTGATGGAGGTGGCGCCCGGCGGCGGCAGCGAGCGGCCGGAGCCCGACGCCCGCGCCGAGGGCGTGCTGTTCGTGGTTGGCGGCCGCCTCCGCCTCGTCCTCGAAGGCCAAGCGCACGCCCTGCGCCCCGGCAGCTACGTCTATCTGCCGCCGGGGGCGGCCTGGAGCCTGCACGGCGAGGGGGCCGAGCCGGCGCGCTTCCACTGGATCCGCAAGGCCTACGAGCGCGTCGAGGGACTCGCCTGTCCGCCGGCCCTCGTCACCCACGAATCCGAGATCGCCCCGGCGGCGATGCCGGGCACCGACGGCGCCTGGGCCACCACCCGCTTCGTCTCGCCCGAGGATGTGCGCCACGACATGCACGTCAACATCGTCACGCTCCAGCCCGGCGCCTCGATCCCGTTCGAGGAGACGCATGTGATGGAGCACGGCCTGTTCGTGCTGGAGGGCAAGGCGGTCTATCGGCTCAACCGCGACTGGGTCGAGGTCGAGGCCGGCGACTTCATGTGGCTGCGCGCCTTCTGCCCGCAGGCCTGCTACGCGGGCGGCCCCGGCCCGTTCCGCTACCTGCTCTACAAGGACGTGAACCGGCACGCGGCGCTCGCGCCGTTCGGCGCCTCCCGATGAGCGAGCGGCGGATCCCGGTCGAGCCGCTGACGCGGGAGGCCTTCGCGCCGTTCGGCACGGTGATCGACAGGGCGGACGTCGCCCCGCGGCCGATGAACGCCGGCAAGGCCCGCCGCTTCCACGACCTCGCGCGGGTGGCTGTCGCGGGCGCGGACGGGGGGGTGGTGATCGGCTTCGTCGAGGCCGATCCCTATACGCTGCCGCTCCGCCTGAGCCTCGTCGAGCGCCACCCGCTCGGAGCCCAGGCCTTCATCCCCCTGAACGCCGCGCCGTTCCTCGTCGTCGTCTGCCCGGACGAGGGCGGCCGGCCCGGTCGGCCGCGGGCCTTCGTCACCGCCCCCGGCCAGGGCGTCTGCTACGCGCTTGGCACGTGGCACGGCGTCCTCACGCCGCTCGACCGGCCCCAGGATTTCTGGGTGATCGACCGGGGCGGCCCCGGGGTGAACCTGGAGGAGCATTCCTTCGACGAGCCCTGGATCATCACACGCGGGTGAGAGCTTTCGACCGGCCTCGTCTTGCGGGGGACCGGCGCGAAGGCGGCACGGCTCGCGGCGTCGCCGATTGGTCGCGCGCGCGGGATCGGATACGTGATCCGGATGCCGCGAGGGGCGGTGACGGATCGGGAGACTCTGGCGTGGTCGGAAGCGAGATCGGGGCCCCCGCGCGCCGACAGCGACGCGACGGCGCCCTGCGGCGGGAAGCCGTGCTCGATGCCGGGCTGGAGATCTTCTCGACCGTCGGCCTGCACGGCGCCAGCCTCGACCAGATCGCCCTGCGCGCCGGGCTCTCGAAGACGAACCTGCTCTACTACTTCCGCACCAAGGAAGACCTCTACGTCGCCGTGCTGCGGCGCGTGCTCGATGTCTGGCTCGACCCGCTCCAGGCGCTCGATGCGGAATCCGAGCCGGCCGAGGCGCTCAAGCGCTACATCCGCTCGAAGATCACCCTGTCGCGGGACGCGCCGCGGGCCTCGCGGCTGTTCTGCCTGGAGATCGTGCAGGGCGCGCCGCTACTGCGCGCCGAACTCGAAGGCCCCCTTCGGGACTTGGTCGAGGCCAAGGCCGCGGTGCTGCGCGGCTGGATCGCGGAGGGGCGCATCGCCCCGCACGATCCCCGCCACCTCGTCTTCGCGATCTGGGCGGTCACCCAGCACTATGCCGACTTCGCGGTACAGGTGGAGGCCATCACCGGGCGCGACCTCGGCGATGAGGCCTTCTTCGAGCAGACGGTGGAGAGCACCCAGCGGCTGATCCTGGCGAGCCTCGGACTGAGCTGATTCGCCCCGGCCCCGTGCCAAGACCGAAGAGAACCGGATGAAACCGCATCGGCCGTAAGCAGAAGCGGCCCGCCGCGCGGGCATCGCGCGGAGAGTTTGTGCAAACGGTCAAATAACGGCTCTGAGAGTTTGACCAAATGGTCCGACTCGCTACCGTCCAGACCTGTCGCCGGCCCTTCAGGGCGCCGGCCGGACGAGCGAGCGAGGGTTTGTCATGACCCAGGCCAACAATCAGTCCAAAGATCACGCCATGAATGTCGGCGTCTTCATTCCGATCGGAAACAACGGCTGGCTCCTATCGGAGAATGCTCCGCAATATCTTCCGAGTTTTGAGCTCAACAAGCAGATCACGCTCAAGGCGGAGCATTACGGGCTCGACTTCGCGCTCTCGATGATCAAGCTGCGCGGCTTCGGCGGCAGGACCGAGTTCTGGGACCACAACCTCGAATCCTTCACGCTGATGGCCGGGCTCGCCGCGGTCACGAGCCGGATCAAGCTCTACGCCACAGCCCCGACCCTGTGCCTGCCGCCGGCGATCGTCGCGCGCATGGCCTCCACCATCGACTCAATCGCGAACGGCCGCTTCGGCATCAATCTCGTCACCGGCTGGCAGCGGCCGGAATACGCGCAGATGGGCCTGTGGCCCGGCGACGAGTATTTCGGCCGGCGCTACGAGTATCTCTCCGAATACGCGCAGGTCCTGCGCGAGCTGTGGGAGACCGGCCGCAGCGACCTCAAGGGCGAATTCTTCCAAATGGAGGATTGCCGCCTGAGCCCGCGCCCGCAGACTGAGATGAAGATCATCTGCGCCGGGCAGAGCGCCGCCGGCATGGCCTTCACCGCGACCTACGCCGACTACAATTTCTGCTTCGGCAAGGGCGTCAACACGCCGACCGCCTTCGCCCCCACCGTGGAGCGGCTGGAGGAGGCCAAGGCGAAGACCGGCCGCGACGTGTCCTCCTACGTCCTGTTCATGGTCATCAGCGACGAGACCGACGAGGCCGCCCGCGCCAAGTGGGAGCACTACAAGGCCGGCGCCGACGCGGAGGCGATCGCCTGGCTCGGCCTCCAGGGCGCGGCCGACACCAAGTCCGGCGCCGACACCAACATCCGCCAGATGGCCGACCCGACCTCGGCGGTGAACATCAACATGGGCACCCTGGTGGGCTCCCATGCCACCGTCGCCGCCCTGCTCGACGAGGTGGTGACGGTGCCGGGCACCGGCGGCGTGCTGCTGGTCTTCGACGACTTCCTGAAGGGCCTCGACGATTTCGGCACGAAGATCCAGCCGCTGATGCGCTCGCGCCGGCACGTCACGGGCGGAATGCTGGCGGAGGTGGCGTGATGGCGGCCGATGCCCCCGCGGGCTACCGCGACCCGTCCGGCCGCCACGGCGCGGTCACGCTGCCGGCGCGGCCCGAGCCGATCGCCTTCGACGCGGACACGGCCGTGCTGATCGCCGTCGACATGCAGAACGCCTACGCGACCAAAGGGGGCTACCTCGATCTTGCCGGCTTCGACGTCTCGGCGACCGGGCCGGTGATCGAGCGGATCGCCCGGGCCGTGGCGGCGGCCCGCGCGGCCGGCATCCGTGTGATCTGGTTCCAGAACGGCTGGGACCCGGACTACGTCGAGGCCGGGGGGCCGGGCTCGCCGAACTGGCACAAGTCGAACGCGCTCAAGACCATGCGCCGCCAGCCGGAGATGAACGAGCGGCTGCTCGCCAAGGGCACGTGGGACTACGCCCTCGTCGACGCGCTGACGCCGGAGCCCGGCGACATCGTCCTGGGCAAGCCCCGCTACAGCGGCTTCTACAACACGCCGCTCGACAGCATGCTGCGGGCGCGCGGCATCCGCACGCTGGTCTTCACCGGCATCGCCACGAATGTCTGCGTGGAATCGACCCTGCGCGACGGCTACCACCGCGAGTATTTCGGGATCGTGCTCGCCGACGCCACCTATCAGGCCGGCCCGCCCGCCCTGCAGGAGGGCGCGCTCCGCAACATCGAGACCTTCTTCGGCTGGGTGTCGGACGTCGCCGCCTTCGAGGCGGCGCTCAGCTCCGACGAGGCCCGCCGCATCCCCGCCTGACCGGAGACCCCTCATGCCCAAGACCGTTGTGATCCCGCCCGGCACCGGCAAGCCGCTCGCGCCCTACGTGCCGGGCACGCTCGCCGACGGCGTACTCTACGTCTCCGGCACCCTGCCGCTCGATGCGGAGGCGAACGTCGTCCACGAGGGCGATGCCGGCGCGCAGACCCGGCACGTGCTGGAAACGATCAAGGGCGTCGTCGAGGCCGCGGGCGGCACGATGGACGACGTCACCTTCAATCACATCTTCCTCAAGGACTGGGCCGATTACGGCGCCATCAACGCCGTCTACGCCGCGTACTTCCCCGGCGAGAAGCCGGCTCGCTACTGCATCCAGTGCGGGCTGGTGAAGCCGGCCGCACGCGTCGAGATCGCCTCGGTCGCCCATATCGGTAAGCCGGTCTGAGCCGATGGCCGCGCCCGTCCATCACGAATTGCACGGGCCGGAGGGCGGGCGCACCGTGCTGCTCTCGCCCGGGCTCGGCGGCTCGGCCCATTACTTCGCGCCGCAAGTGCCGGTGCTGGCCGAGCGCTTCCGGGTGGTCACCTACGATCACCGCGGCACCGGGCGCTCCCCCGGTCCGCTCGAACCGGGCCACGACATCGCGGCCATGGCCCGCGACGTCCTCACCCTGCTCGACCATCTCGGCATCGGCACGGCCGACATCGTCGGCCACGCGCTCGGCGGCCTCATCGCCCTGCAACTCGCCCTCACCCATCCCGAGCGGGTCGGGCGGATCGTGGCGGTCAACGGCTGGGCGGCGATGGACCCGGCCACCCGCCGCTGCTTTGCCGCCCGCAAGGCGCTGCTGACGCAATCCGGCCCCGAGGCCTTCGTACGTGCGCAAGGCATCTTCCTCTACCCGGCGCCGTGGCTGTCCGAGAACGCCGAGCGGGTCGCGGCCGACGAGGCGCTGGCGTTGGCGCATTTTCCGGGCACGGAGACGGTGCTGGCACGTATCGCCGCCCTGGAGGCGTTCGACGCGACCGGTGCCCTCCCCCGCATCCCGCACGAGACCCTGCTGATGGCCGCGCGCGACGACGTGCTCGTGCCCTTCACCGCCTCGGAAGTCCTCGCGGCCGGGCTCCCCAACGCCCGCCTCGACCTCGCGCCCGAGGGCGGCCACGCGCACAGCGTCACCCGCCCCGCCCCCTTCAACCGCACGCTCCTCGACTTCCTCGCAAGTCCCTGAAGCGACCCGACCTCACGAAAGGCCGCCGCCGATGACCGAATTCGAGACCGAGTCCGAGAGCGCCGCAGCCGTCCCCGTCGATGCGGCCGCCTACCGCGAGGCCATGTCCCGGCTCGCGAGCGCGGTGCATCTGATCACCACCGACGGTCCGGGCGGGCGGGCCGGCTTCACCGCCTCGGCCGTGTGCAGCGTCAGCGACGCGCCGCCGACGCTGCTCGTCTGCGTCAACCGCGCCTCCTCCGCCTACGCCGCCCTCACCCGCAACGGAACGCTGTGCGTGAACACCCTCAGCGAGGGCCACGAGACGGTGGCGGGCCTGTTCGGGGGCCGCACCCCCATGGACGAGCGCTTTGCAGCGGGGACGTGGCGGCGGCTGCGCAGCGGGGCGCCCGCGCTGGCCGACGCCCTCGGCAGCTTCGATTGCCGCATCGTCGGGCGCCACGCCGTCGGCAGCCACGACGTGTTCTACTGCGCGGTCGAAGCCCTCGCCGCTTCGGGGCAGGCCGACGCGCTGCTCTACAGCGAGCGCCGCTACCGCACGCTTCCCCGCGCGCCGCGGAGCGGATCCGCCCCGCCCGAGCCGGCGCGCGCCGTCGGAGCCCGGCCCGCCGAAGGGCCGAGGCTGGCCCTGAGGAGCGCCTGAGCCGGGACCGGCCCATCGAATCCCCGCCGCCGGACGCCTTCGCGCCGTTCGGCACGGACGGCACGGAAAATGCTCGATCCGGTACTGCGAAGAGGTCCGGCGGCGGGCCCGCCCTTCCCTCGGCCCGCCACCGGTTCCCGGACGACCGATCGCGCGCCGACCCGCAACCCACGGAACGAAAGCCTGCCATGTCGCGTGCCGGCGCCCTCGCCCTCAAACAGCCGCCCGAGTTCGAGCAACCGGCGCCCCGCGCGGTGCCGGTGGCCCCCGTCATCGCCGCGCGCGGGCTGTCCCTCACCTACACCACTGCCGACGGGCCGGTTCACGCGCTTGCCGACGTCGATCTCGCGGTGGCGCCGGGCGAATTCGTCTCCTTCATCGGCCCGTCCGGCTGCGGCAAGACCACGCTGCTGCGCTGCGTCGCCGACCTCGAACAGCCGACCGGCGGCGAACTGACCGTCAACGGGGTCGGCGCCGAGGCGGCGCGGCTGCGGCGCGACTACGGCTTCGTGTTCCAGGCGCCCGCGCTCTATCCCTGGCGGACCATCGCGAGGAACGTCGCCCTGCCGCTCGAGATCTTCGGCGTGCCGCGCGCCGAGCGGCGGGAGCGCGTGGCGCATCACCTCGACCTCGTCCAGCTCACAGGCTTTGCCAACAAGTACCCCTGGCAGCTCTCCGGCGGCATGCAGCAGCGGGCCTCGATCGCCCGCGCCCTCTGCTTCGATCCGAAGCTGCTCTTGATGGACGAGCCCTTTGGGGCGCTGGACGAGATCGTCCGCGATCACCTCAACGCCGAGCTGCTCGCGCTGTGGCGCAAGACCGCCAAGACGGTCCTGTTCGTCACCCACTCGATCCCCGAGGCGGTCTACCTCTCGACCCGCGTCGTGGTGATGTCGCCGCGCCCGGGGCGGATCATCGACATCGTCGATTGCACCGCGCTCGGGCGGGAGCGTCCGCTGGAGATCCGCGAGACGCCCGAGTTCCTGCGTCTCGGCCAGCGGGTGCGCGAGGGTCTGCGCGCCGGTCACGCCTATGACGCGTAAGGCGGCGTCCTTTCCCCGCGGCCGGGCGCTGCCGGTGGCCGGCGTCGTGCTGGCGCTTCTCGTTGGGTGGTATCTCGCCGCCCTGCTCGGCAACTGGAACGGCGCCGCGGATACGCTCGTGCGGGCCGGCGCGGCGCCCGACGCCATGAGCATCGCGGCGGCGACGATGGCGCAGGAACGGCCCGTCGTTCCGGCACCGCATCAGGTGGCCTCGGAACTGTCGCGCAGCGTCCTCGGCGTGCCGCTGAGTTCGAAGCGCAGCCTCGTCTACCACGCCTGGGTCACCCTCTCGGCGACGCTGACGGGCTTCGCCCTCGGCTCGCTGCTCGGCATCGCGCTGGCGGTCGCGGTCGTGCACCTGCGCAGCGTCGATGCGAGCCTGATGCCGTGGATCATCGCCTCACAGACCGTGCCGATCCTGGCGGTGGCGCCGATCATCATCGTGGCCCTGGGGGCGGCCGGCCTGACCGGCCTGCTGCCGAAGGCGGTAATCGCGGCCTATCTCTGCTTCTTCCCCGTCACGGTCGGCATGGTGAAGGGGCTGAACGCCCCCGACCGGATCCACCGCGACCTGATGCGGACCTATTCGGCCTCGCGCGGCCAGATCCTGGTGCGGCTGCGCTGGCCGGCCGCCCTACCCTACCTGTTCGCGAGCCTGAAGATCGCGGTGGCGGCGAGCCTCGTCGGCACCATCGTCGCCGAACTGCCGACCGGGGCGCAGGCCGGGCTCGGGGCGCGGCTGCTCGCCGGCTCCTATTACGGCCAGACGATCCAGATCTGGGCAGCCCTGTTCGCGGCGGCGGCGCTCTCGTCGCTCCTCGTCCAGGGGATCGGCCTTGCGGAAAGTGCGACCGCCCGCGCCCTCGGCGCCCGGCCCGCGGGGGGCTCCCGATGACGCATCGCGCCGCACGGATCGGCCTGCTCACGCCCGCCGCACTGATCGGCGGGGCAGCACTCGCCATCGCCGCCCACCGGCCCGGTCTGGCCGGCGCAGCGGGGCCGGGCTTCTGGCTCGCCGCATTCCTGGTCTGGCTCGCCGCCACGCTGGCCGCGCGCGACCTCGCCGCCCTGGAGCCGGGCCATCCGGCCGTCCGCCGCCTCGTGCGGCTCGCCGTGCCGCTGCTGTTCGGCGCCCTCGTGCTGGTGCTGTGGGAGGTCGTCGTCGTGGGCGCGGGAGTGCCCGCCGTGCTGATGCCGCCGCCCTCGGCGATCGCCATGCGCTTCGCCACGGCGCTGCCGGTCCTCGGGGCGGATTTCGTCCAGACCTGCCTGAAATCGGCCCTGCCGGGCTACGTCATCGGCTGCCTGTCGGGCCTCGGCGTCGCAATCCTGGCCGACCGGCTGCCCGTCCTCGGGCGCGGCCTCCTGCCGGTGGCGAACGTCGCCTCAGCGCTGCCGATCGTTGGCATCGCCCCGATCATGGTGATGTGGTTCGGCTTCGATTGGCCGTCGAAGGCCGCGGTCGTCGCCGTGATGACCTTCTTCCCGATGCTGGTGCAGGCCGGCGCCGGCCTTGCCGCCACGGGCGGAATCGAGCGCGACCTGATGCGCACCTACGCGGCGGGCTACTCGCGCACGCTCCTGAGCCTGCGCCTGCCCATGGCCCTGCCCTTCCTGTTCACCGCCCTGAAGGTCAACGCCACGCTGGCGCTGATTGGGGCGCTCGTGGCCGAGTTCTTCGGTACGCCGATCGTCGGCATGGGCTTCCGCATCTCGATCGAGGCGGCGCGGCTCTCCCTCGACATGGTCTGGGCCGAGATCGTGCTGGCGGCCCTGGCGGGGTCGGCCTTCTACGGCCTCATCGCCCTGGCCGAGCGCGCCGCGACCGGCTGGCACCCGTCGGTGCGCGCAGGCTGAAGGCGGGGTCCGCTCGCATCCGTTCGAACAACCACGGCCCGGCGGTCACAGGGGAAGGCCGCAGGGGAAAGTCCCGAAGGGGACAGGCTGAAGGAGGCTGAGATGGCGGGGAAAACGGCGGGGAAAACGGTAAGAGCGCTCCTCTGCGCCGGAGCGGCGCTGGTCGGGCTCGCCGCGGGCGGCGCGCGGGCGGCGGAGCGGGTGACGCTCCAGCTCAAATGGGTGCCCCAGGCGCAGTTTGCCGGCTACTATGTCGCGCAGGCCAAGGGCTTCTACAGCCAAGCCGGGCTCGACGTGACGATCAAGCCGGGCGGGCCCGACGTGGCCCCGCCCCAGGTCATCGCGGGCGGCGGCGCCGATGTCGTCGTCGATTGGATGCCCTCGGCGCTCGCCTCGCGCGAGAAGGGCGTGCCCCTCGTCAACATCGCGCAGCCCTTCAAGAAGTCGGGCCTGATGCTGACCTGCCGGGCGGATACCGGCATCAAGTCGCCCGCCGACCTGAAGGGACGGACGCTCGGGGTCTGGTACGCGGGCAACGAGTACCCGTTCCTGGCCTGGATGGCCAAGCTCGGCCTCAAGACCGACGGCTCGCCCGGCGGCGTGACGGTGCTGAAGCAGGGCTTCAACGTCGACCCCCTGATCCAGAAACAGGCCGATTGCGTCTCGACCATGAGCTACAACGAGTACTGGCAGGTGATCGATGCCGGCTTCAAGCCGGAGCAGCTCGTCGTGTTCCGCTACGAGGATCAGGGCGTCGCCGCGCTGGAGGACGGGCTCTACGCCCTCGAACCGAAGCTGAAGGACAAGGCCTTCGTCGCCCGGCTGGCGAAGTTCGTGGCCGCCTCCGAGAAGGGCTGGGCCTATGCCGCCGCGCATCCGGACGAGGCGGCGGAGATCGTGCTGGAGAACGACGCCAGCGGCGCCCAGACCGAGACGCACCAGAAGCGGATGATGCGCGCGGTCGCCAAGCTGCTCGACACGTCCGGCGGCCGGCTCGACCCCGCCGATTACGAGCGCACCGTCGCCATCCTGCTCGCCGGCGGCACCGACCAGCCCGTCATCACCCGCAAGCCCGAGGGGGCCTGGACGCATGCGGTGACCGCGACCGTGGGGCAGTAGGCCCGGCGCAGTGGTTGCCCGATGGATCCCCTCTCCCCGCCTGCGGGGAGAGGGGATTCCGCGGACCCGGAAACGACCATCCGGAAACCGTGTAAGCTCCGGCGCCCGCCGTTGGATAGGAACTTGCGAGCCGGCCTCCGATGGATCTCGACACGATCACCGCCGTCCTGAGACCGGCGCGCCTCGATGAGCTGCCCCCCTGGCGCAAGGGCGATGCCTGGCTCGCGGGCGGGACGTGGCTGTTCTCCGAGCCGCAGCCGGCGCTCGCCCGGCTGATCGACCTGTCCGCCCTCGGATGGCCGGCGGCCGAGCTGTCCGAGGCGGGCCTTCGCCTGTCGGCGACCGGCACCATCGCCGAACTCGACCGGCTCGCCCTGCCGCGGGACTGGATCGCGGCGCCCCTCGTCGGGCAATGCTGCCGGGCGCTGCTCGGCTCGTTCAAGATCTGGAACCGGGCGAGCGTCGGCGGCAACCTCTGCACGGCCCTGCCCGCCGGGCCGATGATCGCGCTCACCGCGGCCCTGGACGGTACCTGCCTGCTGACCCGGCCCGGCGGCGGCGAGCGGCGGCTGCCCGTCACGGAGTTCATCCTCGGGCCGCAGCGCACGGCGCTCGCCCCCGGGGAGATCCTGCGTGGCATCGACCTGCCCGCCACCGCGTTGCGGCGGCGCACGGCCTTCCGGCGCATCGCCCTCTCCCCCGAGGGCCGCTCCGGGGCCCTGGTGATCGGAACACGCGACCGGGCCGGCGCCTTCGCGATCACCGTGACGGCCTCGACGCCGCGGCCGGTCCAGCTCCGCTTCGATGCGCTTCCGGCGGCGGCCGCGCTGCAGGAGGCGATCGCGACGGCGATCCCCGGGGACGGCTGGTACGACGACGTCCACGGCGCGCCGGATTGGCGCCGGCACGTCACCGGGCTGCTTGCCGAAGAGATCCGGGAGGAACTCGCCCGATGAGGCTCACCGTCAACGGGCAGGTCCAGGAAGCCGCGCCGCGTCCCGGCCAGTGCCTGCGCACGCTGCTGCGGGATCTCGGCTGGTTCGGGGTCAAGAAGGGCTGCGATGCGGGCGATTGCGGCGCCTGCACCGTCCATCTCGACGGCGAGCCGGTCCATTCCTGCCTCCTGCCCGCCTTCCAGGCGGAGGGACGCGGCATCACCACGATCGAAGGCCTCGCCGGCCCCTGCGCGCCTGGCGACGGGCCGCCCGAGCACCTCCACCCGATGCAGGACGCGTTCTGCGATGCACAGGGCTTCCAGTGCGGCTTCTGCACGCCGGGCATGATCATGACGGCGGCTGCCCTCGACCAGGGCCAGCGGCAGGATCTCGGCACCGCGCTCAAGGGCAATCTCTGCCGCTGCACCGGCTACCGGGCGATCCGTGACGCCGTGGCCGGCCTCGCGCATGTCGATGCGGGCAGCGCGGTCGGCCCGGTCGGCCGCTCCCTTCCGGCTCCGGTGAGCCGCGCCCTCGTCTCCGGCCGGGCCGCCTACACCTTCGACACCGCCGTGCCGGGCCTGCTGCACCTGAAGGTGCTGCGCGCCCCCCACGCCCATGCCCGTATCCGCAGCATCGACCGGACGGCGGCGCTGGCGGTGCCCGGCGTGGTCGCGGTGCTCACCCACGAGGACGCGCCGCGCCGCCGCTTCTCGACCGGGCGGCACGAGAACCCCCTGGACGACGCCGCCGACACGGGCGTGCTCGATTCCGTGATCCGATTCCACGGCCAGCGTGTCGCGGCGGTGGTCGCCGAGAGTGCGGCGGCGGCCGCCATGGGCGTGCGGGCGCTGCGGGTGGCGTACGACGTGCGGCCCGCCGTCTTCGACCCGGAGGCGGCTTTGCGCCCGGACGCGCCCCTCGTTCACGATCCGGCCGACCGCGACCCGCCGCGGCCCGGCGACGATGCGCCGCCGCTCCTCGCGCACCCGAACCTCGCCGCCGAGGCGCACGGGGCGATCGGCGATGTCGAGGCGGGCTTCGGCCAAGCCGATCTGATCCACGAGGCGGAGTACGTCTCGCAGCGGGTGCAGCATGTGCATCTCGAAACGCACGGCGCGCTCGGCTGGCTCGACGCTGAGGGCCGGCTGACCCTGCGCTCCTCGACGCAGGTGCCCTTCCTGACCCGCGATGCCCTGTGCCGCCTGTTCGATCTGGACCGGGACCGGGTGCGCGTGCTCTGCGGCCGGGTCGGCGGCGGCTTCGGCGGCAAGCAGGAGATGCTGACCGAGGATCTCGTGGCGCTCGCCGTGCTGCGGACCGGCCGCCCGGTCTCCTACGAGATGACCCGCGAGGAGAACTTTTGCGCGGCGACGACGCGCCATCCGATGCGGGTGCGGGTCAAGGTCGGCGCGCGGGCCGACGGGCGTCTCACCGCGCTCTCGCTGAACGTGCTCTCGAACACCGGCGCCTACGGCAACCATGCCGGCGGCGTGCTGCACCACGGCTGCAACGAGAGCATCGCCGCCTATGCCTGTCCGAACAAGCGGGTGGAGGGCTACGCCGCCTACACCCACACCCTGCCGTCCGGGGCCTTTCGCGGGTACGGCCTGAGCCAGACCATCTTTGCCGTGGAATCGGCGCTGGACGAACTCGCCCGCGATCTTGGCATCGACCCGTTCGCGATGCGCCGCCTCAACGCGGTGCGGCCCGGCGACCCGATGGTATCGACGAGCCTGGAGCCGCACGACGTCGTCTACGGCTCCTACGGCCTCGACCAGTGTCTCGACCGCGTCCAGGCCGCCCTGGCGGACGGCGGCGGCGAGGCGGTGCCGGGACCGGACTGGCGCGTCGGCGAGGGCATGGCGATGGCCATGATCGACACGATTCCGCCGCGTGGCCACGTCGCCCATGCCCGCATCCGCCTCGAGCCGGACGGAACCTATGCCCTTGCGGTCGGCACCGCCGAGTTCGGCAACGGCACCAGCACCGTGCACGGGCAGATCGCCGCCGAGGTGCTCGGCACCACGCCCGACCGCATCCGCCTGACCCAGGCCGACACCGACGCCGTCCGGCACGATACCGGCGCCTACGGCAGCACGGGCACCGTGGTCGCGGGCCAAGCGAATTTCCGCGCGGCCACGGCGCTTGCAGACCGGCTTCGCACGGCCGCCGCCGAGCGGGCCGGCGTCGCCCCGGCCGATTGCCGCCTGACACCCGACGGCGTCGAGACACCCGCCGGCCGCATCGCCCTCACCACCCTCGCGCAAGGCGCCGCTTTTGAGGCCGCGGGCGAGGCGGACGGGACGCCGCGCTCGGTCGCCTTCAACGTCCAGGCCTTTCGCGTGGCAGTGCATCCGCAGACCGGCGAGATCCGCATCCTCCGAAGCGTCCAGGCGGCGGATGCCGGCCGGGTCATCAACCCGATGCAGTGCCGCGGGCAGATCGAGGGCGGGGTGGCGCAGGCGCTCGGCGCGGCCCTCTACGAGGACTATCGCTTCGACGCGGCGGGCGCGGTCGTCACGCGGACCTTGCGCAACTACCACATCCCGGCGATGGCAGACGTTCCGGTGACCGAGGTCCTGTTCGCCGACACCCACGACACGGTCGGGCCGCTGGGCGCCAAATCGATGAGCGAGGCCCCCTACAACCCCGTCGCCGCCGCGCTCGGCAACGCGATCCGCGACGCCACCGGCGTGCGGCTGACCGCGACGCCGTTCGCCCCCGACCGGATTTTTCGACAGGTCATGGCGGCAACGGAGGATGCGGAACGGGAGACCGAGGACGCATGACGGCGGCACCGGCCCGGATGCGGGCGATTCGCGGACAGGCGGTGAGCCTGACCGGCAACCCCTTCCTGAGCGAGGGCTGTCTCCAGCACGTGGCCGATGCCCTGATCCTGATCGAGGACGGGCGCATCACCGCCTTCGGCGACTTCGCGGACCTGTCGGACCGCATCCCGGCGGGCGTCGCGGTCACGACCTACGAGAACGCCCTGATCCTGCCCGGCCTGATCGACACCCACGTTCATTATCCGCAGTTGCAGATGATCGCCTCTTACGGCGAGCAGCTGCTGGCCTGGCTCGAGAAATACACCTTCCCCGCCGAGCTGCAGTTCGCGGATCAGGCCCATGCCGAGCGGGTGGCCAAGCTGTTCTTCCGCGAGATCCTGGGCGCGGGCACCACCACGGCGGTGGTCTACTGCACGGTCCATCCCGGCTCGGTCGAGGCGTTCTTCGCCGAATCGGCCCGCTTCAATACCCGGATGATCGCCGGCAAGGTCCTGATGGACCGCAACGCCCCGGCCGGGCTCCTCGACACGGCGCAGCGGGGCTACGACGAGAGCCGGGCCCTGATCGCCCGCTGGCACGGGCGCGGGCGCCAGCATTACTGCGTCACGCCGCGCTTTGCCCCCTCCTGCACGCAGGCCCAGCTCGATGCCGCCGGCACCTTGATGCGGGAGCACGACGACCTCTTCCTCCAGACCCATCTGTGCGAGAACACCGACGAGATCGCCTGGGTGCGCGAGCTGTTCCCCGACCGGGCGAGCTATCTCGACGTCTACGTGCAGTCCGGCCTCGTCGGCCCGCGCACGGTGCTCGGCCATGCGATCCACCTCTCGGAGGAGGATTTCTGTACCTGCCACGCCAGCGGGGCGGCGATCGCCCATTGCCCGACCTCGAACGGCTTCCTCGGCAGCGGCCTGTTCCGGCTGTTCGACGCCCTCGATCCGCGCCGCCCGGTGCGGGTCGGGCTCGGCACCGATGTCGGCGCCGGCACCACCCTGTCGCTGCTGAAGACGCTCGGCGAATCCTACAAGGTCGCGGCTTTGCGCGGCACACGGCTCGACGCGGTCCGGGCGTTCTGGCTCGCGACGCTCGGCGGCGCCGAAGCGCTGCGGTTGGACGACCGGATCGGGCGGATCGCGCCGGGGCACGATGCGGATCTCTGCGTCCTCGACCTCGCCGCGACGCCGCTCCTGGGCTTTCGCACCGGCACCTGCTCCAGCATCGAGGAGTTGCTGTTCGTGCTGATGACGCTTGGCGACCACCGCACGGTGCGCGCCACTTGGGTCGCGGGCGAGGCCGTCTACGACAACCGGCGCGCGGGTGACCCGCTGGTCTATCCGGGGCCGGATGGGGCGGTCGGTTCGGGCGCCTGAACCTCCTCGCCCGTCAGGCCGCCCGCGCCGCGGCCTCGCGCTCCGCCTGCTCGACGAAGCGGCGGATCAGCCAGCGCCCGGCCGGTCCCGGGGGATGGCCGGTGCGGTAGATCACCGTGAGCGGCAGCCGGCGGCGCCGGACGTCGGGTAGATCCAGCTCGACGAGGCGGCCGGCGGCGATGTCCGCCTCGACCATGTGCGCGGGCATGCTGCCCCAGCCGATTCCGGCGAGCAGCAGCGTGTGCTTGGTGCTGAGGTCCGACAGCCGCCACGTGCGGTTGGCGACCACCCCGAATTCCTGATCCTGCGACAGCGGCGAGCGGTCGGTGATGACGAGCTGGACATGATCGCGCGCCGCCCCCGGCATCAGGCCGCCCGCCCCGGCAAGCGGATGGTTCGGCGCGGCGACGGGCAGCATCTCGACCTCGCCCACGGAGATCAGTTCGAGCGGATCGCTGTCGCGGGTCCACAATTCCACGGTGATCCCGAGATCGGCCCGGCCATCCGTGACGAGTTGCTGGGCTGCCCCGAGCGCCTCGACGTTGAGGCGCAAGGACACGGTCGGGAAGGCCGCCTGGAACGCGGTGAGCGCATCGACGAGCCGGGCGCCGGGCATCAGCACGCTCGACACGAAGCCGAGTTCGGCTTCGAGACCGCCGAGCAGGCCGCTCACCTTGGCTCGCAGCGTGTCGATGCCGTGGGCGACGGTGCGGGCCTCCGCCAGCACGGCCCGGCCGCCTTCGGTGAGCTGGGGCCGGCGCGTGGCCTCGCGATCGAACAGCGGCAGACCGAGCTGAAGCTCCAGATTGGCGATCGCGTAGCTGATGACCGAAGTCGCGCGGTTGAGACGGCGCCCGGCCGCGGCGAAGCTGCCGGTCTCGACCACGGTGAGGAACACCCGGAGCTGGTCGAGTGTCGGCGTCCCCGGTCCCTGCATGCGCTTATGCCCCCAACCCGGCCTCCCGCCGCGGCGAGAACCCCGACAAGCAAGCGCGAAGCCGCGGCCGAAAACGACCGAAAGCCGGCCCCCTGGCGAGGGCCGGCTTCGGGATGCGCGCGGATTTCGGGACCGTCAGCGCGCGTGATGCGTCCGCCGCACCGAGCCGGTGGTCAGGTTGGCGTCCGCCGGCAGGGTTCCGAGGCGGGTGTCGCGCGCCGTCGGGCGCTGCACGCCGCCGACATCGTCAACGAGGCCGCCCGGGGCGGTGACGGTGGGGATGCCGGCCGGGGCGTTGTAGCTCTGGGCCGAGGCGGCGGTGGTGAGGGCAAGGGCGAGGACGGAAGCGGTGAGGATGCGGGACATGGGACACTCCATCGGTGGGCGGCGGTGACGGCCGGTTCGTCCGTCATCTGATGAAGCGAAGATGGACCTGCACGAGCTTTCCGAAAACTGGAATAAGATCGAACGAAACGTTCGAGAAAGTCGAAAAGCTGGAGATGAGCTTCCGGCCGGCATGAGGCAGGGCCCGTTCGTGCCCTGGCCTGGATTCCATGGAAAAAGGGCCGGCTGCGGCAATGCGTGGCCGGCCCTTCGGACCCTTGAAACGGCGGTCGTCGGACCATCCGGATGCGTCATGCCAAATCCGGTTGACCCCTTCGGGATGACGAATTTGGTCTTCGGCTGGATCCCATCGCGCTGGCGCGATGAGTACCCTCCTCAGGCGCCGCGCGGGCTAAGCGATACGGTCCTCGCTTGGATCAAGCGGAAACCGGATCAGCGCCCGCGAACGGTGTGGGTGCCCCGGACGGTGGAGCCGGTAGTGTAGACGCCATCGACGGACACGGTGCCGTGGCGGCCGTCGCGGTCCAGGTAGCGCTCGACATTGCCCGGACCGGCGATGCCGACGAGGCCGCCCGGAGCGGTGACGGCGGGGATGCCGGCCGGAGCGTTGTAGCTCTGGGCCGAGGCGGCGGTGGTGAGAGCGAGGGTGAGGGCCGCGCCTGCAACGATGCGTGAGATCATGTCGTCAATCTCCGAGATTGGCTTCGGCGTCGCGATCAGACCAAGCGACGTCGTATGTCCCACAAACTGAGCACCAATGCCTTGTAAAACAACATGAACTGCTTTGAGCTTGTGCACATAGATACGGCATAGCAGCGATGAAGTCTCGAAGCCGTTTGGTCGATCTCGCCCGAAAAGACCAGTTTCGACTGAGTGTTAGCATCAGATTGCAGAATTTTTTGACAGAGCGCGTCTTCTGGCACGCTCCTTTCTCCGTAAGTGCTGTTGCGCACCAATCCCCGCTATCCGCACCCGTCTACGAGGGCCCGGCGGTCTCATCTGTCAGGGCGTCGTAGGGCAGCAGCTGCGTCGCGACGGGCTAAACCCCATGGTCGAGGCGCGCGAAGCGTGGGGCGTCTCGTGCGCCAACCCACATTTCGACACGCTTGAGGACCGCACCCAGCACAAGCGAACGGAGACCGACCATCTCGGCTTCGAGCGACTCATCGATCCCGTCGGCCCGATGAACCCGTGAAGGGCGCGGACCTTCACGCCCATCGACGCTGCGACCTGAGCGGCTTGTTTCACGTGAAACGCATTCTTTACCTTTGCTGCCGCCCTCAATCCGGAGACGGGGGGGCGGCCGCGGCGATGCAGGCGCAGGGGATCGGGTGCGCCTTCCGCAACGGCACCGAGCGACCGTTGCGGCAACTGCTGCCGGTGCTCGGGCGAGCCGTTCGATCGGTCCCGGCGGCACGGCCCTTGCTGAAGCCAGCCGTGCAAACGGTGGCCGGCACGGCCCGACGGGAGCCTCGACGATGCGCGCGAAACGGGCCTTTCTCGGCCTCAGCCTACCTCTCCTCGCTTGGTTCGTCGCAGCCTTCTGCCTCGGCAGCGGCGTCGCCACGGCTCCCGGCGCCCGTGCGCAGGGCACGGTGACGCCGCCGGCCGGCCAATCGCGTGTCACCGCTCCGGGCGGACGGCGCGGCAAGGCCGCCCGTTCGCACCGGAAGCGTCATCGGTGAGACGCAAGCCAGGATCCCTGCCGCCCGGCGACATCGCGCGCCCTCCTCTCCGCAACCGGAAAGTCCGTCCCATGCGTCTCATCACGACAGCCACGCTCGCTCTGAGCGTCCTCGCGGGCCTGGGCGGTGCGGCCTTGGCCCAAGGGTCGACGGGCGCCCCGGCCGGCAGCCCGGGGGCGACCGCGCCAGGCGGCACGGAGGGAGCGGCGGCCCTCCCGAACGAGCGGGAGGCGTTCCGTTCGGGCGAGGCGATCCCGGCAGCGCCCGGCACAGGCGTGCCTGTGGAGACAGCGCCGCCCCCGGCCGGAGAGCGCCGCCTGCCGCCCCCGCCACGTCCCTGACCGGCATCGAAACGCGAAGAGGCGCCGCCGGATCGCTCCGGCGGCGCCTCCATTTCCGGGGTGCCCGCCCCTACTGCGTCAGCCGGTCGTCGATCCCTTTCACGTACCAATTCATGCCGAGGATCATCGGATCGGGGGCGTGCTCGCCCTCCTTCACCGCGACCGAGCCGTCCTGCTTGAGCACCGGCCCCTGGAACGGGTGGATCCTGCCCTCGACGATCCCCTTCTTGGTCTCCTCGGCCAGCGCCTTCACGTCGTCGGGCATGTTGGTGAAGGGTGCCAGCACGACCATGCCGTCCTTGATGCCGGCCCAAGTGTCACCGCTCTTCCAGGTGCCATCGAGAACGGCCTTGGCCTCCGCGATGACGTAGCCGTTCCAATCGTCGACGATCGAGGTGAGCTGCGCCTTCGGGGCGAAGCGGTACTGGTCGGAGGATTGGCCGAAGGCGAGCTTGCCGGCCTTCTCCGCTTCCTGAAGCGGCGCAGCGGAATCGGTGTGCTGGGTCAGGATGTCGGCGCCCTGCGCCAGCAATGCCTTGGCGGCCTCCGCCTCCTTGCCGGGGTCGAACCATGTGTTCACCCAGACGATCTTGATCTTGATGTCCGGGTTGACCGATTGCGCGCCGAGCATGAAGGCGTTGATGCCGCTCACGACTTCGGGGATCGGGAAGGAGGCGATGTAGCCGACGGTGCCCGATTTCGACAGCTTGCCGGCGATCTTCCCGCAGATGTAGCGGCCCTCGTAGAAGCGGGCCGAGTAGGTGGAAACGTTGTCGGCCCGCTTGTAGCCGGTGGCATGGGCGAACTTCACCTTGGGGAATTTCCTGGCGACCTTCAGGGTCGGCTCCATGAAGCCAAAGGAGGTCGTGAAGATCAGGCCGGCGCCCGAGCGGGCGAGCTTCTCGATCGAGCGCTCGCTGTCGGCTTCGGGCACGTTTTCGAGGAAGGTCGTCTCGACTTGGCCGGGCAACGCCTCGGCCAGCGCCTTCCGGCTCAGATCGTGCTGGTAGGAATAGCCGTAATCGGCGACCGGGCCGACATAGACGAAGCCCACCTTGAGCTTGTCCGCCGCCCGCGCCGGAGCCGCCGCGACGGCCGCGCACAGGAGTGCCGCGGCCACGCGCGTGACGATGTTGCCCATCATGAGTGTCTGCCCCTTTTCGACGGCGTTGTCCGCCGCGGCTTGCCGACGCCGCGCATGGGCGCCCGAGGGGATTTCAGAGCAAGACCAGGGCCAGGAGGGCCGCGGGAGCAGGAAGCGTCAGACCGGTTCTGGGTTCGGAACCTGACCAGATCGACCATGTGACAGGTTGCTGAGGGTGGAAGGCGGAGGTTCCCTCATCGCTCAAGAGCGAACGTTCGATTGCGCAGCCTTCCTGATCGACCGCGATTCGAGATATCGCTGGCGTGGCTCACGTCACGGCGTCCGCTTCGGCGGGCATCATGGCCAGGACGATCAAGCTGATGAGGACCATGATCGGCAGCGTGATGCAGCCGAAGGCCAGATAGGCGATCCCGAAGGCTCCGCACAGGGCACCCGCGGCGAAGGTCAGAATGGCAGGCAGCACACGCAGCAGACGCGCGCGCGTCTGAGCGGGGTTGCCGGATGTTCTCAGGGCGAGATCCGTTGCATCGATGACGGCCTGGCTTACGCTCACGGTCATCACCGTGGTCGGGGCGAGATGGCCGAGCGAGAGACGACCGATCGCGTTCTGCACACCCATGGCCGCGACGGCGAGCATGCCGACGACCAGAGCCGGGGCACCGTCCGGCGCATCCAGCGGCGACAACAGGGTCCCGCACAAGCCGAAACCTGCGAGGAAGGCCGCCTCAACGGCGAGCAGCCAGGGCAGCGGGTCGGCATCCCCTTGCTCCAAGAGCAGCACGAGGATGCGGGCCCCTGCGACCGCCCCCATGAAGACGGGCAGCGCAAGAAGCTTCGCCAGCACACCCGTTGAACTCGCAACCAATTCGGCACCGATCAGGACGAAGTTTCCGGTGACATGCGCCGTGAACAGACCTGTCAGCGCGATGAAGGCCGCGGCATCGACGAAGCCTGCGACAAAGGCGAGGGCGTTTCCAGCGGACGTACCGCCCCTTGTGATCTTCAGCTTCACGAGGCTTTCTCTAGGTTGGTGGCGAGTAGGTTGCTGCGATGCATCAATTTTCGGGCAATGTTTCAGTCATCGCGATCGATATTTGGGGGCTGGTGTAGTAATCTGGCCAGTGATCGCAAAGGAACATGATCCCAGTGACCAGTAGCAGGGTCGTCAGAAGGAAGACGAGCCCTTCCGTGATCTGATGCGCCCATCTCCCGAATGTCGGGATCGCGACGAAGCCGCTGATGAAGATCATGGCTATGGCAACGGGAGCGGTCATCGGGAAAGCTCGACGAAAAGGCTCGTGAGGAGGGTTGGCCTGAACCCTAAGCCTGCCGGGCTCCAGAACGGGAAAGATATCGGCTATCACGAAGCATGATGAGCAGCCTGAGCGTCGATCAAATCCGCTCCTTCCTAGTCGTGCTCGAGAGCGGCAGCTTCACGGCCGCTGCCCAGACGCTCGGCGTGCGGCAATCCACGATCAGCGGACACATCGCGCGGCTGGAACAGGCGCTGGACCGTTCCCTCCTCATGCGGGATACCCATAGGGTCGCCCCGACGCCGGACGGCCAGGCCATGATCGGCTTTGCGCGCGACGTGCTGGAGGCGCACGACCGGCTTCGCGCCTTCTTCTCGCCCAGTGGCCTACGCGGCCGCATCCGCCTCGGCGTCTCCGAAGACTACACCCTGACAGCCCTGGCACAGGTTCTGGCGCGTTTCGCGGATCGCCACCCGTCCGTGGATCTGCAACTGACCATCGGGCTCAGCCGGGTCCTCTACCAGGGCTACGACGCGGGCGAACTGGACGTGATCTTCTGCAAACGCCGACGCGGCGATCCGCGCGGCGAGCTGGCATGGGCCGAAGAGCTGATCTGGGCGGGCCGGCCCGGCTTCGTTCCCGATCCGGCGCTGCCGTTGCCGTTGGTCCTCTATCCGCCACCGTCGATGACGCGCACCCTGGCGCTCGATGCCCTCGAAGCGGCGGGCCGCTCCTGGCGGATCGCCTGCACCAGCGGCAGCCTGATGGGGCTGCGCGCAGCCGTCGAAGCGGGTCTGGGCATCGCGCCGCACTCGGCCAGAGTGATGCCGCCGGGACTGACCCCTGTTCCGAAGACGGCCGGATTGCCTCCGATCGGCGATGTCGAGTTCGTGGTGCTCGGCTCAGGCCGCCAGCATCCCGTTGCGATGGCGTTACAGGAGACGATCCTGGGCAGCACGGCGGAGCTTCGAACCGTCTCCGTCAGGTGAGCGCTTTGCTGTCGAGCACTGCCCCGAACATCCACGGTCGGCAAGCACGGATCGCCCGAGCTGTCGTCGGGTTTCCGGCCAGGATCCACCACGACGCGAGGTAGGATGCCCCCCGACCTCGAGCATCATCCCGAAAGCTGATTGCCGGCTTTCGGAAAAGACGATGCTTCAGTGATGCCCAGCCATGTGGCGGCCGATCACCCCGGCTTCTGCTGCGGCGGCCGACGTCTCGTAGACGAGCCGCCCGTCCGACATCACGCAGATGCGGTCGGACAATTCCAGGATCTCGTCGAGATCCTCGCTGATCAACAGCACGGCGGCGCCGGCGTTGCGCGCCGCCACGATGCGGGAGCGGATCTCGGCGACCGCCGCGAAATCGAGGCCGAAACAGGGATTGACGACGATCAGGAGATCGACCGGGTCGGTGAGTTCGCGCGCGAGCACGGCGCGCTGCACGTTGCCGCCCGAGAGCGTGGCGATCGGCGCCTCCGAGGAGGCGGTCTTGACCTTGAAGCGGGCGATCAGATCCTTGGCTCGCCGGCTCATGGCGCCCCGGTCGAGCCAGAGGGTCGGCGGGCCGGCAGGATCGTCGCCGCGCCGGTCGAAGGCGCGGAAGGCGAGGTTCTCGGCCACCGACATCCGCGGCGCGCAGGCGTTGCGCAGGGGCTCCTCGGGGATGAAGCGCACCCGGTGCCGGCGGCTCTGCGCCCGCGTGCCGGCGTAGGGCTGGCCCTGCACCGCGACCCGCCCGCCGGTCGCGCGGATCTGGCCTCCGAGCACGTCGGCGAGTTCCTTCTGTCCGTTGCCGGAGACGCCGGCGATGCCGACGATCTCATGGGCGCGCACCCGCAGATCCGCGACATCGATCCGCCGCAGTCCGGAGACGTCGGTGGCGGTCAGGCCCTCCACCCGCAGGATCTCGCGCGCCGGGTCGGGCTCGCCGACCCGCGCGGCGACCGTCCGCACGGTACGCTCGCCCACCATCATTGCCGCCATGTCGTCCCGCGACAGCGCGCCGACCGCGCCGCCGCCGACGAGCCGCCCGCGCCGCAGGACGCTGAGGCTGCGGGCAAAGGCTTCGACCTCGCGGAACTTGTGGCTGATCATCAGCACCGTGAGCGTGCCCGCATCGGCCATGTCCCGCAACAGGCCCAACATCTCCTCGGCCTCGGCCGGGGTCAGCACGGAGGTCGGCTCGTCGAGGATCAGGAAGCGGGCCTTGAGGTAGAGCTGCTTGACGATCTCGAGCTTCTGCCGCTCGCCCGCCGCGAGTTCCGCCACCGGCCGATCGAGGTTCAGCCGGAACGGCATCCGCGCCATGAAGTCGGCGAGTGCTGCGCGCTCGGCCTTCCAATCGAGGATCGCGGGCGCGTCGGCCCGGCCGATGACGAGGTTCTCGGCGCCGGTCAGCGAGGGCACCAGGGTGAAGTGCTGGTAGACCATGCCGAGGCCGCGTCCTTGCGCGCCCTTCGGCCCGATGATCTCGGCCTCGCGGCCGTCGATGAGGACCGAGCCGGCGGTGGGGGCGTAGAAGCCCATCACGCATTTGACGAAGGTCGACTTGCCCGCCCCGTTCTCGCCGAGCAGGGCGTGGAAGCCGCCGGCCTCGATCTTCATCGAGACGTCGTCGAGGGCGGTGAAGCCGCCGAAGCGCTTCGTCATGCCGATGGTCTCGACAGCGAGGGCGCCGGAGCGGGCGTCGGACGGGACAGCGTGCGCGGAAGCCGCCATGATAATCTCAGCCCATCGCCGCCAGGATCGCCTCGGACGTGGCGACCGCGCCGAACACGCCGCCCTGCATCGTCACCATCTTCAACGCCGCCTCGTGGTTGCCGGGATCGGTGGCGGCGGTGCCGTCGGAGACGATCACGCATTCGAAGCCGCGGTCGTTGGCCTCGCGCATGGTGGTGTGGACGCAGACATCCGTGGTGATGCCGGTGAGGATCAGGTTGCGGATGCCCCGCGTCGTCAGGATCAGTTCGAGATCGGTGGCGCAAAACGAGCCCTTGCCCGGCTTGTCGATCACCGGCTCGTCCGGACGCGGCGCCAGCTCGGGGATGATCTCCCAGCCCGGCTCGCCGCGCACCAGCACCCGCCCGCAGGGACCGGGATCGCCGATGCCCGCCCCGATCCGGCGCGAGCGCCAGCGCTTGTTGGCGGGGAGATCCGCGAGATCCGGCCGATGGCCCTCGCGGGTGTGGATCACGGGGTAGCCGCCCGTCCGCGCGGCGGCGAGAAGCCGCGCGATCGGTTCAATCGGTGCGCGGGTGAGGGCAAGGTCGTAGCCCATGGCATCGACGTAGCCGCCCTTGCCGCAGAAGTCGGTCTGCATGTCGATGATGACGAGCGCCGTGGTCTTCGGGTCGAGCGAGCCGTCGTAGGGCCAGGGATAGGGCTCGGCGGCGACGAAGCGCCCGCCCCCGGCCGACCCGGCCGAGGGGAAGGGAATGACGCTCACTCCGCCGCCTCCCGAACCGCCGACGTCTGGCCCTCGCCATAGGCGCGGGTCGGGGCCGGAAAGCCGCACGAGGTGCCGTCCGTCACCTTCACCGTCTCCTCCCACGGCAGGCGGTAACGGCCCGCGGCGAGGTCGTGCATGTAGGTGTAGGGGCAGTCCCCCGCGCCGCCCGTCACCGCCGTGTAGCCGCGGTGACCGAGCTGGTAGATGTTGTTCTCGACGCCCCAATGCGCCCGCGCCTCGCGCACGAGGTCCGGCCGCACCTCGGCGGTGATGATCTCGTCGACGCGGCCGGTGGTGCCGTGGGCGATGACGGTGCCGTCGAAGTTGACGATCATGCCTTCGCCCATCGAGTCGAAGGTGCCGTCCGAGCCGCACATGCAGACGTTGGCGGTCACCATCAGGTTGCAGAAGGCGTTTCCCTGGTTGGTGAAGCGCCAGGATTCGCGGATCGGCGCGGTGTAGCCGGCCGTGCGGATCATGATCTCGGCGCCCTTGTAGGCGCATTCGCGCGCCATCTCCGGGAACATGCCGTCGTGGCAGATGATGAGGCCGATCTTGGCTCCCTTCGGCCCCTCGATCACCGGGATGCCGAGATCGCCCGGTTCCCAGGGCTCGACCGGTACCCAGGGGTGCATCTTGCGATAGTAGAGCTTGAGTTCGCCGGTCTCGTCGATGATGAGACCGGAATTGAACGGGTTGCCGTTCGGGTTGGCCTCCATGATCGAGAAGCAGCCCCAGATCCGGTTGTCGCGGCAGGCCTGTTTGAAGGCCGCGACCTCAGGGCCGTCGAGGGTGCACAGGATCTCGGGACGCGTGTCCATCGACAGGCCGTGCAGGGCGTATTCGGGGAAGACGACCAGATCCATGCTCGCCATGTTGGCGCGCGCCTTGGCGACCATCGCGACGATGCGCTCGGTCTGCGCGGTCACGTCGGCCCGCGTGGCGATGGTCGGCAATTGAAGCTGGACGAGGCCGATGACGACGCCGTTCGGGGATTTGTTCAGCCCACCGAGACCATTCATGAAGCGACCTTACTTGAGGGACAATTCGCCCGGCGCGCCGGTCAGCGCCCGGTCCGGCGAGGAGGTGGCGATCAGGAGCGCCAGGGTGAGGACGTAGGGCGCGGCGTAGAACAGGTAGTAGCCCTGAGAGATGCCGACGGATTGCAGGGCGGGTCCGAGTGCCCCGGCGCCCCCGAACAGCAGGGCCGCCCCGAAGCAGGCGAGCGGGTTCCAGCGGGCGAAGATGACGAGCGCCACCGCCATCAGACCCTGTCCGGACGAGATGCCCTCGTTCCACGAGCCGGGATAGTAGAGCGAGAGATAGGCGCCGCCGATCCCGGCGAGTACGCCGCCCGCGGCGGTCGCCAGGAGCCGCACGCGATCGACGTCGTAGCCCATGGCGCGCGCCGCCTCCGCGCTGTCGCCGACCACGCGCACGATCAGACCCGCCTTGGTGTTGCGGAGCGCCCACCACTGGAACAGCGCCAGCGCCGCGCCGGCCAGGAACAGCACGTTGACGCGCAGCGCCGCCTGGACCTGCGGCAGGTCGGACCAGAAGCCGAGGGGGATCGCCGGCAGCGGCGGGGCCGAGGGTTGGATGAAGGGCTTGCCGAGAAAGAAGGCGAGGCCCGACCCGAACAGCATCAGTGCGATGCCGATCGCCACGTCGTTGACCCGGGGGAAGCGGCAGATGAAGCCGTGCAGCCCGCCGAAGGCGCCGCCCGCGAGCCCCGCGACCGCCACGCCGGCCCAGGGACTGCCCGTCTGCACGGCGGTGGCGTAGGCCGACATCGCCCCGAACACGAGGGTGCCCTCCAGCCCGAGATTGATCCGCCCCGAGCGCTCGGTGATGGTCTCGCCGAGGCTCACGAACAGGAACGGCGTCGAGACGCGGATCGCGCCGCCGATCACGGCGAGCAGTACGGTCCCCAGGCCGAGATCGTCGCTCATCGCCCGTCCTCGATACCGGCTCTCACGGGGCCACCCCGCGCTTTCCCACCCAGAGATGCGGGCTGAAGGGCTTGAAGCGCCCGTAGAGCGTCTCGCTGACGAGCACGACGAGGAAGAGCAGTCCTTCGAGCACGAGGACCGTGGCGTCGGGCAGCTGCATCCGGCGCTGGATCAGCCCGTTGGAGGCTTCGATGCCGCCGAGCAGGAAGGCCACCGGCAGGATCGCCAGGGGATTGTGGCGGGCGAGGAAGGCGACGAGGATGCCGGTATAGCCGAAGCCCGCATTGAGCGAGGCGTTGGCGTTGCCGTGCACCGCCGCGACCTCGAAGAAGCCGGCCAGCGCCGCGCAGGCGCCGCCGAGCGCGGTGAAGCCGACGACGAGCCGCCCGACCGGCAATCCCTGGATCTGCGCGGCCCGCACATTGCCGCCCGCGATGCGCGCAGCGAAGCCGATCGTTGTGCGCTCGGTGAGCCCGTAGGCGGCCAGGCAGGCGAGAATGCCGATGCCGAGGCCCCAGTGAACCTCCAGGCCCGGTAGGGGGCCGACCGCGAACGCCTCGCCGATCGGCCAAGTGGAGGGCTTGTTGAGGCTGCCCGGATCGCGCAGCAGACCCTCGATCAGGTGGTTCGAGAGCGCGATGGCGATGTAGGACATCAGCAGGCTGGCGATGGTCTCGTTGACGCCGCGATAGGCGCGCAGCGCGCCGACGGCGCCGATCCAGGCCGCTCCGGCCCCTGCTGCGGCAAGCGCCATCAGCGGCACCGCGAGCATCGGGGAGAAGCCCTGGAGCGGCTGCGCTGCGGCCGCCGCGGCCACGCCTCCCAGCACGATCGCGCCCTCGCCGCCGATCACCATGAGGCCGAGCCGGGCGGGCAGAGCCACGCAGAGCGCGGCGAGCAGCAGGGGCGCGGCGCGCTGCAGGCTGTTCTGGAGGGCGAAGGGCGAGCCGAAGCCGCCGCGCCAGACGAGGTCGAGGAAGGCGAGCGGGCTCTTTCCGAGGGCGAGCAGGAAGAGGGAGAACAGCAGGAAGCCGGCAATGACCGCACCGGCCGGGATCGCCAGGGCCTCGGCCCGGCGCGCGAGCCAAGCCCGGGCCTGGAGCGAGGCCGGCGGATGGTCCGGGCCGATCACGGCGCTCTCCACGAGCGGCCGTGCGGGGGCAGTGGTGTCAGCGGCCATCGCTCAGTCCTCGCCCGCCGAGCGGCAGAAACCGTGCCAAGCCGTCCCTCACCGCCCCGCCCCGAAGCGCAGGCCCGCCCGCGCCGTGCGACGGCAGGGCGGCTGGTGCGCGGCAGCCGTTCTCGGGTGGAGCCCAGGATCCGCCGGCATCCGGCGGGATGGCAGGGGCCGCATCAGGCCGAGCCTTTCACGCCCTCGACGAGGTAGTTGGTCTTCTCCAGCTCGATCGCGTTCTCGGCGAACGCCTTGCCGGGGCCGGCGATCTCGTTGCCCTTGTTGTCCTTGAGCGGCCCCTTGATGATGGCAAAGCCCCCCTTCATCATCTCCGCCTTGACCGCGTCGGCGTTGCGGCGCGCCGCCTCGGACACGGCGGGCCCGTAGGGGCTCATCTTCACGAACCCGTCCGGCAAGCCGCCGCGCACGAAGTTCGGGGGCGCCTTGCCCGCCTGCATGTCGGCGACGAACCCCTTGTAGATCGAGGCCCAGTTCCACTCGGCCCCGGTGAGGTACTTGTCCTTGGCCAGCGCCGACTGGTCGGCGTGGTAGCCGCAGACGAAGGCCCCGCGCCGCGCGGCGGTCTCGACCACGACCTTGGGACCATCGACGTGGCAGGTGATCACGTCGGCCCCGGCGTCGATGAGCGCGTTGGTCGCCTCCGCCTCCTTGACCGCAAGCGACCACTCGCCGGTGAAGATCACCTGCAGGTTGATGGACGGGTCGACGCTGCGCGCGCCGAGCAGGAAGCCGTTGACGTTGTTGAGCACCTGGGGGACCGGCTTGGCCGCGACGAAGCCGAGCCGCTTCGATTTCGAGGCGTGGGCGGCGACGATGCCGTTCAGGTACTGCCCTTGCGCGATGTAGCCGAAATACGAGCCGGCGTTCTTCGGGTTCGCCTCGGTCCAGAGGCCGCCGCAATGGCGGAACTGCACCTTCGGGTTCTTCTTGGCCTCGATCAGGACGTGCGGATCGAAGTAGCCGAACGAGGTCGGGAAGACGAGGCTCGCGCCGTCCAAGTTGATCATGCTCTCCATGGTCTTCTGGACGTCGGTGGTCTCGCGGACGTTCTCCTCCTCGACCACTTGGACACTGGGGAGCGCCTTGAGGGCGGCCGCCCCTTGGGCGTGGGCTTGGTTGTAGCCGTAATCGTCCTTCGGCCCGACATAGATGAAGCCGATGGTGAGCGGGCCGGCGGCCCGGGCGCGGCCGAAGGGCAGCGCGCCGAGCGAGAGGGCGGCCGCGCCGCCGAGCAGATGTCTGCGGGAGAAAGGATGGGCTGACACGAGGCGCGATCCGTCTTTCCAGGCCGTCTGCACAAGCTTGGCAAGCATCGATCCTGTTCCGCGTAGAGAAAAGAGCAAAATTTCAGCATCGGAACGCTGGTCAACCGGCAGGGAAAACCCTGTCGAATTGGATGGCACGCCTAAAAACATATCTGCGGATGCTTGCTTTCGCGCCAGCCCTCCTCCGAAGACGCCTCATCGACTCGGGGCGAAGACGCGGCCGAGCGCCGCCGGTGCCAGCGAGCCGCCCCGACGCCGGCCGAGCGACAGCAGGACGAGGGCCAGGATGGTGGCGAGATAGGGGGCCGCCGAGAGCAACTGGCCCGGCAGGCCGAGACCCGCGGCCTGGGCGTGAAGCTGGAGCACGGTCGCCCCGCCGAAGAGCAGCGCCCCCGCGGCCACCCGCAGCGGCTGCCAGGAGGCGAAAACCACGAGCGCCAGGGCGATCCAGCCCCGTCCGGCCGTCATCGCCGGCGCCCAGAACGGCGTGTAGGCCAGCGACAGGTAGGCGCCCGCCAGCCCCGCGCAGGCACCGCCGAACAGCACCGCGAGGAAGCGGACCTTGCGCACCTTGAGCCCGAGGGCGTGGGTCGCGGTGTGATCGTCGCCGATGGCGCGCAGGGTCAACCCGGCGCGGGTGCGCCAGAGGAACCACCACACCCCCGCGACGAGGAGGAGGGCTGCGTAGACGAAGGCGTCGTGTCCGAACAGCAGCCGGCCGATCCCGGGGAGGTCGGTGAGGCCGGGCAGATGGAGATGGGGCGCCGGATCGCGCTTCATCCCGACATAGCCGGCGCCGACGAGGCCGGAGAGCCCCAGCCCGAGGATCGTCAGCGCCAGTCCCGAGGCGACTTGATTGGCCGCCAGCCCCACGGTGAGAATGCCGAAGAGCGCGGCAAGCAGCAGGCCCGCCCCGGCCCCGCCGAGGGCACCGAGCCCGGTCGATCCGGTCTCGGTCGCGACGGCGAAGCCGGCGGCCGCGCCCAGCACCATCATGCCCTCGACGCCGAGATTGAGCACGCCGGCGCGCTCCACGACGAGTTCACCGATGGCGGCCAGGATCAACGGGGTCGCTGCCGTCAGCACCGTGACGAGCACCATCTGGACGATGTCGAGGCTCATGGTGTCACCCGTGTGCTCGCGCCGCCCGGCACGATCCGAACGTGGTAGCGCGTAAGCACGTCAGCCCCGAGCACGAGGCAGAGCAGCAGCCCTTGGAAGGCGCGGGTCAGGTCGAGCGGCAGTTTCAGGTCGATCTGAGCCCCCTCCCCGCCGATCGTCGTCAGGGCGATGACGAGCGCTGCGAGCAGGATGCCCGGCGGGCTGAGGCGCCCCAGGAAGGCGACGATGATGGCGGTGAAGCCGTAGCCCGGTGAGATCTCCGGCTGAAGCTGGCCGATCCGTCCGGCCACCTCGCAGATGCCGGCGAGCCCCGCCGCGCCGCCGGAGATCGCGAAGACCGAGAGCGTCAGCCGCGCGTCCGAGAAGCCGGCAAAGCGGGCTGCCCGCGGGCTCGCGCCGACGGCGCGCACCTCGAAGCCGAACAGGGTCCGCGCCAGGACGAGGGCCGCCAGCACGATTCCCAGAAGCCCGATGAGCACGCCCGCGTGGAGCGACTCGCCCTCCATCAGCAGGGGCAACCGGGCGGCGTCGGCAAAGCTGACGCTCTGCGGGAAGTTGTAGCCCTGCGGATCGCGCAAGGGCCCGCGCACCATGTAGTCGAGCAGCAACTGCGCGACGTAGACGAGCATCAGGCTGGTCAGGATCTCCGAGACGCCGAGCCTGACCCGCAGCAGCGCCGGGATCATCGCGTAGGCGATGCCGGCACACGTGCCGGCGATCAGCATCGCGGGCAGGATCCAGACGGTAGGCCCCTGGAAACCGTGCGCGGCAACCGCGACCCAGCCCCCCGCGAGGCCGCCGGCCACGTACTGGCCCTCCGCCCCGATGTTCCACAGGTTGGCGCGGTAGCAGAAGGCGAGACCGGTCGCGATCAGGGCGAGCGGCGCGGCCTTCAGCGCGACCTCCTGCAGCGACCAGACCTCGCTCAGGGGCGCGACGAAGTAGGTGAGGAAGGCCTGTTCCGGCGCCACGCCGAGGGCCGCGACCGCGACCCCGCCGATCAGGACCGCGGCGAGGAAGGCGAGCGCGGGCGCGAGCAGGTCGAGCCAGGGCGACCGGCGCGCGCGGGGGAGGAGATCAAGGCGCATCGCGCATCCCGTTCATTCCTGGCTGGCTTCTCACGCTTGCGGGGCGGATCAGGGTGGGTTCAGGACACGGGCGCGACGGCTCGGGCCGCGGCCGCCGCCGGAGGCTCGCCGGTCTGCGGCTCCGGCTCGCCGGCCCCGCCCATCAGCAGCCCCAGGGCCGCGCGGCTGGTCGCAGCGGCCGGGACGGGCCGCGAGAGCGCGCCGGCATGCAGCACGGCGATGGAATCGGCGATCTCGAACAACTCGTCGAGATCCTGGCTGATCACGATCACCGCGCTCCCCCGGCCGGCGAGATCGAGCACGGCCTGCCGGATATGGGCGGCGGCGGCGGCATCGACGCCCCAGGTCGGCTGGTTGATGACGAGGATGCCCGGCTCGGCCAGGATCTCGCGCCCGACCACGAATTTCTGCAGGTTGCCGCCCGAGAGCGTGCCGGCCGCCGGGTCCGGTCCGGCCCCGCGGACGTCGAAGGCGTCGATCACCCGCCGGGCGAGCGCCCGCGCCGCGACGAGCCGCAGCAGGCCCAGCCAAGTGAGCGACGCCGTGGCGTGGCGGGAGAGCAGCGCGTTCTCCGACAGGGTCATGGACGGGACGGCGGCGTGGCCGTTGCGCTCCTCGGGCACGAAGGCGGCCCCGAGCCGGCGCCGGGCATTGATGCCGAGATGACCCGCCGCCCGGCCGTCGAGGCGCACGGCCCCGGCCGCCGGGGCCCGGCTCTCGCCGGACAGGGCGTCGAACAACTCCGCCTGCCCGTTGCCGGCGATCCCGGCGATGCCGAGGATCTCGCCGCCCGCGACGCAGAGCGCGATCTCCCGCAGCGGCGTCCCGTGCAGGCCGGGCGCGGGCAGCGACAGGCGCTCCAGCACCAGGCGCTCGGGGCGGCCCGCGCGGGCCGCCTTCGGCCGCACCTCGCTCACCCCCGCGCCGACCATCATCGCGGCAAGCGAGCGGGCGGTCTCCGCCTGCGGATTGCAGGTGCCGACGACCCGGCCACCCCGCAGGATCGTGGCCCGGGTGCAGAGGCGGCGCACCTCGTCGAGCCGGTGGGAGATGTAGAGCAGGGCGCGGCCCTCGTCGCGCAGGCGTTCCAGCACCGAGAACAGCACCTCCGCCTCGCCCGGCGTCAGCACCGAGGTCGGCTCGTCGAGGATCACGAGCTTCGGGTTCTGGAGCAGGCAGCGCACGATCTCGATGCGCTGGCGCTCGCCCGCCGAGAGCGACCAGACCGGCCGCGCGGGATCGAGATGCAGGCCGTAATCCGCCCCGAGCCGGGCGATCCGCTCCGCCAGCGCCCGGCCCGTCAGCCCGGCGGGCATGACGAGGGCGATGTTCTCGGCGACCGTCAGGTTCTCGCACAGCGAGAAGTGCTGGAACACCATGCCGATGCCGAGCGCCCGCGCGGCCTCGGGGTTCGCCAGCCGCACGATGTCGCCCTGATGCGTGACGACGCCCTCGCTCGGCTCCAGGAGGCCGTAGAGGATCTTCATCAGGGTCGATTTGCCGGCGCCGTTCTCGCCGAGCAGGGCGTGGATCTCGCCGGCGCGGATCTCCAGATCGATGCCGTCATTGGCGGTGAAGGCGCCGAAGCGCTTGACGATGCCGTAGGCCCCGAAGAGCGGGGTCGGGCCTCCCCGCGAGGCCGGCGCAGCGGATGCGGTCGCCATCAAACCGTCCCGAACAGGCTGCGGGCCAGCCGGGTGTGGTCCTCGCGCAGGCGCCCGGTCTCGAGGCCGAGCGGCTGCCCGTCGATCACCCGCCATGCGCCCGCGACCATGACCCGGTCGGCCCGGTGGGCGCCGCAAAGGACCAGCGCCGCGAGCGGGTCGTGGGCACCGGAGAAGCGCAGTTCGTCGAGGGTGAACAAGGCCAGATCCGCCTCCCGGCCCGGCTCGATCCGGCCGATATCGCTGCGCCCGAGGCAGGCGGCGGAGCCTTCCGTCGCCCAGCGCAGGGCGTCGAGATGGGTCACGGCCTCCGCGCCGTAGGTGAGCCTATTGATCATCAGGGCGTGGCGCACGCCCTCGATCAGGTTGGAATTGTCGTTCGAGGCCGAGCCGTCGACGCCGAGGCCCACGGGCGAGCCTGCCGCCTCCAGCTCGCAGGTCCGGCACTGGCCCGAGGCCAGCACCATGTTCGAGGTCGGGCAGTGGCACACGCCGACGCCGGCCGCGCCGAGGCGCCTCACCTCGTCGTCGTTGAAATGGATGCCGTGGGCGAGCCAGGCCCGCGAGGTCATCCAGCCGACCTCTTCGAGATAGTCCACCGGGCGCTGTCCGAACGCCTCCAGGCAGAAGGCGTTCTCGTCGAGCGTCTCGCCGAGATGGGTGTGCAGGCGGCAATCGTGGCGCTCGGCGAGCGCCGCGCTCTCGCGCATCAGGCGCTTGGTGACGTTGAACGGCGAGCACGGCGCGAGCCCGATCTGCACCATCGCGCCGGGCGCGGGATCGTGGAACAGGCGCAGCACCCGCTCGCTGTCGGCCAGGATCGTGTCGTCGTCCTGCACCAGCGACTCGGGCGGCAGGCCGCCGTCCTTCTCCGACAGGCTCATGGAGCCACGGGTGACGAAGGCGCGGATGCCGAGGGAGCGCGCCTCTTCGACCTGGATGTCGACGGCGCTCTCCAAGCCCTTCGGGAACAGGTAGTGGTGGTCGCCTGCCGTGGTGCAGCCCGAGAGCAGCAGTTCCGTGTAGGCGAGCCGCGTCGCCAGCCGGAAGGCGTCCGGGGTCAGCCTCGGCCAGACCGTCGAGAGCGCCTTCAGCCAGGGAAACAGTGGCTTGTTGATCGCGACCGGATGGGCACGTGTCAGCGTCTGGAAGAAGTGGTGGTGCGTGTTGACGAGGCCGGGGATGACGACGTGGCGCGAGGCGTCGACGATCTCGTCGACCGGGTTCGCGGGCCGGGCGCCCGCGGCCACGAATTCGGCGATGCGGGTGCCCTCCACCACGAGCCCGCCGCCGGCCCCGTCCGCGAGGATCGCCAGCGGATCGCGCAGCCAGAGACGGCGGGGGCGAGAGCTCGATTCCATCATCCGGCTTCGCTTCCTGTCGGAGATCAGAAGATGTGGAAGGCGACGCCGGCGAGGAAGCTCTTCTCCTCAGTGCCCTTGAAGGTCGCCGTCTCCTGGTTGCCGAACTTGTTCAGCCAGTACTGGAAGCCGATGAAGACATCGACCTTGTTGGGCTGATCGTAAACGAGCTTGCCGAGATCGAGCACGAGGTTGGTGCGCGACAGGAATTCCAGCCCGCGCGGCGGGTTGAAGGCGAAGGCGGCGGGGTTGTTGCTGATGCCGCGGCCCTTGGGCAGGACGATGTTGTTGAAGCCGGCCAGCGTCAGCGGCAGGCCGGTGAAGGTCAGCGGCAGGTTATAGACGATCTCGAATTCGGGGACCGTGTTGAAGCTCTGGTCGCGGTCGGGCTGGATGTTGAAGCCGTTGCGGTTCCATTCCTTGTAGGCGTGGACCGACAGGTTCAGGAAGCCGGCCGGCACGTCGAAGGCGAAGTTCAGGCCGCCGACGACGTCGCGCTTCTTCGAGCCGAAGGCGTCGTTCTGCGAATTGGCGTCGAAGCCGAAGGAGAGCGAGACTTCCTTGACGATGCCCGGGAAGGCGAAGGCCTTGGTGCCGGTCAGGGCGTTCAGGCTGAGCGTACCGCGGTAGAGGCCGTAGGCTTCGGTGTTGCCGTAATCGGCGAAGGTCGGAACGCCACCGGGGGTGTTGGTCGTGCCGGCGGGGAACTGCGACCCGGACTTGAGGATGTCGAGGGAGAAGAAGTTCGTGCCGTAGGCCCAGGCATCGGCGTGCGAGATGTTGAGGATGTGCTTGGGCGCCTCGCGCGAGCGGAAGCTGCCGTCGGGGCGCTGGATCTGGATTCCGGGCGTGACGGTCGGAAATTGCCAGCGGTAGCTGACCTGCGTGTCCGCGAAGAGGAAGAACGGCACTTCCTTCGCGGCCACCGCCTCGGGGGCCCGCTTCTCCCCGAGATCCGCCGCGACCGCCGTACCGACCGTGAAGAGCGACAGCGCAACGGCCGCGAACCCCCGAACCGACATTCTTGTTCTCCTCGTCCTTCCGTTGGTCGGACGGCAGCAACGGGGGTGCCAACGCTCAACAGACTGCGTCCTCCGGGTGCCTGCGCGGCGGCATAAGTCACAAATACGCAACACTTTCGCGCGGCCGCCGGCCGGATCGCCCGTGTATGGCCGGAGCAACGCTCCTTTTGAGATCGGCAGACGTGGGAGGGCGCGCCTTCGTCGCCGCGAGGTGAGGAGTGGAAACCGTATCCCGTCGGCTTGCCGCCCGGTCATCCTGCGCACGGAATGGACGTGATGCCGGCAAGAACCCGGTGCGGGAGAAGTTTGCGGGCATGGCGGCTCGCGCCGCGCGACCGACGCCGGCTGCGTACCACCGCCGGATGCCCAGGCCGGCGCCAGCCTGACGACACTTCGTGCATCGAAGACGATGATCGAGCACGATTTTTCGGAAGCCGCCCGCCATCATCCCGGCGGCCCGGACGCTCTCCGGGCTCCGGCCCCGTGCGATCGCTTCGAGGTAGCCCATGCCCGCCCCGCAGCCCCTTCTCGACGCCGAGCCTGCGCCCCTGCCGTTCGATCCGGCCCGGACGGCCCTCGTCGTCATCGACATGCAGCGCGACTTCCTCGAACCCGGCGGCTTCGGCGAGAGCCTGGGCAACGACGTCTCGCTCCTCGCCGCCGCGGTGCCGGCCGCCCGCGCCCTGCTGGCCGCCGCGCGCGCGGCCGGCCTCCTCGTCGTCCACACCCGCGAGGGACACGCGCCCGATCTCTCGGACGCCCCGCCGGCCAAGCTGGAGCGCGGCGCGCCGACGGCGCGCATCGGCGAGCCGGGCCCCATGGGCCGCATCCTGATCCGTGGCGAGCCGGGCCACGACATCGTTCCCGAACTCGCCCCCCTCCACGGCGAGCCGGTGATCGACAAGCCGGGCAAGGGCGCCTTCTACGCGACCGGCCTCGCGGCCCTGCTGGAGGCGCGCGCCATCGAGACCCTGATCGTCTGCGGTGTGACGACGGAGGTCTGCGTGCACACCACCGTGCGCGAGGCCAACGACCGCGGCTATCGCTGCGTCGTCGTCGGTGATGCCTGCGGCTCGTACATCCCGGCCTTCCACGAGGCGGGCCTTGCCATGATCAAGGCCCAGGGCGGCATCTTCGGCTGGGTCTCGCACTCCGCTGCGGTGATCGCCGCCCTCGGTCGGGCGTGAGGCGCGCCTGAACGGCGGAACGGCCGCGGGCGGGCCGGCCGTGGCGCGGCCATTGCAGCGGCTGCCAAGCGCCCGATCCTCAGGGGGGAACCGATGACCGATCACGCTGCGCCCACGCCGATGCCCGATCTCGACGCCTATGCCGCGGCGGCGGCAGCCCTGCTGGGCCTCGCCCTCGATCCGGCCTGGACCGGGGCGATCGCCGCTAACCTTCGGGTGCTCCATGCGGCGGCAGCCCTCGTCGGCGGGTTCCCGCTGCCCGACACCGCCGAGGCGGCCCCGGTCTACACGGCGTGAGCGCGACGACGGATTGGAGCCTCGCCTCGGCCTCCGACATCGCCGGGGCCGTTTCGACGGGGAGGGTGGGCGCCCGCGACGTGGTCGCCGCCGCGTTCGACCGCATCGCCCGCATCGATCCGGCGGTGAACAGCTTCACCGACCGCCTGGCCGCCCGCGCCATCGCCCGCGCCGCGGACCTCGACGCCGCGCGGGCCCGCGGGGACGCTCTCGGCCCCCTCGCCGGAGTGCCGTTCGCGGTCAAGAACCTGTTCGACGTCGCCGGGCTTCCGACGCGGGCGGGCTCGCGGATCAACCGCGAGCGGGCGCCGGCCACCCGCGACGCCGCCCTGGTCCGGCGGCTGGAGGCGGCGGGCGCCGTCCTGGTCGGGACCCTCGGCATGGGTGAGTACGCCTACGATTTCACCGGAGAGAACATTCACGACGGCAACACCCGCAACCCGCACGCCCTCGACCACATGTCCGGCGGCTCGTCCGGCGGGTCGGGTGCGGCGGTGGCGGCGGGGCTGGTGCCGGTCGCGTTGGCTTCGGACACCAACGGCTCGATCCGCGTGCCCGCCGCCTTCTGCGGCTGCTTCGGGCTCAAGCCCACCTATGGCCGGTTGAGCCGGGCCGGGAGCTTCCCCTTCGTCGGCAGCCTCGACCATCTCGGTCCGATGGCACGCTCGAGCCGCGATCTCGCCCTGGCCTACGACGCCATGCAGGGGCCCGATCCCGAGGACCCCGCCGTGGCGCCTCGCCCGGTCGAGCCAGCGGTTCCGGACCTCGACCGGGGCGTCGCGGATCTGCGCATCGCGGTGGCCGGCGACTACTTCGCGCAAGGGGGCGACCCGGAGGCCTTCGCCGCCGTCGCGCATGTCGCCCGTGCCCTGGGCGTGACCCGCAGCGTCGCGATCCCGGAGGCGGCCCGGGCGCGGGCGGCGGCGTACCTCATCACCGCGGCCGAGGGCGCCGCGCTGCATCTCGACCGGCTGCGTGCCCGCGCCGGCGACTTCGATCCGGCGGTGCGCGACCGACTCATCGCCGGGGCGATGCTGCCCGCCCCCTTCGTGGAACGGGCGCAGATTTTCCGCCGCTGGTATCGCGACGCCGTGCTGGAACTCTTCCGCGGGGTCGACGTGATCCTCGCGCCGAGCACGCCGGTCCGGGCGCCGCGCTCCGGCCAGACGACCTTTGTGTTGGACGGCGTCGCGTTGCCGGTGCGGCCCAATATCGGCGTGTTCACGCAGCCGATCTCCTTCATCGGCCTGCCCGTGGCCGCGGTGCCGGTCTGGCTCGACGGCGGCCTGCCGCTCGGCGTGCAGGTCATCGCCGCGCCCTGGAACGAGGCGCTCTGCCTGCGGGTGGCGCATCACCTCGAACGCGAGAGCGCGGTCCGGGCGCCGGTCGCGACCTTGGAGGAGACGTGATGTTCATCGACGATCCCGCGGTGAAGGCCGAGGTCGAGCAGGTCTTCGCGACCTACGAGGCGGCGCTCGTCAACAACGACGTCGCGACGCTCGAACGCCTGTTCCACGACGATCCCCGCACGATCCGCTACGGCGCGGCGGAGAATCTCTACGGCATGGACGCGATCCGCGCCTTCCGCCGGGTGCGGCCCGCGCAGGGCCTCGCCCGCGACCTCTCAGGCACCGTCATCACCACCTTCGGCCGCGACTGCGCCGTGGCGATGACGCTGTTCCGGCGCGAGGGCGCCCCCGGCCGAGTCGGACGCCAGAGCCAGACCTGGCTGCGCTTTCCCGACGGTTGGAAGGTGGTGGCGGCCCATGTCAGCGTCATCGACGACGCTCCCGGTGGGGGCGCGAGCGGTGCCTGACGCGTCACCGCGCGCGGTGCAGGCCGGGCGGCCGTTTCAGGCCCTCCGATCCATGCCGGCGACAGGCGGCTCGGCCCCCGCACGGCGGTCAGGGGTCTGACGGCTCGCCGCCGGCCCGCGGTGACGTCAGTGGGCCTGCGCGATCTCGGCCTGACGGATCGCCGCCTCACGGGATGCCGCCCTGTCGCCGAATCCGTTGAAGAACAGGTTCAGCCCCACCGCCGCGATCGCGGCGAGCAGGATGCCCGATTCCAGCAACGGATGCAGCGCATGCGGCATCTGCTTGAAGAAGTTCGGCGCGACGAGCGGGATCATGCCGAAACCGACCGAGACCGCGACGACGAACAGATTGTTGCGGTTGCGCGCGAAATCGACGCCGCCGAGGATGCGCGTGCCGGTCGCGCCGACCATGCCGAACATCACGAGGCCGGCCCCGCCGAGAACGCATTGCGGCACGGCCTCGACCAGAGCCGCGAGCTTCGGCACCAGACCGAGGCCGAGCATGATGAAGCCTGCGGCCACCGTCACCCAGCGCGAGCGGACGCCGGTGACGCCGACGAGCCCGATGTTCTGCGAGAAGGAGGTGTAGGGGAAGGTGTTGAAGATGCCGCCGATGACGGTGCCGAGTCCGTCCGCGCGCAGGCCTCGCGTCAGCCGCCGCTCATCGACCGGATCGGCGGTGATCTGCGACAGCGCCAGGAACATGCCGGTCGATTCGATCATCACGACGATCATCACGAGGCACAGGGTGACGATCGAGACCGGGTCGAAGCTCGGCCAGCCGAAGGCGAAGGGGCGCACGAGGTCGAACCAGGGTGCCGCGGCGACGCGGTCGAGTTCCACCAGACCGGCAAAACCGGCCAGGACCATGCCGAGCGCAATCCCGATCAGCACCGAGGCCGAGGCTACGAAACCCGTGGCGTAGCGGGTGATGGCGAGGATCGCGCAGAGCACGAAGGCGGCGATGCCGAGATAGACGGGGGCGCCGTAATTCGGGTTGCCAACGCCGCCGGCGGCCCAGTTCACCCCGACCCGCATTAGCGAGATGCCGATGACGAGGATGATGGTGCCGGTCACGACCGGCGGGAACAGCGGCAGGAGACGCCCGATCAGCGGGGCGACGACGAGGCCGAACAGGCCGGAGGCGATGACGGCGCCGTAGATGCCGGTGAGGCCGATCGCCGGATTCGCCCCCATGGAGAGCATCGGGCCGACGGCCGCGAACGTCACGCCCATCATCACCGGCATGCGGATGCCGATGCCGGGCAGGCCCCAGCTCTGGATCAGCGTGACGATCCCGCAGGCGAACAGGTCGGCGCTGACCAGCATGGCCACCTGCTCGGGCGGCAGCTTGAGCGCGCGGCCGATGATGAGCGGGATCGCCACGGCGCCCGCATACATCACGAGCACGTGCTGCAGACCGAGCAGACCGAGGGCCGCGCGGGGAACCCGTTCCTCGGGCTCAAGGGGCACGCGATGCTCGGTCCCGGCCGCGGAAGCCGGCGGGGAAGACGCCATTGACACCATGGGAGACCGGCTCCGAATGTCCGGTCACGCTTGCAGGTGTCATGCCAAAAGCGATCACGGCCGGTGCCTCCTTCGACGGGCGGAAGACCTCCTTTCGTAGACACTCGTTGTGCCGTGGGAGGTTGAAGCTCTCGCAAGACCCGCTCTCCCGCGGCAAGCCCGGCGCGGTGTCGTGGATCTGTGGCCGAGTCTAAGCGACCGACTTGCGCAGCGCCTTCGCGATCGTCTCAGGATCATCGTCGCAGCGGATTGTGCTCTGGGATGCCGCCCAGGCACATCGCGTCAGCCAGCGCCTCGATCACGCCGCAACCATTGATGCGCGGTGCCGCCTTCAGTCTGTTTCGTCAGGAAAGAAGGGGTGCTCCAGCCGAGGCCTCGACGACCAAGTGCCGGGCCGCGTCCTTGACGGAGTTGCTAGAGCGCATTCCGGCGAAGTGGAAACCGGTTCCACAGGTGAAAGCAAGGGAACGCAACCGGTCAGCTCGCGGGAGACGTCCGGGTCCCAGGTGCCAGACCGTGCCGGGCTTCGGCTTCCGCCAGTGAAAGCTCGATGTACTCGACCTGGGCAGGGGGAAGAGTCCGCCACCACGCATCAGGCGCGTTGAAGGCGTCGTAGGCGAACCGCAGCACAGCCTCGGGCTGCAGGTGCGACGGGTCGACAGCGCCGCGCGCCGCGTTCCGAGCGAGAAGCACCTCCCAGGGCACGTCGAACACCTTCCACTCGACGGCAAGGCCGTGTCGTTCGACGACATCAAGCTCGTCCTCGAACACGGAGCGGGTCAGGTGGGTGTCCGCCATCACCACGCTGAAGCCCTGAGCGAGGGCGGTGTCGAGAGCGGCGACCTTCACCGCATGGAGGAGCCGCTGGGCCTGCCGGTCCCGGCCGCCGCCGCGCACCGCCCAGTAGACCTGCCGGTCCGGTGGCCAGAGCGCCTGCCGAAGGTCGTCCAGCGTCAGGTGCACCCAGCCATCCAGCGGGTCGAACCGACGCGCGTAGGTCGTCTTGCCCGCTCCGGGACAGCCGATCAGTCCGACCACCCGCTGACGGCCAGGGTCAGGCATGGTCGGCAGCGGCCTCGTCCTCATCGGCCTCGGGATCGGCCTCGATGACCTCGCCGCGGAGGAAGCGGGCCTGGATCTCGGCCACGCGACGGGCCGCTTGGGCGTGACGGCTCGACACTTGGCTGTCCGGATGATGCTCCCCGCCGCGCTTGACCGCGAGCAGGTCCGGATCGCCCCAGCGGTCGAGCAACTCCTGGAAGGCCGCATGCCGGCTGGCGTCGAAGGCGATCCGCTGGCCCATCATGTCCTTGTAAGGGTGGGCTGGGTGGAGGGCAGCGCAGGGCACCCAGCCCGCCGGGATCGGCGTCGTCGCCGCATGGGTGCGCCCGCTGCGCAGGAGCTTGGGCAGGACGTGGGTGTGCGGACCCTCCGGGCTCGTGCCTCCCGGTCCCGGGATCGGGGCGTAGACCTCGATGCGCCCGACCCGAGTAAGGAATACGCGATGCGGGCTCATGGCGACGAGATGCCGACCGATGGGGTTGGCGGGGTCGAACAGGGGCCGCCCGGCTCCCGACCGAAGGCAGGAGATGGCCTCCGGGTCGCTCGTGCGCACGCAGGCGTCGACCGCGAGCAAATCCAGGCCCAGGTCGAACAGGATGGCATCCCGGTCCGTTTCGCGGGCGGCCTCCCGGTCGGGACCGAGCTCCGTCACCACGCCGCGCCGGGTCATGGCGCAGGTCGCCTCCGGCAGACATAGAGCGACGGCGTGGTTCCAGCCGGACGCGACCGAGGTCTCGTAGGCGACGGGGCGCAGGTCGGGACAGGCGCTCAAGGCGATGGCGCCGCGTTCGGTCGCCATGCCGAGACGGTCGTCCGGCAGGGCCGAGACCGCCTCGTCCGGATCGCGCATGAACTCGGCGATGGCGCCGAAGCTGCCGAGGCTCCAGGCGGTGCCGGGGTCCGCCAAGGCTTCGCGCAGCAGGTCCGTGACCGCATCAGCCTGGGATGATGGCGCCATCGCTCTTCTCCTTTGTCGCCCCGGAACGCGCCCAGGGCAGGATGTATCGGGTTCCGTCCGCGGCCTCGCCCCGCTCCGCCGTGACGCCGAACACGCGGGCAAGCAAGGAATCGGTCAACGCCTCCTCCGGCCGCCCGTCCGCGACGAGCCGGCCGCCGGACAGCACGACGATCCAGTCGCAGAACCGGGCCGCGAGGGCGAGGTCGTGTAAGACGGCGACGACCCCGGCGCCGTCGCGCGACGCAGCGCGCAGCAGGGCCATGGCGTCGAGCTGGTGGGCGGGGTCGAGGGCCGTGACCGGTTCGTCGGCCAGCAACCAATCGGCCTCGACCGCGAGCGCCCGGGCGAGCAGCGCGCGCATGCGCTCGCCCGATGACAGGGTCGGCTCGGTCCGGTCGGCGAGGTGCCCAATGTCGGTACGCTCCATCGCCCGCGCAACGGCGACCGCGTCGGCGTCCGAGAACCCCGCGAAGGCACGGCGGTGCGGCAGGCGGCCGAGCGCCACGATCTCGCGCACGCGCATCGGCCAGCCGATGCCGGCACCCTGGAACAGGGCGGCGATGCGGCGGGCCCGTTCGTCGCGGTTCAGGCCGGCCAGCGCTCGGCCTTCGAGGGTGACGCGGCCTCGGGTCGGCGCGACCAGCGCCGCCAGGACGCGCAGGAGCGTGGTCTTGCCGGCGCCGTTCGGCCCGACGAGCCCGACGAAGCGGCCGCGCTCCAGCACAAGGTCGATGTCCGACAGGATCGTCCGGCCATCCAGCGTGACCCGGACGTCTTGGAGACCGAGGCTCATGCCGGCCTCCCGCGGTTGCGCAGCAGAAGGACGATCAGGAATGGCGCCCCGACGAGCGCGGTCACCACGCCGAGCTTCAGCTCGGGCCGGGTGGCGAGCAGGCGCACGCCGATGTCGGCGGCGAGCACGAGGACAGCGCCGGCGAGGCCGCTCGGCAACAGGTTGGCACCGGGCCGGGCCCCGACGAGCGGACGCATCAGGTGCGGCACGACGAGGCCGACGAAGCCGATGGCACCGGAGACCGCCACCCCGCTGCCGACGGCGAGCGCCGCGCCGGTGACGAGGCGCAGGCGGACTGAGACGAGGCCGATCCCGAGGCTCGCCGCGGTGTCCTCCCCGAGCGTGAGAGCGTCGAGCGCGGAACCGGTCGAGAGCATCAGGCCCCAGCCCACCACCATCAGCGGCAGGCAGAGGAGGACGTGGTCGAGGCTGCGGTCGGCAAGCGAGCCCATCAGCCAGAACACGATCTCCAGGGCCGCGTAGGGGTTCGGCGACAGGTTGAGCGCCAGCGCGGTCAGGGCGCCTGCCAGGCTCGACAAGCCGACGCCGGCCAGGATCAGCCCGAGCGTGGAACTGCCGCGGGCGGCGAGCACGTTGAGGAGCAGCGCCGCCACTGCCGCGCCGGCAATGCCGCCGAGCGGCAGGGCCAGGCTCAGCGAGGCGGCAAGCCCGCTGTAGAAGACCAGCACGGCCCCCAAGGCGGCAGCCGAGGAGATCCCGAGGATGCCGGGGTCGGCCAGCGGGTTGCGCAGGTAGCCCTGCATCGCCGCGCCGGTCAGGCCGAGGCTGAACCCGACGAGGCCACCGAGAAGCGCTCGCGGGACACGCAACTCCCACAGCACCATCGCGGGCAGTGTGGTCTTACCGGCAACGAGGTCCGCGAACGCGGCCGGCACATCGAAGGGTGCATAGCCGATCGCGACCGAGGCGAGCGTCAGGGTGAGGACCGCGACGCCGAGGACGGCGACGACGGCACCGCGGACGCGCAGCGTGTCCGGGCGTCGCGAGACGGGATCGGCGATGGTCCGAACGGGCGCGTTCATGGCTGAGGCGCCCGCGCGTTCGCGGCGGCCGCCAGCTGCGCCACGACCTCGGCGACCTGAGGGCCCGGACAGGTCCAGAAGCGGTTCGGGATGGAGACGGTCCGACCCCTGCGCGCGAGAGCCCGGAAGACGGGATGGTGCAGAAGCGTGTCGGCGAGCGAAGGCATGCCCGGCGTTCCCTCGTCGGTCACGATCAGGTCGGCGTTCGCGAGCGCGGCGGCTTCGAGCGGCACCTGCCCGAACCGGTCGCGGCCCATCTCGGCAGCCATGTTCACGAGGCCGGCGGCGCGGATGAGCGCGTCGCCAAGGCCGCCGGGCGCGACCGTGAAGGCGTTCGGGCGCATGACGAGGGCCCGCAACGGCCGTGTCGACGGGGTAACCGATGCGAGCCTGGCATCGAGGTCTGCGACCAAGGCCTCCCCCCGCTCGGGGTGCCCGAGCGCTCGCGCGACCTGCCGGATCTGGGAACGCACGCCGTCGAGGTCGGTCGGCACACCGAGTTCGAGCACGGGCGCGCCGACGCGCTTGAGCATGCCGACGGTCGCGCGCGTCGTGAAGGCGCCCGCGATGACGAGGTCTGGCCGGAGCGCGACGACCTCCTCGGTGAGGCCGCGCGTCACCGGAACTCCGGCGGCCTCGGCTGAGACCGTCGATCCGCGTGGGTCGCCGGCGAGATAGGTGACGGCCAGCACCTGGTCGCGGTCGGCGAGCCGCAGGACGAGTTCGTCCGCGCACAGGTTCATCGAGACCACGCGCACCGGCGCCTCGGCCATGCCGGCGGCCTGGGCCGCGGGCACGGCGGCCAGGACCGCCGACAGAAAGGTCACGGCTCGTGACGGCATCGTCACCTCAGAAGCTGGTCAGGCGCACGCCGCCGTAGACGGCGAGCCCCGGCCCGAGGAACCCCGTCGGATTCTCGTAGCGACGGTCGAACAGGTTATCGATGCGCCCGAACACGCTGACCGTCTCGCTGACATCGTAGTTGACCGCGAGGTTGACGAGGGTGAAGCCAGGGTTCTTCAGGCGTGGGACGGAGAAGTCCCGGTTGCCGTCGACGAAGGAACCGAGCACGATCACCGTGCCGCTGAAGCTCAGGCCCGGCGAAGGGTTCCAGAACGCTGTGGCGCTGCCCTTGTGTCGCGGTCGGCGCAGAAGCTCCTGGTTGGTGATCTCGTTCTTGGTGACCGTGTTGGTGTAATCGACGCGGCCCGACAGCGTCTCCGAGAACCGGACCGAGGCGAACGCCTCCGCGCCGTAGGATACGGCCTTGCCGACGTTCTCGTTCGAGGTGAAGCTCGCGTTGGTGTTGATGAGGTTGGTGAAGTCGTTGCGGTAATAGGTGGCTCCGACCAGAACCCGGTCGCCGAGCGGCTGCTCGAAGCCCGCATCGTAGCCGAGGCTCTCCTCGGGCTTGAGGTTCGGGTTGGCGAAGAAGTTGAACGCCGGGAAGCTCTGGTAGAGTTGGCTCAGTGTCGGCGCCTTGAAGCCCGTCCCGACGCTGCCCTTCAGGCGCGTGTCCGTGAACGGCAAGATGTAACTCGGCGCGACCCGGAATGTGGTGGCCGGGCCGAACTGGTCGTTCTCGTCATGGCGGAGATTGGCGACGAGGAAGGCGCGGTCGAACGGCGTGAGCTGCACCTCGCCGTAACCCGCGGTGTTGCCGTTCCTCGCCCGCAAGGAGTCGGGAACGGAGCCCGGCGAGGTCGTGAACAGGCTCTCCTCGTCCCGCTGGGCGCCGAACAACACGATGTTGCCGGGTGAGAGCAGATAGTCGCCGCGATACTCAAAGCGTGTCCGTTCGCCCAAGCCCGTGGTCCCGTCGGGTGTCGCCAGCGGATCGAGAGGCCCCTGCTGCCGGTTGAACAGGTTCGAGTAGTTGATGGCGAGGATGTTGTGGAAGCCGGCGAACGGCGTCCACTCGGCCTCGTTGCGGGTGAAGATTTGCTGGACCGCCGCCTCGCTGCGGAAGGCCGCGGGTGCCGCCGGGAAGGTGCTGAAGTCGTCGCCCGTCAGCAGCAGCCGCGAGTTGATGAAGCGCGTGACCGAGTTGATGCGGAACGTGTCGGTGAACTGGTAGCCGAACTTCGCCGAGACGGTCTCGTTGTCGTAGAAGTTCGGATGGATCGGGCGCCCGAACGGCACGAGGTCGGGCGGCGTGACGGGGGTTGCGGCCGCCCGAAAATGGGCGACCGAGACCGAGTAGTCGAAGCCGTTCTCGGCACCGCTGATCCGACCCGACTGGTTGAAGGTCCCGAACGAGCCGCCCTCCAGGCGCAGCGACGCCCGCGCCGGCCCCTCGCCGCGCTTGGTCGTGAAGGAAACCACGCCGCCGATGGCGTCCGAGCCGTAGAGGCCGCTCTGGGGGCCGCGCAGCACCTCGATGCGCGCGAGGTCGTCCGTCAGGAGTTGGCCGAAGTCGAACGACCCGTTGCCGTTCGACGGGTCGGTCGCGTCGATGCCATCGATCAGCACCTTGGTGTGGTTGGAGTTGGCGCCCCGGATGAAGACGGAGGTCTGGCCGCCGGGACCACCCGTCTGAACGACGTTGAGGCCCGGCACCTGCTGAAGTGCGTCCGGCACGGTGCGGCGCTGCTGCTGTTCGAGCGTCCGCTCGGTCAGCACGCTCACGCTCGATCCCACCTGGGCGGTCGGTGTCGGCACGCCGGTCGCCGCGACCGAGATTTCGTCGAGGGTGGTCTCGACGCCGGCCGGGGCGGCAGCGAAGGGGGCGGCGGTTTGCTGGGCCGCGGCGGGAGCGCAGGCGAGGATGGGAAGGGCGCAGGACAAAGCCAGCGCTCCGCGAAGCGCGGATCGGCAGAGATGGGGCACGGCGACAGGGCCTCGGGCAACGGCAGTGGCACGTCACCGCGAACGAGGCCTCGGCGCTCGCGTCCCGATGGGATCACGCCGCTTCGACACCCGCCAGGACACCCCGCCCGACGCGTTTCGCGTGTGACCACGACTGACGGCAGGTCTCCTGGCTCGCGGGTCGCGGCCCTCTCACCGTCTTCCCGGGCGAGGCTGCCCAGTGACATGGTGGCGGAAGGCTCGCCGCTTACAGTTGCGGGGGCAGCCGCGGCATCGAGCTTTCGCCCTCACCGCGTTCCCTTTTGATCCCCGAGGGGAACCGTCAAGCGAGTGTTATTTCAGGGCCGCGCGTCGAGTCAATGAAATCGAAGCCCGGACTTCCTCCGTCTTCGTGCCGAACAGCGTCCACCCGCTGAACGACGGCTTCGCGCCATTGGCGGACCTCTGCATTCGATCTCACGAAGGTCTGCTTACACAAGAAGAGCGGCCGCACGCATCGAAAGCTGCTGTCGCGGTGGATGGCGGCGCGCACCACCCGGCCGCAGGAAGCGGTGCGAGACTCCTGGAGTTTGGCAACAGGCTTCGGGTGGGCAGCGGGGTTTAAGCGGCATCCACCGCCGCTCTCAAACCACCATCGACTGCTGCGCGAAGATGCCCGCCATCGCACCTTGCGATGATGCCTGGGTGACCGAGGGCATTCCGGGGGTGGCGAGGTCACCGGCGGCGTAGATGCCGGGCACGTTGGTTTCGCGGCGCTCGTCGACCTTGAGGGCGATGCCGCCGGGCGTGTCGACCGTGGCGAGGCCCAGTGTTTCATGCAGGCTTGCCGAGGGCTTGTTGCGAGGATGCGCGAACAGGATGTCGACCGGGACATGGAGGCCGGTGTCGACAATGACGCCGGCAGCATCGCCCCCGTGATTCACGACCTCGACGATCCGGCCATCCACGACAGGTACGTTGCGGCTCGCCAGATTGGCGCGGATGTCGGGCTTGATGTCGTGACCGTCGGCGAAGAGCGTCAACGTGTCGGTCCAATCGCGATACAGCTTGGCAAAGTTGTTCGACTGGGGCCCGGACCAGACAAGGCCCCAGTGCCGGCCCGCGACTTCGAAGCCGTCGCAATAGGGGCATGGCACGATGGACTTGCCCCAGCCTTCGGCAAAGCCCGGGACAGCGGGCATCTGATCGGCGACGCCATAGCTCAGGATCAGGCGGCGCGCCCCGAGGCTTTCGCCATCGCCGGTCAGGACGGAAAAATCGTCGATGGCGCCGGAGACGCTGTCGGCCCGCGCGCTGACCAGCCTGATCGTGGGGTAGCGCGCCAACTGCCGGCGCGCCTCGGCCAGGATGTCCGATGGTGGCTTGTGGTCGTGGCCGAGCAGGCCGTGCGAATGGCCAGCGAAGCGGTTACGCGGCAGGCCGGTGTCGAGAACGGTGACCTTGCGGCGGGCACGGCCGAGCTGCAGGGCGCCGGCGAGGCCGGCAAAGCTGCCGCCGATGATGATCACATCATCCATGGTGATGAGCTCCGCGTCGCGAATGGCGGGGGTTGGGCCGAGTCTGGCGCGCGACCGCTTCGGCGGCCTTCCCCTTGGCTTGCGTTCGCCGACTTTATAAGAATATAAATTTTGAACGCAATTTATTTCTCGAGAAGGGTTTGACATGGCGGAACGAGATGCCGTTCAGGCCGCCGATTGGAAGGGGCAGGACGGGGGGCGCTGGGTCGCTTACCAAGCCCGGCTCGAAGCCATGCTGGCTCCGTTCGGCGAGGCCGCTCTCGAAGCCGCCGCGCCCGCAGCGGGCGAGCGCGTGCTCGACGTCGGCTGCGGCGCTGGCGCATCGAGTTTGGCTCTGGCCGCCCGTGTCGGCGCGGGGGGGCACGTGCTGGGCGTGGACATATCCGAACCGCTGATCGGCAGAGCCCGCGCCCTCGCGCCAAGCGATATGCCGGCCATGTTCCAAGTGGCCGACGCCGGCAGCGTCGCGCTGCCCGAGGGCGCATTCGACATCCTGTTCTCGCGGTTCGGAGTGATGTTCTTCGACGATCCGACAGGGACGTTCGCGCATCTGCGCCGCGCGCTCCGGCCGGGCGGCCGGGTCGCCTTCGTCTGTTGGCGCGGCGCGGCCGAGAACGATTGGGTGCGCCTCCCGATGAGCGCGATCAACGACATCGTCCCGCCGACTGCGCGGCCCGATCCCGAGGCACCTAGCCCTTTCGCGTTCGGCGACCGCGGGCGGGTGGAGCGCATCCTGTCGGCGGCCGGCTTCACCGATATCGATATCGCGCCCTTCGATGCTTCCGTCCCGTTCGGCGAGGGCGAGACGCGGGACGCGGCAATCGACGACGCGGTGGAGATGACGTTCGCGGTCGGCCCGCCGGCACGCGCACTCGCTGATCAGCCCGACGGCATCCGCGCCCGCGCCTTGGCCGCGGTTCGTGCCGCCTTCGCGGGCCGCGCCGGCGAGCGGTCAGTGATGATGGACGGCGCCGCGTGGATCGTCACGGCGCGCAATCCAGCAGGCTGACCGGGGGGCACCAGGGAAGACGCCTCTCTCGATCGCTCGGCGTCAGCCATGGGAACGGGGTGGGCACGGTCAGTCCGTCGTTTACCCCGTTTGCGCTTGCCCTGCGCCAGGACCAGCGTTCCTCGGCAGGCGTCGATCCTCTGCGTTGAGGTGGTTAGGCCGGACGCCTCGTACAGACGCACGTTCATCCGCACCTGAATCGGCTTGATCTGGAGTTTCCGAGCGCCTCAGTGGCACTGAGCGTCGTTTCGGCCACGAACAAGAGGCGCCGCAGAGGCAATTCAAGCCCGAAGACGGGTGCCCGCCTGTCGAACGTGAGCCTGAACGTTGCGAGTATTCAGGACATCGGCGGAAGCTGCATTTCCTTACGAAGGGCCTTGTCGAAGGCGCCCGCCGGGACGAACCGGCGCAGGAGGCTGACCTGCCGCGCCTTCGGTCCCGCTGCGTAACGGCGTTTCGGCGCCTCCGCGGTCGCGGCCTTCAGGATGACCTTCGCCACGACCTCGGGCGCATCGGCGGTCTTCATGACCTCGCTCCAGAACTTGCCGCGCCCGGCCCGGTCCGCCTCGTAGATGGCCAGGGGCTTATCGGGCCGGACCAGGTTCTCGTCGAAGGCAGTCCGCGTGAAGGCGGGCTCGACGAGCACGACCCGGATGCCCTGGCCGCGAACCTCGTGGTCGAGCGACTCCGAGTAGCCCTCGACCGCGTGCTTGCTGGCGCCGTACAGCGCCATGTAGGGGGCCGGTATGAAGCCCTGCACCGAGCTGACGTTGACGATGCGGCCGCCTCTCTGGGCGCGCATCAGGGGCAGAACCGCCTGGGTCGTCCGGATGACGCCGAACAGGTTCACGTCGAACATGGCCTGGGCTTGCGCGACTGAGGTCTCCTCGGCAGGGCCGCTGATACCGAAGCCGGCATTGTTCACCAGGAGATCGATGCGACCGGTTTCGCCGAAGACCGTCTCGACCATGTCGGCAACGGATGCCTCGTCGGTGACGTCGCACACCAGCATCCTGGTCCCGCCGCCCCCATTCGGAGCGGGCTTCCGGCTCGTCCCGAACACACGATAGCCCGCGGCCTGCAAGGCCGTTGCGGTCGATAACCCGATGCCACCGGCTGCGCCGGTGACAATTGCTGTCTTGATGCTTCCCTGAGCCACGATGCCCTCCCGTTGTCGCGACAGGCCACCCGCCGCACGGCTTAATAAATTACGTACATAATTTTAATTGGCAAGCCGCTGCGACGGTGTCGTGGCGGCTTGCCGCATCGGGACTGGAGAATGGCCCGTAGAGCCTCGTACCGGTTACGGTCCCATCCCGTGGTTCAGCCCCGTCGAGGTAGAAGCTCACCTCGCCGGGCGAAGGCGAGGCCGCACAGAAGCACCAGCAGCCCCAGCGCCGGAGCGGCCATCACGACCGGGTCACCGGCGCGAAGGTGACTGAAGACACCGCCGGCCATCAGCGCAGCCAGCAACAGCGCCCCGTAGGCGATGGAACCCCGGACCCAGAGCGAGCCCGCGCCGAGCAATTGGGCGATGCCGACCGCGTACATGAACCAGGACGGGTAGCCGAAGCGCCCGAAATTCGAGATCTCGAACTCGGACGCCGTGAGCTTCATCCCGGCCGCGACGATGAAGACCACCGTGAGCAGGAGTCGGAGCGCCCACTCGCCGAGGCGTCGCCCATTGGATGTGACAATCATCGATGGCGTCTCCTCAAGACGGGACGGTCAGCGCCTGGCGACCGCAGCCGCGGCAGGCGCGGCGGGCAAGGGCGTCACGGACGGGAGGTCGGTGGGATCGCGCGAGAACATGCGGCCCGTCGCGAAGGCCGCTGCGTTGACGAGGCCCATGACGACGAACCCGGCCGAGACGGCGAGGAAGGTGCCACCCAACCCGAACCCGAGCGCCGAGGCGGTCCAGGCTCCGCCCAGCGCCACCCCCATCCGGAGCAGGCTGGCAGCGAGCGGCCAGCCGACGCGACCCGCGCCCTGGGCTGCGAAGTAGAGGGCCAGCCCGAACCCGAAGAACCCGTAGAACGGGCCGACCACACGCAGATAGAGCGAGCCCGTGTCGAGCATCGCCGGGTCGTCCCCGAACAGGCCAAGCCAGGCGACCGGATGCAGGGCGGCCGCGATCCCGATGCATTCCGTCAGGACGCCGGCGGCGGCCGCGCCGGTCAGGGCTGCCCGACGGGCGCGGGCATGGTCCCCGGCTCCCAAGGCCGTACCGACGATGGCCGCGATGGGCGAGCCCAGACCGAAGACGAGGGGAACCAAGAGATATTCCAGCCGCGCGCCGGTGCCGTACCCGGCCACGGCCGCCGGCCCGGCCGCCCCTACGAAGACAGTGGCGGCGATGACCGTGACGTTGGAGGTCACGCTGGCGATGCCCGAAAGCACCCCGATGCGGAGGATCTCCCGGGACGGGGCCCAGGTCAGTTTCGGCAAGCGCCGGCTCGGGCGCAACACGCCGCGGCCCGACCAGATGTAGGCGGCGAAGACCGCGGAGCCCACGGCGTAGTAGGCCGCGAACGCGACGCCGCCGCCCGCGACCCCAAGCTCGGGGAACGGTCCCCAGCCGAAGATCAGCGCGGGCGAGAGCGGCACCAGCACGACGGCCCCGACGCAGGTGACGATAGCCGGGAGCGCCATATTGCCGGTGCCGCGGATCACCGCCGACAGCGCGTTGAACAGCCAGATCAGGACCGCCCCGCCCAAGACGATGCTCGCGTAGGTGGTCGCGGCCCGGAGCGAGCCTCCGGCCCCACCCATCAGTGCGTAGAGAGTGGGCCCCAGGGGAAGGGCAACGAGGCTCGTCGCGATGCCGAGCCCCAGGCCGAGCGCCGTCGCGTGCCAAGCCAGGATTCCCGCATCCGCCCGTCGGTCCGCACCCAGCGTGCGGGAGACCGCCGACTGGATGGCGCCCCCCATCCCGCCGGCGGAGAGCATCTGGACCAGCATCACCACCGGGAAGACGATGGCCATGCCGGCCAACGCGTCGGTCCCGAGCATCGACACGAAATACGTCTCGATCAGGCCGACGGAGGTCTGGACCGCCATCACCAGGATGTTGGGCGCGGCCATCCGGGCCAGGGTCGGCACGAGAGGCGCTTCCAGCAGGCGGCGCGTGCGTGTGTCCATGGCGGAACCCTCACGAAGTCATGGATTGCGAGCCCGGACGCTCGGAACGGTGGGGATCCCCGCCGAGCGCTCCGGCTCAGGCGGCCTCGACGGCGAGGGCGATGCCCTGGCCGCCGCCGATGCAGAGCGTGACCAGCCCGCGCCGGATGCCGTCCCGGCGCATGGAATGGAGCAGGCGGGTCGTCAGGACCGCGCCGGTCGCCCCGATCGGATGGCCGTGCGCGATGGCTCCGCCCTCGACGTTGACGATGTCCTCGGGCAGGCCAAGCTCCTTGGCCACGGCGAGCGGCACCACCGCGAAGGCCTCGTTGATCTCGACGCGCTCCAGGTCGCCGAGCGACCATCCGGCCCGTTCCAGTGCCTGGCGCACGGCCGGTATCGGACCAAGGCCGAACAGGCCCGGCTCGCAGGCGCCGACGCCATACGCGACGAGGCGACCGAACGCGTCGAGGCCCTTGGTTTCCGCGAAGGCCCGTTCGGCCACGATCATCGCGGAGGCGCCCGAGTTCAGGCCCGGCGCGTTGCCGGCCGTGATGGTGCCGTCCTTCCGGAAAGCCGGCTTCAGCCTCGCCAGCGTCTCGACGTTGGTCTCGGGACGGGGCGCCTCGTCGCGCGTGAAGATCTCGACGCCTTTGCGGCCCTTGATCTCGACCGGAACGATCTCCCCGTCGAAGGCGCCCGCGGACCGAGCCCTCTCGAACCGCTGCTGGGAGCGGGCCGCCCAGGCGTCCTGCGCCTCCCGGCCAATCTCCGAGCGGGCGGCCACGTCCTCGGTGTGCCAGCCGGAATGCTCGCCGGAGAAGGCATCGACGAGGCCGTCATTGAGCATGCTGTCGAGGAGCTGGGCGTGGCCCATCCGATGACCCCAGCGCCCACTCCCCATCAGGTACGGCGCCCGGTCCATGTTCTCCATGCCGCCCGCGACCGCGACGTCGTGATGGCCGAGCCGGATCTCGTCGGCCGCCGTGGCGATGGCCTGGGCTCCTGAGCCGCAGACGCGGTTGACGGTCAGCGCCGGCACGGAAACGGGCACACCGCCCTTCACGGCAGCCTGCCGGGCCGGGTTCATGCGGTTGCCGGCCTGCACGACGTTGCCCATCGTCACGCTGCCGAGCCGGCTGGCGTCGAGGCCGGCGCGGCGCAGGGTCTCACGGACCGCGACCGCGCCGAGTTCGGTCGCGGCGACGTCCTTGAGGCTGCCGCCGTAACCGCCGATGGCGGTGCGGACAGGATGGCAAAGCACGATCTGGCGGGTCGACATCGGCGAAACTCGGATCAGCAGGGGCGGGCGGCGAAATTTCTGCGCAGTCAGCCGACGGCGGGACGCGTCCCGGCCGTGGGCAGATCGAACAGGAGGCAGGTCGTGCTTGCGGTCGCGACGAGGCGGCCGGACTCGTCGCTGAGGCGACCTTCGGACGGCTTGTTGCCGACCGGCGTGGATGACCTGCCCGACGGCCGTCAGAAGGCCGGACCGATCGGTGGCCGCGCGCAGGAAATTCAACTTGAATTCGAGCGTCGTGTAGCCGCGTCCGACCGGCAAGGTGGAGTGCACGGCACACCCCATGACGCTGTCGAGAAGCGTGGCGAGGGATCCGCCATGGACGGAGCCCAGCGGATTGAAGAGGTACTCCGCGGCCGGCATGCGCATGGTGGCCGTGCCAGGATCGGCGGACACGAACTCGATACCGAGCAATTGGATCACGGGCGGTGGCGCGATCTCCCCCGCCAGGAGCGCGTGCAGGAAGTCGATCCCTGCCAGGGCTTGTCCCGCCGCGGCGATGGAACGGGGATCGGCCCACTCGACGACCCTGCGCCGCGAAGGCGCGTGCGTTTCAGGATGCGCTTCGCCCGTCATCGATGAACCTTCGTGAGGATCTGCCGGTCTTGGAGCCGCGGCTCCACGACCGAGGAGCGAGACCGTCGGCCCAAGGGCGAGCCATGTCGGCGGCCCGCTTCCGATGGGCTGCCGGCCCCGAACTCTGGCTTCGAGACCGGGGCGAGCCTTCTTGGTGGCCGTCGGTCGCCGTGTTACTGGACGTTCACGGAGCGGAGATGGAAGCTCGGTGCGTCACCTCCGGCCTCGGGCGGCTTGGACATGAGCCCCAATTGGCCCTCGGAGACCCAGATCCTGTCGCCGGAAACCGTTACGCCGGTGGGGCCCGCGAACTGCCCGATCGGCTCGATCCTGGCACTGTTTCCGGAGACCGTGACGCGGCTCAGGGCGCCGCTGCCCTCGACCATCAGGAACCCGTCCTTGAAGGCCCGCAGCCCGTCCGGGAACTTCAGCGGACGCGGCGTTTCGAGCTGCGTGACCTGACCGGCCGCGCCCTGCTTCACCTCGATGCGAAACAGCTCGCCGCCCATGAAGGTGTTGACGTAGAGGTTCCCGTCGGGGCCGAAGGCGATGCCGTCGAGCCCCTTGCTCAGGGCCGGGTCCTCGACGAACACCTCGAACTCCGTGGCGCCGGGTTTGAGCCGCAGGATCTGGGGCGCGAACGTGTTGGTGACGTAGAGCGAGCCGTCGCCGTCGAGGGCGAAGTCGTTCGCGAGCGCCTTGGCGCCGGGCAGCCTGACACTCGTCTTCATGGCCCCGGTCGCGACATCGAAGGCCTTGACCCACGCGCCTTCCGTGCCGGTCGGCCCCTTCGCTCCGAGGGCCGTGGCGTCGTTCGAGGCGACCCAAAGCACGCCACGCTGGGGATCGGCGAGCAGGCCGAAGGTCGACCGGGTGCCATGGTCGCCCGGCTTCAGGAACTGCGACGTGACGGCCCCATCCGCGGCGAGCTTGAGAACCCCGCCATCCGCGATGCTGCTGACGAAAAGGGTGCCGTTTGCGTCCGACGTCACGCTCTCCGGGAAACGATTGCTCTCCGGCAGCCGCACGCTCGTCGAACCGTCGGAGGCGAAGGCAGGAAAGCTCAAGGAGGCGACGGCGAGCGAAAGCCTCACTGCGCGCCTGAAATGCCCTCTGCGACGCGCCGAGCGACTTGGGTTCATCATCGTCAGCTCCTCTTAGGTGACCGAGACGGGCCATCGTCCCGTGACGGCCCGATCCACCTGGGAATCAGCATCAGTAAAAATTATGATATTAATCTATTTGACCGCGTTGAACCGGTCAACGAGGATTCTGCTTTGGTTGGGGCGCCCCGCTTCGAAAAGCGGGGTCCCGGAACGCCTCAGCCGATGACGGTGTTGCGCGCCGCCTTGAGCAACTCGTCGGCCAACGCCTCGTCGTCGACGCCTCGCGCCAGCACCACCGCCCCGACCATGGTCGACAGCGCCACGAGGGAGCGCTGCCGACGACGCTCCTTGGAACTCTTGGGCAGCCTGTCCGCGATGAGGCCGGCGAGCCCCTTGACCGCATGGGTGAACCGCGACCGTAAGGCGCTGCCGGCAGGCTCGCGCCCCACGTCGTTCACCAGGGCCGCGACGGGGCAGCCTTTCCCGGGGGTTCGGACGTGTCCGAGGGAGAGGTAGTTCTCGATGAAGGTGTCGAGGTTCGCCCGGTATTCGTTACCGATCGCGGCGTCGAACGCCTCGGCCGCAAGGGCTTCCTTGTTGGCGAACTGGCCGTAGAAGCCGCCATGGGTCAGGCCGGCGGCCGCCATGATGTCCACGACGCCGATCCCGTGCAGGCCACGCTCCCGGAACAGGGCGGACGCGACCTCGACGACACGCTCTCGGTTGAGCTTGGCTTGCTCCTGCGAGACCCTGGGCATCCTACCGTCCTTCGCCGTTGAAGATGATCATATAGATGCAATGAGTCATGTATTGAAGTGGCGATGGGTGTTGAGCTTCCCCGGATCGCTCCAATGCTGTGAAGAAAGCTGATCGACCGGCCTACGCGAGGTGAGCGGAAGCGCAGGCCGGTCGACGCATCGCACGCTCGACGGACGAACGCGCGATCTCGGGATGCCCCGAAGACGGGGCATCGAAGGGGGCGGCCCGTCTCAGGGGTTGGCGGGCATCGGCACTGAGCCTGCGCGAGAGGCAGCGTCGTCCCTGCGCGGTTCCCGCACGACGCGGAACCAGAGGGCGTAAAGCGCGGGCAGGAACAGCAGGGTCAGCAGCGTGCCGACGCCGACGCCGCCGATCAGCACGTAGGCGAGCGCTCCCCAGAACACCGAGTGGGTGAGCGGGATGAAGGCCAGCATCGCGGCCGCCGCCGTCAGGATGACGGGGCGCGCCCGCCGCACGGTCGATTCGACGATGGCGTCGTAGTCCGACAGCCCCGCGGCCTGATCGTGGTGGATCTGGTCCACGAGGATCAGGGTGTTGCGCATCAGGATGCCCGACAGCGCGATCAGGCCGAGGATCGCGTTGAAGCCGAAGGGTTGCCCGAAGATCAGCAGCGTCGGCGCGGCCCCCACCAGCCCGAGCGGGGCGGTCGCGAACACCATGAACATGGCGGAGAACGACCGGACCTGGATCATGATGACCGTCAGCGTGACGAACAGCATGACCGGGAACACGGCTGCCAGCGACAGTTGCGCCTTCACGCTCTCCTCGACCGAGCCGGCCGTGTCGATGCGGTAGCCCGGCGGCAGCTTGGCCTTGATCGGGTCGAGCAGTGGGAAGACCTGGGCGTGAATGTCCGGCGGCTGCTTGCCGTCGAGCACGTCGCCCTGCACGCGGATGTAGGTCTCGCGATTGTAGCGCTTGAGCACCGCGTCCTCGTAGCGGCTTTCCAGCCGGGCGACCTGCGAGACCGGCACCTGGCGCCCGTCCTTCGTCGCAAGCGTCAGGTCGCCGATGTCGCCGAGTGAGCGCCGCTCGGGTCCGGGGCTGCGCAGGAGCACGTCGACCGAGCGCAGGTTCTCGCGCACCTGGGTGGCGGGCGTGCCGTTGAGGTAGTTCTGCAACTGCTGGCCGGCCTCCTTGGGGGTCAGGCCGATCAGGCGCAGGCGCTCCTGGTCGAGGGCGAGGCGCAGGCTCGGAGTCTTGTCGCCCCAGTCGAGGTGGACCATCCGCATGTTCGGGTTGGAGGCCATCGCCTCGGACACCTCGGCGGCGATGCCGCGGATCACATCGAGGTCGGGTCCGACCACCCGGAAGGCGACGGGGAAGCGCACCGGCGGCCCGAACACGATCTGCAGTACCCGCACCCGCGCCTCGGGGAAGCGGCCCGCGTCGACGAGCCCGCGCACCTTGACCCGCAGGGCGTCGCGGGCCGCCGCGTCGGCGGTCTGCACCACGATCTGCGCGAAGGCGGGATCGGGCAGTTCGGGGTCGAACGAGAGCACGAAGCGCGGCATGCCCTGCCCGATGTAGCTCGTGATCTCCTTGGCCTCGGGAAGCTCGCGTACGGCCGCCTCGACCCGCTTGACGCTGGCTTCCGTCGTGGCGAAGGCCGAGCCCGCCGGAAGGGTGACCTCGACGATGAGTTCGGGGCGCTCGGAGTTCGGGAAGAACTGCTGCTCGACCTTGCCCATGGCGACCACCGCACCCGCGAACAGCGCCACGGTGATGCCGGCGGCCCACCATTTATGGTCGACCGACATCCGCACGATCCGGCGCAGGCGCTCGTAGTTCTTCGTGGCGTAAATCGCGTCGTGGCCGCCCTCGACTCGTCTGATGTTGGGCAGGAGCTTGACGCCGAGATAGGGCGTGAAGGTCACCGCCACGATCCACGAGATGATGAGCGAGAACGAGACCACCCAGAAAATGTTGCCGGCGTATTCGCCCGCCGTCGAGGCGGCGAAGCCCACGGGCAGGAAGCCGGCGATGGTGACCAGCGTGCCGGTGAGCATGGGCGCGGCGGTCGAGCTCCAGGCATAGGTCGCCGCCTCGATGCGGTCGTAGCCCTCCTCCATGCGCACCACCATCATCTCGATGGCGATGATGGCGTCGTCGACGAGGAGGCCGAGCGAGATGATGAGGGCGCCGAGGGTGATGCGGTCGAAGTCGCGGCCGGTGAGCATCATCACGACGAACACCGCCGAGAGCGTCAGCGGCACAGCCAGCGCCACAACGATGCCGACCCGGAAGCCCAGCGCCACCAGGGACACGAGGATCACCACGCCGAGCGCGGTGAAGAACTTCACCATGAACTCATGGATGGCGTCGTCGATGACCTTCGCTTGGTCGGTGATCTTGGTGAAGGTGATGCCGACGGGCGTCTCGTGGTGGATGGCAACTTCCTCGGCGTTCAGGGCTTGGCCGAGGGTCAAGCCGTTGAAGCCGGGCTTCATTACAAGGCCGAGCATCAGCGCCGGCTCGCCGTCGTTGCGGATCTCGAAGGTCCTGGGGTCCTCGTAGCCGCGCTTGACCTCGGCGATATCGCCGAGCTTGAGGCTGCGGTCGCCCGCCGCCACCGGCAGGTTGCGGACCGCCTCGATGCCGTCGATGGCCCCGTCGAGCCGCAGGTAGACGCGCGGGCCCTCGGCCTCGACGAAGCCCGCGGGCGTCACGTCGTTCTGGTTGGCCAGCGCGGCCAGGACTTGCTGGCCATTGATGCCCAGCGTCGCGAGGCGCTGGTAGGAAATCTCGACGAAGATCTTCTGGGCCTGCTCGCCCAGGATGTTGATCTTCTCGACGCCCGGCACGCGCAGCAGGCGCTGGCGCAGGTCCTCGGCGCGCAGCACGAGCTGGCGGTGAGGCAGGCCCTTGGCCTGCACGGCGTAGAGGGCGAAGTAGATGTCCGAGAACTCGTCGTTGAACAGCGGGCCCATCACGCCGCGGGGCAGGCTGGCGGCTTGGTCGGAAAGCTTCTTGCGGGTCTGGTAGAACTCCGATTGCAGCTTGGCCGGCGGCATGTTGTCCTTGAAGATGACCTTGGTCACCATCAAGCCCGGGCGCACCGTGGTCTCGGCCCGGTCGTAGTAGACGAGTTCCTGCAGTCGCTTCTCCAGCGGGTCGGCGACCTGGCGCTGCATCTCCTCCGCCGTGGCTCCGGGCCAAGCGGCCGAGACCGTCATGACCTTGACGGTGAAGGCCGGGTCCTCTGCACGTCCGAGCTTCTCGAAGGCGAAGAAGCCCGCGCCTGTGAGAGCGATCAGGAGAAATAAGGTGACGGCCCGCTCGCGGACGGCGAGCGCCGAGAGGTTGAAGCCGCTCATCGCACCACCCCGGTCATGCTGGCGGGCGCAGGGCGCACCTTCTGGTCGGCCTTCAGGAGGTGGGCTCCGAGGGCCACGATCCGGTCACCCGGATTGAGGCCGGTCGCGAGTTCGGCACGCTCCTCGCCCATGCGGGCGACCTGCACGGCCTGCGGCTTCACCGTCTGGCTTTCGGCATCGTAGCGCCAGACCGAGGTGCCGCGTCCCTGGTTGAAGAGGGCGGTGAGGGGCACCTCGACCGTCGCGGCACGGGCGGCTTCGCGGGACTTGAGCTGCAGGGTCACGGTGGCGCCGAGCGGCGCGTCCTCGCCGCCCCCCGACAGGATGTAGCGCGCCCGGTAGGTGCGCGTGGCCGGATCGGCGATGGCGGAGAGCTCGCGCAGGCGGGCCTGATAGGTTGCCTCGCCCTCGGCATAGAGCGTCGCCGAAGCCTCGCCCTTGGCCAGACGCCGGCTCGCCTCGGGCAGGAAAATCTCCGCCTCGCGCGACCCGTCACGCGCCAGCTTGACCACGGTCTGGCCGGCGGCGACCACCTCGCCCGGATAGGAGGGCACCTCCATCACCACACCGTCGGCATCGGCCTTGAGCTCGGCGTAAGCCGCTTGGTTCTCGATCTGGCTGGCCTGGGCCTCGGCGTTGGCGAACTGGGCGATGGCGGAATCGGCCGCGCCCTTGTTCTGGTCGTAGGTCTGCTTGGAGGTCCAGCCGTCCGAGACGAGCTTGCGGCTACGTTCCTCGTCCGCCTTGGCCTTGATCATCTGCGCGCGCGCCGCCTCGACGGAGGCACGCGCCGCGTTGAGCGCGAGGGTGAAGTCGGTGCGGTCGAGACGCATCAGCGGCTGCCCGAGATGCACCCGGTCCCCCGGATCCACGAGACGCTCGAAGATCTTGCCCCCGACGCGGAAGCCGAGGTTGCTCTCGGTTCGAGCCCGGATCACGCCGGTGTAGCGCGAGACCCCGCCGACCGCCGGAGCGACCTCGGCGACTTGGACCAGGGGCGGCTCCGGCGTCACGGCCGTCTCGGCCGGCGAGCAGGCCGCAAGGGCCAAACCGGTCAGGCCGATCATCCATCTCGCATCCATAGCCGGTTCCCCATGACCAACTGAGTGTTTGAAATTAAGCTCATCATCTATTACGGTCGTCATCTATCGTCAATGGCTTTCGCGCCCGCCGGTCTACGGCTTCGGAAAAAGTCGAGGTCCGATGCTCGAACGGGGAGCCGGCGAGGTCCGGACCGACGAGACGTCCAGGAAATTCAGGGTGTTGCGAATGTCAGTGCCACTGTCCCGACCGTCGCGACGCGCGGTCGTCATGTCTTCCCTGGCGGGGGGCGCGTCTGGCCTGCTTGCCGAGGGTGGGCCCGCCAAAGGCTCGCAAGCCACGGAAGGGCGTATAGAAGGCCCAAGCGAGCCGCCGGCAGGCCGTAAGGTCACGGTCGAGCGACGGGGCGGGATCTGCCTGATCGGCCTCAACAGGCCCCACGTTCACAACCGGGTCGATCCCGAGGCGTTCGGCGCCCTGGCACGGGCTTACGCCGCGTACGATGCCGATGACGACCTTCGCGCCGCCGTGTTGTTCGGGCACGGCGAGAACTTCACCCGTGGCATCGACGTCGATGCCTTCGCCGAGATGTTGAGGACGGGCAAGGGGCGCGCGCCCCTTGCCGACGGGATCGATCCGTTGGGACGGCGCGCCCTCCTGAGCAAGCCGCTCGTCGTGGTCGTGCATGGCGACACTTGGAACATGGGCCACGAACTCTTCCTCGTGGCCGACATCCGCATCGCATCCGCCGAGACACGCTTCGCCCAGGACGAGAACACCCACGGACGCTTTCCAGGGGGAGGCGCAACGGTGCGGTTTCCGCGCGAGGCCGGCTGGAGCAACGCGATGCGATACATGCTGACCGGCGACCACTGGGGAGCCGAGGAGGCGCGGCGCATGGGGCTGGTGCAGGAGATCGCCCCGAACCCTCGCTCCGCCCTGGAACGGGGGCTGGACATAGCGGGTCGGATCGCCCGCTGCAGCCCGCTGGGCATCAAGGCCACCCTGGGGTCGGCCCGCGTCGCGGTCGGCCAGTCGGAAGGCGTGGCGTTCTCCAACCTCGCCGAGCAATACCGGGCGCTCTACGCCACCGAGGATTTCCTCGAAGGCCGCAAGGCCGAGGCCGAGGGGCGGGAGCCGGTCTATCGCGGCCGATGAGCGCCTTCGCGCGACTGGGCGTAGCGGCATCGGGTGCATCGCCGAAGATGTGACGAGCCCGACCGGTTGCGCACACGGGGATGCAGCGATATAGATTTATATTAACATATATTTTCAGGGCGATCAGCGCTGGGAAGCCCGTTTCGCAAGATCCTGGCATCCGGGCCATCAGTTCGCCCCAGGCCGACGATCCGTACTCCATGAAGCTCGAAGATCATCCTACCGTGAGGCGTCTGCCCGCGGCGGGACTGGTGGACGGCACACCGCCCACACGCAAGCTTCGACGACGGCGCGCTACTCGCGCGGCGCGGTCGGAAGATCACGCAAGGTGGCGACGCTACGCATCGCTCATCGGAGCGTGAAGAACGGGGCCTGAACAGGCCATAGGGAACGCGACGGGGAACGTGGGGAACGCGAGATCAGCGGTAGAGAGTTAAACGGGCTGATGCTTCAACAGGTTAGTTGGAGCGGGCGATCGGGATCGAACCGACGACATTCAGCTTGGGAAGCTGACGTTCTACCACTGAACTACGCCCGCATCCGGCCGCCCGCGGAGCGACGAGGCGCTCTTGAGCCGGAGGGTGGTTCCGAGCACGGAGCTTCGGACGCACCCCATTTTCATAAGCGATGGCGGACGCCTGTCCACCCCTAAAATGCGTCGCCGCCGCGCCGCCGTGTCCGGTTGCCGACGCTGCGGCCGGCGATCAGCCAGTAGACCAGACCCGAGACGGCGCCCGTCACGAGGAGGATCGCGGCCAGCCGCGCTTCCGCGGCCGACGCCACCGATCCGGCGGCCGGGGGCGGGCCGCCGCGGGCGAGCCAGGGTAGAAGCGCCGTGAGGCCGCCCGACGCGCCGCCGTACCAGAATGGGGAGCGCAGCCCGAGCGTCTCGCCGACGAGCGCGGCCAGCGTCGGCGGCAGGCTCAGCAGGAGGCTGAGCGCCTGGGCGAAGAGGAGCACGGCCATCACCGCCATATCCGGCGGAACGCCTTGCGCGAGATCCGACAGGCCGGCGAGGAGACCGACAAGGCCGAGTTCGCCCAATGCCTCACGGAAGCCCGGATCGAGCAGCACCCCGGAGCCGAGTGTCAGGGCGCCGGCCGGGATGGCCACGATCAGGGCGAAGGCAGCCAGAAGGAGGCGTCCGAGCCACGCCATCGGGGATCGGGTCTCCCTGTCGCTCCGTCGGGGCGACGGCGGCTGGGCGATCGATAGTCCGACGGAGCCGGATCGAGCAACCGACCTCACGCCGCCCTGCCCGGGGCTCGTTCGGGCCCTCTCGGAGAAGCTGACGGCGCGTTCGGCCTCATCGCGTCCACCCGTCGCACGCGATACCGGCATCGGACCGAAGGGATCGGCCGGGGGCCGGAGGATCGCTCAGCAATCGAGCGTGGTGTCGCGCTCCCATTGCGTCAGGTGGCGGCAGTAATCGTCCCATTCCGAGCGCTTGAGCTTGAGGTAGCTCGGCACGAAGGCACCGAGCGCCTCGTTGAGGACGGGGCTCGCTTCGAGGGCGCGGAGCGCATCGAGCAGGTTGAGCGGCAGGCGCTTGACGCCCTCCACGGTGTGGCCATCGGTGTACATGTTGATGTCGAGGCGCTGCCCCGGATCGCGCCCCTGGCGAATGCCGTCGAGGCCGGCGGCGAGGAGGCCCGCCTGGAGCAGGTAGGGGTTGGCTGCCCCATCCGCGAGGCGGAACTCGAAGCGCCCGCCGTCGGGGATGCGGATCATGTGGGTGCGGTTGTTGCCCGTGTAGGTCACGGTGTTGGGCGCCCAGGTCGCGCCGGAGGTGGTGCGCGGCGCGTTGATGCGCTTGTAGGAGTTCACGCAAGGGTTGGTGAGCGCGGCGAGCGCATCCGCCGAGTGGATCAGTCCGCCGATGAAGTGGTAGCCGAGCTTCGACAGGCCGATCTCGTCCGAGCGGTCGGAAAAGACGTTCTGGCCGTCGCGCCAGAGCGAGACGTGGGCGTGGCAGCCCGAGCCCGTCAGGTCCATGAAGGGCTTGGGCATGAAGGTCGCGCGGAAGCCGTGCTTCTCGGCGATCGAGCGGGTCATGTACTTGAAGAAGGCGTGCCGGTCGGCGGTGATCAGCGCGTCATCGTAGTCCCAGTTCATCTCGAACTGGCCGTTCGCGTCCTCGTGGTCGTTCTGGTAGGGCTTCCAGCCGAGCGCCAGCATCGCGTCGCAGATCTCGGTGATCACCTCGTAGCGGCGCATCAGGGCGGATTGGTCGTAACAGGGCTTGGTCTGCCGGTCGGCGGTGTCGGCGGGCTCCGAGCCGCAGGGCGTGATCAGGAAGAACTCGCACTCGACACCGCTCTTCATCTGCAGCCCCTCGCGGGCCGCTTCCTTGATCAGGCGCTTGAGGATGTTGCGCGGCCCCTGCTCGACGGCCTTGCCGTCCATGACGAGGTCGGCGGGCAGCCAGCCGACTTCCGGCTTCCAGGGAAGCTGGATCAGCCCCTCGGGGTCGGGCATGGCCAGCAGGTCGGCATCCGCCGGGCTCATGTCGAGCCAGGTGGCGAAGCCGGCAAACCCCGCGCCGTTGCGGCAGGTGCTGGCGATCGCGGCGGCCGGCACCAGCTTGGCGCGCTGGGTGCCGAACAGGTCGGTGTAGGAGACGAGGAAATACTTGATGCCGCGTTCCCGGGCGGCGGCTTCGAGTTCGTGCGTCATTGCAAGAATCCTCCCGGCTTGGTGGTTCGGCCCCATCGTCACAAAAGAAAGAGGGCCGCCCTCGAAGCCTCGGGAGCGGCCCACGCAGATCACATGCCGGACGCCGTCGGGTTCTTGCCGGGAATCCAGCCGGTTCCGGCGAGCGGCACCTGTGCCATCGCCGCGGCCTCGATGGTGAGCGCCACCAGATCCTCGGGTTCGAGGTTGTGCAGGTGGCTCTTGCCGCAGGCCCGCGCGATGGTCTGGGCCTCCAGCGTCATCACCGCGAGGTAGTTGGCGAGCCGGCGGCCGGCGAGTTCCGGGTCGAGGCGCTTGGCCAGTTCCGGATCCTGGGTCGTGATGCCGGCGGGGTCGCGGCCCTCGTGCCAGTCGTCGTAGGCGCCGGCCGTGGTGCCGAGTGCTTCGTACTCGGCCTGCCAACGCGGGTCGTTGTCGCCGAGCGCGATCAGCGCGGCGGTGCCGATGGCGACCGCGTCGGCGCCGAGCGCCAGCACCTTGGCCACGTCCGCACCGGAGCGGATGCCGCCGGAGACCACGAGCTGCACCTTGCGGTGGAGCCCCAGATCCTGAAGCGCCTGAACCGCCGGGCGGATCGCGGCGAGTGTCGGGATGCCGACATGCTCGATGAACACGTCCTGCGTCGCGGCGGTGCCACCCTGCATGCCGTCGAGCACCACCACGTCGGCGCCCGACTTCGCCGCCAGCGCAGTGTCGTAGTAGGGGCGGCTCGCGCCGACCTTGACGTAGATCGGCTTCTCCCAGTCGGTGATCTCGCGCAGTTCCTCGATCTTGATCGCGAGGTCGTCCGGCCCGGTCCAGTCCGGGTGGCGGCAGGCGGAGCGCTGATCGACGCCGGGCGGCAGGCAGCGCATCCCGGCGACGCGCTCGGTGATCTTCTGGCCGAGCAGCATGCCGCCGCCGCCGGGCTTGGCGCCCTGGCCGATGACGACCTCGATGGCGTCGGCCTTGCGCAGGTCGTCCGGGTTCATGCCGTAGCGCGAGGGCAGGTACTGGTAGACCAGGGTCTTGGAATGGCCCCGCTCCTCCGGCGTCATGCCGCCGTCGCCGGTGGTGGTGGAGGTGCCGGCGATGGTGGCGCCGCGCCCGAGCGCCTCCTTGGCGTTGGCCGAAAGCGAGCCGAAGCTCATCCCGGCGATGGTGACCGGCGTCTTCAGGTGGATCGGCTTCGAGGCGAAGCGCGCGCCCAGCACCACCTCGGTGCCGCAGCGCTCGCGGTAGCCTTCCAGCGGATAGCGGCTGATCGAGGCGCCGAGGAAGAGGAGGTCGTCGAAATGCGGCAGCGCGCGCTTCGCCCCCGCGCCACGGATGTCGTAGATGCCGGTGGCCGCCGCGCGGCGGATCTCGGACATCACGTCGGGGGTGAAGGTCGCCGACAGGCGCGGCTTGGTGCGCGGAGGCTGGCGATGATCCGTCATCAGTAGGCTCCGGCGTTGTCGACGTGGAAGTGGTAGAGGGTGCGGGCCGAGCCGTAGCGGCGGAATTCGCTCGGGCTCACTTCCCCGGCGAGGCCGGCGGCGGCGAGCTTCTCGGCGAGTTCCTTGAGATGCTCGTCGCGCATCGCCTTCTCGACGCAGTCCGCGCCGAGGCTTTTGACCGAGCCGCGCACGTAGAGCTTGGCCTCGTAGAGGGAGTCGCCGAGCGCCTCGCCCGCGTCGCCGAGCACGGTGAGGGTGCCGGCCTGGGCCATGAAGGCCGACATGTGGCCGATCGAGCCCTTCACGACGATGTCGACGCCCTTCATCGAGATGCCGCAGCGGGCGCCGGCATTGCCGTCGATGATGAGCGTGCCGCCATGCGCCGTGGCGCCGGCCGACTGGCTGGCATCGCCCCGCACGTGGACGAGGCCGGAGATCATGTTCTCGGCCACCCCCACGCCCGCATTGCCGTTGACGAGAACGGTGGCGAGCTTGTTCATGCCGGCGCAATAGTAGCCGACATTGCCCTCGATCTCGACGGAGACCGGCGCGTCGAGCCCTGCGGCGATGGCGTGGCGCCCGTCCGGACCGGTGACGGTCCAGTGAGTCTCATTGGTGTCGGGCCGCAGGGCGTGGAGCGCCCGGTTCAGCTCGCGCAGGGGGGCGGATCGCAGGTCGAAGCTCGGCATCACTGGCGCTCCCCGGAGGCGTGGTGGCTGACGCGCTCCCACGCGTAGACCTTGGCCGGCTCGGGCTCGAACACGCGGGCGGTGTCGATGCCGGGCAGGCCGACCAGCGCCCGGTACTCGGAGCCGAAGGCGACGTAGTCGTCGGTCTCGGCCATCACGGCGGGCTTGCAGGCGATGGGGTCACGCACCACGGCAAAGCCGTTCTCGGTGCCGACCACGAAGGTGAAGAAGCCGTCGAGATCGGTCAGGCTCGATTCCAGCGCCTGCTTCAACGAGGCGCCCTCGCGCATGCGCCAACTGAGGTAGCCAGCGGCGACCTCGGTGTCGTTCAGCGTCGCGAAGCTCAGGCCCTCGTGCCGGAGGCGGCGGCGCAGGTCGTTGTGGTTCGACAGCGAGCCGTTATGGACGAGGCACTCGTCGGTGCCGGTCGAGAACGGATGGGCGCCGTTGGTCGTCACCGCGCTCTCGGTGGCCATGCGGGTGTGGCCGATGCCGTGGGTGCCGGCCATGCCCTTCAGGGCGAAGCGCTCGGCGACAGATGCCGGCAGGCCGACCTCCTTGTAGATCTCCATGCGCCGGCCCGCGCTCACCACGTCGATGCCCGGCGCGCTGTCCTTGAGCCAGGCGCGGATCTCCGCCTCGCGCTCCGCCGGGACGGACAGGACCGTGTGGGTGTCGCGCTCGGTCGCCTCGGTGGAGAGCGACAGCGCCTCTTCCATCTTCGAGACAGCGTCGCGCAGGGCCGAAGCGCCGGGACCGCGCAGGGTCAGCTTCATGCTGCCCGCATCCGAGACGCCGTCCGAGCCGTAGACCGCAAAGCCCGCGCTGTCGGGACCGCGATCCGTCATCGTCTCCAGCATCTTGGAGAGCATCGCGCCGAGCTGCGGTTCAAGCTTCGGATTCTTGAGGAATAGTCCGACAATACCGCACATCGGCGTCGCCCCGTCCGTTCGATCAGTGTCGAGAGGGATCGCACGGTGCCGCGGTTACGTCAACTTTCAGGCACGAAAATTTCCTCTCATGAAACTGACGACGCGACTATCATTCGCGCTGCCGCCTCCCTTGCCGGTTTGAGGAAGCAGTACTCCGATGAAACCTGCATCCCCTCGCCCCGCTTGCGGGGAGAGGGCCGCGACGACCCTGTCGTCGGCGCGGCGAGGCGGCAGCCGAAGGTGAGGGGGGCGTTTCCGGAGGAGCCTCGTCCGGAGATACCCCCTCACCTCCGCTCCGGCTTCGCCTCCGCTTCCGGCCTGCACGACAAGGTGCAGGCCGGCCTCTCCCCGCCCGGCGGGGAGAGGGGGAAACCCAGCTTCAAGCGAAAGGATGATGGCCCGTTCGCTGGGAGGTTACCGCGTCAGGACTCAGCCCCCTGCTGCCCGCGCCGCCGCTCGGCCCGCGACAGCTCGTCCGCGCTCGCAAAACCCGTCGCTGTCGCGATCTCGGCGCGGCTCAACGCGCTCTCCCGGCCGAGTTGGTGTGCCCGGTCGAGGCGCAGGTGCAGGTAATGCCGGTGCAGCCCGCACCCGAGGCCGTCGCGAAACAGCCGCTCCAACTGCCGCACCGAGACGTGGGCCAGTTCCGCCAAGGCTTCGCGCGGGAGCGGCGCCTCAACGTTCGCCTCCATCGCCGCGAGCACCCGCAGCAGGCGCGGGTCGCGCACGCCGAAGCGCTGGCGCAGATCCATCCGCTGCGGGCTCAAACCCTCGCGGATCTGGTTATGCAGGAACCAGTCGCTGACGCCCGCCGCGAGGCCGGCGCCGTGGTCGCGGCCGATCAGGTCGAGCATCAGGTCGAGCGCGGCGATGCCGCCGGAGCAGGTGATGCGGTCGCCCTGGATCTCGAACAGCGAGCGGACAACCGCGATCTCGGGGTAGCGCTCCTCGAAGGCCGGAACGTGCTCCCAGTGCAGTGTGCAGCGCCGCCCCGAGAGCAGGCCGGCGCGCGCCAGGAGGTAGGGGCCGCCGGAGATGCCGCCGAGCGTCACCCCGTGGCGGGCGAGCCCGCGCAGCCACGCGAACAGGGCGGGATCGTCGAACTCGGCCGGATTGCCGCCGGCGCAGACGAAGACGCGGTCGGCGGCGATGCTCCCGGCGCCCACGGCGACGTCGGTGAGGATGCCGAGCCCGTTCGAGGCCTGCACCACGCCGCCGCCGGGAGCGGCGTGCCACCAGCGGTAGAGTTCGCAGCCCGACAGCGTGTTGGCGGCGCGCAGGGGCTCGACCGCCGCGGTGTAGGCCATCAGCGGAAAGTCCGGCACCAGCACGAAGCCGACCGTGCGCGGGGCGGGTGTGGCCGCCCGCGGCGCCCTGCGCCCGGACCGCGCCCGGCCGGTCGGTTCGTGTGTCTCATGCATTTCTACGCGATTTGCCGGAATCACGTCGCGAAATGCAAGCCAGACCGCGGGCGATGTCGGCTAGTGCTGGGGGCGAGCGACACTCCTCCGGCGATTGAGCGGATCCCCGCATGCGCTACTCCCTCTTCAGCGTCCTGGGACAAGCCCTGCGCGGCCAGCGCGACTGGACCCCGCAATGGCGCGACGCCGCCCCGCAGGAGGCCTACGACGTGGTGATCGTCGGCGGCGGTGGGCACGGGCTCGCCACCGCCTACTACCTCGCTAAGGAGCACGGCATCACCAACGTCGCCGTGCTGGAGAAGAGCCACATCGGCTCCGGCAATGTCGGGCGCAACACCACCATCGTGCGCTCGAATTACGGCCTGCCCGGCAACATCCCGTTCTACGAGCGGTCGATGAAGCTCTGGGAGGGGCTGGAGCAGGACATCAACTACAACGCCATGGTCAGCCAGCGCGGCGTGCTGAACCTGTACCACTCGGATGCGCAGCGCGACGCCTATGCCCGCCGCGGCAACGCCATGCGGCTCGCCGGGATCGATGCGGAGCTGCTCGACCGCGAGGGCGTGCGCCGCCTCGTGCCGTTCATCGACTTCGACAACGCGCGCTTCCCCGTGAAGGGCGGCCTGCTCCAGCGCCGCGGCGGGACCGTGCGCCACGATGCGGTGGCCTGGGGCTATGCCCGCGCGGCCGACGCGCGCGGCATCGACATCGTCCAGAACTGCGCCGTCACCGGCATCCGCCGCGAGAACGGCCGGGTCACCGGCGTCGAGACCAGCCGCGGCTTCATCCGTGCGGGGAAGGTCGCGATCTCGGTGGCCGGCTCCTCCTCGCTGCTCGCCGGCATGGTCGACATGCGCCTGCCGATCGAGAGCCACGTGCTCCAGGCCTTCGTCAGCGAGGGCGTGAAGCCCCTGATCGACGGCGTGATGACCTTCGGCGCCGGCCACTTCTACGTCAGCCAGTCGGACAAGGGCGGCCTCGTCTTCGGTGGCGATATCGACGGCTACAACTCGTATGCGAGCCGCGGCAACCTCCACACCATCGAGGACGTGATGGAGGGCGGCATGGCGCTATGGCCCGGCCTCGGGCGCCTGCGGCTGCTGCGCCACTGGGGCGGCATCATGGACATGTCGATGGACGGGAGCCCGATCATCGACCGCACCGATATCGGCGGCCTCTATCTCAATGCCGGCTGGTGCTACGGCGGCTTCAAGGCGACGCCGGCCGCGGGCTTCTGCTTCGCCCACCTGATCGCCCGCGACGAACCCCACGCGGATGCGAGCGCCTACCGCCTCGACCGCTTCGCCACCGGTCATCTCATCGACGAGAAGGGCATGGGCGCGCAGCCCAACCTGCATTGAGACTTCCTTGGCGGCGCCCGCTGCAGCGGGCGCCGATCTCGAAGAGGAACGACACGCCATGCGCATCCGATGCCCCCATTGCGGCGAGCGCGACAACGGTGAGTTCAGCTATCTCGGCGACGCCGCCCCCGTGCGTCCCGACGGGATGGATGCCTCGGCGCAAGCCATGCACGACTACGTCTATCTGCGCGACAACCCCGCCGGGACCATCCGCGAACTCTGGTACCACGCCGCCGGATGCCGCTCCTGGCTGGTCGTGACCCGCGACACCCGCACCCACGCCATCGAATCGGTCGAGCCGGCGCGCGAGGTCGCGCGGGCGCGCCGCTCGGGAGAGGCCGCATGACCACGCTCGCCCTTCAGCGCGCCGAGGCGCCCGCTCCCGCGAACGCGGCCGACCAGCCGTTCCGCACCGCCGCCGGCGGCCTGATCGACCGGAACCGGCCGCGCGACTTCACCTTCGACGGGCGGCGCCTCACCGGCTTCCACGGCGACACGCTGGCCTCGGCGCTGCTCGCCAACGGCGTGCGCCTCGTCGGCCGCTCGTTCAAGTATCACCGGCCCCGCGGCATCCTCTCGGCGGGTTCGGAGGAGCCGAACGCCCTGGTGGAACTGCGCTCCGGGGCGCGACGCGAGCCCAACACCCGCGCCACGATGGCCGAGCTCTACGAGGGGCTGGAGGCGACGAGCCAGAACCGCTGGCCCTCGCTCGCCGTGGATGCGCTCTCGGTCAACGCGCTGCTCTCGCCGGTCTTCGCGGCGGGCTTCTACTACAAGACCTTCATGTGGCCGGCCGTGTTCTGGGAGAAGCTCTACGAGCCGATGATCCGGCGCGCGGCGGGCCTCGGCCGGGCCGCCGACGCCCCCGATCCCGACACCTACGACCACGTTCATTCCCATTGCGACGTGCTCGTCATCGGCGGCGGCCCGGCCGGTCTTTCTGCGGCGCTCACTGCGGGCCGCTCCGGCGCGCGGGTGATCCTGGTCGACGAGGATTTTTCGATTGGCGGCCGCCTGCTGGCGGAGCGTCGCGAGATCGGCGGCGCGAGCGGGGCCGAGTGGGCCGCCCGGGCGGTAGCCGAGCTGGAGAGCTTGGCCGAGGTACGCATCCTGTCGCGCACCACTCTGTTCGGCGTCTACGACCACGGCGCCTACGGGGCGGTCGAGCGCGTCTCCGACCATCTCGCGGTGCCCCCGGCCCACGCCCCGCGCCAGCGGCTGTGGCGGATCGTGGCGCGGCGCGCGGTGCTCGCTGCCGGTGCCATCGAGCGCCCGCACGTCTTCGGCGGCAACGACCGCCCCGGCGTGATGCTGGCCGGTGCGGTGCGGACCTATCTCAACCGCTACGGCGTCTTGCCGGGCCGGCGCCTCGCGGTGTTCACGTCGAGCGACGACGGCTGGCGCACCGCCACCGACATCGTGGCCGCGGGCGGCGGGCTTGCGGCGGTGATCGACACCCGCACCACCGTTCCCCCCGCCTTACGCCGGATGGCGGAGGCCGCCGGGGCGCGGGTGGTGACCGGCGGATACGTTGCCGGCACCAAGGGCCATCTGGGCCTCAGCGCAATCCAGGTCGTGGACGGCTACAACAGCACCGAGACCATTCCCTGCGACGGCCTCGCCATGGCCAATGGCTGGAACCCGATCGTCCACCTCGACTCCCATCTCTCCCGCCGGCCGGTCTGGGACGGGGCGATCCACGCCTTCGTGCCGGGCACCCTCCCCTCCGGCATGTGGGCGGCGGGCGCCGCCGCCGGGCGCTTCACCCTGGCCGAATGCCTGGAGACCGGCGCGCAGGCCGGCGCAGAGGCGGCGACCGATTGCGGTTTCACCGCGATGCCCGAGGCCGCGCCGCGGACCGACCCGGAGAGCGTGAGTCACACCCCGCTCTGGCGCGTGCCCAAGCCCCGCGGAAAGGCCTTCGTCGATTTCCAGAACGACGTGGCCGCCTCCGACGTCGAACTCGCCCACCGCGAGGGGTTCCGCGCGGTCGAGCTGTTGAAGCGCTACACCACGCTCGGCATGGCGACCGACCAGGGCAAGACCTCGAACCTCGCCGGCCTGTCGATCATGGCCGAGCTGACGGGCAAGGACATCCCGAGCGTCGGCACCACGGTGTTCCGCCCGCCCTTCACCCCCGTCGCCATCGGCGCCTTTGCCGGCCATCACCGCGGCAAGGAATTCCGCGCTACCCGCCACGTCCCGTCGCACGCCTGGGCCGAGGAGAACGGCGGCGTCTTCGTCGAGACCGGCCTGTGGCTGCGCCCGGCCTACTTCCCCCGCGCCGGCGAGACGGATTGGCTCGACACGGTGGTGCGGGAGGTCGAGACCGTGCGCGCCCGCGTCGGAATCTGCGACGTCACTACGCTCGGCAAGATCGACATCCAGGGCCGCGATGCGCTGGCCTTCATCGAGCGGGTCTGCGCCAACCCCTTCGCGACGCTGCCCGTCGGCAAGGCCCGCTACGCCGTGCTGCTGCGCGAGGACGGCTTCATCCTGGATGACGGCACCGTCGCGCGCCTCGGCGAGACGCACTACGTCATGACCGCCTCGACGGCGAACGCCGCACGGGTGATGCAGCACCTCGAATTTTGCCGGCAATGGTTATGGCCGGACCTCGACGTGCAGCTCGCCTCGGTCAGCGAGCAATGGGCGCAATACGCGCTCGCCGGCCCCCGCGCCCGCGATACGCTCCGCCGGATCGTCGATCCCGGCTTCGACCTCTCCAACGAGGCCTTCCCGTTCCTCGCCTGCGCCGACATCACCGTCGGCGGCGGCATCCCGGCGCGGCTGTTCCGCATCTCGTTCTCGGGTGAGCTCGCCTACGAGTTGGCGGTGCCGGCCGCCTACGGCGACGCCGCGTGGCGGGCGGTCATGCAGGCGGGCCTGCCCTACGGCATCACCGCCTACGGCTCGGAGGCGCTCTCGGTGATGCGCATCGAGAAGGGCCACGCGGCGGGTGCCGAAATCAACGGCCAGACCACCGCGCGCGACCTCGGTCTCGGCGGGATGCTCGCCAAGAAGAAGGACTATGTCGGCCGCCTGATGAAGGAGCGTCCGGGGCTGGTCGATCCGGACCGGCCGATCCTGGCCGGTTTCCGGCCGGTCGATCCCAGCGTGCGGCTACGGGCAGGCGCGCATTTCCTGGGTCTCGACGCGGAGCCGAGCCTGGAGGCGGACGAGGGCGTGATGACCTCGGTCGCCTACTCGCCGAGCCTGAAGGGCTGGATCGGCCTCGGCCTGATCCGGCGCGGGACGGAGCGTCACGGCGAGCGGGTGCGCGCCGCCGATCCGGTGCGCGGCGCCGACATCGAGGTCGAGATCTGTTCGCCCGTCTTCGTCGATCCCAAGGAGGAGAAGCTGCGTGTCTGAGGCGGCAACGACCCAAGCTTCGGCTTTCCAAATGCCCGCATCCCTCTGGCGCCCCCGCGGCGCCTGGGAGGGGGCCGCGAAGACCGGACGGCACGGCGCGGCGAAGGGCCCAGCGGACATCCGCCTGCGGCTCCGCGAAGGCTGCGGCCTCGCCACGCTCATCGCGGCGGATGGAAAGGAAGCCGACTTACAAGCCGCTCTCGCGGATCGGTTCGGCCGGTCCCTGCCGGAGGCCGGCACCGCCGTCTTCGAGGGTGAGACGGGTTTGGTTTGGTCCGCGCCCGGCCAGTGGCTCGCGGTGGCGCCGTCACCGCGCGATCTGCGGGATCTGCCCGACGCTCTGCGCGGCGTCGCGGCAGTCACCGACCAGAGCGACAGCCGCGCCCTGGTGCGTATCTCCGGTCCGCAGGCCCGCGCCCTACTCGCCAAGGGCGTCGCGATCGATCTGCATCCTCGCGCCTTCGGGCCGGGCCGGGCGGCGGTGACGAGCATCGCCCATATCGGCGTGCAGCTTTGGCAGCGCGATGCCGGCCCGACCTACGACCTCGCCGTCGCCCGCAGCTTCGCCGGTAGCTTCTGGCGCTGGCTGGAGCACGCGGCGGCCGAGTTCGGCTACGAGGTCGAGGGCGCGTAGGGCGCGGATCAGCGCCGGCCGAAATAGCGCCGGTCCGCGGCGCCGTTCTCGGAGAGCGGCATGACGAGGCGCCCCGTCCGGTCGATGAGGCCCCAGCGCCCGCCGACCATGGAGGCGGGCTCGCGTCCGTCCGAGCGGCAGCCCTCGCAGACCAGCGCCTCGCCGCGGGCGTTGAACGGGAAGGACCAGTCGTAGGGCGTGGCGAGGACGAGCCGCAGCCGGCGGTCGTAGAAGGCGACCTTGCCCTCGCGCTGACTGCGCACGAGGCCTTGCGCGAACGGGTCCGGCCCGTTGTCGAGCATGTAGACGGGCAGTGCGAGGCCGTCGCGGCGCGCCCAGAGACAGCCGACTCCCGGCACGCGCAACTCGGCCAAGCCGCGCTCGAACTGCATCCGCGCGGCGTGCGCCGGAGCGACCCGGACCATCCCGCCCTCGCGCCGGGCGCAATGCTCGTACGAGTCGAGATCCCGTCGGAAGTAGGCGCAGGCCAGCGGATACGCGGTGGCCGCCGCGCCCTGGCCTGCGCCGAGCGCCGGAAACGGAAGCGCCACGAGCACCGTGAGGCCGGCCAGAAGCCTCCGCGCGACCCGATGGGAATGGCGGCTTCGCAAGGGGAGTGCTTCGGCGCGGATCGCAGTCTCAGCCATCCGCCGCCTCTACCCGCGTTCCGTGCCGCGGACAAACCGAGAGGTTGAGGCGCGCGCCTCTACCCGACGCCGGTCGGCCCGTCGATCACCCGTCGCACCCGGCGGGCCAGCTCCATCCGCTTGTAGGGCTTGTTGATGATCTCGAACTCGGTGCCGCCCGCGTCGGTGCGCTCCATCGAAGCCTCGGCGTAGCCTGTGGTGAGCAGCACCTTGATCTTGGGCTGCCGCTCCCGCGCGGCGCGGGCCAGCATCACGCCGTTCATGCCGCCGGGCATGATGAGGTCGGTGAACAGCAGGTCGATGCGCCCCTCGCCGTCGAGGATTTCGAGCGCCGCCTTGGGACCGTCGACGACGGTGACCTTGTAGCCGAAATCCTCCAGGATGATGCCGGCGGTCTCGGCCACGTCGGGCCGGTCGTCCACGACGAGCACCGTTTCGGTGCCGTGCCGGTCGGCGGCGCGGATCGTCGGCTTGTGCTCCTCCTCGGCCTTCTGGTCGGAGGCGGGGAACAGGAGCCGGACCGTCGTGCCGTGCCCGACCTCGGAATAGATCTTCACCGAGCCGCCGGACTGCTTGGCAAAGCCGTAGACCATGGCGAGGCCGAGCCCCGTGCCCTTGCCCTCACCCTTGGTGGTGAAGAACGGCTCCATGACGCGCGCCAGGATCTCGGACGGCATGCCGGTCCCGGTATCGGTCACCGAGATCACCACGTAGGCGCCCGGCGGCACCGTCTTGTAGAGCGCGGTGTCCTCGTCCTCGATCAGCAGGTTCTCGGTCCGCACCGTGACCGAGCCGCCCTCCGGCATCGCGTCGCGGGCGTTGATCAACACGTTGAGCAGGGCGACCTCGGCCTGCGTCGGGTCGATGCGGGTGGTCCAGAGGTCCGACGCGAGAACGGATTTCAGGACGACGTCGTCGCCCAGCGTCCGCCCGGCCATCTCGCCCATGCTCTCGACGAGGCCGTTGAGGTTCAGGAGCCGCCCCTCCAGCCGCTGCTTGCGCGAGAAGGCGAGGAGCTGGTGGGTGAGCTTGGCGGCCCGGTCGGTCGCCGCCCGCACCGCCTCACCGGCCCGGCGCATCCGCGGCACGTTGAGGGTGGGATGGTCGAGCAGCGCCAGCATCACCTCGTTGTGGCCCGACACGACCTGCAGCAGGTTGTTGAAATCGTGAGCGATGCCGCCGGTGAGCTGGCCGAGGCTCTCCATTTTCTGGGCTTGGTGCAGCGATTCCTCCGCATCGCGGCGGCGCGACACGTCGAGCTGCGAGCCGAAGAAGTAGACGAGGTCGCCCGAGCGGTTGAACACCGGGCTGACGAACAGCGCGTTCCAGAACGAGGAGCCGTCCTTGCGGTAGTTCAGGATCTCGGCGGCGAATTCCCGATGCTCCCGGATGGCGTCGCGCACCTCCGAGACGGTGTCGCGGTCCGTATCGGGGCCCTGGAGAAAGCGGCAGTTCGATCCGATCAGCTCGTCGGCCGAATAGCCGGTCATCCGGACGAAGGCGCGGTTGGCGAAGATGATCGGGTTGTCCGGCTGGTGCGGATCGGTGACGATCATCGGCATGCGCGTCGTCTCGACGGCCGCGAAGAAGATGTCGTGATGTTGATCGACGACGCCGGAGGCACCGCTGCCGGTGACAGGCGTATTCGGCCCGGGTGCACTGGGCTTCTCGGGTGACGAAGGCATCGAAACTTTCCAGCGGGGACGACCCACTGGGTCGGATTGCGCGTGTCAATCCGATGCTACAGCAGCGCGTTCCCGATGAAATGACGGCTTGAACGCTTCGTGAACGACACAAGGTCGCAGAACCGGCGGGCAGGTTGGATTGCGCCAATCCGCCGCCCGTCACGGCATCGCAGCCGGACCCGGAAGGCCAGGGCCGGCTGCCACGGGATCAGACGTGGATCGCGCGCTTATCGACGGCGAGCGCGGCTTCCTTGATCGCCTCGGTCAGCGTCGGGTGGGCGTGGCAGGTGCGGGCGATGTCCTCGGCGGAAGCCGCGAACTCCATCGCCACGGCGACCTCGGCGATGAGGTTGCCGGCATCCGCGCCGACGATGTGCACCCCGAGCACGCGGTCGGTCTGCGCATCCGCGAGGATCTTCACGAAGCCGTCGGTGGTGCCGTTGGCCTTGGCCCGGCCGTTGGCGGTGAAGGGGAACTTGCCGACGTTGTAGCCGATCCCGTCCTTCTTCAGCTCCTCCTCGGACTTGCCGACCGAGGCAACCTCCGGGAAGGTGTAGACCACGTTCGGGATCACGCCGTAATTCACGTGACCCGACTGGCCGGCCAGGATCTCGGCGACCGCGACGCCTTCGTCCTCGGCCTTGTGCGCGAGCATCGGCCCGGCGATCACGTCGCCGATGGCGTAGATGCCGGTCACGTTGGTGGCGTAGTGGTTGTCGGTCTCGATGCGGCCCTTGTCGTCGGTGGCCACACCCACCGTCTCGAGCCCTAGGCCTTCCGTGTAGGGCACCCGGCCGATGGCCACGAGCACCACGTCGGCCTCGAGCTTCTCCGACTCGCCGCCCTGCGCCGGCTCGACTGTGACGGTCGCGCGGCCCTTCTTGCCGGTCTCGACACCGGTCACCTTGGTCGAGAGCTTGAAGACCATGCCCTGCTTGGCCAGGATGCGCTGGAACTGCTTGCCGACCTCGCCGTCCATGCCCGGCAGCACGCGGTCGAGATACTCGATCACCGTCACTTCGGCGCCGAGGCGGCGCCAGACCGAGCCGAGTTCGAGCCCGATCACGCCCGCGCCGATCACCACGAGGCGCTTGGGCACCTCGGCGAGTTCGAGCGCGCCGGTGGAGGAGACCACCGTCTTCTCGTCGATCTCGACGCCCGGCAGCCGGGTCACGTCGGAGCCGGTGGCGATGACGATGCTCTTCGTCTCCAGCAACTGGTTGCCGCCGTCGTCCGAGATCACCTCGACGCGGCCGGCCCCCGCGATGCGGCCGCGGCCGTGATAGGTGTCGACCTTGTTCTTCTTGAGCAGGAACTCGACGCCCTTGGTGTTGCCGTCGACGCCGCCCTGCTTGAAGCCCTGCATTTTTTTGAGATCAAGCTTCGGCGTGCCCACGTCGATGCCCAACTCCGAAAAGTGCTTGTTGGCCTCCTCGAACGCCTCGGAGGCGTGCAGCAGCGCCTTCGAGGGGATGCAGCCGACGTTGAGGCAGGTGCCGCCGTGGGTCGCCCGCTTCTCGACCACCGCGGTCTTCAGCCCGAGCTGGGCCGCCCGGATGGCGCAGACATAGCCGCCGGGGCCGGTGCCGATGACGACGAGATCGTAGGACATCAAGTCTACCTGACGAGTCGGAGAAGAAGTCGAGCAAGCCCGCGCGCGGAGAAAATAAGGAGAGACGCCAGCGCGGCTATCGCAGCGAAATCAAGAAGCAAGGCGACGAACTGACGGCCGTCGGCAGGTCGGTGTCGGCAGCCATCGCGGGCGAAACCGCCATCGCGATCGCTGCCGACAGCGCTGTTTACAGGTCGAGCACGAGGCGGGCCGGATCCTCCAGCGCCTCCTTGACGCGAACGAGGAAGGTCACGGCCTCCTTCCCATCGACGATGCGGTGATCGTAGGACAGCGCCAGATACATCATCGGCCGCGCCTCGATCTTGCCGTTCCGCACCACCGGCCGCTCCTCGATGCGGTGCATGCCGAGGATGCCCGATTGCGGGGCGTTGAGGATCGGCGTCGACATCAGCGAGCCGTAGATGCCGCCGTTGGTGATGGTGAAGGTGCCGCCCTGCATCTCGTCGATGGAGAGCTTGCCCTCGCGCGCCTTCTTGCCGAAGCCCGAGATCTTCTTCTCGATACCGGCGATCGAGAGGTCGTCGGCGTCGCGCACCACCGGCACGACGAGGCCCTTATCGGTGCCGACCGCGATGCCGATGTGGTAGTAGTTCTTGTAGACGAGATCCTGTCCGTCGATCTCGGCATTGACCGCCGGCACGTCCTTGAGGGCGCCGATCACCGCTTTGGTGAAGAAGCCCATGAAGCCGAGCTTCGTCCCGTGCTTCTTCTCGAAGATGTCCTTGTACTGCGAGCGCATCGCCATCACCGCGCCCATGTCCACGTCGTTGAACGTGGTCAGCATCGCCGCCGTTTCCTGGGCGCTCTTGAGGCGCTTGGCGATGGTCTGGCGCAGCTTGGTCATCCGCACGCGCTCCTCGCGCGCGGCGTCGTCCGGCGCGGAGGGCGCGCGCGGCGGGGCGGGGGCCTTGGTCTCGCTCTTGGCGTCCTGGGCCGGAGCCTTCTGGCCGTTCTTGTCGATCGCGGCGAGCATGTCGCCCTTGGTCACGCGGCCGTCCTTGCCGCTGCCGTTGAGGCTCGCCGGGTCGATGCCGGATTCGCGAGCGAGCTTGGCCACCGCCGGGCCGCTGTCGTCGGCCGGGCGCCCGTCGGTGGGCGGAGCGTCGCCGTGGCTGCCGTAGGAGGCCGAGGATTCCTGGGCCGGGGCGTCGTCCTTGGCGGGCTTGCTCTCGCCCTTCTCCTCGCGGGACTGCGCCTTGGTCTCGGCCGGCTCGGCGCTCTTCGGAGCGGGCTTCGCATCCGACTTGGAGTCCGATTTGCCCGAACCCTTGCCGCCCTCGACGATCGAGCCGAGCACCGCGCCGGGCTCCACCGTCTCGCCGTCCTTGACGAGGATCTCGCCGAGTTCGCCCGCGGCGGGGGCGTTCACTTCGAGGGTGACCTTGTCGGTCTCGAGTTCGACGAGGGGCTCGTCGGCGGCCACCGTGTCGCCGGGCTTCTTGAACCAGCGGCCGATCGTGGCCTCACTGACGGATTCGCCGAGCGTGGGGACGAGGATGTCGGTCGCCATAATCTGTGTTCACCGGAGTTTCGGGGCGCGCATCGGGCAGGCGCGGCCCCGGTTGGTGGGTCGGTCGAAAAGGGCCGGCGGCGTCAGACCGCCAGCGCCTCGTTGAGGAAGGCCTGGAGCTGGGCGAGGTGCTTCGACATCAGGCCGACCGCGGTCGAGGCCGAGGCCGGACGGCCGACGTAGCGGGCGCGCTTCGAGGCGGAGCCGGCCTGGCCCAGCACCCAATCGAGATAGGGCTCGACGAAGGACCATGAGCCCATGTTCTTGGGCTCTTCCTGGCACCACACCACCTCCGCGTTGCGGAAGCGGGTCATCTCGTTGGCCAGCGCCTTGAGCGGGAACGGGTAGAGCTGCTCGACGCGCATCAGGTAGACGTCGTTGACGCCGCGCTTCTCCCGCTCGTCGTAGAGGTCGTAATAGACCTTGCCCGAGCACAGCACGACGCGCCGGATCTTGTCGTCGCGGGTGAGCTTCACGCCGTTCTCGTCGTGCTCGGCGTCGTCCCACAGGATGCGGTGGAAGGTCGAGCCGTCGGCGATGTCCTCGATCTTCGAGACCGCCCGCTTGTGGCGCAGCAGCGATTTGGGCGTCATCAGGATCAGCGGCTTGCGGAAGTCGCGCTTCAGCTGGCGGCGCAGGATGTGGAAGTAGTTCGAGGGCGTCGAGCAGTTGGCGACCTGCATGTTGTCCTCGGCGCACATCTGGAGATAGCGCTCCAGACGGGCCGACGAGTGCTCCGGTCCCTGGCCCTCGTAGCCGTGGGGCAGCAGCATCACGAGGCCGGACATGCGCAGCCACTTGCGCTCGCCCGATGAGATGAACTGGTCGATGACGACCTGCGCGCCGTTGGCGAAGTCGCCGAACTGCGCCTCCCACAGCACCAGGGAGTTCGGCTCGGCCAGCGAGTAGCCGTACTCGAAGCCGAGCACCGCTTCCTCGGAGAGCATCGAGTTGATGACCTCCAGGCTCGCCTGCCCCTCGCGCAGGGAGTTGAGCGGGGTGTAGCGCTGCTCGTTCTCCTGGTCGATCACCACGGCGTGGCGCTGCGAGAAGGTGCCGCGCTCGACGTCCTGGCCCGAGAGCCGGACCCGGTGGCCCTCGATCAGCAGCGAGCCGAAGGCGAGCGCTTCCGCCGTCGCCCAATCGATGCCGACACCGGTCTCGACCGCCTTGGCACGGTTGTCGAAGAAGCGCTGGATCGTGCGGTGCAGGTGGAAGCCCGGCGGGGGCGTGGTGATCCGGGTGGCGATGTCGCGCAGGGTGTCGAGCGGCACGCCGGTGCGGCCGCGGCGGGGATCGTCCACGTCCTCGCGCACCGCCTTGAAGCCGGACCAGCGCCCGTCGAGCCAGTCGGCCTTGTTCGGCTTGTAGCCGCCCGCGACCTCGAGCTCACCCTCCAGTATCGAGCGGAACTCGGCCTTGCGCGCGTCGAGCTGCTCCTGAGTCAGGTCGCCCTGCGCGACGAGTTTCTTGCCGTAGGTCTCCAGCGCGGTCGGATGCTTGCGGATGCGCTGGTACATCTTCGGCTGGGTGAAGGCCGGCTCGTCGCCCTCGTTGTGGCCGAAGCGGCGGTAGCACAGCATGTCGATCACGACCGGCTTGCCGAACTTCTGCCGGTACTCGACCGCGACCTTCGCCGCGAAGGTCACCGCCTCCGGGTCGTCGCCGTTGCAGTGGAAGATCGGCGCCTCGACCATCTTCGCCACGTCGGACGGATAGGGCGAGGAGCGCGAGAAGCGCGGATCGGTGGTGAAGCCGATCTGGTTGTTGATGATGAAGTGGATCGAGCCGCCGGTGCGGTGACCCTTCAGGCCGGACAGGCCCAGGCACTCCGCCACCACGCCCTGGCCCGCGAACGCCGCGTCGCCGTGGATCAGGAGCGGCAGCACACGGCGGCGCTCGACGTTGGGCTTGGCCTTCTGGTCCTGCTTGGCGCGCACCTTCCCCAGCACCACCGGATCGACGATCTCGAGGTGGGACGGGTTGGCGGTGAGCGAGAGGTGGACGGTGTTGTCGTCGAAGGCGCGGTCGGACGAGGCGCCGAGATGGTACTTCACGTCGCCTGAGCCCTCGACCTCCGCAGGAGAGGCCGAGCCGCCCTTGAACTCGTGGAACACCGCCCGGAAGGGCTTGGCCATCACGTTGGTGAGCACGTTCAGCCGGCCGCGATGGGCCATGCCGAGCACGATCTCCTCGACGCCGAGCGCGCCGCCGCGCTTGATGATCTGCTCCATGGCCGGGACCATCGACTCGCCGCCGTCGAGGCCGAAGCGCTTGGTGCCGGTGTACTTAAGATCGAGGAACTTTTCGAAGCCCTCGGCCTCGATCAGCTTGTTCAGGATCGCCCGCCGCCCTTCCGGCGTGAACGAGATTTCCTTGTCCTTGCCCTCGATGCGCTCCTGGATCCACGCCTTCTCCTCGGGATCGGAGATGTGCATGAATTCGACGCCGAGCGTCTGGCAGTAGGTGCGCTCCAGGATCGCGACGATCTCGCGGATCGTCGAGAACTCCATGCCCAGCACGTTGTCGAGGAAGATCTTGCGGTCCCAGTCGCTCTCTTGGAAGCCGTAATGCTGCGGGTGCAGCTCCTCGTGGTCGCCGCGCGGGGCGAGCCCGATCGGGTCGAGCTTGGCGTGAAGGTGGCCGCGCATGCGGTAGGCGCGGATCAGCATGATCGCGCGCACGGAATCCTTGGTCGCCTGCTCGACCGAGACACCGGTGGCCGCGACGATGGCCGCGCCCTTGGTCGAGTCGCCGGGCTTGCCGGGCTGAGCCTTGGCCTGGATCTTCTCGCCGAGCGTCTTTTCCAGGGCGCCCCAGTTGCCGTCGAGCGCCGAGACGATCTCGCCGTTCGCCACGACCGGCCAGTTCGGCTTGGCCCAGGAGGCGCCCTCGGCGTTCTTCTTCACCAGGGCGTTGTCCTCGCCCAGATCCTTGAAGAACTGTTGCCACTCGGGATCGACCGAGTTCGGATCGCGGGCATAGGCCGCCTGCAGTTCCTCGATCCAGGCGGCGTTGGCGCCGTAGAGGAAGGAGGTTCGAAGAAGCGCTTCGTTCGCGTCCTGGCGTGCCATCGCTGCCTGTCCTACCGCTCGGGCGGCGCTGTCTCAGCGGGCCGCCGCGTCGAGTTCGATCCGGCGCGTCGATCCGAGCGAGGTTTCAGAACCCCGCTTCGCGCCTCCGGATCAGGCCGGGGCACGGTCGCGCCCCGACATGTTCTTCCATATGGGTCGCCCGAGCACGCGTGCGGTGCAACACAGCCGCGCAGGTCCCGGTTACAGACCCCCTCAACTCTTCATCACCTGGACTTCAGCACGTCCACGAGCGTGGAGCCGAGCCGGGCCGGCGAGGGCGAGACGCGGATGCCCGCAGCTTCCATCGCCGCGATCTTGTCCTCGGCGCCGCCCTTGCCACCGGAGATGATGGCGCCGGCATGGCCCATGCGGCGGCCGGGGGGCGCCGTGCGGCCGGCGATGAAGCCGACCATCGGCTTCTTGCGGCCGCGCTTGGCCTCGTCCGCGAGGAACTGCGCCGCCTCTTCCTCGGCCGAGCCGCCGATCTCGCCGATCATCACGATCGACTCGGTCTTGGGATCGGCGAGGAACAGCTCCAGCATGGAGATGAATTCGGTGCCCTTCACCGGATCGCCGCCGATGCCGACGGCGGTGGTCTGGCCGAGCCCCTCGACGGTGGTCTGGAACACCGCCTCGTAGGTCAGCGTGCCCGAGCGCGAGACGATGCCGACGGAGCCCGGCTTGAAGATGTTGGCCGGCATGATGCCGATCTTCGACTGGCCCGCGGTGACGACGCCGGGGCAGTTCGGCCCGATCAGGCGCGACTTCGAGCCTTCGAGCGCGCGCTTGACCCGCACCATGTCGAGCACCGGAATGCCCTCGGTGATGCAGACGATCAGCGGGATCTCCGCCTGGATCGCCTCGCAGATCGCATCGGCCGCGCCCGGCGGCGGCACGTAGACGACGGAGGCGTCGGCGCCGGTGGCCTCGCGGGCCTCGGCCACGGTGTCGAACACCGGCAGGCCGAGATGGGTCGAGCCGCCCTTACCCGGGCTCGTGCCGCCGACCATCTTGGTGCCGTAGGCGATGGCCTGCTCGGAATGGAAGGTGCCGTTCTTGCCGGTGAAGCCCTGGCAGATGACCTTGGTGTTTTGGTCGATGAGAATGGACATCTGTCAGCTCAACCCTTCTTCACGGCGGCGACGATCTTCTGCGCGGCGTCGTCCAGATCGTCCGCGGGAATGACGTTGAGGCCGGAGTTCCGGATGATCTCCTTGCCCTCCTCGACGTTGGTGCCCTCCAGGCGCACGACGAGCGGCACTTCGAGGCCGACGGCCTTCACCGCCGCGATTACGCCGCGGGCGATGACGTCGCACTTCATGATCCCGCCGAAGATGTTGACGAGGATGCCCTTCACCTGCGGGTCGGCGGTGATGATCTTGAAGGCCGCTGTGACCTTCTCCTCGGAGGCGCCGCCGCCCACATCGAGGAAGTTGGCCGGCTCCTCGCCGTAGAGCTTGATGATATCGAGCGTGGCCATGGCCAGACCCGCGCCGTTGACCATGCAGCCGATGGTGCCGTCGAGCGCGATGTAGGCGAGATCGTACTTCGAGGCCTCGATCTCCTTGGCGTCCTCCTCGGTCTCGTCGCGCAGCGCGACGATCTCGGGGTGGCGGTAGAGGGCGTTCGAGTCGAAGGAGATCTTGGCGTCGAGGCACTTGAGACCGCCCTCGCCGGTGAGCACCAGCGGGTTGATCTCCAGCATGCTCATGTCCTTGGCCGTGAAGGCCGCGTAGAGCTTCTCGGTGAGCGCGCCCGCTTCCTTGGCCTGGGGGCCGGAGAGGCCGAGCGCCTTGGCGACGGCACGGCCGTGATGGGGCATGATGCCGGTGGCCGGATCGACCGAGAAGGTGACGATCTTCTCAGGCGTGTCGTGGGCGACCTGCTCGATGTCCATGCCGCCTTCCGTCGAGACGACGAAGGCGACGCGGCCGGTCTCACGATCGACCAGCATCGACAGGTAGAACTCGGCGGCGATCGCCGCACCTTCCTCGATGTAGAGGCGGTTGACCTGCTTGCCGGCTTCGCCGGTCTGCACCGTCACCAGCGTCTGCCCGAGCATCTCGGCCGCGAACTGCACCACCTCGTCCTTGGACTTGGTGACGCGCACGCCGCCCTTGGCGCCCTCGGGCGCGCCCTTGAAGGTGCCCTTGCCGCGCCCGCCCGCATGGATCTGCGACTTCACCACCCAGACCGGGCCGCCGAGCTCGTCGGCGGCGGCGGCCGCCTCCTCCGGCTTGAAGATCGGCACGCCGCGAGAGACGGGCAGGCCGAATTCCTTCAGGACAGCCTTGGCCTGGTATTCGTGGATGTTCATCGAGACCTCGTCGGACGGGCTGGGAGGGAGGGCTGAGCGGGCGGCCGAGCCTCCCGCCGCCGAGCCTGACGGCGCTTGGAGTGCCACACAAAACTCCCGGTCACTGACCGTGTCGCCTTCTTCGGCGACGGTGCCGCGGGAATTTTGTGCGCGTCACTCAGGCGAGCTTGTCGTTGACGCTCTTGCAGGCCTCGATCAAGCCCTTCACCGAGTTGACCGACTTCTCGAACATCGCCTTCTCGGCCTCGTCGAAGGTCACTTCGAGGACGCGCTCGACGCCGTTCTCGCCGATCACCACCGGCACGCCGACATAGAGGCCGTCGATGCCGTACTCGCCCGAGAGGTAGGCCGCGCAGGGCAGCACCCGCTTCTTGTCGCGCAGGTAGCTCTCGGCCATCGCGATGGCGGAAGCCGCCGGGGCGTAGAAGGCCGAGCCGGTCTTCAAAAGGTTGACGATCTCGCCGCCGCCCTTGCGGGTGCGCTCGACCATGGCGTCGAGCTTCTCCTGGGTGGTCCAGCCGAGCTTGACCAGATCCGTCAGCGGCACGCCGGCCACCGTCGAGTAGCGGGTCAGCGGCACCATGTCGTCGCCGTGGCCGCCGAGCACGAAGGCGGTCACGTCCTCGACCGAGACGCCGAACTCTTCCGCGAGGAAGTGGCGGAAGCGGGCGGAGTCGAGCACGCCGGCCATGCCGACGACCTTGTTGGTGGGCAGGCCCGAGAACTTCTGCAGCGCCCACACCATCGCGTCGAGCGGGTTGGTGATGCAGATCACGAAGGCGTCGGGCGCGTGCTCCTTGATGCCGGCGCCGACCGCCTCCATCACCTTCAGGTTGATGCCGATGAGGTCGTCACGGCTCATGCCGGGCTTGCGCGGCACGCCCGCCGTCACGATCACCACGTCGGCCCCGGCGATCGCGGAATAGTCGCTGGCGCCCGAATACTTGGCATCGAAGCCGTCGACGGGAGCGGACTCGGCGATGTCGAGCGCCTTGCCCTGCGGAACGCCGTCGACGATGTCGAACAGCACCACGTCACCGAGTTCCTTGAGGCCGGCGAGATGGGCCAGCGTGCCGCCGATCTGTCCGGCGCCGATGAGCGCGATCTTGCTGCGTGCCATGGATGGTCTAGCCTCCGGTCGGAATTCGCGACGGTTCGGAAATCATGTCAGCGATGTCGCGGATGGTGCGCTGCGGCCGAACCTTCGCCGATCAATTCTGATGGGGCGGTGTTTGGCGGAAAAGCCACAGCGCTTCAACCCGACGAAGGTCGGGAGGAGCGGGGCTACACTAAGGTTTGAAGAGTGGCCGAGCCTAGAGGGCCTCAATAAAACCTATTTTATTTCAACGCTTTATATTGATTGCGCCCGCCGAAGGGTCGCCGGCAAGGTGTCGGTGACAGGTTTTGCACTCTGTCATCGAGTGGCATCCCGGCCCCGCCGCGATGCAGCACTGAGATCATATTCCGTATTCAGAAAGTACCGGTCCGCAGCGCGCGCTGGATCGACTGGATCACCGCGCCGAGCCGGGCGTCGAGCAGGTCGCGGGGAACATCCGCGTCGTGCTGGATTGCGACCGGATGGGTGAAGCGGTAGCTCGCATCGAAGATGACGGCGATGGCCCGTTCACGGTCGCGGGCGGCGAAGACGCCGGTGCCGATGCCCTCTTCCACCACGCGCTCGACAAGCGCGCGCAGCCGCACGCGGTGGCGGCGGGCGATCGGACGGGAGGCCACGGTGGCGTCGAGATGCACGGCGAACAGGTTCGGCTCGCGGGTCAGCATCTCGCTCTGTGCGCTGGCCAGCGCGCTGACGAAGCGCTCGATCTTGTCGTCGGCGGGATCGGGTGCATCGGCGATGCCGGCGAGTTCCGTCTCCAGGTCGCGCAGCCAGCGCCCGGCAACCGCGTCGAGCAGGGCGTCCTTAGAGGGGAAGTAGCGGTAGACGTTGGCATGGGTCATGCCCGCTTCCGCCGCGACCGCCACCACCGTCACCCGTTTCGGCCCGAGCCGGGTCAGGTGCTCCGTGGCGATGGCGAGCAGCCGCGCGTCCGTCGAGACCGGTGTGGACCTGGCGCGGGCGGCAGGGCCGGTGAGGCGCGACGATCGAGGAGGGCCGGCACGGGGATCGGAGACTGGATCGCTCGCCTCCCTCTCGCTCTCGGCCAGGGTGACGGGAAGGGTGAGGGATCCGTACGGCAACATCATTTTCCCGGCACAGAGACAACAAGCGTGGGGGCACTCGACCAAGCAGGCCTGGTCGAGAGCGGTGCCGTCCCACGCGCTCGCGTATAAGCCTTTCCCTCCGCGCGGCACTTTGCAACCCCTTCCGGCACCGGTTTTTCTGCAGATCCCGTCTGGATTGCAGTCACGGCGAGGTCGTGGGGCTTTCGACTCGGCGCCGAGGGCGGTACCGGACGCTTCGCCGCGTCCGCAAAACCGTCTATGACCGCCCGATGACCGTCCCCCTGCCGCCGGCGCCGCCGCCCGGCGAACCGATCGAAGCACGTTTGCGCCGCGGCCTCGGAGCCCGGTCGATCGTGCTCGTCGGTCTGATGGGGGCGGGCAAGAGCACGGTCGGGCGCCGCCTCGCCGGCCGCCTCGGGCTGATGTTCAAGGATGCCGACCACGAGATCGAGGCGGCGGCCAAGCTCACCATCGCCGACATCTTCGCGATCTACGGCGAGGCGAGCTTCCGCGGGGGCGAGGAGCGGGTGATCACGCGTCTGCTGCGCGAGGGGCCGATGGTGCTGGCCACCGGCGGCGGCGCCTTCATGCGCGAGGCGACGCGGGCGCGGATCGCCGAGGGGGGCATCTCGGTCTGGCTTAAGGCCGACCTTGAAGTGCTGATGCGACGCGTACGCAAACGCAACACCCGCCCTCTCCTCCAGACCGAGGATCCGGAGGCGACCATGCGCGCCCTGATGGAGGTGCGCCATCCGGTCTATGCCCAGGCCGATGTCACGGTTCTGTCCCGTGAGGTGTCCCACGACCGCGTGGTGGAGGACGTGATGGAAGCGCTCGATGTCCACATCAACCCATCTCATACGACACAATCACAACAATTGACATTCTCCATGGCGAAGCAACCCTCGCGTGTAAACGTTCCCCTGTCGGGCGGGCGGGAATACGATATCCGTATCGGGCGGGGCCTGATCGACGCGGTGGGCGCAGAAGCGCGCGATCTCGGCGCGAGGGCCGCCGGTATCGTCACCGACGAGACGGTCGCCGGCCTCTACGGCGAGCGCGTGCGGGCGAGCCTGGAAGCCGCCGGCTTGCGCTGCGGAGTCATCGCCGTTCCGCCGGGCGAGGCTTCGAAGAGCTACGCCGAATTCGCCCGTGTCTGCGACGGGCTCCTGGCCCAGAAGATCGAGCGCGGCGACCTTGTCGTGGCGCTCGGTGGCGGCGTGGTCGGCGATCTGGCGGGCTTTGCCGCCGCCTCCCTGCGGCGCGGGGTCCGCTTCCTCCAGGTTCCGACGACCCTGCTCGCACAGGTTGATTCCTCGGTGGGGGGAAAGACCGGAATCAACTCGCCGCTCGGCAAGAACCTGATCGGCGCCTTCCACCAGCCCCGCCTCGTTCTGGCCGACACCGCCACCCTCGACACGCTCTCGGAGCGCGAGATGCGGGCGGGCTACGCCGAGGTCGCCAAGTACGGCCTGATCGGCGATGCCGACTTCTTCGAATGGTGCGAGGCGAACTGGGCCGGCATCTTTTCCGGCGGGCCGGAGCGCGACGAGGCGGTCGCCGCCTGCTGCCGCGCCAAGGCCGGCGTCGTGACCCGCGACGAGCGGGAGGACGGCGAGCGCGCCCTGCTCAATCTCGGCCACACCTTCGGCCACGCTTTGGAGCGGCTGACCGGCTACGACGCCGCCCGGCTCGTCCACGGCGAGGGCGTCGCGATCGGGCTGGCGCTGGCCTTCCGCTTCTCGGCCCGGCTCGGCCTCTGCCCCGGCCAGGATGCGGGGCGCGTGGCCAACCATCTCGCGCTCGCCGGCCTGCCGACCCGCCTGCAACAGGTGCCGGGTGGGGCCGGCGACCCGGACGCGCTCCTCGACGCCATGGCCCAGGACAAGAAGGTCCGCGACGGCCAGCTCACCTTCATCCTCGCCCGCGGCATCGGCCAGAGCTTCATCGCGCCGGGAATCGACGCGGGCGAAGTGCGGGCCTTCCTGGAGGAGGAGCTGCGGGGCTGAGCGGGCCCCAGCGCGATGCAAGGGAGGTCCGGAGCAGGCGCAGTCGCGTTCCCGCCCGAATACGACTATATGAGAGCCGTTCCAGCTTTCTAAGGTCTTGAGCCATGGCGACGGCGTCGTTCGACTCCGCCCCGGGCGCATCGCGCGCCCTCCCCGCAATCGAGAAGACCCCCGAGGTCACGGCCCTCTCGACCCTGCCCGGCCGCAAGGCCTCCCTCGTCGGCCTCACGCGCGAGGGTTTGAAGCAGGCGATGCTCGGCATCGGCGTGCCCGAGCGCGAGACGCGGATGCGGGTGAGCCAGGTCTGGCACTGGCTCTACGTGCGCGGCGCCCGCGAATTCTCCGAGATGACCAATGTCGGCAAGGGGCTCAAGGCGCAGCTTGCGGACCATTTCACCCTGGAGCGGCCGGAGGTCGTGACCGAGCAGGTCTCGCGTGACGGCACCCGCAAGTGGCTGCTGCGCATGGCGCCGACCGGCGCGCATGACCACAACCGCGGCGCCGAGATCGAGTGCGTCTACATCCCCGGCGACGACCGCGGCACGCTCTGCGTCTCGTCCCAGGTCGGCTGCACCCTGACCTGCTCGTTCTGCCACACCGGCACGCAGCGCCTCGTGCGCAACCTCTCCACGGCGGAGATCGTGGCGCAGCTCGTCGTCGCCCGCGACGCCCTCGGTGATTTCACCGGCCAGATGCCGGGCAAGGATGGCGGCGAGCCCGGTCGGCTCGTCACCAACATCGTGTTCATGGGCATGGGCGAGCCGCTCTACAATCTCGACGCGGTGATCGACGCCATCGCGGTGATGTCGGACCAGGAGGGCCTCGCGCTCTCGCGGCGGCGCATCACGGTCTCGACCTCCGGCGTGGTGCCGCAGATCGAGCGACTGGGGTTGGAGGCCAACGCGATGCTGGCGATCTCGCTGCACGCGGTGCGCGATGAGTTGCGCAACGAACTGGTGCCGCTGAACCGCAAATACCCGATCGCACAGTTGCTCGACGCCTGCCGGAACTATCCGGGGCTGAGCAACGCCCGTCGCATCACCTTCGAGTACGTGATGCTGAAGGGCGTCAACGATTCGGACGTCGATGCCCGCGCCCTGGTGCGGCTCCTCAAGGGCATTCCGGCCAAGATCAACCTGATCCCGTTCAACCCGTGGCCCGGCTCGACATACGAGTGCTCGGATTGGGAGCGGATCGAGCGGTTCTCCGAGATCGTGTTCGATGCCGGCTACGCCTCGCCGGTGCGCACCCCGCGCGGACGCGACATCCTGGCGGCCTGCGGCCAGCTCAAGAGCGAGACCGAAAAGCTGCGCGCCCGCACCCGGATGATGCTCGAAGCGGGCATGGGCGCGGAGGCGGTCTACGCCGATCAGGTCGACTGATACCAAATCCGTTTGATGCCTTCGGGATAGCGGATTTGGACGTCGCTCAGGCGCCGCGCGGGCTTGCTGATCCGGTCCCCGCTTGGATCAAGCGGAAACCGTTTAATATCCATAGCAGTAAGCTTCTGCACACCGGCCCCTTTCAATAAAAGGGGGATGTAGTGTTTTTTCGCGCTATTTGTTTATCTTCACTTCGGCCGCAAATTTCGCAAATGTCTCTCTCTGTAGCGGAGCAATTGATGCTACAACGCCGACGAAGTTAGGCACAGTTCGTGTGACCGCCTCATTTGATATTCTGTTCCGAGAAAATGCACTCTCCAATTGATTAGACAGGGACAACATCATTTCTACGATTGGCGCCCAAATCAATTCCCCTTGTAGAGGACTGACGTTTTTGGCAAAAACTAAATCAGATTTATTCGATATAGATTTTCCCAATATCGTTTCCATGCACTGCGCAATAACATCAACCATCAAGTAGGTCGCGCCCTTTTTGCTAAGAAAATCAAGGCTTGTATTTTCAATAGTTGTCAAAGACGATTGGTCTTTTTTCTGCTTTTGTGATAGTACAAGCTTCTTGTTTGTTATTGCAGAAAGAAGAGAATAGCAAAAAATTATATGTTTAGCTGTGGTTCTATCGGTAAATATATGTCTATAGTTCTTTTCATTGGTCCAGAGTTCTGATTTTTTGTCGTAAGCAGTTACTGGATCTCCATGAAAGGCAGCGAGGGATTGCCCAACAGTATAGGACGGCAGCGTGAACTTGCTTCGCTTGATAGCGTCGCTAGCGCCTCCACGGCGTCCTCCTTCATAGTCCGCGTCTGGGATCTGAGTAAACTCACCTCGTAAGCGCTCTTGAATTGGGTCTGTGCTTCGAAAGTCAGCTGCTTGAAGCTTGTTTTGAGAATTGTTAAATCTTACAACGTTTTCTATAATTTCATCTTTTGTGGCTTTTACAAATCTTATTGCGATTTGTAGGTGGGGGGATATCTCTCCACCGATGCTCGAAACGGAACCAGTTGTCTGAGCACCGTTCACGATAGAGATGCCTCTAATTTTGAGACTCCGACTGGCTTTCTGGCGGCGGCCAAGTTCATAATCCAAAACCAGCGCAGTTATGCCATTGTTGTAAACGTAAAAATTTTCCGGCTCCTCTCGAGCGGAATTTTTGATGCCGTTATTAATGTTGCTGTCGCTCTCCCGAGATCCAAGGTATCCTCTCAGATTTGCGGAAAACAAATCGGTTCCATACCTATGGTATAGATTATTCAGCCAAGACCCCTGTACTGTAGTCATGATTGAAGACCAGCCGGCCTGCTTTACTTCCACGGCGTCGGGGATTTTGGTTTCTATCTCATCCGTAACGATTACGGTCCGTTCTGCCTGCATGTATAGGCGCGATATCTCGGCAGAGCAGATTTCCTGAGCAAATATATTTATGTCAGACCCGAAAGGATAAGAACTGAGGGCGGATCTGGCTGTTTGTTCGACGGCTTGGAGTTCGTCTTTGACATTTTTTGAGCAGGGAAGGTTATGTACGTACCAAATATAAAACTGCTTCACTTCACCATTTCGAATGGCAGATCGAAGTTCATCCGCACGACCTTTCAGTCCATCAGGAAGAGCTTCGATGTCATTGATCAATAGCCAAGTTAGTGCTGTGTTTAAGTCAGATGCCTTATTAGCAGGCGCCGCATCTCGTTGCTTTTTAGAGATATAACATTGGGCAATGACGGCTATTTCTCGCTCTTTGTCGACGTAGAGGACGTCGCATTTTTTGTCGTCTCCGCCACCAGTAATAGCCTCGCTAACAAGGGTTTGTATGTCATCAAGTCCGAATCTAAGATTTAGAGAAAATATCCCTATGCTATCGTCTGTGAGAGAATAATTATCCTTCATCGTCTGAAAAGCAGCTTCCCAGCTGGAATAATTATCGCTCATATTTGCAGATTTCTCTGACTGAATTTAATCTCAGGTTGCCATAGCTCGACAATTGGGAAAATGCAACTGAGGTGTCCTTTTGCAACTTATGTTAGTAAATTGTGGTGCGATTCGCTTGCGTTCGTCTAGCGTTGCGAGAGCTCCCCGCAGACCATCGGTGAAGCAGGAGCGTCGCCCAACCCGAAAACAACCATTTCATATCGTGATTTGCAATGCCGCCGTATCTGGCGTTTCCCTCCCCGCAGGGGGAGGGAAACGCGCTTGTTACGCCGCGATCTGAGCGGCGACCGGCTCGGCGGCACGCACGTCGGCATCGACGTGGCTCTCGAAGCGCTTGAAGTTCTCACGGAACATCGTGACGAGACGCGTGGCGGTGTCGGCGAACGCCGCCTTGTTGGTCCAGGTCTCGACCGGCGAGAGCACCTGCGTCTCGACGCCGGGCACCTCGACGGGCACCGAGAAGCCGAAATACGGGTCGCGGCGGAACTCCACCTGCGCCAGCGAGCCGTCGAGCGCCGCCGAGAGCAGGCGGCGGGTGACGCGGATCGGCATGCGCCGCCCGGTGCCGACCCCGCCGCCGGTCCAGCCGGTGTTGACGAGCCAGCAATCGACGCCGTGCTCGGCCATCAGCTCGCGCAGCAGGTTGCCGTAGACGCTCGGGTGGCGGGGCATGAACGGCGCGCCGAAGCAGGTCGAGAAGGTCGCCTCCGGCGCGGTCAGGCCGCGCTCGGTGCCCGCCACCTTGGCGGTGTAGCCGGAGAGGAAGTGGTACATCGCCTCCGCGCCCGTCAGCTTGGCGATCGGCGGCATCACGCCGAAGGCGTCGCAGGTCAGCATCACGATGTTCTTGGGATGCCCGGCCCGGCCTGTGGCGCTGGCATTCGCGATGAAGTCCAGCGGATAGGCGCAGCGGGTGTTCTCGGTCAGCGTCGCGTCGTCGAAATCCGGCACGCGGCTCACGGGATCGATGACGACGTTCTCCATCACCGTGCCGAAGCGCTCGGTGGTGGCATAGATCTCCGGCTCGGCGTTGCGCGAGAGGCGGATGGTCTTGGCGTAGCAGCCGCCCTCGAAGTTGAAGATGCCGTCCCGGCTCCAGCCGTGCTCGTCGTCGCCGATCAGTTGGCGCGAGGAATCGTTCGAGAGCGTGGTCTTGCCGGTGCCGGACAGGCCGAAGAACAGGGCCGAATCACCGGTCTCGTCGAGGCTGGCATTGGCCGAGCAGTGCATCGGCATCACGCCCACGCCGGGGAGCACGTAGTTGAGGTAGGTGAAGACCGACTTCTTCATCTCGCCGGCATAGGCCGAGCCGCCGATCAGTACGATCTTCTGCGCGAAATCGATGGCGATGACGGTCTTGGAGCGGCAGCCGTGCCGGGCCGGATCGGCCTGGAAGCTCGGCAGGTCGATGATCGTCAGTTCCGGCACGTAGGCCGCGAGCTCGTCGCGCTCGGGGCGGATCAGCAGGTTGCGGATGAACAGCGAGTGCCACGCGAACTCGGTATAGACCCGCGCCCGCACCCGGTGGGCCGGGTCGGCGCCGCCGAACAGATCCTGGGCGAACAGCTCCTTGCCGCGGGCATGCGCGCGGAAGTCGTCGAGCAGCGTCGCGAACTGGTCGGGCGTGATCGAGCCGTTGTTGTCCCACCAGATCTCGTTCTCGGTGCTGGCGTCGCGCACCACGACCTTGTCCTTGGGCGAACGGCCGGTATGGCTGCCGGTGGTCGCCACCAGCGCGCCGCCGCGGGCGAGCCCTGCCTCGCCGCGCTGCAAGGCCTCCTCGTAGAGGCGCGGCGCCTCCAGGTTCCAGTGGACGGCGGCGAGATCGGTCAGGCCGATCGCTTCCGGACCGTGGGCCGCGTTGAATTCACCGATGGTCTTCACGGATAGTTCCTCCCTCACGGCCCCTGATCGCGCCGTCACGCCAGTCGGTCCGGCTGTTTCGCGTTCTTGGTGGGGCGTCCGTGCGGTCGCTCAGGGCCGCCGCACGCAGGTTCTCCGCCCCGCCCGTTCAATGGATCGGTCTCCGGCTTGGCCGTCAACTAATCCTTGGTATGGGCTCAAATAAAATTTGTGCGCCGACTCCCCATGCAGCGGCCAAGCTGTCGCAATCCTGAACGGGCAAAATCCCGGCGGCAAAATCCCGATGGAACGCCTATGTGAGGGAGGGCGCCCGCCGCCCCTCCTCAGCCACAGCCGTTTCGCACCCGCATGCCCCAAGCCGTCGCCGGCCCCGAGATCGAGCGCCTGATCCAGCTTCTCGGGCGCATGCCGGGCCTCGGGCCCCGCTCCGCCCGCCGGGCCGCGCTTCAGCTCATCAAGAAACGGGAGACGTTGCTCGCGCCCCTGGCCGACGCGATGCGGGTCGCCGTCGAGCGCATCGTCGTGTGTCACTCGTGCGGCAACGTCGATACCAGCGACCCCTGCACGATCTGCCGGGACGAGACCCGCGACCCCACCACCCTCGTCGTGGTCGAGGACGTGTCCGATCTCTGGGCGCTGGAACGCTCCGGCGCGGTCAAGGCGCGCTACCACGTGCTCGGCGGCGTGCTCTCGGCGCTCGACGGGGTGCGGCCCGAACACCTCACCATCGCCCGCCTCGTGGAGCGGGCGAGCGAGCCGGGCGTCAAGGAGATCATCCTGGCGCTGAACGCCACCGTCGATGGCCAGACCACGGCCCACTACCTCACCGAGTCGATCAAGCATCTCGGGCTGACGATCACGCGCCTCGCCCACGGCGTGCCGGTGGGCGGCGAGCTCGATTACCTCGACGAGGGCACGCTCACGGCGGCGATCCGCAGCCGCACGGCGTTCTGAGCCGGCGGTCTGCGCAGGTCGGGACGCGGCTCTAACCGCCCTTTAAGTCGCAGCGGGATAGCCTCGGCATCGGCCGCCGCGTCGCGTGACGGCCTTGTCCAAGTCGGGTGATCCGTCATGCGAACGGCATCGTTGCCAGTGGAGCAGAACCGGCCCCGCCCAGCGACGGTCTACGAGCGGTTCGCGACGCCCCTCGTGGTGCGCACCCTTCTCGCGGCCCTCGCGGTGGTGATCCTGGGCCGGACGGCGCGATTCACCGGGCTTCTCGGCCCCGCGGGGCTCTCGGATTTCGACATCCTCCACATCGCGGGCCGGATGGTGTGGCGGGGCGACATCGCGGACGCCTACCACCTGCCCGCCCTGTTGCGGGTCCAGCAGGCGCTCACGGGGCAGCAGGATTTCCTGCCCTGGGCCTATCCGCCGCCGTTCAACCTCGTGGTGGCCGGGCTCGCGACTCTGCCGGTCAGCCTCGCCTACCTGCTCTTCACCGGCACGACGCTCGCCGCGTTCCTGTTCGTGCTGCGCCGGATCGCCGGCACGCATTTTCCTGCCCTTCTGATCGCCCTGTTTCCGGTCCTCTTCATCACGGTGACCTGCGGCCAGAACGGGTTCCTCACGGGCACGCTGATCGGCCTGACCTGCCTTGGGCTGGTGCAGGGGAGGGCGATGGCCGGCCTGCCGCTCGGCCTGATGGTGATCAAGCCGCATCTCGCCGTCGGCGTCGCGGTCTGCGCCCTGGCCATGCGGCGGTGGGCGTGTCTGGCCGTGGCCGCAGTCACCGCCGGCCTCGCGGCGGCGCTCGCCACCGCCGTGCTCGGCCCCGCGATCTGGCTGGCCTTCCTGCGCGGCGCCGACGAGGCATCGGCCAACCTGGCCGCGGGCCTCTATCCCCTGTTCCGGATGATCTCGGTCTATGCCTCGCTGCGCAGCCTCGAACTGCCGGCCGCGGTCGCACTCGCGGCGCAGGCGGTGACGGCCGTCACGGCGCTCGGCTTCGTCCTGCTCGCGCTCCGGTGCGGCCTGCCGCGGCATCAGGTGGTCGGCCTCGCCGCCGTGGCGGGCCTGCTCGTAAGCCCCTACGCCTACGATTACGACCTGCCGCTCTACGGCGTCGGTCTGGCCCTGCTGCTTCCCGATCTTCTCGCTCGCACGAGCCGCCGCGAGCAGGCGGCCCTGCTCGGTCTCGGCTGGGTAAGCGGCGGCTATGGCTTCGTCGCGGGGACGATCAACGAGCGCTTCGTCGCGGCGGGAGCGGAGCCCTCCGTCGCGCTGTCGCTGCCCGGCCCGTTTCTGCTGATCCTGCTCACGTTGATGTGGCACATCCTGCGGCGGGAGCGTGCTCCGGCCTCGGCCGCACGGGCTGGTTCGGTGCTGGCCCCGGCGCCGGCGTCCGTGGCGATGTGACGGATGCACCCGCGGGGTATTTGACCGCCCCGGCGCTGCCGCCTATCTGCGGATGGTGAAACGCCTTTTCAGGCTCCTGCTCGTGCACTCGCCCATCCCAGCCCGGAAGCCATGACCGTCCGCCCCCTCGTGATCCTGCCCGACGCGCAACTGCGTCTCACCTCCGAGCCGGTGGCGGCCGTCACCGACGAGATCCGGACGCTTGCCCGCGACATGATCGAGACGATGTACGATGCCCCCGGCGTCGGCCTCGCCGCGATCCAGATCGGGGTGGCCAAGCGGGTCGTCACCATCGACACCTCGAAGGACGAGAACGCGAAGAATCCGACCGTCTACCTCAACCCGGAGATCGTCTGGGTGTCGGAGGAGAAGCGGGTCTACGACGAGGGCTGCCTGTCGATCCCCGAATTCTACGGCGAGGTCGAGCGGCCGGACCGCGTCCGGGTGCGCTACATGGACCTCGATGGGCAGACCGTGGAGCAGGAGGCCGACGGCCTGCTCGCGACCTGCCTCCAGCACGAGATCGATCACCTCAACGGCGTCCTGTTCATCGATCACCTGTCGAAGCTGAAGCGTGACCGGGTGATGAAGAAGTTCACCAAGGCCGCCAAGCGCGACGCTGCCTGACGAAGGTCCGATGCGCATCGTCTTCATGGGAACGCCGGATTTTGCCGTTCCCACCCTGAATCGTCTTCACGCCGACGGTCACACGATCACCGCCGTCTACACCCGCGCCCCGGCCAGAGCCGGCCGCGGCATGGCGCTCAAGCTCTCCCCGGTCCATGCCCGCGCCGAGGCGCTGGGCCTGCCCGTTCTGACGCCGACGACGCTGAAGAGCGACGAGGCCGCCGAGACCTTCGCCGGACATGAGGCGGACGTCGCGGTGGTCGTCGCCTACGGCATGCTGCTCCCGCAAAGGATCCTCGACCTTCCGCGCTTCGGCTGCCTCAACCTGCACGGCTCGCTGCTGCCGCGCTGGCGCGGGGCCGCGCCGATCCAGCGGGCGGTGATGGCGGGTGACGCGGAGAGCGGTGTCGGTGTGATGCGGATGGAGGCTGGGCTCGATACCGGGCCGGTGGCGATGGAAGCGCGTCTTGCGATCACCGAAGGGATGAGTGTGGGCGAGCTGCACGACGCTCTGATGCCGCTCGGCGCCGACCTGATGGGGCGGGCGATCGCCGCACTGGAGCGGGACGGCCTCGCTTTCACGCCTCAAGGCGAAGAGGGTGTCGTCTACGCCCACAAGATCACCAACGAGGATGCGCGGATCGACTGGTCGCGCCCGGCTCACGAGGTCGCGCGCCACATCAACGGGCTGTCACCGTTTCCGGGGGCCTATGTCGAGGCCGATCTGGGCAAGGGCCCGGAGCGGGTGAAGGTGCTGCGTGCCCTGCCCGCCGAGGGCTCCGGCGCGCCGGGCACGCTGCTCGATGCCGCTGGCACGGTGGCCTGCGGCACGGGCGCGGTGCGGCTCCTCGAACTGCGTCGGGCCGGAAAGGGCGGCACCGCCAGCGGGGAGGCGTTCTTGCGCGGCGCGCGGCTGGCGGCGGGGGCGCGGCTCGGGTGAGCGCGCAAGCCTGATGCCTCGCTACAAGCTCGTCATCGAGTACGACGGTGCGCCGTTCCGCGGCTGGCAGCGTCAGACCGACGACCCGACCGTACAGGCCGCCATCGAGACCGCCGTGACGCGTTTCTCCGGCGACACGGCGCGGCTCACCTGCGCCGGCCGCACCGATGCGGGCGTGCACGCGATCCATCAGGTCGCCCATCTCGACCTTGCCAAGGATTGGCGCACCGACACCGTGCGCGACGCGCTCAACGCGCATCTGCGCCCGCAGCCGGTCTCCATCCTCTCCGCCGAGATCGTCGGACAAGAGTTCGACGCACGTCACTCGGCGATCCGGCGGCACTACCGCTACCGCATCCTCAACCGGCGCAGCCCCGCCGCGCTCACCCGCGCCCATGTCTGGCAAGTGCACTGGCCGCTCGATGCCGGGCTGATGCATATGGCCGCGCAACGGCTCCTCGGCCACCACGATTTCTCGGCGTTCCGCGCCGCCGAGTGCCAGGCGAAATCGCCCATGCGCACGTTGGAACAGCTCGATGTGACTCGCCAGCGGATGGGCCTGTTCGAGGAGATCGTGATCGCGACCTCGGCGCGCTCGTTCCTGCATCATCAGGTGCGCGCCATGGCCGGCACGCTGATGCTCGCCGGCTGCAAACGCCTCTCCGCCGATGACGTGGCAGAGATCCTGGCCACAAGAGCCAAGCACCGTTGCGGGCCCCTGGCCCCGGCCTGCGGGCTGACCTTCGTCGGCGTCGATTACGACGAGAAGTAAGCGTCCAGCACCCGCCCGTAGATCGCGGTGAGCCGGTCGAGATCCGCTACCGCCACCCGCTCGTCGGTCTCGTGCATGGTCCGTCCGACGAGGCCGAACTCGATCACCGGGCAGGCATCCTTGATGAAGCGGGCGTCCGAGGTGCCCCCCGTGGTCGAGAGGACCGGCCGCCGGCCGGTCTCGGCTTGAATTGCATTGGCCACCAACTCGACGAAGGCGTCGGGCTGCGTCAGGAAGGCGGGCGAGTTCGAGGGCTGAAGGTCGAGGCTGAAGCGCACCACGTTGCCGGCCGCCGCCTCCAGCCGCCGCCGGATCTCGGCGCCGAGGGTGTCGGCGGTCCAGTCGTCGTTGAAGCGCACGTTGAACACGGCCTTGGCCGAGGCCGGGATCACGTTGGTGGCCGGGTTGCCGACATCGATCGTCGTGAATTCGAGGTTCGAGGCATCGAAATGCGCGGTGCCGCCGTCGAGGGGATCGGCGATCAGCGCCGAGGCGAGGCGCAGCAGGCCGGGAATCGGGTTCTCGGCCCGGTGCGGATAGGCGACGTGGCCCTGGCGCCCGTGCACGGTGATGCGGCCGGTCAACGAACCGCGCCGGCCGATCTTGATCATCTCGCCGAGGGTATCGGGGTTGGTCGGCTCGCCGAGCAGGCAATGGTCGAAGCGCTCGCCCCTCGCCCTTGCCCAGTCGAGCAGCTTGACGGTGCCGTTGACCGCCGGCCCCTCCTCGTCGCCGGTGACGAGAAAGGCGATGGAGCCGCAAAAATCCGGCCCGTGCCGGTCGAGGAAGGCGAGTGTCGCGGCGAGCATGCAGGCGATGCCGCCCTTCATGTCCACCGCGCCGCGCCCATAGAGGAAGCCGTCGGCGACTTCGCCCGAGAACGGTCTGTGGGTCCATGAGTCCACTTCGCCCGGCGGCACCACGTCGGTATGGCCGGCGAAGACGAGAACCGGGCCTGCGGTGCCGATGCGGGCGTAGAGGTTCTCGATGTCCGGCGTGCCAGCTTGCGAGAAGACCGGGCGCTCGACCGAGAAGCCCGCTCTTGCGAGGCGATCCGCCAGGAAGGACAGGGCACCGCCCTCCTCCGGGGTGACGGAGGGGCAGCGGATCAGCGCCTGGGCGAGGGCGAGGGGGGAGTGGTCGGACAAGGGCGGTCCCGGTGGCTTGGTCGTAATCGCGTCTCCCATCCGCTCCCTCATCCTGAGGTGCCGCAGCGTAGCGGAGGCCTCGAAGGATCTTCCAGTTGCCGTGCGATCCCTGGAAGATCCTTCGAGGCCTGCTCACGCACGCACCTCAGGATGAGGGCTACGGGTCGGAGGCGCATCGCTTCGATGTCTGCCAGCCGTAGCACGCACCCACTCCACACGCAGCACGGCCCTGCCGCTTCCGCTACCCGCCTGACGCGCTTACATGGCGCGCATGGCCCTCTCGTCCGAAGAAGTCGAACGCTACGCCCGCCACCTCGTCCTGCGCGAGGTCGGCGGCCCGGGTCAGGCCCGGCTGAAGGCCGGGCGCGTGCTCGTCATCGGCGCGGGCGGGCTCGGTGCGCCGCTGATTCAGTATCTCGCCGCCGCTGGCATCGGCACGATCGGCATCGTCGATGACGACACCGTCTCGCTCTCGAACCTGCAGCGGCAGGTCATCCACGGCACGCCGGATCTCGGCCGCCCGAAGGTCGAGAGCGCGGCCGACGCCGTGGCCCGGCTCAACCCGCATGTGCGCGTCGAGACCCATGCCTGCCGCCTGACGCCCGAGAACGCTCCCGCCCTGCTCGCCGAATACGATCTCGTGGCCGACGGCTCGGACAATTTCTCCACCCGCTACGCCGTCTCGGATGCGTGCTTCGCGGCTAAAAAACCGCTGGTGACGGCGGCGCTCGGCGCCTTCGACGGCTCGCTCACCACGATTCGCGCCCACGAATCCGGCCCAACGGGGGAGCCGAACCCGACCTATCGCTGCCTGTTTCCGAGCCCGCCGCCGCCCGGCAGCGTCGCGCCCTGTTCGGAGGCCGGCGTGCTCGGGGCGCTCGCGGGCGTGATGGGTTCGCTGATGGCGATGGAGGTGATCCGGGCGCTCGCCGGCTTCGGCGAGCCCCTGGTCGGGCGCCTGCTGATGGTGGATGCCCGCTCGATGCGGTTCGAGACGCTCCAGTATGCCTGGGACCCGGACAACCCGCTGAACGGGAACGGGGTCAGGACAGGCCGGGCAGACGCGCCGGAGCCGGCTTCACTTCAAGGGCGTTGAGGCAGCACTTCTTGTACTTCTTGCCCGAGCCGCAGGGGCAGGGATCGTTGCGGCCGACATCCTTGAACGGGTTCTTGACCGGCTGGCCGTAGCTCTCCGCGGTCCAGCCGAGTGTCGTCACCGGATCGTCGAGATAGGTGTAGTGGCGCGCATCGAAGGCACTGAGATCCGGCGGCTCGGCGCTGGCCTGCCTAAGCGCCTTGCGGAACCAGGGAAGGTCGCTGAACTCGTCGGTGATGCGGCCGTCGCGCCGGGCCGCCTCCACCCGCGGGGTCAGGCCGGCCAGCCCGAGATAGGCGATCGTCTCCTCCCAGGCGGTCCAGGCCGGTCCCTCCTCCACCGCGGCACGCGCCTCGTCGAAGCGCACCAGCAGGGCTTCCGTCTCTTCCAACGGAATCCGGCCCTGCCGCGTCAGGAAGCCCAGGGCGCTGAAGGCCGCGCCGCGCACGAAATCGTCGGCGGTGCTGTCGAGGATCAGCCGGGCCAGTGCGCTGGTATCGCCGTCGAAGGTCGAGGCAATCACCGGCGAAAGGCCCTCGGTGATGCCGTCGCCGAGGAGCCCCTCCACCGCCTCTCCGTCCTGATGCAGCAGCCGCATCAGGAGCGGGAAGACCCGCGTGTCGCGCGCTGCGGCCAGGGCGTGCAGCCCCCAGAACAGGAGGTTGGTCTCCTCGTCCGCGATCGCCTCGGCATCCTCGGCTGCCCGCTCCAGCAGGGCGAGCACCGGTTCGGCGATCGCCTCGGGGTTCTGGGCGGCACGCTTCAGCGCTTCGGCCGGGAGATGGTTCTCTTGCGTGAGAACCGCGACGAGGTCCGCATCCATGACCATCTCTCCCTCGGCCTTTCTCGATCAGGAGCGCAGGGTCGCGCCGGTCTTCTTGCCCACCTCGGCGACGATCTTGGCGCTCACCGCCTCGATCTCCGTGTCGGTGAGCGTGCGCTCGGACGGCTGCAGCCGCACCGCGACCGCGACCGACTTCGAGCCTTCCGGGATGCCGGCACCCTCATAAAGGTCGAACACCTCGATCCCGGTGATCAGCTTGCGCTCGGCGCCCTGCGCCGCCTTCAGGATGTCGGCCGCCGCCACGTCGCGGGGGACGACGAAGGCGAAGTCGCGGGAGATCGCTTGAAGGTCGGGTAGCACCAGGGCGGGCTTTGCCTTGGTCGGCCGGTGGCGCGGCAGCGGTAGGGAATCGAGTGTGATCTCGAAGGCCACCAATGTGCCCTTAAGGTCCATTGCCTTCAGGAGCCGCGGGTGCAACTCGCCGAAATGACCGACCACGTTTTTCGGCCCGAATTGCAGCGTGCCCGAGCGGCCGGGATGCAGCCAGTCGGGCCCGCCGGCCACGACCTGGAGGCCGCCGGTCGGCACACCGAGGGCCGCGAGCAGCGCCAGCGCATCGGCCTTGGCCTCGAACGCATCGACGGTCTCTGCCGCGCCGCTCCAGTGGCGCCCGGAGCCGGCGTGCCGCGCCGTGCCGCGGCGCAGGCCGGTGGCGCGCAGGGACTGGCCCTCCGGCTCGTCGCTGGCGAAGCACTGGCCGACCTCGAACAGGGCGGTGTCGGCAAAGCCGCGGTCGGCGTTGCGCTGTGCGGCCCGCAACAGGCCCGGCACGAGGCTCGGGCGCATGTCGGAGAGGTCGGCGGCGATGGGGTTGGCGAGCGCCAGATCCGCCTTGCCGCCGCCGAACAACTTCGCGTCGTCGTGCGCGATGAAGGAATAGGTCACCGCTTCCAGCATGCCGCGGCCCGCCAGCGCCCGCTTGGCGAGACGCCCGCGCCGCTGCAGCACAGTCAGCATCGGCGCGACCGCCACCGTCTCGATCCGCGGCAGCGGCTTCGGCTCGATCCGGTCGAGGCCGGCGATGCGCACGATCTCCTCGACGAGGTCGGCCTTGCCTTCCACGTCCGGCCGCCAGGACGGCGGCAGCACTTTCACCCGGTCTCCCGAGCCGGAGATGTGGAAGCCGAGCGACTCCAGCGTCACCTTCATCTCGGCCCGCGACAGTTCGATGCCGGCGAGCCGGCGAACCTCGGTCCAGGGGAAGTCGATGACGCGGTCGAGATCCGGGATCTCGCCGGCGATGGTGGCCTCGCTCGGGCTGCCGCCGCAGAGATCGATCACGAGGCGGGTGGCGAGGTCGAGGCCCGGCAGGGCGAAGGCCGGATCGACGCCGCGCTCGAAGCGGTAACGCGCATCGGTAATGATACCGAGGCGCCGCCCGGTGCGGGCGATGTTGCGCGGGTCCCAGAGGGCCGACTCGATCAGCACGTCGGTGGTGCTCTCGTCGCAGCCCGAGGCCTGCCCGCCCATGATGCCGCCGATCGACTCGACGCCGTTGCCGTCGGCGATCACCACGGCGTCGGAATCGAGCCGGTAGGTTTTGCCGTCGAGTGCGACGAGGCTCTCGCCGTCTTCCGCCCGGCGCACGGTGAGGCCGCCCGCGACCTTCCCGGCGTCGAACACGTGAAGCGGCCGGCCACGGTCGAAGGTCATGTAATTGGTGATGTCGACCAGCGCATTGATCGGGCGCAGGCCGATCGCCCGCAGGCGCTTCTGCATCCACTCGGGCGACGGGCCGTTCTTCACCCCGCGCACGAGGCGGAGCGCGAAGAGCGGGCAGAGGCCCCGGTCGTGCGCGTCGAACTGCAGCGTGACAGGGGTCGGGCAGGCGCCCTCGCCGCGGACCGGCGGCATCGGCTCGCGCTTGAGAGTGCCGAGGCCGGTGGCGGCGAGATCGCGGGCGATGCCGTGGATCGAGGTGCAATCCGAGCGGTTCGGCGTCAGGTTGATCTCGATGACCGGATCGTCGAGCCCGGCCCAGAGGGCGTAGGCGGTGCCGACCGGTGCGTCGGCGGGTAGATCGAGGATGCCGTCATGGTCGTCGCCGAGGCCGAGTTCCGCGCCGGAGCAGAGCATGCCGCGGCTCTCGACGCCGCGGATCGTGCCGACCGACAGGGTGATGGCCTTGCCCGGAACGTAGGTGCCGGGCGGCGCGAAGACCGAGAGCATGCCGGTGCGCGCGTTCGGCGCACCGCAGACGACCTGGAGCGGCTGGCCGTCGCCGGCATCGACCTGACAGACCCGCAGGCGGTCGGCATTCGGGTGCTGCTCGGCCGAGATCACCCGCGCGATCACGTAGGGGCGAAGCGCAGAAGCCTTGTCCTCGATGCCTTCGACCTCGAGGCCGATCCGCGTCAGCGTCTCGGCAATCGCGTCGAGCGAAGCCTCGGTGTCGAGGTGGTCCTTGAGCCAGGAGAGGGTGAATTTCATCTCAGAACATCCTCGCGGCCGCCGGAGCGGACCGGGCCGGGATCGAAAGGCGGGGCGGCGGGACTCAGGCGGTCAAGCCGCCGACCAGGCTCGGCACGTCGATCGGCCGGAAGCCGTAATGCTCCAGCCAGCGCACATCCGCCTCGAAGAAGGGGCGCAGGTCCGGCATGCCGTATTTGAGCATGGCGAGGCGGTCGATGCCCATGCCGAAGGCGAAGCCCTGGACCTGATCCGGATCGAGCCCGCCGCTGCGCAGGACGTTGGGATGGACCATGCCGCAGCCGAGGATCTCCAGCCAATCCGTGCCCTCGCCGAAGCGCAGTTCACCGCCTTTTCGCGAGCACTGGATATCGACCTCGGCCGACGGCTCGGTGAAGGGGAAGAACGACGGGCGGAAGCGCATCGTCACGTTCTCGACCTCGAAGAAGGCGCGGCAGAACGATTCGAGCACCCATTTCAGGTTGGCGATGTTGGCCGAGCGGTCGATGACGAGGCCCTCGACCTGATGGAACATCGGGGTGTGGGTCTGGTCGGAATCGTGCCGGTAGGTGCGGCCGGGCATGATCACGCGGATCGGCGGCTGCCCCGCGCGCATGGTGCGCACCTGAACCGGCGAGGTGTGGGTGCGCAGGAGCTTCCTCCGCCCGAGATGGTCGGGGCGCAAGAAGAACGTGTCGTGCATCTCCCGCGCCGGGTGGCCTTCGGGGAAGTTGAGCGCGGTGAAGTTCAGCTCGTCCGTCTCGATGTCGGGCCCTTCCGCCACCGAGAACCCGAGATCGGCGAAGATCGCGGTGATCTCCTCGATCACTTGGCTGATCGGGTGGATGCGGCCGCGGATCTCCGGCGCCTCGCGCAAGGGCAGCGTCACGTCGATCCGCTCGGCGGCAAGCCGCGCATCGAGGGCGGCGTTCGCCAGCGCCTCGCGCTTCTGTGCGATCGCACCCTGCACCCGGTCGCGCAGGCCGTTGATGAGGGGGCCGCGCTCCTTGCGCTCGTCGGGCGTCATCGCGCCCAGCGTCTTCAGCAGCTCCGAGACGCTGCCCTTCTTGCCGAGCGCCGCCACGCGCAGGGCTTCGAGGCCGGCCTCGTCCCCGGCCTGCTCGATCTGCCCGAGAAGATCGCGTTCGAGAGCGTCGAGATCCATTACCGCTGTCCTTGGCCAGTCGTCCGGGGCTGCCTTCGCGCGTCGTTCGCAATCCTGCAAGCGCACGAATGGGGCGGGCCGGGGCCGTCGGGCAAACACGCCCCGGCCCGAAATGAAGAAGGCGCGGCGCTTGCCGCGCCGCGCCTTGTCAGAGCTTCGAGCGTTCCGCCGTGCGGCGGAACGATCAGGCGGCCTTCGGCAGGGCCGACTTCGCCTTCTCGACCACCGCCGCGAAGGCGGCCGGCTCGTGGATGGCGAGTTCGGAGAGCGCCTTGCGGTCCACCTCGATGCCGGACTTGGCCAGGGCATTGATGAAGCGGGAATAGGTCAGGCCATGCTCGCGCACCGCCGCGTTGAGCCGCTGGATCCAGAGAGCACGGAAGGTGCGCTTCTTGTTCTTGCGGTCGCGGTAGGCGTACTGCAGACCCTTCTCCACCGCCTGCTTGGCGATGCGGATCGTATTCTTGCGGCGGCCGTAATAACCCTTGGCAGCCTTCAGAACCTTCTTGTGCTTCGCGTGACTGGTCACGCCACGCTTGACGCGGGCCATGGGAGATCTCCTGGAACGTTAAGACAAAACAGATCGCGAGGGGTGGAAGAACTTACCGCTGGTTCGGCAGGAAGTACTTCTTCACGTTGGCGGCATCGCCCTCGAACAGGGTCGTGGTGCCGCGCAGGTTGCGGATCTGCTTGTTGGTCCGCTTGATCATCCCGTGGCGCTTGCCGGCCTGGGCGTAGACCACCTTGCCGGTGCCGGTAACCTTGAAGCGCTTCTTGGCGCCCGACTTCGTCTTCAGCTTGGGCATTTGGCTCTCCTGAAACGCGACAGCGATTCGACCGGCGGCCGGCACTTCGCGCTTGAATGCTGCTGGAGCAACGGGAACCGCCACGGCAGCCCTGATCGGCCGGGCGGTTCAACGCGGGCGGCTTATGGCAGAAACATCCGGCGGTTTCAATCGACTTGGACGGCTGGCGGAGCCTGCGCCATGGGCAAGGCACGCGCATTGCGTCTCGGCCACCGTCAAGGCGCGCATCGCCGAATCCGAGGCCGCCGACCAACATATGTGGAAAACCGGTATTGCGTGGGCTTGCAAAGATTGCCGCTCGCCCCAGTCGCCGCCTGGAACCATAAACCTTGGCTGTCTGTTTCGTTCATGTCCCGCTCAGGCCGCGTCCCCCATTAGTCTGCCCAACATCCCATTTTCCTGTCACAGGAGACGTCTTCGTGCGCATTGCCCAGGTTGCCCCGCTCGCGGAAGCCGTGCCGCCGAAGTTCTATGGCGGCACCGAGCGTGTCGTTTCGTGGATCACGGAAGAGCTCGTCCGCCAGGGTCACGACGTGACCTTGTTCGCGAGCGGTGATTCTCAGACTTCGGCCAAGCTCGCCGCCTGCCACCCGGAGGGCCTGCGCCTTCTCGGCTACCGCGACCACACCGCGGGCCACCTCGCCATGCTGCATCACGTGCATCGCCGGGCGCACGAGTTCGACGTGATCCACTTCCACATCGATCTCTTGCAGTATCCGATGTTCGAGGATCTCTACCACAAGTGCCTGACGACCATGCATGGTCGCCTCGACGTGCCGGACTTCATGCCGGTCTACAATACGTTCACCGGCATGCCCCTGGTCTCGATCTCGGACAACCAGCGCGAGCCGATGCCGGACAGCTCCAACTGGCTGGCCACGATCCATCACGGCCTGCCCAAGCAGAACTGCCCCTTCTACCCGGAGACCAAGGGCGGCTACCTCGCCTTCCTCGGCCGCATCTCGCCTGAGAAGCGCCCCGATCGCGCGATCGAGATGGCGATCCGCTCCGGCACGCCGCTGAAGATCGCCGCCAAGGTCGACAAGGCCGACCAGGAATACTGGGACGAAAAGATCGAGCCGATGATCCACCACCCGCTGGTGGAGTATATCGGCGAGATCAACGAGGAGCAGAAGAAGGACTTCCTCGGCAACGCCCTCGCGCTTGCCTTCCCGATCGACTGGCCGGAGCCCTTCGGCCTCGTGATGATCGAAGCGATGTCGGCCGGCACCCCCGTGATCGCCTTCGGCAACGGCTCGGTCCCGGAAGTCATCAAGGACGGCGTCTCGGGCTTCATCGTCAACTCGATGGACGAGGCGGTCGAGGCCTGCCGCAAGGTCAAGGATCTGCCGCGTACCGGCGTCCGCACCCATTTCGAGGGCCGCTTCACCGCCGAGGTCATGGTCCGCAAGTACGTCTCGGCCTACGAGCAGCTCCTGGCCGGCCAGGGCAACGTCATCAAGATGCCTGCCGCCGGCGCCTTCTCGCCCCAGTACGGCGAACTGAACGGTTCGGCCCACGGCCCGATCCACGTCGCCGCGATGCCGGCCTGAAAGGCTTAACGGAATCTTTGTCGGCCCCTCGCCGGGGCCGGCAGAGCGCCTAACTGAACGGGTCCGACAGGGCCGCCGGTCGCTGCGAGGCACCGGCGGCCTTCGTTTTGCGAGGGCGACCTCGCATCCATCGGATCAACGGCAAAAAGGCGCTTCGCATGGCGGCACAGGACGACGCAGCCCATCTCCACGCCGAACACTCCGAGGAGCGGACGGCCTCGAAATTCGGCCTGCTCGACGCCGACGAGAACCTGCCACAGTACCATATCGAGGCGCAGGCCTCCCTGGTGGACCGCCCCTTACGCGCCCTCAAATACGGCGAAACCTTCGCCGTTCTCGACAGCTACGGCGACATTGGTTGGACGCCGGGGCCGGAGGGCCTCTATTTCCAGGACACGCGCTATCTCTCGCGCCTCGCGCTGACGATCGAGGACGAGCGGCCGATGATGCTCTCCTCGGCGATTCAGGACGACAACGGGGCGCTCAGCGTCGATCTCACCACCCCCGACATCCGCCTCGACGCCGGCGACGAGACCGCGATCCCCCGCGAGCTGATTGCCATCGAGCGCACCAAGTTCCTGTTCAAGGGCGCCTGCTACGACCGGATCGGCCTGCGCAACTACGACACCCGCCGTCGTCACCTGCGCATCGGCGTGACGTTCGATGCCGATTACCGCGACTTGTTCGAGGTGCGCGGCTCCGACCGGACCAACCGCGGCAAGCGCACGGTCGAGCGCCGCAGCGAGGCCGAGGTGCAGTTCCGCTACGCCGGCCTCGACGAGATCGTACGCACTACCTCGCTGCATTTCGGGCCGAAGCCGCACACGCTGGAACCGGGCAGGGCCGAGTTCGTGGTCGAGCTGGAGCCCGGCGCCAACACCTCGCTGTTCATCCGCGTCGTGTGCCAGTCGCACCGCGCCTATACCAGCGCGCCAGGGCCCGAGAAGGCCGGCGAGTCCGCGGCCGCGGCCTTGTCGCGGGCGGCGGGCAGCCTCGCCGAGCAGCCTGACCGGCATTTGAGCGAGGGGCGCGTCTTCGCCCGCGCTTACCGCGACAACCGCCGCGACCAGCGCCAGATCACTGCCGGCATCACCACGATCATCTCCTCGAACGACCAGTTCAACGAGGGGCTCTGCCGCGCGACCGCCGACCTCTACATGCTGGCGACCCGGACGCAGGAGGGCATCTACCCGTTCGCCGGCATCCCCTGGTACTCCACGGTGTTCGGGCGCGACGGCATCATCACGGCGATGATGGCGCTCTGGATCGATCCGAATTTCGGCAAGGGCGTGCTGCGCTTCCTCGCCGCGACGCAGGCCAAGACCGCCGATCCGGCCGCCGACGCCCAGCCCGGCAAGGTGCTCCACGAGACTCGCCGCGGCGAGATGGCGATGCTCGGCGAGGTGCCCTTCCGCCACTATTACGGCACCATCGACGGCACGCCGCTCTTCGTGATGTTGGCGGCGCAGTATCACGAGGTCACAGGCGACCTCGACACGATCCGGGCGATCTGGCCGCAGCTCAAGCTCTCGCTCGAATGGATCGACCAGTACGGCGACCGCGACGGCGACGGCTTCGTCGAATATGCCCGCGAGACCGAGCAGGGCCTGGCCAACCAGGGCTGGAAGGACAGCCACGATTCGATCTTCCACGCCGACGGCGCCATGGCCAAGGGGCCGATCGCCCTGTGCGAGGTCCAGGGCTACGTCTACGCGGCCAAGCGCGGCGCGGCGCGGCTGGCGAGCCTGCTGGGCGAGGACGATCTTTCAGCCCGCCTGTCCGCAGCCGCCAACACGTTGCGCGAAAACTTCGACAAGGCGTTCTGGTGCGAGGAGATCGGCACCTACGCGCTCGCCCTCGACGGCGCCAAGCGCCAATGCGCCGTGCGCTCGTCCAACACCGGCCACGCCCTGTTCACCGACATCGCCCTGCCGGAGCGGGCCGCGCAGGTCGCGGCGCAGCTCCTGTCCAACGACGGCTTCAACGGCTGGGGCATCCGCACCATCGCCAAGGGCGAGGCGCGCTACAACCCGATGTCCTACCACAACGGCTCGATCTGGCCGCACGACAACGCGATCTGCGCCCTCGGGCTCGCCCGCTACGGCCTCAAGGAGGAGGCGGCGCGGGTGTTCGAGGGGATGTTCGACACGAGCCTCTACTACGACCAGAAGCGGCTGCCGGAGCTGTTCTGCGGCTTCATGCGGCGGCGCCAGCGCGGGCCCGTGAGCTATCCCGTGGCCTGCTCGCCGCAGGCCTGGGCGGCGGCGGCCCCCTTCGCCTTCCTGGCTGCCTGTCTCGGGCTCGAAATCGACCACGCCCGCAACCGCATCCGCTTCCGCAACCCGGTCCTGCCGCGCTTCCTCGAAGCGGTGGAACTGTTCAACCTCAAGCTCGGCGACGCGCGGGCCGACATCCGCCTTCACCGCCACGGCGGCGACGTGACGGTGTCGGTGACGCGGCGCGTCGGCGACGTGCAGATCGCGATGCTGAAGTAGGTTTCTTGCACGCGACCGGGCGGCCTCGTCTGTTCGGGGACGCCCGGTCGCCATCCCCTGACGAAAAACGAAAAATGCGCCGCCCCCGCGAGGGAGCAGCGCATTTGCAGACGAGCCTTTTCCGCAAGACGGCGGAAGGGCCGAGACGGTTAGCGCGGCGCCAGGATCATGATCATCTGGCGGCCTTCGAGCATCGGCTCGCTCTCGACCTTGGCGATCTCCTGGGTCTCTTGCTTCACGCGCTCCAAGAGCCGAAGGCCGATATCCTGGTGGGCGATCTCACGGCCGCGGAAGCGGAGGGTGACCTTGACCTTGTCGCCTTCCTCGAAGAACCGCTGCACGGCCTTCATCTTCACTTCGTAATCGTGCTTGTCGATGCCGGGACGGAGCTTGATCTCCTTCACCTCGACCGTCTTCTGCCTCTTGCGGGCCTCGTTCTGCTTCTTCTGTTCGTTGAAGCGGAAGCGCCCGTAATCGAGGAACTTGCAGACGGGAGGGACCGAATTCGGCGCGATTTCGACGAGGTCGAGGCCGACCTCCTCAGCCATGGCCAGCGCGTCGAAGAAGGGCACGACACCCCGGTTCTGCCCATCTTGGTCGATGAGCTGGACGTCGCGGACGCCGCGTATGTCCCGGTTTGCGCGCGGCCCGTCCTTCTGCGGGGCCGGCATGGCTCTCATTGGTCTGCGAATGGCTCAGTTCTCCTGTATCAACGACAAAACGGCAGCCTGAGAGCCACCGCGTCTGGCGAGCCCCGGCCACCGATTGATCCGGCTCGGCCGGACGGCACTAACTTGGCAAATCTTCTTGCCGAGTCAACTCGCGGGACTGATTTCGGTTCACCCTGTCACGTTTTCGCTCGGTTCAGAAGGTCGGCATAGACGTTCAAGGTGCCATCGATCATGCGGTCGAGCGAAAAATTCGCCTCGACATGGGCTTGCGCCCGGCGGGCGAGCCCATCGCGGGCGCTGGCGCCGAGCGACAGGGCCTCCTTCAGCGCCTCAGCCAGAGCCGCGGCATCGCCGGGCGGCACCCGCCAGCCGGTGCGCTGGCCGGGCTCGACGTCGGGGGGGGCCAGCACGGTCTCGGGCACGGCGCCGAGATCGGACACGACCACGGGGATGCCGAGCGCCTGCGCCTCGACCGCCGAGCGGCCGAACGCTTCCGGCTCCACGGAAGGGACCGCGACAACGGAGGCCGCGCGGAAGGCTGCCGGCATGTCGCTGCAGTGTCCGACCCTGCGCACGATGCCCGACAGGCCACGCGTCTCGATCAGCGCGTCGAGTTCGCGCTCGTAGGCGTGACGTCCCTGCGGATCGCCCGCGAGCACGACGGCGAAGTCGGTGAGGCCGAGATCGTGCAGGCGGGCGGCGGCCTCGATCAGCACGCGCTGGCCCTTCCAGGCCGTGAGCCGGGCCGCGAGCAGCACGACCCGCTCATGCGGCGCCACGTTCCAGGCCCGGCGCAGGCTCTCGACCCGTGCCGCCGCGACCGCCGAGGGCGTGAACGCCGCCAGATCCGTGCCGCGGTGGATCACGCTGATCCGGCCGCCGGCCTGGTCGGGATGGGTCCGGCGGATCAGGTCGGCGGTGTAGTGCGAGTTGGCGATCACGACGTCGCCCCGCGCCATCACCGAATTGTACAGAACCTTGACGCTGGTCCGGCCCGAATAGCTGCCGTGATAGGTCGTCACGAAGGGCAGCTTCAGCCGGCGGGCCGCGCCGAGGGCGACCCAGGCCGGGGCGCGGGAGCGGGCGTGCAGGATCTGCACGTTCTCCCGGCGGCAGAGCCGGACGAGGCGCTCGACGTTGAGCGCCATGGCGAACGGGTTCTTGGTGTTGGCCGGGAACGGCACCCAGATCCCGCCCTTGGCCTGCAACTCGCCGACGAGCCGCCCGCCCTCCGTAGCCACGAGCGGCCGGGCGCCGGCCTCGGCGAGGGCGGCCGCGACGTCGACGGTGGTGCGCTCGGCGCCCCCCGCCTCCAGCGCCGGGATGATCTGCAGCACCGTGACGCCCGCCAGCGGCGACGCCTCGGACAACCGCACAGGGCCGCCGGACAGGCTGCCTCCGTTCATCGCGTCACCCGTAGCGGGACGGTCGCTTGGAATTGGGTCATGAGGTAAGGATTGTCCCCGCGGCTTTACGGTTCGGTAAACGAAGCGTCGCCGCGTTGTTTCAGAATCACAGGATATTGCGCCCCAGTGAGCGATCCGGAGACTTCGCCGGGCGAATTGCCCCTCGTGACGCTCGACATCGGAGGCCCCTCCCCGCGCCGGCTGGCGGTGCGGGTCCGAGAGGGCGAGGGGCCGCCCGTGGTCTGGCTCGGCGGCTTCCGCTCCGACATGCGGGCGACGAAGGCCGCCGCCCTCGACGCCTGGGCCGCCGAGAACGGCCGGCGCATGGTGCGGTTCGACTATTCCGGGCATGGCGAGTCGGAGGGGCGCTTCGAGGATGGCACCATCTCCGATTGGCTCGCCGATGCCTGCGCCGTCATCGACCGCTACGCGAACGAGCGGCCGATCCTCGTCGGCTCCTCCATGGGCGGCTGGATCGCCTGCCTCGCCGCCCGCGAGCGGGCGCGGCGCGCGGCGGATCTCGGCGGGCAAGTCGGCGGGATGGTGCTGATCGCCCCGGCCCTCGACTTCACCGAGACGCTGATGTGGGACGCCTTCCCGCCCGAGGTCCGGCAGATCCTGGAGCGCGACGGCGTATGGTATCGGGAGACGCCCTACGCCCCGAAGCCCGACCCGATCCGCATGGCGCTGATCGAGGACGGGCGGCGTCACCTGTTGCTGAACGCGGCCCTGGAGCCGGGCTGCCCGGTTCACATCCTCCAGGGCATGGCCGATCCGGACGTACCCTATCCCCATGCCCTGCGGATTCTGGAGCGTCTGCCCGCGCAGGGGACGAGGTTGACGCTGATCAAGGATGGCGACCACCGCCTGTCGCGGCCCGAGGATATCGAACTCCTCGTGCGCACGGTCGCGGCGATGGCTTGAGATGTGTCCCCGCCGAGCGGCGGGGAGACGACTCCAGAGTTCGTCCCAGATATCGGACCCGGGACGATGCTCTCGCCTTTTGTTTTTACATCAGCTTCTTCCGAAAGCCGGCAACCCGCTTTCGGGATGATGCTCTAGTGAAGGCTCACCGGGTAGAGCTGGTGGGCCATGGCGTTCGCCACGGCGACCTCGCGGGAATCAGTGAGCAGGATCGGCGCGCCGCTCGCCGAGAGCAGGGCGAACAGGTCGAGTCCGGGGCTCATCTCAGGCGCCTGCGGAAATAGCTCACGCACCTCGTCCGAGCGGATCGGCCGGACATAGGCGATGTGGCCTTCGCCGAGTGCGGCGAACTCTGCCGGATCGACGGCAGGGTTGACGGTCGTGTCGATGGTCAGGTCGTTTGTGGCAGTGGTCATGGAATGCCCTCCTTCCGAGGCAGAGCGTTGAACCGGATATGGTCCCGCACATCGGCAGCGACAAATCCGGGATGGGGTGGAGGCCCGAGAGACGGGCGGTGGAGCCTGCGATCCATCGACGCGGATCGCCCGCGTCGCCCCTTGGTTGAGCAGGTCCGGATCGCCCCGCAGGATCAGGGATCCTTGGCGGCAATCGCGATCTTGCGGACGATGCGCTCGGGCTCGGGTCGTGCCAGATCGATCGCCAGCAGCCCATTCGACAGCTCCGCGCCCAAGACCTCCATGCCGTCTGCAAGAAGGAAGGCCCGCTGAAACTGCCGCGCCGCGATGCCACGATGCAGGTAGTGACGGGATTTGTCGTCGACCTGCCGCCCCCGCACGACCAGTTGATTCTCCTCCAGGGAAACGTCGAGCTGATCCTGCGTAAAGCCGGCCACCGCGAGCGTGATCCGCAAGCGTTCGGGCTCGCGTTCGCTGCGGGTGACACGTTCGATGTTGTAGGGCGGATATCCGTCGCTGGCGGCCTTCGAGACACGATCGAGTGCCTGCTCGATCTCGTCGAAGCCGAGCAGGAATGGATACCCGAACGGGGACGGCCGCGTCATCGTCGCTCAAACCTCCGGCGAGGCCCTGGGGGATCGAACGGCGTCGAGCCCTTGGCGGCACCTCGCGGTCTCGAGCCCGCCTCGCGGCAGCGCTCTTGGATCAGGATATGGAAAGTGGGCGGATGCCGATCAAGGGTGGTCGGCCGCGCGGGCGGTGAAGCACGGGGAATGGGGATTCGGGATAAAACGGCAACTGTGGCGGGATAAAAGAGAAATCCCAATCCGAGTGCCGGCTTTCTTCAATAGTTTGGAATTGCTCTGAAATTCTTAGCAAACCTTGATCAACACCCTGCTTGTCGGATAGGCACGCTCCGGAAACGTACACGGTGCTGTGGGAAGCGCCGGGCGTGACCTTTGCTGTATCCGCACATCGCCATGCGGCGGAGATCGCGTCACGGTGATCCCGCCTCGGATGACGGCGCCTCTCGGTGCCGTCGAAACCACGGCGAAGCGAATGTCGGCGGGATAGCGGCAGTCCTTCGGCCTTCGGGTCAAGCGGCCCGCGCCGGATCTCCGGGGCGGCGCGAGATTGGGGAGATGAGATCGTCGTGATTCAGGAAGGCTGGGGAATGAGCGATGCAGGGCCGGGACGCAGCGGGATCGGGGGACGCCTCGTCGCGAGTGCCGCCCTCGCCGCAGCGCTGATCACCGCGATCCCCGCCGCGATGGCACAGGATGCGACGCCGCCGGCCAAATCGGACGCCCCTCCCCTGAAAATCGAACTGAACCGGCTCGAGCCCGCGGGCGAGGCCTGCCGCACCTACATGCTCGTCGACAACAGCCGCGGGCCCGCGCTGAAGTCGCTCAAGGTCGATCTGTTCGCCTTCGACACGGAGGGCGTCGCCCAGAAGCGCCTCGCCGTCGAGTTGGGCCCGGTGCAAGAGAAGAAGACCGTGGTGCGGCTCTTCGACTTCGCCGGCCTCTCCTGCCCGAAAATCGGCCGTCTTCTGCTCAACGACGTGCTCGCTTGCGAGGGCGGTGACGCCACCCGCGAGACCTGCCTGGAGCGGATCGAGCCCGCCACCAAGACATCGGCCGCCTTCGATCGCTGAGGCCGGCCGCGTCCGTCCCACCGGTTCGACCGGGTGTGACGGACGCATATTGGAGCCACGAGGAGTCACACATGGATCCGACGTCCGTGCCCGCCGAGGCGGTCGCTGCAGCCCACGACATGTCGTTCATCGGTCTGTTCCTGCAGGCCGACCCGATCGTCAAAAGCGTGATGATTCTCCTCGTGGTGGCCTCGCTCGCCTGCTGGACCGTCGTCTTCGAGAAGATCGTGCGCCTCTCCGCCGCCAAACGGCAGGCCAAGGCCTTCGACGCGATGGTCCGCTCGGAGGGCACCATCGATACCGGGCAGAAGGGCATCTCCGGCCACGTGATCAAGGCGGGGCTCGACGCGTGGCGCGACCAGGATCCGAGCGAGAGCCGGGCCGAGCGCCGCGAGCGGATCGAGCGGGCGATGAAGGGCGCGCTCAGCCTGGAGGTGAAGCGTCTCCAGGGCGGATTGCCGCTGCTGGCGACCTCCGGTTCCACCGCCCCCTTCGTCGGCCTGTTCGGCACGGTCTGGGGCATCATGAACTCGTTCTCGTCGATCGCGAAGAGCCAGGACACCAGCCTCGCGGTCGTGGCGCCCGGCATCGCGGAGGCGCTGTTCGCCACCGCCATCGGCCTCGTCGTCGCGATCCCGGCGGTGATGGCCTACAACAAGCTCTCGGGTGACGTCGCCCGCATCCAGTCGAGCTTCGTCTCCTGCATCTCGGTGCTCGGCAACCGCCTCGCCCGTGACCGCGGTCCCCACGCCCGGGCCGCGGCGGCCGAGTAATCCGCCTCTTCGCCGACTCCTGAAACCTTCGCGGCGCCCGCCTCAGCTCGGCGGGCCGTCGCCGACACCCGGAAGGGCGAAGCCATGGCCATGGGAACCGCGCGTTCGGCGAGCGACGACGAGGACGGCCTCGACGCCACGCCGATGTCCGAGATCAACGTCACGCCGATGGTCGACGTGATGCTGGTGCTGCTGATCATCTTCATGGTGGCCGCGCCGCTGATGACGACGGGCGTGCCGGTGCAACTGCCGAAGACGACCGCCGCCAAGGTGGCGCAGTCACAGAAGCCGCTCGAAGTCTCCATCGACAAGGACGGCAATCCGTTCATCGCCAAGGACGGGTTCACGCCGGAGACGATCCTGCCGCGCCTGAAGCAGCTCAGGGCGGAGAACCCGGATCAGGTCGTGCTCGTGCGCGGTGACCGGGACGTGCCCTACGGCCGGATCATGGAAGTGATGGGCCTCGTCGGTCAGGCGGGCTTCACCAAGGTCTCGCTGATTGCCCAGTCGGCGGGTGGCGCGCCGGCCGCAGGGACGCCCCGTTAAGCCGATGGCCGCTCCCAAGCCAGCTCCGAAGGCCGCCCCCATGCCGCCGATGCAGGCCCCGATATCTGCCCCGATGCCGGCTCCCGTGCCCGCTCATGCCGGGCAGGGATTACCCTCGGGCCCTTCCGAGGGAGGCGGCCAGGGGCGCCTCACGGCCGCCTTCGCCCTGGCCCTGGCCCTGCACGCCGCGGGGTTGATCGGCATCACCTATCTGCATCTGACCCCGCCTGCGCCCCCGGGTGATCAGGAGATCACGATCGATCTCGCGCCGCAGATGGCGGAGGCCGAGACCCAGGCGCCTGCCGAGTCGCAGCGGGTCGAAGAGATTCCCGAGGAGGCCAAGCCTGAGGGCGAGCCGGAGACGGCCGAGCCGGTCGAGACACCGGACGAGGTGAAGCCCCCGCCCCCCCCGGAGATGACGGAGGTGATGCCGGAGGAGGTACAGCCGCCGCCTCCGCCGCCGGAAGCCGTGACGGAAGTTCCGCCCGACACGGTTCCCCCGCCGCCGGAAGAGCAGATCATCGCCTCCGAGGCGCAGGAGGCGGAGCCGCTGGCGCCGCCCCCGCCCGTGGTGGCGAAGGCCCCGGAGCCGCCCAAGCCCGATCCCAAGATCGAGGAGCGCCGCAAGGCCGAGCTGGAGAAGAAGCGCGAGGCACGCCGCAAGGAGATCATCGAAAAGAAGCGCGAGGAGGCGCAGAAGGAAGCGCGGATCAAGGCCGCCAAGGCGAAGACCGAGCGTGATGCCGCACGGCGCGCCCAGGCCGCCCGGGCGGGCAATTCGCAGCGCGACTCCGCCGCCACCTCGCGCCAAAGCGCGACGGGCACGGCCGCCGCGGCCAACGACCCCAACGCCATGGCCGCCTGGAAGGGCTCCATCGCCGCGACGATCCGTGGCCGGATGAACCGTGAAGCCGCGGCCGGCACCAGTGGCGGCGTGGCCACCGTGCGCTTCACCGTGAGCCGCTCCGGCGCGGTGAGCGGAGCGTCTCTGAGCAGCAGCAGCGGGATCGGCGCCATCGACAGCGCCGCGCTCGCGGCGGTGCGCGGCAGCCTGCCGCCCGCCCCCTCCGGGGTGACGCAGTCGAGCCTCCCGGTCACCGTACCGCTGCGCTTCAGCCCAGGACGTTAGGCCGGCATCGTTCTCCCGTCCGCCGCGTTGTCCCGCTCACACCGGACAGCGCGGCGGATGACCATCTTCTTCACGAGCGACACGCATTTCGGCGACCCCCGGATCCTGCGGATCGACCGGCGCCCCTTCGCGGATCTGCCGTCCCACGACGCGGCCCTGATCGAGGCCTGGAACGCCGTCGTCGGGCCGGACGACACCGTCTGGCATCTCGGAGACTTCGCCCTCGGTCCCCCACCGGAGCGCATCGCGGCCCTGCTCGAGGCGCTCAACGGCCGCAAGCACCTGATCGTCGGCAACAACGACGGTCCCGCCACCCTGTCGGCGCCCGGCTGGGCCTCGGTGGCGCATTACGCGGAGACCGAGGTCGAGGGCCGCCGGCTCGTACTGTGCCACTACGCCTTCCGCACCTGGAACGGCCTCGGTCGCGGCGCGATCAACCTGCACGGCCATTCCCACGGCCGGCTCAAGCCGATCCCGCGACAATACGATGTCGGCGTCGATACGCAGGGCTTGGCGCCGGTCACCCTCGACCAGATTCTCGTCTCGCGCCGCGGGCGTGTGTCGGAGACGGCGCGCCAAAACCGCGCCGGGCAGGATCTCGGTCGCCAAGTTCTCGGTCAAAAGGAGTCCGCGGAGGGATAGGGGTGTCGATCGAATCCCAGTGCGCCGAATGTTCCACCAAGAATCGTCCGGGAAGCTTCCAAGAATCTTGGCAGATCCTGCAGGCCAGTTTCGGAACCATCGGCTTAGCGTCACCGTTCAAAAGCCGACACGAGCGATGACGCAGTGGCCGGATCGGTGAAGACACTGTGATGGCCGCGTGCTGAACGCTCCTTAACCTTATCATGACTTCGGTCGAACAAAGTCGGTCTGCTCCATGCGTCACCTCATGCGACACACCGTTTTCGCCGGCCTTGCGGCCTCCCTCGTCGGCGTCTCCCTGGCTTCCTCCGCGCTCGCGGCGCCGGGTTGCCTCGACGGCCGCCGCAAGATCCAGGAAGCCAGCGCTCTGCGCTATCAGGCCCGCCAGGAAGCACAGCTCGGCAATCACGACCGGGTTTGCGACACCCTCGACGAGATCGGCGATCGCTACCACGAGGCGCAGGACGCCTTCGAGGATTGCGGGGCCGACATCGTGTCGATCGATCTGCGCAGCGAGCTCCGCTCCCTGCGCGCCGCCAAGCAGGTCAACCGCTGCGACTGACCGCGGCCGGCCCCGCGCTCCCGGCGGATCGAGACCGCCTCTAACCCGATGCTGCCGAAGCCGGATCCGTCCGCGGGTCCGAGTGTGGTCCCGCACCGCCAAGCGTCACCGTGAAGCGCAGATTCACTGCAATCGAACCGATTGCTTCGCGCCGGAAAACTTCTCTTCTCCCCTCAGGGTCTTGCCATGATCGCCACCGACAACGCCCTCCGTCAGCCCACCGCTGACATGCAGACCGGCCCCTCCTTCGCCGCGGCCCTGTTCGGCTTCCTCGGCAGCACCGTTGCGACGACGATGGTGATGTTTCTGCTCAGCAGCAGCGTCTGATCCGGCTTCCGCTCGATCCAGGCGGGGACCGATCAGCAAGCCCGCGCGGCGCTCGCACGAGACACGACATCGCGCCCTGCGAAGCGAACGAGCGGATTTCCTGAGGCCTGCCTCGAGGGATCGGGACTGGCCTCAGGGGGCGACCGACCAGAGGCGGCTACGCGAGAACAGCATCTCCGGATTGCCGACTTGGTTCGCCGTCTTCGGCACCGGGCAGCGGGGCGTCTCGGGGCGAGGTGCTACGACGACCGCTGCCTGAGCGGGCGGCACGAGGCCGAGTCGCATTTGCACCGCCGGGTGCCGGGCAGCGGTGATGGTGACGACACCGGCGATGATGCAGCCGGCCATCAATCCGAGAAAGAAATTCGTCATCTGAAGCGGGTTCCGGACCCGATGTGGCACGGACTGGCCATAACGGCCGCCACGCCGAAGCACTCACCCCCTTTCGGGGCGCCAATACGGCAGAACGCTCGCATACCGGCTTTTAACAAAAACGATGCATTGATTCGCCTGCGATCGGCCGAGGGCGGCGCAGGGAGAACACTGACGATGCAGTACGCGGCCAATGCCTATGCGAAGGCTTCGCGCGTGGCGCTCTCCCCTCGGGAAGCCGAGGCAGCCGTTCTGCTGAAGGCCGCCGGCCGTCTCCAGTCCCTCGGTTCACAGATCGAGGCGGGGCCGGCGCTCAACGACGCGCTGACGTTCAACCAGCGTGTCTGGACGATCCTGGCGTCCGCCGCGACCGAGCCGAACAGCCCGCTCCCCGCCGAGGTCCGCACCGGCATGGCGCAGCTCTCGGCCTACGTGTTCCATACGATCCTGGACACGATGATCGAGCCGACCGCGCAGAAGATCGAGTCGCTCGTCTCGCTCAACAACCACATCGCTGCGGGGCTTCAGGGCGACGCCGGGCCGGGGGTGTAAAGGCCGGCTTCCAGCAACCGAATCGCTTCAGAGCCGCCGGAGCGGATCGCCTTCGGCAGCGGCGTACTATCTGGGCCGTTGAAACCATGGGCCGACGCGGCGCGCGCGTGCCCGCACGTCCGGTCCCGTCGGATGGCTGGTCATACCAGATCCGCCATCCCGAAGGGATCGAACGGATTTGGTATCAGGCCGTCTTGGCGATGCGCTCGCCCGGAGATGGAGCTGCTTCCCGCGCGTAGGCCCGCGCCTTGAGGATCACTTCGTCGGGAATCTGCATCACCACATCGCCGGTCTGCGGATCGGTGACACGGAAAACGAGGCTCTGGCTGTCCGCATCGCGGGTATAGGCACGCCGCTCCGGCTCGGACGGTTTCGTGTCCGCACTCTCGGGGCTCACGGCGACGGTGACCGCGGGATCGAGCACGCGGGAGGCGGGCGCCTCGTCGCGAACGGTCTCCGCGACCGGTCGGACGGGGGTGATGGGGGCGGTGGAGACGGGCGGCGTCGAGGCCGCGGCCCTGATCGGGTCCATGGCTGCATTCCTTCGGTTCCGGCGCGAGGCCGGACCTCAGGAGATTGCGTGCGTCGCTACCGGAATCTTAAGGCCCGCCGCTTGTCCCCCGGGAATGCCGGCCAGCCTCACCGATCCGTAACGATGACCTGAAGAATTTTCGCGAATTCGCATCAAGCGATGGCTTTTGCGAGGATGGCCGCCCGCCGGGCGGCCATCCCGTATTCGGCGCGGCTTATTCCGCCGCGTCGACGTAGAGCTTGCCGCCCTCTTCCAGGAACTCCTGCGATTTGGCCGCCATGCCGGCCTGGCGCTCGGCGTCGCTCATCGGCTGGGCTTGGCCGATGACGATGCCGGCCTCCTCCATGGCGAGCACGTCGGCGCGCAGATCCTGCGTGATCTTCATCGAGCAGAATTTCGGGCCGCACATCGAGCAGAAATGGGCGACCTTGTGCGCGTCCTTCGGCAGGGTTTCGTCGTGGTAGGTACGCGCCGTGTCGGGATCCAGCGAGAGGTTGAACTGGTCCTCCCAGCGGAAGTCGAAGCGGGCGCGGCTGAGGGCGTCGTCGCGGAGCTGCGCCGCGGGGTGGCCCTTGGCGAGGTCGGCGGCGTGCGCGGCGATCTTGTAGGTGATGACGCCGGTCTTCACGTCGTCGCGGTTCGGCAGGCCGAGATGCTCCTTCGGCGTGACGTAGCAGAGCATGGCGCAGCCGAACCAGCCGATCATCGCCGCGCCGATCCCGCTCGTGATGTGGTCGTAGCCCGGCGCGATGTCGGTGGTCAGCGGGCCGAGCGTGTAGAACGGCGCCTCGCCGCACTCAGTCAGCTGCTTCTCCATGTTGACCTTGATCTTGTGCATCGGCACGTGGCCGGGGCCCTCGATCATGGTCTGGCAGCCCTTGTCCCAGGCGATCTTGGTGAGTTCGCCGAGCGTCTCCAGTTCGGCGAATTGGGCCGCGTCGTTGGCATCCGCGATGGAGCCGGGGCGCAGGCCGTCGCCGAGCGAGAACGACACGTCGTAGGCCCGCATGATGTCGCAGATTTCGTCGAACCGCTCGTAAAGGAACGACTCGCGGTGCCCGGCGAGGCACCAGCGCGCCATGATCGAGCCGCCGCGCGACACGATGCCGGTGGTGCGCCGCGCGGTGAGCGGCACGTGGGCCAGCCGCACGCCGGCATGGATCGTGAAGTAGTCGATGCCCTGCTCGGCCTGCTCGATGAGCGTGTCCTTGAACACCTCCCAATCGAGCTTCAGCGGGTCGCCGCCGACTTTCTCCAGCGCCTGATAGATCGGCACGGTGCCGATCGGCACGGGCGAGTTGCGCACGATCCACGAGCGGATGTTGTGGATGTTGCGGCCCGTCGAGAGGTCCATGACCGTGTCCGCACCCCAGCGGATCGACCAGACCAGCTTCTCGACTTCCTCGGCGGCCGACGACGTGACGGCGGAGTTGCCGATATTCGCGTTGATCTTGACGAGGAAGTTACGGCCGATCGCCATCGGCTCGAGTTCGAGGTGGTTGATGTTGGCCGGGATGATGGCCCGCCCGCGGGCGATCTCGTCGCGGACGAATTCGGGCGTGATGAAGGGCGGCACCGCCGCGCCGTAGCTCTCGCCGTCGGCGAGCGCGGCCTCGGCGCGCTCTAGCATCTGCGCGCGGCAGGCATTCTCGCGATGCGCCACGTAGATCATCTCTTCCGTGATGATCCCGGCGCGGGCGAACTCGTATTGCGTGACCAGCTGCCCCGGCTCCGCCCGGCGGATCGTGCGTTCGGCGGGGCACGGCGCCACGAGCTTGTCGGCGGCGGCAAAGCCGTTGTCCTCCGGCTTCACCTCGCGCGGCTTCACGGCGGCGTAGCCGCGCCCGACGATCCACGGCTCGCGGACCGGGGCCAGACCCTTCTCGAGATCGATGCCCGCATCGGTCTCGGTGTAGGGGCCCGACGGGTCGTAGACCCGCACCGGCTCCTCCTTCGGGTCGGAGAGGGCGATCTCCCGGTAGGGCACGCGGATGTCGGGGCGGCCGGGCGCCTCGGCATAGACCTTGCGCGAGCCCTGCACGGGGCCGGTGGTCACGCTGGCGGGATTGCCGTTGGGAAGATCTTTGGGACGGACGGGTGCGTTCATCGCTGTCGCTCCTGATAGGGGAGGCGACCCGTGGTCCCGACGATGGTGCGGCTGGCCGATGCTGCTTGTGAGCAGCGGCCACTGGTTCCCGTCCCTCCGCCGGTACGAGCCGGATCAGGTTCAAGGGTCAGGGCGCCTGCCCACTCTCAGCCCCATACGGGGCCCCCCTCGGAACGATTCCAGCCTCTGCTTCGGCGCGATCCTTGTCAATGCATCGCCGGAACGGGCCGATTCGGAGGAAAGATTTTTTGGTTCGGAACTGGCCCGGTGTCACGGCGGCAAAGCTTGACCGATTGCCGCGGATTCGAGCCACGGTTTCGACGAAAAACTCACCAATTGAGCCGGGAAGCCTCCTTTGGCGACCCCGCGCTGCGGCTTGGGTGTGGATGACGCCCGGTCGGCGGGTGGCCACGCGCCCGCCTTTTCGCGACACACGATGGCGATGAGCACGGTCATCCCTTTCCGCCGCCCCCCTGCCCCCGCCACGCCGGCCCGCGCCGGCTGCGACGTCGCGGCTGTCGCGGGCGACCTCCTGGACGTTCTCGATCAGCTCGAAGGGCTGGTGGCGCGGGCGGCCGGCATGGACCGGCCCCGGATCGAGGTGGAGCGCAGCGTGCAGCACCTGCTCGATGCGATCAGCGCCGTCGAGCGCGCCTCCGACACCCTGGGCGAGGGCAGCAGCATCTCCGAGCCGGCCTGAGCATTCAGGCGCCGTCGGCCATCGGCCGGGTTTCGCGCGTTTTTGCTTGTTCCCAGCTCACGCGCTGCATCGACATCGCGCGTGGCAACGGCTTCGCAGCCCGGTGCCGGGAAAGGCAGGACCGTTCACGCCCCGGCGTGCAGCACGCTCGCCATGATCGTCCCGTAATGGCAGGCGGTCGCGGCCAGGACGAAGGCGTGCCAGATCGCATTCTGGAACGGCAGGCTGCGCCAGACGTGGAAGACCACGCCGCCCGAGTAGAGCAGGCCGCCGATAGCGAGGAGCCAGAGGGCGGACGGGGTGAGCCCCGAGATCACCGATTCGTAGGCAAGGACGCCGCTCCAGCCGAGCATCAGGTAGAGCACGATCGAGACCCGGTCCCAGCGGCCGGGCATCAGGATCTTGATGGCGATGCCGGTGAGGGCCACCGTCCAGATCAGGGCGAGCAGCGTCCAGGCGACGGGGCCGGAGCCGACCAGCGCCACCACCGGCGTGTAGGTGCCGGCGATCATCAGATAGATGAAGGCATGGTCGAAACGGCGCAGGATCCACTTGCGCGGGCTCACCGGCCACATGTTGTAGGCGGCAGATGCGCCGAGCATCGCCAGCAACGCGGTGGCGTAGACCAGCAGAGAGGCCCGTTCGATCCACCCGAGATGGTTGAGGGCTGCCATCGCGATCAAGCAGATCGCGCCGAGAAACCCGAGGGCGATACCTGCGATATGGACTACACCGTCCGCCCGCAATTCACTGGGCGTGTAGTTCCATGTCAGCGCAAGCGGGCGTCCGTCCTCGGCCAGAAACATCCTCTGCTCCTGTGTTGGCGAGGTATTTAATTCTATAGAGCGGCGAGTCGTTCCATCGTCGGACTACCGAGAGCAGAGTCTTCCACCGAAATTGCTGTGACGACGACTGGAGCCCACCTTTTGCGCTGCAAGGTACGCTGCTTTCTATGCTGCATCGCAGTCGGCCAAGGTTCCATTCCGAGCTTTCCCCCAGCATCGAAGCTGATCGCGACGGTTTCATGAACCGGACGCGGACGCCGAGCAGGTTTCGCGCCAAACCGCTGGAATGCCGCGGAGCCGTTTCAGGCGCCGCGGCCGGCGAGCGCTTCCAGCCCGATCGGCACCTCCGCCCCCATGGGCGCGGAGGCGGCGGGCACGCCGAGGGCAAGGCGGGCATGGACGGTGGCCATGATCAGCACCGCCATGGCGAAGACCTGATGCGCCAGACCCGCCCAGAGCGGCACCTGCAACAGGAGGGTGACGATGCCGAGACCCATCTGTGCCGTTGCCAGCGCCGCCACGCCCATCGCCCGGCCCGCCGCGGCGCTTCTGGGCGCCGTAAGCGCGGCCTGGACCGCGTGGGCGATGGCCGCCAGCACCACGAGATAGGCGAAGAGGCGGTGGTTGAACTGCACCAGGGCGAGGTTGTCGATGAAGTTCTCGATGAAGGGCACCTTGTCGAACAGCATACGGGCCGGCGGCACGAGAACGCCGTCCATGTCCGGCCACGTGTTGTAGAGCAGGCCCGCCTTCGAGCCGGCAACGAGCCCGCCGAGCCAGATCTGGACCAGCACCAGGGCCGGCAACAGGCAAGCGACGACCCGCACCGGTTCGGGCGCCGGAGCGAGCGCCCGCGGGCGGGTGCCGGCGGCGAGCCAGACGAGACCGGCGAGGATCAGACTCGCGGTAGTGAGGTGGAGTGCGAGCTTGAGCGGCGCCACCGCCGTCATGCCGGGCTGGAGGCCCGAGGCGACCATGATCCAGCCGATGGCGCCCTGAAGCCCGCCGAGCAGGCCAAGGCCGAGGAGGCCGGTGAGCAGGCGCCGCCCGAGCATGCCGCGGGCCCAGAACCACGCAAACGGCAGGAAGAACACGAGGCCGACGATCCGCCCGAGCAGGCGGTGCCCCCATTCCCACCAGTACAGCGTCTTGAAGCCGTCGAGCCCGATGCCCTGGTTGAGGATGCGGAATTGTGGCGTGTCGCGGTACTTGTCGAACTCCGCCGCCCAGTCGGCGGCGTCGAGCGGCGGGACCACGCCGGTCACAGGCCGCCACTCGGTGATCGAGAGGCCCGAGCCGGTGAGCCGCGTCGCGCCGCCGACGGCGACCATCGCGACGACGAGCACGGCGAGCCCATAGAGCCACGCGCGCACCGCACCGTGTCCGGGGCGGTAGGAGGCCGCCGGAACGGCGTCGAAGCGGTCGAGGGTCGGGTTCGTCGACAGTCTCATGGTCTCGCGCGTCAGGTCCGGCGGCCGGGAACGTTCGGGTGTGGCTTACGGGAAGCGGGACCCCGCGCGCAACGCGAGCTATGACGCATGCAGGGGGGATCGCCTCAGGCGATCCCCCTGTTTTCCTGCCAGCCTCAGTCGCCGGCGCCCGCCTCCGCGGGTTCATGCTTTCGCTCCGCTCGACGCCTTGGCTGAGCCAAGGCACGCGCCGCGAAGCCGCATTCCGCGATTTCGAGCGATCGCCCCGTGACGCAGGCTTCCCGCATTGCGGCGTCCGAACAGGACCGGTACGACCCGTTCCGGCGCGCGGACCGGCGCGCTTCCCGACACGAGAGATCGAAGGCCCCCATGCGCCGCCGCACGCGCACCCTGCTCGGAACCTTCGGGATCCTGGCCTTCGTGATCGTCTACGCGCCGCTGGCCATGGCGCTCGCCGACAGCCGCATCTCGGAAACCCATCCGGCGGTGCAGACGGTGATCTACTCGATCCTCGGCATCGCCTGGATCTTCCCGCTGATGCCGCTGATCCGCTGGATGGATCGGCCGGACGATTAGGGATTAGAACACGCCGGGCCCCTTTTTTCGCCGTACTCCCTGGCGAAAAGGCGAGACGTCTTACGCTCAAGGTTCGCTTCCGAAGGTCGCCCGCCGCCCATGCGCCCCTCCTCGCGCCGTCCCGCGCTTTCGTTCCGTCCGCACCTCCTCGCCGCCTCGTTGATGCTCGCCGCGCCGCTGGCCGCCGAAACCGCTGCCGCGCAGGGGACGCCGCGTTCCATGGCGGAATGCGAGCGGCTGAAGAACGATCTCGCCTACAACCAGTGCCTCGCCATGTTCGGCCCGCCCGCTCGGAACGTCGCCAGCGGCGGCGGCTATGTCAGCGGCAACGACGCCTCCAGCACCTCCTCGGTCGCCTCGACAGCGACGATCCCCGGCATCCCCTCGATCGAGGAGCCCGATGTCGAGCCGGCGCGGCGCCGGGGGCGGCGCTCCGGCCGGCGCGGCCGGGCCAGCGCCAGCTTCGATGTCGGCAGCGCCGATGCCGGTGCGGGGGAATCGGAGGGCGGCTCGTCGCGCTCGCGCCGCCGCCGCCGCTGAGGCGGCCTCTCCTTACGCCACGTTGAGCCGCCGCCCGCGGTTCCAGGCCAGGAACGGCACGCCGGACAGGAGGCTCGCCAGCGCGGCCTCACTCTGGTGCAACCCGTTCACCGAGACCCGCGGCAGGGCGTGGCAATGCTCCGCGTGCCCTGCGAACAGGTGGCCCGGCCGGGTCGTCACCGCGGTGGCGAAACCGAGTTTTTTGGCGGCTTCGAATTCCCGCGTCCCGGCCGAAGTCGGATCGCCCACCGGATAGGACAGGTGGCGCACCGGGCGACCCAGCTCCGCCTCGATCCGCGCACGGCTCTCGGCCATCTCCCGCCGCGCGAAACCGGCGTCGTGCTTGGCGAGCATCGGGTGCGAGAGCGTGTGCGCGCCGATGCAGACGGCCGGGTCGCGGGCGAGGTCGCGCAGTTCCTCCCAGGTCAGGCAGAGTTCGCGGGCGAGCCCGCCCGGCTCGAACCCGGCCTCGCGACAGAGCCGGGCGATTTCTTCGAGCAGCACCGGCTCCGGGCCGGCGCGCAGGGCGCGGTAGACCGTCTCGAAGGTGGTCGTCTTCTCCGCATCCGTGCGGGCCGGCAGGACGAGGCCGGAGCCGAGCCGCACCGCGTCGAGCCGGACCACCGCCCGCTCCAGTTCGAGCCACCACAGCCGCCCGCGCCCCTCGGCGAAATCGCTCGTCACGAACAGCGTCCAGGGTGCGCCGTGCCGTGTCAGCACGGGCCGGGCGTGCTCGACATTGTCGCGGTAGCCGTCGTCGAAGGTCAGCACCGCGAAGGGAGGCCCAGCCTCCGGGCTTGCGAGCCGCTCGGTGACTTGGTCGAGGCCGATCAGTTCGAAGCCACGGGCGGCGAGCCCCTTCAGCGTCCGTTCGAGAAAGGCGGGGGTGATCGACAAGAGAGCGTTCGGCGCGAAACTCGGCACCGACTCGGGGCGGACATGGTGGAAGGTGAGGATGATCCCGCGCCCGCGGGTGGCGGGGGCGAGCCAGCGGTCGGCGCCCGTGGCGGTGATCGCCCGAAAGCCGGCGCGGAACAGGCGGTGTCGGGTGCGGGGCGACAGCATGGCGCGTCAGGACTCGGGGCACCGGGCGATCCCGGCATCGCCTTGAGCCTAGCGTCCGACGCGAAAAGCTTTCGTTACCCATCCCCGCAGATCGGCCGCCGGCATCAACCGAGGCTTGAGGCCAGACCGGGCAGGATCGCCCTCATGCCAAATCCGGTTGATCTCTTCGGGATAGCGGATTTGGGCTTCGGCGGGATCCCATCGCGCTGGCGCGATGGGATCCCTTCTCAAGCGCCGCGCGGGCTTGCGGATACGGTTCCCGCTTGGATCAAGCGGCAACCGTATCCGGCGGTTTCGTGGGGCTGCCCGTCCTGGCCGTGACGGGCGCCCGCAAAGGGGGATGTGGCAATGGCGGCTCTCGCCGAAGATCTGGGGCGCCCCGTGCGGGCGGAGCTGCGGGGCCATGGCGGCCTCACCGCGGAGGTGTTTTCCGATCTCGCCGAGGTCGAGGGGCTGTGGCGAGGCTTGGAATCCGACCCGGCCGTCCTGATGACGCCCTACCAGCGCTTCGACTGGGTGGCGGCGTATCTCGGCGCCGGGATCGATGCCGGTGAGGAGACGCGCATTCTCGTGCTCCGCGATGCGCATGGACGGGTGCGGCTGCTTCTCCCGCTCGCGATCGGGCGCCGCGGTCCGCTGCGGGTCGCGCGGGTGGTCGGCGACCGGCACGCCAACTTCCACATGCCGCTCTTTGCCTCCCGCGAGGCGGCGGCGATGCCGGCCGAGGATCTGACCGAAGCGCTGGTCCGGGCCGGCCGCGCGGCGGGCATCGACGCCTTCGCGCTCCGCAACCAGCCGCGCGTCTGGGACGGCACCCCGAACCCGTTGGCCGGAGGCGGCCTGCCGGCGCCGAGCGACGCTTACGGCATGCTGCTCGGCCCCGATGCCGAGGCGACCCTGCGCCGGGTGTTCAGCGGCGACACCCGCAAGAAGCTGCGGGCCAAGGAGCGCAAGCTCGTGGAGTTTCTTGGGTCCGTCGAGCACCGCGTCGCCGGGACGCCGGAGGCGGCCGCCGAGATCCAGGCGGCATTCTATGCGCAGAAGGCCGCGCGCTTCGCCGATCTCGGTGTCGCCGACCCTTACGCGGATGCCGAGATCCGCCGCTTCATCGCCTTTGCCACCGTGCCAGGCGCGGAGGGCCGCGCGGCGGCGATCGAGACCCACGCCCTGGTGGCGAGCGAGAGCGGGCGCATCCTGGCGACCTTCGGCGGCGCGGTGGACGGCGCCCGCTTCTGCGGGATGTGGACGTCCTTCGACACCGACCCCGAACTCGGCCGGTTCAGCCCCGGCGAGATCCTGCTGCACCGGCTCGTCGGCGATCAGGCCGCGCGGGGCCGCAGGGCGCTCGACCTTGGCGTCGGCGAGGCCGGCTACAAGGCCAAGACCTGCGACGAGACCATCGAACTCGTGGAGCAGGTCGTGCCGGTGAGCCCGGCGAGCCACGCCCTCGTGCTCGCCTCACGGCTGGCGGTGCGGCTCAAGCACCGGATCAAGCGCTCGCCGCGGCTCTGGGCGGCGGCCCAGAACCTGCGTCGGCGGCTGCGGCGCTGAGCCAAGGCGGCTCAGAAGCCGCGGCTGGCGATCGAGGGCAGCGAGGGCTGCGTGTAGGCGCGGTTCACGTCCCGGCGGGTCTGGGTGCCGTTGGTGTCGGACGAATGGCGGTAGTTGCTGGTCTCGAAAGCCGAGGCCAGGCCAGGGCCGCCGGAATCGGTGCTGTTGCAGGCCGACAGCCCGCAGGCGAGGACGGCGGCGGCGAGGACGAGCAGCGTGGGGCGCATCGGGACTTCCTGTCGAAGGCGGGGCGGCCCCGCGGGTCGTGACGGCAGGCGTGCCGCGCCCCGCCGCCCCTCGGCAAGGAAAAAGTCGCGGCGCGGGAGCGTTGCGGTGCGATCCCGCGCCACCTGTGACCTATTCGGCGTGACTACTCGGCTGCGGCCTTGAGGTAGCGGGCCGGGTCGTAGTTGAGGATCGGCCCGAGCCAGCGCTCGACCTCGGCGATGTCCATGCCCTTGCGCCCGGCATAGTCCTCGACCTGATCCCGCTCGACCTTGGCGACGCCGAAATAGTGTGCGTCGGGATGGGCGAGGTAGAGGCCCGAGACCGAGGAGCCCGGCCACATGGCGTAGGACTCGGTGAGCTTCACGCCGATGCGGCTCTCCGCCTTGAGCAGGTCAAACAACTGCACCTTTTCCGTATGGTCGGGCTGGGCCGGGTAGCCCGGCGCGGGCCGGATGCCGTCATACTTCTCGTGCACCAGTTCGTCGGGCGTGTAGCTCTCGTCCGGCGCATAGCCCCAGAACTCCCTGCGGACGCGCTCGTGCATCCGCTCGGCGAAGGCCTCGGCGATGCGGTCGGCGAGCGCCTTGACGAGGATCGAGCGGTAATCGTCGTTCGCCCGCTCGAACCGCTCGGCGATGCGCACCTCTTCCAGCCCCGCCGTCACCACGAACGCGCCGACGTAATCGGCGATGCCGGTCTCGGCCGGCGCCACGAAGTCGGAGATGCAGGTGTTGGCGCGCCCGTCGCGCTTCGAGAGCTGCTGGCGCAGGCCGTGGAAGGTCGCGAGCGTCTCCCCCCGGCTCTCGCCGGTATAGAGCCGGATGTCGTCGCCGACGCTGTTGGCCGGCCAGAAGCCGATCACCGCCTTCGGGTTGAACCAGCGCTCTTCCACGATCTGCTTGAGCATCACCTGCGCGTCCTCGAACAGCGCCCGCGCCGCCGGGCCCTGCTCGGGATCGTCGAGGATCGCGGGGTAGCGGCCCTTGAACTCGTAGGTCTGCAGGAACGGCGTCCAGTCGATGTAGGGGACGAGGTCCGCCACCTCGTAGGAGCCGTAGACGCGAGTGCCGGTGAAGCTGGGCTTGGCCGGCTTGTAGGCCGACCAATCCACCTTGAAGGCGTTCGCGCGCGCCTTGGCGAGCGGCAGGCGCTGCTTGTCGGCCTCCGAGCGGCGGTGCGCATCGGCAACCTTGGCGTACTCGGCGCGCACCTTCTCCACGGTGGCCCCGCGGGTCTCCTTCGAGATCAGGCTCGACACCACGCCGACGGCCCGGCTGGCATCGGTGACGTAAACCGCCTGCCCCTTGGCGTAGGCCGGGTGGATCTTCACCGCCGTGTGCACGCGGCTGGTGGTGGCGCCGCCGATCAGGAGCGGCATCTCCATGCCCTCGCGCTCCATCTCGGCGGCCACATGCACCATCTCGTCGAGCGACGGGGTGATGAGGCCCGACAGGCCGACGATGTCGACGTTCTCGCGCCGGGCGGTCTCGAGGATCTTGGCCGCCGGCACCATCACGCCAAGATCGATGATCTCGTAGTTGTTGCAGGCCAGAACCACGCCGACGATGTTCTTGCCGATGTCGTGGACGTCGCCCTTCACGGTGGCCATCAGCACCTTGCCGGCGGCCTGGCGCTTGCCGTCGCCGCCATTGGCCCGCTTCTCCTCCTCCATGAAGGGTTCGAGATAGGCCACCGCCTGCTTCATCACGCGGGCGGACTTCACCACCTGCGGCAGGAACATCTTGCCCGACCCGAACAGGTCGCCGACCACGTTCATGCCGGCCATCAGCGGGCCTTCGATGACGTGGAGCGGACGCGCGACCTCTTTGCGCGCCTCCTCGGTGTCGGCGACGATGTACTCGGTGATGCCGTTGACCAGCGCGTGCTCGATGCGCTTGGCGACCGGGGCCTCGCGCCAGGATAGGTCGGCGGTCTTGGCCTGGGCCGAGGCGCCGGTCTTGAAGCGCTCGGCGGCCTCCAGCAGGCGCTCGGTCGAGTCGTCGCGCCGGTTGAGGACCACGTCCTCGCACAGCTCGCGGAGTTCGGCCGGGATCTCGTCGTAGACGGCCAACTGGCCAGCATTGACGATGCCCATGTCCATGCCCGCCTTGATGCAGTGGAACAGGAACACCGCGTGCATCGCCTCGCGCACCGGCTCGTTGCCGCGGAAGGCGAAGGACAGGTTCGAGACGCCGCCGGAGATGTGGGCGTGGGGCAGCGTCTCGCGGATGGTCTTCGTGGCTTCGATGAACGCAACGCCGTAGGGGTTATGCTCCTCGATACCCGTCGCCACCGCGAAGATGTTCGGGTCGAAGATGATGTCTTCGGCTGGGAAGCCGATCTGCTCGGTGAGGATCGTGTAGGCCTTGGTGCAGATCTCGACCTTGCGCTCGTAGGAATCGGCCTGGCCCTGCTCGTCGAAGGCCATGACGACGACCGCCGCGCCGTAGGAGCGGCAGATCTTGGCAGCTTCGATGAACTTCGCTTCGCCCTCCTTCATGGAGATCGAGTTCACGATCGGCTTGCCCTGGATGCACTTCAGGCCAGCCTCGATCACCTCGAATTTCGAGGAATCGACCATCACCGGCACGCGGGCGATGTCAGGCTCGGCGGCGACGAGGTTGAGGAACTCGACCATCGCCTTCTCGCTGTCGAGCAGGCCCTCGTCCATGTTGACGTCGATGACCTGGGCGCCGGCCGCGACCTGATCGCGGGCGACGTCGAGCGCGGCGGCGTAGTCGTTGTTGGTGATGAGCTTGCGGAATTTGGCCGAGCCGGTGACGTTGGTGCGCTCGCCGACGTTCACGAAGGGGATCTCCTTCGTCAGCACGAAGGGCTCGAGGCCCGACAGGCGCATCAGGCGCGGGATCTCGGGAATCGCGCGCGGGGTCTTGTCGGCGACGGCTTCCGCGATGGCGCGAATGTGGTCCGGCGTGGTGCCGCAGCAGCCGCCGACCATGTTGACGAGGCCAGACGCGGCGAACTCGCCGACGAGCTTGCCCATGGCCTCCGGGCTCTCGTCGTAGAGGCCGAACTCGTTGGGCAGGCCGGCATTCGGATAAGCGCAGACCAGCGTGTCGCAGATGCGCGACAGCTCGGCGATGTGGCCGCGCATCTCCTTAGCGCCGAGCGCGCAGTTGAGGCCGAAGGTCAGCGGGCTCGAATGGCGCAGCGAGTTCCAGAACGCGGCCGGCGTCTGGCCCGACAGCGTACGGCCGGACAGGTCGGTGATGGTGCCGGAGATCTGGATCGGCAGGCGGATGCCGGTCTCGTCGAACACAGCCCAAGCGGCGGCGATCGCCGCCTTGGCGTTGAGCGTGTCGAAGATCGTCTCGATCAGGATGAGTTCGGCGCCGCCGTCGATGAGGCCACGCACCTGCTCGATATAGGCCTGCTTGACTTGGTCGAACGTCACGGCGCGGTAGCCGGGATTGTTGACGTCCGGCGAGATCGACAGCGTGCGGTTGGTCGGGCCGATGGCGCCGGCCACGAAGCGGCGGCGGCCATCCTGCTCTTCCGCGAGCTTGGCGGCTTCGCGGGCGAGCCGGGCGCCCTCGGCGTTCAGCTCGTGGATGATCGATTCCATGCCGTAATCGGCCTGGGCGATCGTGGTGCCGGAGAAGGTGTTGGTCTCGCAGACGTCGGCGCCGGCGAGGAAGTAGTCGAGGTGGATCTGCCGGATCGCGTCGGGCTGGGTGAGGATCAGGAGGTCGTTGTTGCCCTTCTGGTCGTGGCCGTGATCCTTGAAGCGCTCACCCCGGAAATCCTCTTCCGTGTATTTCAGCCGCTGGATCACCGTGCCCATCGCCCCGTCGAGGACGAGGATCTTCTCCGAGGCGCGCTGGCGCAGCGCGCGCTCGATCTCGGTGCCGTCGACGGGGGGGAAAGCGGTCATGTCGGACGATCCTGGGATGTTCCGGGACGGCGATGGCCGAAAGCGTCGGCCGCATCAACCCACCTCATCCTGAGGCGCCGGGGCGGAGGCCTCGGAGGCCTCCAGAAAACGCGATCGCTCCTGGCACCCACCCGTGCGGCGACCGCGGCGCGGTCGCATCTCGGGATGAGGTTCAGGAGCGGGGTGGCGAGGGGTCAGGCCGCCTTGGCTTCCGGCTTCGCCGCCGGCTTGGCCGGCGCCTGGGAGCGCAGGCCGAGCAGATGGCAGATGGCGTAGACCAGATCCGAGCGGTTCATCGAGTAGAAGTGGAAGTCCTCCACGCCCTCGTCGACGAGGTCGAGCACCTGCTCGGCGGCGACCGCGGCGGCGACGAGACGGCGGGTCTCCACGTCGTTGTCGAGGCCCTCGAACCGGGCGGCGAGCCAGTACGGCACCGAGGCGCCGGTGCGGCGGGCGAAGCTGGCCGCCTGCTTGAAGTTCTGCACCGGCAGGATGCCGGGGATGATCGGGATGTCGATGCCAGCCGCGCGCACCTTGTCGCGGTAGCGCAGGTAGATCTCGTTATCGAAGAAGAACTGGGTGATCGCTTGGTCCGCCCCGGCATCGACCTTGGCCTTCAGGGCGTCGATGTCGGCATCGAGCGAGGCGGCCTCCGGATGCTTCTCCGGATAGGCCGAGACCGAGACCTTGAAGTCGCCGATCCGCTTGATGCCGGCGACGAGGTCTGAGGTCTGCGCGTAGCCGCCGGGATGGGGCCGGTAGCTGTGGCCGACGCCCTCGGCCGGGTCGCCGCGCAGGGCCACGATGTGGCGCACGCCCGCATCCCAGTAGGACTGCACCACCGCGTCGATCTCTTCTTTCGTCGCCGCGACGCAGGTGAGGTGGGCGGCGGGCTTGAGGCTGGTCTCGCGCACCATGCGCGCCACGGTGTTGTGGGTGCGCTCGCGGGTGGAGCCGCCGGCGCCGTAGGTCACCGAGACGAATTTCGGCTGGAGCGGCGCGAGGCGCTCGATCGAGGACCAGAGGATCTTCTCCATCTCCTCGGTCTTGGGCGGGAAGAACTCGATCGAGACCCGGATCGGGCGGAAGCCGTCGCGGCTGGCGCGGTGTTGGGAGGCGTTGGGCATCTCTTCGTCCCTTCTCCTGGACGTCTGTCGTGGTGTCGGTCGTCGATGGAAGTCGGCCAGGGCCCGAAGTTCAGGCCACGGCGCGTTCTAGGGTTGGCGCCTCGATCGCGGCGGCGGTGTCGTGCGCGAGCCAGAGGGTGACGGTGAGCGGGTGCTCGATCCCGTCCTCCGGCGCGAGGTCGCGGCTCTCGACATCGCCCAGGCCCGCCTGGACGAGCCAGCCCGCGATCTGCTCCGCACCGAAACCGAGGCGGCGATGGGCTTGGCTCTCGCGCAACTGCTCCAGGGTGTGGGGCGCGAAATCGACCACGAGCAACCGCCCGCCCGGCGCGACGAGGCGGGCGGCCTCGCGCAGCGCCCGAGCCGGGTCGTCGAGGTAGTGCAGCACCTGATGCAGCACCACGAGATCGAAGCCGCCGCGGCCGAAGGGCGGCGCGTGGAGGTCGCCCTGGCGCAGGTCGACCCGCGACAGGCCGAGCCGTTCGAGGTTGGCCCGGGCGACCGAGAGCATGGCATGGCTCGAATCGAGCCCGGTTGCGCGACCGGCCAGGGGGGCCAGCAGGCCGAGCATCTTCCCGGTCCCGGTACCGAGATCGATCACGTGGCGGATCGGCCGGTCTCCGAGCGCCTCGACCACCGCCGCCTCGACGGCGGCCTCGGGCACGTGCAGGGAGCGCAGGCCGTCCCATTTGGGAGCGAGCCGGGCGAAGAAGGTCTGCGCCGCCTCGGCCCGTTGCGTCCGCACCGAGTCGAGCCGGGCGCGATCCTCGGAGAGCGGCGGCGCGGCGCGTTCCAGCGCTGCGATCAGGGGCTCGACGAAGCCGATGGCGGCCTCGCGCAGGCGGAAGAACGCCCAGGCGCCCTCGCGGTGACGCTCGATCAGGCCGGATTCGACGAGGAGCTTGAGATGGCGCGAGATGCGCGGCTGCGACTGGCCGAGGATGTCGGTGAGGTCGGAGACCGACAACTCGCCCTCGGCCAGCAGCGCTAGGATACGCAGGCGCGTCTCCTCCGCCGCCGCCCGCAGCACGGCGAGCGCCTCGGCGAAGGGCACCGGGACCGGGGTCGCGCTGTTCGTGAGGCCGCTCTCGCTAGACATAAAGATATCTTTATGTGCGCAGCGAGCCGGTGGCAAGAGGTTTCGCTGACGACCCGGTCCCTTCGTCAGCGACGGGCCGCTACTGATAGGCCTTCTTGAGGTCTAGGGTGCAGCGCACGCCGACCTCGTCGTAGCCCTCCGCGAGCCAAGCCTTGGCGGCGGCGCGGCCCTTGTCGCGTAGGCGCTCGATCATCCGCCAGCGGGCATCGATGCGCGAGGAGGCGGCGTAGTTGTCGAGCGAGTCGGTCCCGTCGATGCGGTGGAGGAAGACCCGCTCCAAGCCCGGAACCTGCCCCTGTCCGCCCTCGTCGATCAGGCCGTGCACGAAGTCGATGGAGCGCAGTTCCCGCATCAGGTTGGCGTTGAAGGTGATCTCGTTGAGCCGGTCCTGGATGTCGCTGGCCGAGCGCGGCGTCTCGCGGCGCTCCACGGGGTTGATCTGCACGAGCAGGATGTCGCGGGTGCTCGACCCGTGCAGGGGGTAGAGGGCCGGATTGCCGAGGTAGCCGCCGTCCCAGTAGGGCACGCCGTCGATCTCGACCGCCTGGAACACCGTCGGCAGGCAGGCCGAGGCCATCAGGTGATCGACCGTGAGGCAATCGCGCTCGAACACCGCGAGCTTGCCGGTCCAGACGTTGGTCGCCGAGACGAAGACGTTGGCGGTGTCGGACGCGCGCAGGCGGTCGAAATCGACGGTGTGTTCCAGCGCGTCGCGCAGCGGATTGAAGTTGAACGGATTGGTCGCGTAGGGGCCGGGGTTGAGTGCCTTCATCCATGCTTCGGCGAAGGGGTTGCCCTTCCAGAAGTTGAAGAGGCCGTTGATCCAGCTCTGCTGCGAGGGCCGCAGGTCGGCGTCCAGGCTCGCCTCGCGCCAGAACTTCTCCAGCGCCGTGCGGGCGCCGTCGGGGCCGCCCGCGAGCCAGCCGTCCACGAGGACGACGGCGTTCATCGCCCCAGCGCTCGCACCCGTTACCGCCTCGAAGGCAACGCGCCCGTCCTCGATCAGCGCGTCGAGTACGCCCCAGGTGAAGGCGCCGTGCGAGCCGCCGCCCTGAAGCGCCAGCGAGACGGCTTTCTCCGCGCGCGGTCCGGCAAGGCCCCGAAACGCGGCGCCCGGCCGGGTCGAATCCGCGATCGGATCGGGAACGGCGGTCGCGGGGTTGTGGGCGTCGTCGTGAGACGGTCCGTCGAGGGTTCCGGTTCGCTCACGGGTATCGACCGGAGGCGAGCCGGCGGACCGAGCCTCGATCTGCTCACTGTCGGTGGAGTGAATGTCCGGGCTCGTCCTGTCCATCTTGCCTCACGTGATTTATTGCGATGCACATTCAAATGGTGCAAAGCAGCAAGTGTGCCCGTGCGGTTCTTTGACCCGCAGGCACGCGAATGCAAGGTATGATAAGGCGCTTTCGTCTCCCGACATCCTTGCATACGCTCGACATCCCGCTCGGGATGCGACATGGAAGCGGCCTCGTATCGAGGCGTGCTGCGCATCCGTCCGCGCGGGCGCGGCGCGGAGACGATCTCCAGGTCGCGGATCGAACCGGATTCGGATAGGATCACGCCCGCGCCTGCGGGACGCCGAAAGCCGGCACGCGCGGACGACAGTTTGACCCGCGAAGGCACGATGGAAGTCATGGAAGCTCCCGACGCCCTGGCAAACCCGCTCGACTCCCGCAGCCCCAACATGATGGGGCCGGAGATCGCCGGGCCGGCACCGCGGCACCGCACCGTCGGCGTGCAGATCGGCAGCGGCGAAGGCGCCGTCACCGTCGGCGGCGGCGCCCCGATCGTCGTGCAGTCGATGACCAACACCGACACGGCCGACATCGACGGCACCGTGGCCCAGGTCGCCCAGCTCGCCCGCGCCGGCTCGGAACTGGTGCGCATCACCGTCGATCGCGACGAGGCGGCGGCCGCCGTGCCGAAGATCCGCGAGCGGCTCGATCGCATCGGCGTGCACGTGCCGCTGGTGGGCGACTTCCACTATATCGGCCACAAGCTCCTGTCCGACCATCCGGCCTGCGCCGAGGCGCTGGCCAAGTACCGGATCAATCCGGGCAATGTCGGCTTCAAGGAGAAGAAGGACACCCAGTTCTCGACCATCGTCGAGCAGGCCGTGAAGTACGGCAAGACGGTGCGCATCGGCGCGAACTGGGGTTCGCTCGACGAAGCCCTGCTGACGCACCTCATGGACGAGAACGCCCGGTCGCCCCGTCCCATCGATGCCCGCGCGGTGATGCGCGAGGCCATGGTGCAGTCGGCGCTGACCTCCGCCGACCGGGCGGTCGAACTCGGCCTGCCGAAGGACCGCATCATTCTGTCGGCCAAGGTCTCGGCGGTGCAGGATCTGATCGCGGTCTACCGCGAAGTGGCGCGCCGCTCCGACTACGCGATCCATCTCGGCCTGACCGAGGCCGGCATGGGCTCGAAGGGCATCGTCGCGGCCTCGGCCGCCATCGGCGTGCTGCTGCAAGAAGGCATCGGCGACACGATCCGCTACTCGCTGACGCCCGAGCCCGGCGGCGACCGGACCGTGGAGGTCAAGGCCGCGCAGGAACTCCTGCAGACCATGGGCTTCCGCACCTTCGTGCCGCTCGTGGCGGCGTGCCCCGGCTGCGGTCGCACCACCTCGACGACGTTCCAGGAATTGGCTCGCGACATCCAGAACTGGATCTCCACCTCCATGCCGGAGTGGAAGAAGACCTATCCGGGCGTCGAAGGCCTCAACGTTGCGGTGATGGGCTGCATCGTCAACGGTCCCGGCGAGTCGAAGCACGCTGATATCGGCATCTCGCTGCCCGGCACCGGCGAGAGCCCGAGCGCACCGGTCTTCATCGACGGCAAGAAGGCGATGACCCTGCGCGGCGCCACGCTCGCCAAGGACTTCGAGACGATCGTGGTCGATTACATCGAGCGCCGCTTCGGCCAGGGCAAGCGCGACGCCGCCGAGTGAGCCCCTCGGGTGGGCCGGCTCCCGAAACCTTCGCGGTGAGGGAAGCGGCCCGCCCTTCGTTGTCCGAACCGGGCCGCCCTGTCGGCGGACCGCCCGCGTTCCCTGCCCCCCGCCTCGCACCCGCCATGACGTTCCGGTTCGAGCCTCGCGAACCGAACGCGGACGGTGTTCCTGTGCCGCGAGACGGCTCGCGGTGGTGTGGCCGCCTCAGGGGCGCCGCGGTGACCGGTGCGCATCGATTCGCATCTCCGACGCATTCCCTTCATGCGACTCCGGCACACCCGGCCGGACGACGCGCGAGCCCAGGCACGCCTGCCCGATGACCCAGCCCGACAGCCCCCATTCCGCCGGATCCAAGCCGCCGGACGGCCCCGTCGCCGCTCCCGCGGGCGGGCCGGCGCCCGGCGAGGGAGGCCCGGTCGCGGCCTCGGCGGGCGCGGTCGATGCGACCCAGGAGGAAGCGCACGGCCACGCCAAGACCGGCTTCTGGGCCCTCACGGTCGGTTCCGTCGGCGTCGTCTACGGCGATATCGGCACGAGCCCGCTCTACGCCTTCCGTGAGGCGCTGGCGCCTTCGCGCACCGACGGCATCCTGCTCCCCGAGGAGGTGATCGGCACCGCCTCGCTCATCATCTGGGCGCTGCTCCTGATCGTGACGATCAAGTACGTCGCGATCCTGCTGCGCATGGACAACAACGGCGAGGGTGGCATCCTCTCGCTGATGGCCCAGGCCCGCCACGCGCTCGGCGGCTCCAAGATCGTGTTCATGCTGGGCCTGCTCGGCGCCTCGCTGTTCTACGGCGATTCCGTCATCACCCCGGCGATCTCGGTGCTCTCCGCGGTGGAGGGTCTGAAGCTCGTCACGCCCGCCTTCGACGATTACGTGCTGCCGATCACGGTGGCGATCATCCTCGGCCTGTTCGCGGTCCAGAGCCACGGCACGGCGCGGGTCGCGACCTTCTTCGGGCCGGCCATGGTGGTGTGGTTCCTGGCCATGGCCGCCGCCGCCCTTCCGCACATCGCCGGCAATCCCGGCGTGCTCGCCGCCTTCAATCCCTGGTACGCCGTGCATTACCTGCTCGGCCACGGCACCGGCGCGCTCGTGGCGCTCGGCGCGGTGTTCCTGGCGGTGACCGGGGCGGAGGCCCTGTTCGCCGATCTCGGCCATTTCGGGCGCCGCCCGATCCAGGTGGCGTGGCTCGGCCTCGTCGCACCCTGCCTCGTCCTGAACTATCTCGGCCAGACCGCCCTCGTATTGGCCAAGCCCGAGACCACCGATCCGTTCTACCAGCTCGTGCCGGAATGGGGCCTGATCCCCATGGTGCTGCTGGCGACACTCGCCACGGTGACGGCGAGCCAAGCGGTCATCACCGGCGCCTTCTCTCTGTCGCGGCAGGCGATCCAGCTCGGCATGCTGCCGCGCATGGAGATCCGCCACACCTCCGAGTCGCATTCCGGCCAGATCTACCTGCCGCAGATCAACACCTTGCTCGCCCTCGGCGTGGTGATCCTGGCGATCACCTTCCGCTCCTCCTCGGCGCTGGCCTCGGCCTACGGCATCGCCGTGACGGGCACGATGCTTCTCACCGCCTCCATGGCCTACGTGGTGCTGTGGAAGGTCGTGCGGCTCTCGCCGCTCGTCTCGGCGGCGATCATCGTGCCGTTCATCGTGCTGGAGACGCTGTTCCTGCTCTCGAACCTCCTGAAGCTGCACGAGGGTGGCTACGTGCCCCTGCTGCTGGCCGGCGGCCTGATGCTGATGATGTGGACCTGGGTGCGGGGCGTCACGATCCTGTTCAACAAGACCCGCAAGACCGACGTGCCGTTGGTCGAACTCGTCGGCATGCTGGAGAAGAGCACCTCCTACCAGCGGGTGAAGGGCACCGCGGTCTTCCTCACGAGCGATCCGCAGATCGCCCCGGCCGCTTTGTTGCATAACATGAAGCACAACAAGGTGATCCACGAGAAGAACGTGGTGCTCACCGTCGAGACCATGGACCGGCCCCGCGCGACGAAAGGGGAGCGCGTGCGCATCGAGCCCGTGGGCTTCGGCTTCTACCGGGTGGTGATGCGCTTCGGCTACATGGAGACGCCCAACATCCCGCGCACCCTGACGCTGCTCAAGCCCCAGGGCTTCAAGTTCGACATCATGTCGACCTCGTTCTTCCTGTCGCGCCGCTCGATCCGTCCGGCGGCTCATTCTGGCATGCCGCTTTGGCAGGATCGGATCTTCATCACGCTGGCCAAAAACGCCAACGACGCGACGGACTTCTTCCAGATTCCGACCGGCCGCGTCGTCGAGGTCGGCACGCAGGTGACCGTTTAGACCATCGTATGGGACGATCGGGCCGGATGCATTCCGCCCCGGTCTGCCAACGAAGGGTTGTGCACAATCCTGTGGCCTGCCGGCTACAGGACGACCATTTGCGCGCGACCGACTTGCACCCCCTGGCGCCGCCCCGTACGGCTTGGCTTGCGAAAAGCAAGTAACAACAACACTTTAGCATAATTCCAAACAACCGACCTGCCGGGTTCCGCGCGTCTCCTGCGGAGGGTTCCGGCTGCGCCGGGCGGAGGGACCACGGTGATGGAGTCGGTACACACTCTCGTAGGCATCCGCGCCCTGCGGACCGCGGTCCTGGCAGGCGCCTCGCTGGTCGCCCTCACGGTGGGCGCCGCGGCGCAGGCGACGGCGCGGCTGGAAGAGTTGTCGGTCGAAGGCAGCGGCCGGGGCGCGGGCGCCACCGGCGGAGGGCAGGCTGCCCAACGCGGCCCCGACGGGCGTGCCGCGCCCGAGGATCCCCGCGGTCCCGTCCAGGGCTACGTCGCCACCCGCTCGGCCACCGCGACGAAGACCAACACGCCTCTCATCGAGACCCCGCAATCGATCACCGTCGTCGGTCGCGAGCAGATCGACGCGCAGAAGGCTCAGACCCTGACGCAGGCGACGCAATACACGGCCGGCATCTATTCAGGCACCTTCGGTGCCGACACCCGCGTCGACTACTTCACCCTGCGCGGCTTCATCGCCAGCGATTACGGCATCTACCGCGACGGCCTCCAGGTGCTGAACTACGGCTTCGGCACCTTCAAGGTCGAGACCTTCGGCCTGGAGCGGATCGAGGTTCTGCGCGGGCCCGCCGCGGTTCTGTTCGGAGCGGGCAACCCGGGCGGCATCATCAACCAGATCACCAAGCGGCCGACGACCCAGCCCTTCGGCTATGTCGAGGTCGGCGGCGGCTCGTTCGGTCAGGTCTACGGCGCCTTCGACATCGGCGGGCCGGCCGATGATTCCGGGCATTGGTTCTATCGCCTCACCGGCTTCGGCCGGCAGGGCGGCACCCAGGTGGACAATGCGCCCGACGACCGCGCCTATATCGCACCGGCCCTGACCTACCGCCCGGATGCCGGCACCTCGCTGACCATCCTGACCAGCTATCAGCGCGACTCGACCGCCGTCACCGCGAACTTCCTGCCCTATTCCGGCACCGTGCGGCGCAATCTCAGCGGCCTGCGCATCCCGCGCTCGCTCAACGTCGGCGATCCGGCGATCAACACCTTCCAGCGCGAGCAGGTCTTCGCCGGCTACGAGTTTGAGCACGCCATCGACGAGACCTGGACCTTCCGCCAGAACCTCCGCTACTCGTTCAGCGACGCGTTCCAGAACTCGTACCTAAACCAGACCGGCTACATCGACGCCGCAACGGAGACGGTTCTCAACCGCTACCAGTTCCTGACCAGCTCGAAGGTCGGGATCTTCCAGGTCGACAACCAGGCCGAGGCGCGCTTCTTCGACGGCTTCTTCGCCCACGATCTGCTGATCGGCCTCGACTACAAGCGCTACGATCTGCACGACAACCAGGGTACCAATTTCGCGAATTTCTACCCCGTTCCGGGCCTGAGCCTCCTCAACCCCGTCTATGGCCAGATCAGCGGCCGCCCGTCGCCCTACCTCGTCAACGCCGATACGTTCCAGCAACTCGGCATCTATGCCCAGGACCAGATCAAGCTCACCGACCGCCTGACCCTGGTTCTCGGCGGCCGCCAGGACTTCGCCGACAACGTGGTGCGCGACCGGCTCACCCCGGCCAACAGCAGCCGCCGCAGTGACGAAGCCTTCAGCGGGCGCGCCGCCCTCATCTACAACTTCCCCGAGGGGCTAGCGCCCTATGTCAGCTACTCGACCTCGTTCCAGCCGCAGATCGGCTCGGACGCCAACCGCCGCAGTTTCGCACCCGAATACGGCGAGCAGGTCGAGGTCGGCGTCAAGTTCGAGCCCGTCGGCTACGGCTTCTTCCTGACGGCGGCGGCCTTCGATCTCGTGCGCCAGAACGTGCTGCAGCCGGTGCCCGGCACCTTCTTCAGCTCCCAGCTCGGCGAGGTGCGCTCGCGCGGCGTCGAGGTTCAAGCGGTTGCCAACCTCGCGCAGGGCCTGAACCTCGTGGCGGCCTTCACCGCCTACGACCTTCAGACCATCAAGGGCGAGGCCGATCAGGTCGGGCGCACGCCGACCCGCATCCCGGAGGTGCTGGCCTCGGTCTTTGCCGACTACACGATCCCGACCGGCGACTGGCGCGGCTTCGGCTTCGGCGGCGGCGTCCGCTATGTGGGGCGTTCCTTCGCGAACGTGGCCAACACCCTGATCGTGCCGGACTACGTGCTGTTCGACGCGCAGGTCCACTACACCTGGGACAATTGGCGCGCGGCGATCAACGCCACCAATATCGGCGACCGCCGCTTCGTCTCCTCGTGCATTTCGGCCAACGAGTGCTTCTATGGCGATGCTCGCCGCGTGCTGGCGAGCGTGAGCTACAAGTGGTGAACCGCCGCAGGGCCCCGCTCCGGGCCCTGCACCACCTTGGAGGCGACGGGCTGCCGGTCTATCTCGGGGTTTCGTAAGCGGATCATGAGAATCCGCCGCCCGAGGAACGCCGATGATCGCCCGCCCCCTCTTTGCCGCTCTCCTGATGGTCGGCATGGCTTGCCCTGCCGGTGCGCAGGAAACCGCCCCGCCCCCGGCGCAGACCGCGCCGCAGGAGCCCTCGAAGGAGGCCGCACCCCCGCGGCCGATCCGCAACGCGCCGAGCCCGCGGGCGCTGGAATTTGCCGCGTACATCTTCTCGGCGGTCAATGTCTGCGGCTACCGGCTCAACGCGCCCGAATTCGAGGCGCTGCTCGCCAAGCAGAACACGCGGCCCGAGGACGTGAGCCCCCGCGGGCCCTTCGGCAACCGGGTGATCGGCATCTTCACGCTGATGTCCAACCAGATGAACCTCAACCGCGAACAGGCCTGCCTCGCGGTGGCCGGCGAGTACGGCCCCGAGGGGAACGTGGTGAAGAACGTCCTGCTGCCGCCGGGCTCCGGCGAAGTGCCCGCTGCGCCTGAAGGCAAGCCGGCGCAGCCATAGCGCTGCCCACCGGCCCAGGGCGGGCACGGACAGCGGAGGGCGCGGGATCGGTGCGCCGCCAACTCGGCGGCTCCCCGTTCCCGCGAAATGCTGTAGAGGGACGGGCGATACCCGCGTCCGACGCTCCCGCTGGCTCTCGTCGACTGACCCTCGCCCATGTCCGCAACCGATCCCGTGCTTCGCCCTCAGCCGCGCCCCGGCGTGCTCGCCATCGAGGCCTACGTGCCCGGCAAGAGCGCCGCGCCGGGCGTGGCGAAGATCCATAAGCTCTCGTCCAACGAGACGCCTTTGGGCCCGAGCCCGCACGCGATCGAGGCTCTGCGCGCGGAGGCCGCGACGCTGGCCCTCTATCCGGACGGCAGCGCGACCCGCCTGCGCACGGCGATCGGCGCGCGCTACGGGCTCGATCCCGCCCGCATCGTCTGCGGTGCCGGCTCGGACGAACTGCTGACGCTGCTGGCGATGGCCTTCGTCGGGCCGGGTGACGAGGGCATCTTCTGCGAGCACGGCTTCCTCGTGTACCGCATCGCGATCCTCACCGCGGGCGGCACGCCGGTGGTGGCGCCGGAAACGAACCTGACGGCGGATGTCGATGCCATCCTCGCCGCGGTCACGCCCCGCACCCGGATCGTTTACCTCGCCAACCCCAACAACCCGACCGGCACCTACCTGCCGTTCGAGGAGGTGCGCCGCCTGCATGCCGGCCTGCCCGGCAACGTGCTCCTCGTGCTCGACGGGGCCTATGCCGAGTACGTGCGCGCGAACGACTACACCGCCGGCCTCGAAATGGCGCTCGATGCGCCGAACGTCGTGATGACGCGCACCTTCTCGAAGATCCACGGATTGGCGGCGCAGCGCATCGGCTGGATGGTCGGGTCCGAGGCCGTGGTCGATGCGATCAACCGCATCCGCGGGCCGTTCAACCTCTCGGCGGGCGGCATCGCGGCGGGTGCTGCGGCGATCGCCGACGAGGCCCACGTCGCGGCAGCGGTCGCCCACAACGACGAATGGCTCGCCTGGCTCACCTGCGCAGTCGAGGCGCTGGGGCTCACCGTGACGCCGAGCGTCGGCAACTTCCTGCTCCTGCACTTCTCGGACAGGCCCGGCCGCACGGCGGCGGAGGCGGATGCGCATCTGACCAGCGCGGGCGTGATCGTGCGGCGCGTCTCCTCCTACGGCCTGCCGAACGCCCTGCGGGTGACGGTCGGCGGCGAGGAGGCCAATCGCGCCTTCGTGGATGCGTTGGCCGCCTTCCTGGGAGCCAAGCGTCCGTGACGGTCGTCAAGCGCCTCGCCATCGTCGGGCTGGGCCTGATCGGCTCCTCGATCGCCCGCGGCGCCCGGACCTACGGTCTTGCCGACGCGGTCGTTGCGATCGACCGCGACGCGGGCGTGATCGAGCGGGTGATGGCCCTGGGTCTGGCCGAGGCGACAAGCACCGAAGCCTCGGCGGTGGCCGAGGCCGACCTCGTCATCCTCTGCGTGCCGGTGGGCGCCATCGGCGCGGTGGCGGCTGAGATCGCGCCGCACCTGAAGCCCGGCGCGGTCGTCTCCGATGTCGGTTCGGTCAAGGCCGCGGTGGTGGCGGCCGTCACGCCGCATCTCTCGCCAGACAACCCGTTCGTACCGGCGCATCCGGTGGCGGGCACCGAGTATTCCGGGCCGGATTCAGGGTTCGCCACCCTGTTCTCGAACCGCTGGTGCATCCTCACCCCGCCGGAGGGAACCGACGCGACGGCGGTGGAGCGGGTGCAGGGCCTGTGGCAGGGCTTGGGCGCCATCGTCGAGACCATGACGCCCGAGCACCACGACCTCGTGCTCGCCATCACCAGCCACGTGCCGCACCTGATCGCCTACAACATCGTCGGCACGGCGGCCGACCTCGAAGAGGTCACCCAGTCGGAAGTGATCAAGTTCTCCGCCGGCGGCTTTCGCGATTTCACCCGCATCGCCGCCTCCGACCCGACGATGTGGCGCGACATCTTCCTGACCAACCGCGACGCGGTGCTGGAGATGCTCGGGCGCTTCAATGAGGATCTGTCGGCCTTGTCGCGGGCGATCCGCTGGGGCGACGGCGAGGCTCTGCACGAACTGTTCACCCGCACCCGCACCATCCGCCGCGGCATCGTCGCCATGGGCCAGGAAACGGCCGAGCCGGATTTCGGCCGCGCCCGCAACGCGGCGGCGCCCGCGGCGAAGCAGAGCTGAAGGAAAGGGCGCCCGAGATGCGCACATTCGCCATCGTTGCCGTCGTCGAGGGCGCGGCGCCCGATCTGTTCGAGTGGCTCGCCTTCCACCGGGCGGTCGGCGTGCGCCACTTCGTGATCTACGATAACGGACTCGACGGTGAGGCTGCGGCGCTCCTGAAGGCGCACGCGGCGATCGGGGTCACCACCCTGCCCTGCCCGACCCGCATCGACCGCACGCCGCGCTTTGCGGCCTACGACCATTTCCTCGCCTCGTGGGCGCGGCTGTTCCGCTTCGCTGCCTTCCTCGGCACCGATGAATTCCTGGTGCCGGCCCCCGGCCGTTCGATCGAAGACTGGATCGCCCGCATCCCGCCGCATGCCGGTGCGGTGGTGGTCAACCGGCGCGTCTTCGACACCGCGGAGCCGGACGGCCCGGCCTCCGGGCTCGTCCTGCGCCGCTTCCCTCGCGCCTTCACGAAGGCTGACCGCGCGGAGAACCGCGTCGTCACATCGATCTACCGGCAGGGCGCCGTCGCCACGATCGCCGACGCGCACATGGCGGAACTCGTGCAGGGCGAGCGGTTGATGAGCGATTTCGGACCCGCCGAGCCGGACCCGCAGCGGCCCGGCGCGATCCTCGCCGTGCGGCACGGGGAGATCCGGCTCAACCATTATCCCCGTCCTGCTCCGGGCGCATCGGCACCCGAAACGCGCGCAGAGACGGAGCCGTGCGCCCGGACGGCGAGCTGGGTGCGGCCGACCCTCGACGAAATGCGCCATCTCCTGACGTACCTGGAGAGCGTCGCACCGGCCGAGGCCGCGCGGCTGCGCGCGCGCACCGCTGCGGTGCCCGAGCTGGCGCAGCCGGTCGCGCTGCGGGAGCATCGCCTGTGGCGGCTGCGCCATCTGCACAGGCTGCGGGTGGAAGCCGCCGGGCGCTTCGTTCGGCGCAAGATCTTCGGGGCACCGCGCCCCTGGTAGACGAGGGCCGGAGCATCTGCGTAGCGGGCGCTCGGATCAGGCCGCGTAGCGGGCGCTCGGATCAGGCCGCAATGCGGATCGTCGAGGGGATTTCGTCCACGACGCTCGACAGGCGGCCGTCTGCGTCTCGCGTCACCAAGCCGAGTTCCGCCAGCGCCACCACATCTTCGTGTACGCGCCGGACATCCCGCCCGAGCGCTCGGGCGAGGGCACGGATGCCGCTCTCGGGCGAGCGCCGCAGGTGACGCAGGAGTTCGTGGCGTTTAGGCGTCATGCCAACCTCGAACCGGCTCCACGGGGCGCTCTTCGGACCCGGAAGGCCGAGCAATCACTCAGTACAGGGCGGGCAGCGCCACGTTCGGCACGGCGAGCGGGCCGAGCATCAGGCGCCCGTCGCCCAGGCGCAGCGTCGGCAGGGGCTTGAGACCGTTGGGGCTGTCCGCCGCCTGCGCTTCGCCGGCTGCGCCCTCGCGCTTGCGCAGCCCGCCGAGGAACTGGCCGACGAGATTGCCGATCAACGCACCCTTGTCTGAGCCGAAGCGCTGGCCCATCACCTGCCCGACCAGGGCTTCGAGCCCCAGCGCGCGGATGTCGAAGCGCCCCTCGGGCCGATGGGCCTCGTCGAGGCCGACTTCGCCCTTGGCTTGGAGACGACGCTCGCCCTTGGCGATCGACAGGCGGGTCACGTCGAGGCGGCCGTCGGCCCGGCGCCATTTCTCCAACTCCCGCGCCACCGTGCCGGTGCGTAGCACCGTGGCCCGCTCGATGGTCGTGTCGAGATCGACGTCGGCCGGGTCGCCGCTGCCGCTGAGGGCATCGAGCCGCGGCACGGCGGCCTTGGCGAGGCGCAGGCTGAGGTCGACGGCGCCGTCGCTCTCGAAGCGGCCCGGAGTCGGCCGGGCATGTAGTTCGAGGTGTTGAGCGGCGAAGTCCACCGGGCCCGGATCGGGGGATTGCACCGTGCCCTTGGGGCCATCGACGACGAGGGAGGCGCGGTTGAAGCCGTTCGAGGCAGCGTGGAAGCTCGCCTCGAGAGATGTCCAGGTCACATCGGCGGTCAGTTCGCCTTGCTCGACATGGAAGGGGCCGGCGACTTCGAGAACGGCGTGGCGCGGATCGTAGACCTGTACCACGGCGGTGGTCGGCCCGAGGGTGAAATTGCCGTCGGAGCGGGCGAAGCGGACCGAGCCGCAGCGCAGTTCGAGGCGGAAGGGATAGCCGGTGATCGAGCGGTCGGCGCAGGTCCATTCCCGGCCGGCCTGAGCCTCACGGGCGAGCCACGCATCCATCTCGCTCTCGGCCTTGCCACGGATGAAGAACCACGCGGCGGTCCAGGCGATGGCGAGGGTAGCGAGCAGAATGTAGGGAAGGAAAAGGCCAACCCGCCTGCGCCGCGGGAGCGGTCCGCCGGGAATCGGATCGGGTGTCTGCGCCATCGGCCTCGTTCCTGCGCGGCCCGGCAGGAGAGGCCGGACGCCCCGTGTTTGGAGACCGGGGCTGTCCAAGGCAAGGGCCCCGCCCTCCCCTGGCTTTCAAAGGCCGGAGAGGCGACGTCGGCGGCGTCGGGTCAGGCGCTTGCCTGCTCCGTGTCGGCAGCGAGGTCGAGCACGACGGCGCGGCGCTCGGTCTCGCCCTCGGCGAGGCGGTGAACGTGCATCTCCGTCGCGCCGCCCTGGCGGGCGCGGGCCAGCCAGTTGCGGTGCAGGCGCTCGCGCGGCCCCTTGCCGGTCGCGGCGATGGAAACGGCCTGGGCAATGCCGGCCTCGTCCCGCCGCACGGCGATGACCACCGCCTCATCGACCTCGGCGAGGTCGGGCGCGGCCAGCTCGTGGACGCCGACGACGTAGCGGCGGCCGGACCGGCCGCGCCACGCGCTCAGGGCGGGGGCGGCAGCGCCGCGCAGGCCCGCCATGGTTCGGAGACGCTCCTCGCGCACATCCGCTCTCCGGGATCGATCGTCCTTGAGATCGCGAAGCGCGACCGACCAGGACAGGGCTCGTTTGTTCGCCATTTGTTCTGTTCTACAGCGCTCGTCCGACCACCGTCAAGGCGCTGGTTCGGAACGGGTTCCGGGGTCAAGATAAGGTGGGGATCGCCGCCTGGTTCCACAAGCGAGGGCGCCTTGCCGCGTCCCGATTCGGTCGAGCGATCATCGTCCCGCCGCACAGCATTCGTAAAGCATGGGTCTGGCAGGGTGACCGGGCACGATGCCTGCCGTAGAAGATGCTTGCCGTACAAGCGGAGCAGCGTGCTGCGCTTGGGTTCGCAGCGACGGTTTTTGGACGGATCGACGTGACGCGGCGGGGAACAGCCTTGGGGCGGGTGATGGGTGTGGCGAGGAACAGACCGGGGGTTCGGATCGCGCGGCTCGCGCTCGCCGCCGGCCTTGCGCTGAATCTCGGTGCCTGCTTTCGCCCCCTCTACGGGCCGACGGCGTCGGGCGAATCGATGCAGGGCTTGCTCGCGGCGATCCAAGTGGATGACGTGAACATGGCGCAGGACCAGGAGCGCCTCGGGCACTACCTGCGCAGCGAACTGATCTTCGATCTCGACGGCTCCGGCCAGTCGGCCGTGCCCAAGCGCTACCGGCTGAAGATGCAAGGCTCCGAGCAGGTCCAGACGCCGATCGTCTCCTCGACCACGGCGCGGGCGGAAGCCGGCACCATCGTCGGCACGGTGAAGTTCTCTTTGGAGAGCCTGGACGGGCGCCGCATCCTCACCGAGGGCGTCGCGACCAGCACCGCGACGTATGATCGCTCGATCCAGCGTTTCGCCTCGCTGCGCGCCGCGCGCGACGCCGAGATCCGCCTCGCCAAGGTGCTGGCCGACCAGATCAAGACCCGGATCGCCTCTGTCCTCACCGTCAAGACGAATCCCTGACGGGCGTGGCATGACGGCGGTCAAAGCCGGCGACGTCGAGGGGCTGGTCCGGCGCGGCCCCGATCCGCGTATCGCGGTGATTCTGATCTACGGGCCCGATGTCGGTCTTGTCGCCGACCGGGCGATGCGGCTGGTCCGGGGGATGGTCGCCGACCCGGACGACCCCTTCGCCCTCATCCGGATCGACGGCGACACCCTCGCCTCCGATCCGGGCCGTCTGGTGGACGAGGCCGGCACCGTCGGCCTGTTCGGCGGCAGCCGCACGATCTGGGTGCGCTCCGGCAGCCGCAACTACGCGCCGGCCGTCGATGCGGTGCTGAAGGCGCCGACCGATGGTGCCCGCATCGTCGTGGAGGCGGGTGATCTCGCCCGCTCCGCCCCCCTGCGCACGCTGTGCGAGGGCTCGCCCAGGGCGCTCGCCCTGCCGTGCTACCCCGACGACGAGCGCACGCTCGCCGATCTGATCGAGCGCACGTTGCAGGAGGACGGGCTGCGCATCGACCGCGACGCCCGCGACCTGCTGACGGGCAGCCTGGGCAGCGACCGCCGCGCCAGCCTCTCCGAAATCGGCAAGCTCGCTCTCTACGCCCGCGGCCAGGGCAGCGTCGGCGTGGACGACGTCGAGGCGATCGTCAGCGATGTCGGGGCGAGCGTCCTCAACGCGCTGATCGACGCAGCCTTCGCCGGCCGTGCCAGCGAGGCCGAGCGCGAGTATCGCCGCTTCCGCCACGAGGGGATGGACCCTTCGGCGATGCTCGGGGCCGGTTTGCGCCATGCCCTCACCCTGCTGTCGCTGCGCCTCGACAATCCACGCGGCAGCGCGAGCCAGATTGTCGCCAGTTGGCGCGGCCTGCATTTTCGCCGCAAGGCGCTGGCTGAAACCCAGCTCGCCCGGTGGTCGGCACCGGGGCTGCAGCAGGCCGTGGCCTGGCTTCAGGACGCGGTGCTTGCCTGCCGCCGCTCCGAACCGGACCTCGCCCATGCCCAGGCGCAGGGTGTGTTTTTGCGCATCGCCATCGAAGCCGCGCGGCGGCGGGCCTGACACCGCGAAACAATCGAGACATCCTCCCGGCGTATCGCATCGCCCCATGCCATCGGCGGGAGAAGGACGAATGCCGGAACTCACCAGTTCGCGCCGTGGTCTGCTCGCGATCCTGAGCGCGGGAACCGCCGGTCTCTTCTCCGCCAGGCCGGTCGCCGCTACGGCAACGCACGTCTCCGACGAGGGCGCCTGCCTGCTGACGCCGCAAGCGATCGAGGGGCCGTTCTACACCGACCCACGCCTCGCCCGCGCCGACATCACCGAGGGGCGGCCCGGCGTGCCCTTGCGCCTGCGCCTGCGCGTGATCGAGGCCGGACCCTGTACGCCCGTGGAGAGCGCACGGGTCGACGTCTGGCACTGCGATGCACAGGGGCTTTACTCGGGCTATCCCGGCCAGGGCGATTCGCGCAGCATCGACACCAGCGGCCAGACATTTCTGCGCGGTACCGGGCACACGGATTCGAGCGGCTGGGCCACGTTCGAGACGATCTATCCGGGCTGGTACGCGGGCCGGGCGACGCATGTTCACGTCAAGGTCTTCCTCGACCGGCGCACGGTGCTGACCGGGCAGATCTACTTTCCCGATGCGCTCAATGAGTTCCTCTACACGCAGGTCCCGGCCTATGGCGGGCGCAAGGCCGACCGCCTCGTCGTCAACGTCAATGACGGCATCGCCAGCGAGGAGGATCCGCAGCGGCGGGCCTTCTGTGCGGTGAAGGAGGAGCGCGACCGCTACGTCGCGAGCCTCGTTATCGGCGTGGACCGCGGTGCCGACGCGGCGGAACTGACCGACCGGGTGCGCACGCCCTCCGGCCGGCCCGAGCGGCCACCACCGGGTGGGCCGCCGCAGGGTCCGCCGCCCGGTTTCGGGCCGCCGCGGCTCGCCCTCAAGGACCGGCTCGCCGCCCTGGTGCCGGGTCTGTCACGTCGCCCTTGAGCGGCTCGGTGAAGACCGCGCGGCCGGTGTGGAGCGCGGTCTGATCGGGAAGGCCGCCGCTCGTTTCGTGACAGCCGCTGTGCATCCCCCTCAGGCTCCGCCGAGCTTGCGGCAGAGCGCGTCGCGCTCCTCGGCGCTGGTATAGCGGATGCGGATCTCGCCCTCACCGCTCGCCTTGGCCTTCACCGCCACGCTGTAGCCGAGTGCCCGGCCGAGCACGTCCTCCAGGGAGCGCAGGGCAGCATCCCCCTCGGCGGAGCGGCGCGGACGGCCGGGGCGGGGCGTGTCGTCCTGTGGGGTCTCCGCTGCGGCCAGCGCCTCGACCTCACGCACCGACAGCCCCTCGGCCACGATCCGCCGGGCTACCGCCTCCGGGTCGCGTACGGAGAGCAGCGCACGAGCGTGGCCGGCGGTGATTTCGCTGGCGATCACGCGGTCCTGAATCGCGGGGGGAAGCTGGAGCAGGCGCAGGGTGTTGGCGAGATGGCTACGGCTCTTGCCGAGCAGATCGGCCAGCTCGGCCTGGGTATATTTGAACTCGCCCATCAACCGCTCGTAGCCCGACGCCTCCTCGATGGCGTTCAGATCGGCCCGCTGGACGTTCTCCAGAATCGCGTATTCGAGCGAGGTGCGGTCGTCGATCTCGACCACCACCACGGGCACCTCGTTGAGGCCCGCCCGTTGGGCTGCGCGCCAGCGGCGCTCGCCGGCTACGATCTCGAAAGTGCCGGGCACGCCCGAAAGCGCACGCACGACGATCGGCTGGATCACGCCGCGCTGGCGGATCGAGGCTGCCAGCTCGTCGAGTTCCGGCTCGGAGAAGCGGCGGCGCGGGTTGCGTGGATTCGGGCGCAGGAACTCCACCGCCACCTTGCGCTGCGCGTGCCCGGCGGTGCGGGCGGCCTCCTCCGGCGCGTCGTCGGAAAAATCGCCGATCAGCGCCGCAAGGCCGCGTCCGAGCCGCGGCCGCGCCGCATCATCCGCCATTGCCACGATCGAAACTCCAGATTTTTTAATTGCTTAAGCGGCGGCGGCGGGCGGGGGCGCCCGGCCCTCGCGCTGAATCACTTCGGAGGCAAGCCGCAGATAGGCCTGCGAGCCGGCGCATTTGAGATCGTAGAGCAGGACCGGCTTGCCGTGCGAGGGCGCCTCCGAGACACGCACGTTGCGCGGGATCATCGTCTCGTAGACCTTGTCGCCCATGAATCCGCGGACATCGGCGACCACCTGGGTCGAGAGGTTGTTGCGCGGGTCGTACATAGTCAGCACGACGCCCTGAATCTGAAGCTTGGGGTTCAGCGCCCCGCGCACCTGCTCGACAGTGCGCAGCAACTGGCTCAGACCTTCGAGGGCGAAGAACTCGCATTGCAGCGGCACCATCACCGCGTCGGCGGCAGCCAGCGCGTTGATGGTGAGCAGGTTCAGCGAGGGCGGGCAATCGATCAGCACGTAGCTGATGGGTTCGATCCCCTCCGGCATCGTCAGGTCGCGCAGGATGTTGCGCAGGCGATGGGCGCGGTCGGAGGCGCTTGCCAGTTCGAGTTCGAGGCCGAGCAGATCCATCGTCGAGGGTGCAACGGAGAGGCGCGGCACCGCGGTCGGCGTGATCGCGTCCACCAGCGGCGCCTCGCCGGCCATGACATGATAGGTCGAGACCTTGCGGCGGCGTCGGTCGATGCCGAGACCGGTCGAGGCGTTGCCCTGCGGGTCGAGGTCGATCACCAGCACCTGCTCGCCAATCGCAGCCAGTGCCGTGCCGAGATTGATTGCCGTCGTGGTCTTGCCGACGCCGCCCTTCTGGTTGGCGAGCGCGAGCACGCGCAGCGGTTTGGCTTGAGCAGGAGCAGCCTGCGCCGGTAAGGCCGTGGATGAGTCGGTCATGGGTCCACGCGGGAAAGCGACGTGACGCGCACGATCCGTGCCTGCGAGTCGGTGCGGCTCGGAATCAGGTCGCGGGTGAATGTCCACGCATCCTCGGCCTCGGTCAATTCCGTGGCTGCATCACGTCCCTTCGGAAACAGCCCGACGGTGCCCCTTGTCAACAATGGTTCGGTCCAGGTGAGCAGTTGCGTGAGTGGGGCTAGGGCGCGGGCGCAGACGATTTCAGTGTCGGTGAGGGTCCCGATCATCGCCTCGATACGCGCATTGTGGACGGTGACCGGTGCACCGGTGAGGCGCGCGGTCTCGGAGAGGAAGGCGCATTTGCGCGCGTTGCTCTCGACCAGACGGACGTGAAAGCCCGGTCGCTCTTTGCCGGCGATGGCGAGGATGAGACCGGGGATGCCGGCGCCCGATCCAAGGTCGAGCCAGCGAGACGCACCGGGCGCGATGGTCAGAAGCTGAAGCGCGTCGGCGATGTGCCGGTGCCAGACCTCCTTCAGCGTGGCGGGGCCGACGAGGTTTTTGACGGATTGCCAGCGCGTGAGCTGTGCGACGTAAAGGTCGAGAGTCGCGGCTGTTTCACGTGAAACATGATGCTCACTCAGGACGCGGTTGCGCAGATCAGTGCTCATTCTGCCGTCCTCGTGTCGGAGCAGGCCGGCATTCTCATGCCGATGCCTGGACCCGGCTCCGGCGAGCGTGGGCGGCAAGCAGGGTCAGGGCGGCCGGTGTTACGCCCTCGATGCGGGCTGCCTGCCCCAGTGTGGTCGGGCGAACGCCGTCGAGCTTTGCCCGCATCTCGTTGGAAAGGCCGGCGATGGCGCCGTAATCGAGGGCGGTCGGCAGGTGCACCGCCTCGTCGCGGCGGAAGGCCGTGATGTCGGCTTGCTGCCGATTGAGATAGACGGCGTAGGTCGCGTCCGTCCGCAGGCGTTCCGCGACCCGCGGGGGCACCGCTGCCAGTTCGGGCCAAACTGCGGCGAGCCGCTCCCAGCCGATTTCCGGGTAGGACAGGATCTGGAAGGCGCTGCGGCGCAGGCCATCATGGTTGAGGGCGAGGCCGTGCTGGGCCGCCTCGTTCGGGGTGAGGCTCAAGGTGTCGAGCCGGGCGCGTGTCTCGGACAACGCTGTCTGCGAAGCGGCAAAGTGCGCGGCCCGAGCCGAGCCGATACAGCCCAGTGCCGCGCCGCGGGGCGTGAGGCGCTCGTCGGCATTGTCCACACGCAGGCTCAGACGGTACTCCGAGCGTGAGGTGAACATGCGGTAGGGCTCGCTCACCCCGTGGGTGACGAGATCGTCGATCATCACGCCGAGATAAGATTCGGCCCGGTCGAAGATCGCGAGATTGGAGCCGCCCGCCAGCCGGGTCGCGTTGAGGCCGGCGATGAGCCCCTGCCCTGCCGCCTCCTCGTATCCGGTGGTGCCGTTGATCTGGCCGGCCAGGAACAAGCCGGGCAGACGCTTGGTCTGGAGCGTCGCGTCGAGTTCGCGGGGATCGACGTAATCGTACTCGATGGCGTAGCCGGGGCGCAGGATGCGGGTGCGCTCCAGCCCGGGGATGGCGGCGATGATGCCGGCCTGAACCTCCTCCGGAAGTGCCGTCGAGATGCCGTTCGGGTAGACGGTCGGATCGTCGAGCCCCTCCGGCTCCAGGAAGATCTGGTGGCCTTCGCGGTCACCGAAGCGCACGACCTTGTCCTCGATCGAGGGACAGTAACGCGGGCCGCGGCTGCTGATGCCACCGGAATACATCGGTGAGCGGTGGAGGTTGGCCCGGATCAGGTCATGCACCGCTTGCGTCGTGCGGGTGATGCCGCAGGCGATCTGCGGCGTGGTGATCCGCTCGGTCAGGGTCGAGAACGGCACGGGCTCCGCGTCCGCGTGCTGCATCTCCAGCGCTGCCCAATCGATCGTACGTCCATCGAGGCGCGGCGGCGTGCCGGTCTTCAGGCGGCCAAGGCGGAAGCCGTGCCGGTCGAGCGTGCGCGCCAGCCCCATGGCGGGCTCTTCGCCGACGCGGCCCGCGGGGATCTGCTGGTCGCCGATGTGGATCAGCCCGCGCAGGAAGGTGCCTGTGGTGATGACGACGGCCGCCGCGGTGAGGGCACGGCCGTCCGCGAGCAACACACCCGCGACACGGCCTGAATGTACGGTCAGGTCGTCGGCCTCGCCCTCGATCACGGTGAGCCCTGGTGTCTCCGCCACCGCCGTTTGCATGGCGCGGGCGTAGAGCGCCCGGTCGGCCTGAGTGCGTGGGCCACGCACGGCCGGGCCCTTGCGGCGATTGAGCAGGCGGAACTGGATGCCGGCGGCGTCCGCGACGCGGCCCATCAACCCATCGAGGGCGTCCACCTCGCGCACGAGATGGCCCTTGCCAAGGCCGCCGATGGCCGGGTTGCACGACATCGCGCCAATGGTGGCGGCCCGGTGTGTCACCAAGGCGGTGCGGGCGCCGACGCGCGCCGATGCCGCGGCGGCCTCGACGCCGGCATGGCCGCCGCCGACGACGATGACGTCGTAACTGGAAGAATGGGCGTGCATGACCCGTGCTTATGCGCGCGCCATCGAAGAGGTCAACGCAGACCCGCTTCATTGCCTCGGCTGGCAGTGGTTCAAAGCCTTCGGCCTCTCCCGCCCTCGCGATGCCGATCTCGTAAAACGCTCACGTCTCCGCTGCGGAGAGGTGGTGAGAATTTTTGCGAGACACGCGTCAGGCGGCGGACCGGTGGGGCTCGGGGAGGGCCGAGGCTAGGGACGGACGAATATGCAGGTCGATGCAGAACGACGATAACGTCGCCTCCTCGATCACTTCCAGGGACCATGTGTCGCCCAGGTTCATCCGATGGCCGGATTCTTTGAGCAGAGAGCCGGCATAGCGCACCGCTGTGCAAAGAGCGGCTTCCAGATCGGCGCATTCAACCCCATCGTCATCCGCGATGTCGAGGCCGTCGTGCACGTTGAAGAAGTACTTTGGCATATCGCATTCGGTGATTGAGCGTAATGAAAAGCAATGATGACCTAAATCCCGTAAATAATAAAGTTTGTAGTCAATAATTTGCTGAGCACTTTGTGCTCATACGCTTCGACGACAGTTTATGCTTCGCCAAAAAATGCTCAAATGGGCTGACGCCCGGAAGAATATGTTGCATTGTTCGATGTTAAATAGCGCGCGATATATCACTTGGAAGGCAACCGAGGAAAATGGCCGCGTCCTGAGATAGTGGGCTTGGTCCGTCGGTTGAGACAGCGTTGTCCGTCGCAGATCTACCCAGCTCCCCGGTGAGAGATGAGCGAAAATCGTCCAGGCCCTTTCGTATCACGCCGCAATCCTGCATCGGCTCGCCGATGAACGCGGCGGATTTCAGCTTCTCGTCGTCCGACTTCCTGCAGCTTCTGGAAAGTATCGGCCTCACCGGTACCTGGGGCTGGACGTTCGCGACGGGGGAACAGGTTTGGTCGCCCGGCCTTTTCCGCATGCTCGGGCTCGCTGTCGGCGAGACCACGCCGAGCTATGAGCGACTGATCCAGTTCGTCCATCCGGAGGATCAGGACCGGCTCGAACGTCCGGATGATGTCAGAGTCGAAGGCATGCTCGGCGCGCACACCGTCCGTGTGCTGCGCCCCGATGGAGTCCTGCGGATCCTGAGCCTTCGAGGTACCGTCTATCATACGCCCGAAGGCCGCCCGCGCGCGGCGGCCGGCATCGTGCTGGATGTGACGGATCGTGAGCAGATGGCGGCGTCGTTGCGCATGGAGCGCCGTCGCCAATGGGCTTTGTTCGAGGTGCTGCAATCCTGGTCGAACGCGGCGCTCTATGTCGGCGGGCAACGGACAGCGTCGCCCGAGATTCTCAGTCTGACCGGCGTGAGCCAGGATGTGTTCAAGGCGGATTGCGACCGGATCGTCGCCCCCGACGACCGCGCCCGCATGCGCGCGCATATTCAGGCCATGATTGCCGAGGGGAAGTCGTTCGAGGTCTCGAAACGCCTGCTCATGGCGGATGGTGACCAGGGCCAGTTCCGCTTCCTTTACACCCCCGTCCGCGACGCCGAGGGCCGCACCGAGACCTGGGCGACCTACGCATCGCGGCTGGGCGGCCCCAAGGCTCCGGTCATCGATCAGGTGCGTCGGGGACTGGTGCAGAGCATCGACAGCAGCCATCTGCGCGCGGCGCGTGCGCTGCTCGGCTGGTCGATGCAGGATCTGGCTCAGGCGGGCGGCCTGTCATTCGCCACTGTCCGACGCCTCGAGGAGAATGCCGGCGGGCGGCGCGCCCACAGCCATGAGAGGGCCGTGGCCGCGCTTCAGCGGGCAGGAATCGGCTTCCAGATCGTCGAGGGCAACCGTATCGCGGTATTCCGGCGCTAGAGCATCGTCCTGAAAGGTGGCTTCCGGCTTTCGGAAAAAGATGATGCAAAAACAAAAGGCTAGAGCATCGTCCTGGATCCGATACCCAGGACAATGCTCTAGCCACTCACGCCCACTACTTGCCGATGCAGAACCCAGAGAAGAGGCGGTCCAGCATCTCCTCGACGCCGACATGGCCCCCGACTTCGCCCAACGCCCGGACGGCGAGGCGGAGATCCTCCGCCACCAGTTCGGGCGGGAAGCCAACTGAAGCGCTAGCAACGCGGTCGAGATGATCCGCAGCCCGGGACAAGGCCTCGCGATGACGCTCGCGGGTGACGAGGGCGTCGCCCTGACCGAGGGCCGTTTGAGCTGCGGCCTGGATGGCATCCAGGAGCGCGTCGAGCCCAGCGCCCGTGACAGCCGAGACGGCGAGGCCGCCCGCCCCCGACACCTCCGGCGCAAGGTCGGTTTTCGTGCGAACGAGAAGGACGGGGACGTCCGCTGAAAGCCCGGTATCGGCATTGCCGTCCGTCGACACGAGATGGAGCACGAGGTCGGCGGTGCGGATACGACTTTGCGTGCGCTTGACGCCTTCCGCCTCGATCGCATCCGCCGTCTCGCGCAGGCCCGCGGTATCGACCAGCACAACCGGCAGCCCGCCGAGATCGCAGCGCACCTCAATGGCATCGCGGGTCGTACCGGGAATGTCCGAGACGATGGCCGCGTCGCGCCCGCTCAGCGCATTGAGCAGGGTCGATTTCCCAGCGTTGGGCGCCCCGGCCAGCACGACGCAGAAACCCTCGCGCAGACGCTCGCCCCGGCGTCCGTCGGCCAGCGCGGCTCGGATCGCATCGCGCAGGGCCGCGGCGCGGCCGGACAGGGCAGCGTCGAGACCGTCCTCATCGACATCGCCCTCATCGGCAAAATCGAGGGCCGCCTCCGCTCCGGCGAGCAGATCGATGCCGGTCTTGCGCCAGGTGGCGACCTGGCGGCCGAGGGCTCCGTCGAGCTGACGCAGAGCCTGGACACGCTGCGCTTCGGTCTCGGCGTCGATGAGGTCGGCGATGCCCTCCGCCTCGGTGAGGTCGACCCGGCCGTTGAGGAAGGCGCGGCGGCTGAACGCCCCGGCCTCCGCCGGGCGGCAGCCCGGCACGCGTCCGAGCGCTCCAAGCACGGCGGACCGCACGGCGAGGCCCCCATGCAGGTGCAGCTCGGCCATGTCCTCGCCGGTGGCAGTGGCAGGGCCTGGCAGCCATGCCACGAGGGCCTGATCGAGGATGCCGCGGGAGTCGGGGTCGCGCAGGCGGCGCAGGGAGAGACGGCGCGGCTCCGGGCGCCCGCCGGCCAGCCGGTCGAGCGCAAGCCCCGCCGCCGGCCCGCTGATGCGCACCACCGTCACCGCTGCACGGCCGAAGCCGCTCGCCGGGGCGAAGATGGTGTCGTCGCGGTGGGGAAGGGGTGGAGACATGACGGTAGAGGCTATCCCGCCGCCGCGCCCCATTCCTCTTGCGGGAGGAGGGACGCGGCAGCCGCGAGACCTATTTTAAACGAGAGGCCGGTCAGACCACCAGATTCACGATCCGCCCCGGCACGACGATGACCTTGCGCGGGGCCCGGCCTTCCAGAGCGCGCTGCACCGGTTCCAGGGCCAGCGTCGCCGCCTCGACGGCCCCCGCATCCGCGTCGCGCGGGACGGTCACGTCCGCCCGCTTCTTGCCGTTGATCTGAACCGGAAGGGTGATCTCGTCCTCGACGAGCAGCGCCTGATCGGCCACCGGCCAAGCCGTCTCTGCGACGAGCCCCTCCCCGCCCAGCACGCGCCAGGATTCCTCGGCAAGATGCGGCATCATCGGTGCGATGAGCTGGACGAGGATGCGGGCCGCCTCGCCCGCCGCGGCCTGCGAGGCACCGCCGCGCAGGCTCTCGTCGAGGGCGTTGGCCAGGGTGTAGATGTGGGCCACGCAGCGATTGAAGCGCAGGCGCTCGATATCTTCGCCGACGGCGGCGAGCGCCTTGTGGGCGGCCTTGCGCAAGGGTGTGTCGGCGGCGCCCCCAGGTCCGCTCGCGGTCGCCACTCCGTGGACGAGGCGCCAGACGCGCTGCACGAAGCGGGCGGCACCCTGCACGCCCTCCTCGGTCCAGATCACATCCCGCTCGGGCGGCGAGTCGGACAGCATGAACCAGCGCGCGGTGTCGGCGCCGTAGCTGGCGATGATGTCGTCGGGGTCGACGACGTTCTTCTTCGACTTCGACATCTTCTCGGTCGGGCCGATCTCGATCGGCTCGCCGGTTTTCACGTGAAAAGCCTTGCGCGCTCCGTCTTGCGTCTCGAAGCGAATCTCGGCGGGCGGCGTCCAGGCGCCGGCCGCATCCTTGTAGGTCTCGTGGACGACCATGCCCTGCGTGAACAGGCCGGCGAACGGCTCGGACACGCCGGACCAGCCCGTCGCCTGCATCGCCCGCATGAAGAAGCGCGAGTAGAGCAAGTGCAGGATCGCGTGCTCGACGCCGCCGATATACTGATCCACCGGCAGCCAGTGATCGATGGTCGTCCGGTCGGTCGGTGCGTCGGCGAGCCAGGGGGCGGTGAAGCGGGCGTAGTACCAGGACGAATCCACGAAGGTGTCCATGGTGTCGGTCTCGCGCCGGGCCGCCGCACCGCAGCGCGGGCACGGCACCTGACGCCATGCCTGATCCCGCTCCAGCGGATTGCCGGGCTGATCGAACGAGACCTCGTCCGGCAGCTTCACCGGCAGGTCTTCCACCGGCACGGGCACCGGGCCGCAGGCCTCGCAGTGGATGATCGGGATCGGGCAACCCCAATAGCGCTGGCGCGACACGCCCCAATCGCGGAGGCGGAACTGGACCTTCCGGCGAGCGACGGGCGCAACGCCGAGGGTCTCGCCCTCCAGCCGGTCGGCGACGGCCTTGAACGCGTCGTCCGTCGTCATGCCGTCGAGGAAGCGCGAGTGGATCATCCGCCCATCGCCGTCATAGGCGGTGTCGGTGATGACAAAGGCGTCCGGGTCCTGTCCCTCGGGGCAGACCACCGGTGTGTTGCCGAGCCCGTACTTGTTGGAAAAGTCGAGGTCGCGCTGGTCGTGGGCCGGGCAGCCGAACACCGCGCCGGTGCCGTACTCCATCAGCACGAAGTTCGCGACGAAGACCGGCAACTCCCAGGACGGATCGAGCGGGTGGCGCACCGTGAGCCCGGTGTCGTGCCCGAGCTTTTCGGCCGTATCGATCGCCTCCTGCGCCGTGCCGATGCGGCGGCACTCCTCGGCGAAGGCTTGCAACTCCGCGGCCTTCGGGCCGGATTCGGCCAGCGCCCTGGCGAGCGGGTGATCGACGGAGATCGCCAGGAACCGGGCACCGAACAGCGTGTCGGGGCGGGTGGTGTAGACCGCCACCTCGTCCGTGCCGGCGAACGGCGCGGACAGCGCGAAGCGCACCTCCAGCCCTTCAGAGCGGCCGATCCAGTTGCGCTGCATCAGCCGGACCTTTTCCGGCCAGCGCTCCAGCCCGTCGAGGGCGTCGTGCAGATCCTGCGCGAAATCGGTGATCTTGAAGAACCACTGGGTCAGCTCGCGCTGCTCGACCAGCGCGCCCGAGCGCCAGCCGCGCCCGTCGATGACCTGCTCGTTGGCGAGCACGGTGTGATCGACCGGGTCCCAGTTCACCTTCGCCGTGCGCCGGGTGACGAGCCCCTTGCCCAGGAAGTCGAGGAACATGCGCTGCTGGTGCTTGTAATAGTCAGGATCGCAGGTCGCGATCTCCCGGCTCCAATCCAGCGACAGGCCCATGCTCTGAAGCTGCCCGCGCATGGTCGCGATGTTAGCGTAGGTCCACTCCCGCGGGTTGACCTTGCGCTCCATGGCGGCGTTCTCGGCCGGCAGGCCGAAGGCGTCCCAGCCCATCGGGTGCAGCACGTTGTGGCCCTTGGCGCGCTTGTAGCGGGCCACCACGTCGCCCATCGCGTAGTTGCGCACATGGCCGATATGGATGCGCCCCGACGGGTAGGGGAACATCTCCAGCACGTAGTACTTCGGTCGGGCGTCGTCGTTCTTCGTCTCGAACAGCTTGGCCGCGTCCCAGGCCTGCTGCCAGCGCGGCTCGGCGTCCTTGGCGTTGTAACGCTCGTGGTGGCGCTCTTGCGCTGTCGGAGAGGGCTGTGCGGAGTCGGTCATCGGGGGCGCCGGGATCAGCGTAAGAAGGAGGTGGGCCGTACGCGAGGCTGTCGCGGGGGCCGAAGCCCGGCACCTAGCATATCCGTGCGGTCAAGGGTCAACGATCGGCGCGGTTCAGGTCTGCTGATAGACCGCCACGACCCGATCGAAGCGCCGCTCGGCAAGATCGGAGGCGCGGATCAGGAAGTAGACGGTGCCCTCCCCGTTCTCCTGCAGGAAGTCGCCGACATCGATCTGCAAGAGGAGGCGCCAGGAGCGTGCGCCGGTCTCGATTGCAGGCTTGTGCGCCCTCCATTCCTCCTGGCTGAGATGCTGCATGCCGAAGCGCGAGACGACCTCCGCCTCGAAGCGCGGATCGCTTTGTTCCGGCAGCGGCGAGCCGAGGAGCTGGTTGCGCCGCCCGGCATTGGCGGCCCCGTAATAGCTGTCGAAGGCCTTCGCGAAGAGGTCCTGATAGGCGTCGTGAAAGCTCTCCTCACCCTCGGTGCGGAGCGCTAACGCCGCCTTCAGGGCCGGTTGAGCGTCCATCTCCAGGCTCTCGATGGCCGGCGGGCGCAGGGTGGCGTGCAGGCTCATCGGCCGGGCCGGGCCGCCATAGGGCGTGCCGGAGCCGGGCTTCGGGAGGGGCAGCTTGAACTGCCGGTTTGTCTTCGCGATCTCAGCCCGGTGCGCATCGGCCGCCGCCGCGAGGTCGGCGGGGATGGTCTGGGGGGCGAGGCCTTCGCGCGGGCTCTCGTCCCAGATCACGCGGGCGGACTCGGTGCCGTTGTCCCACGGGCCGGCGGAGAGATCGTAGAAGAACAGCAGCCGCCCGTGCCCCGGCAGGGCGGCGGCGGGACCGCCCTCTCCCATCGTCGGCTCCTTGGCCGACTCCTTGGCCGCCTTCTTGGCCGGCCCTTCGGCCTGCCCCCTCGCCTCCCGGAGATCGACCTGCGCGAAGAGGGCGTAGGGCAACTCCTTGCGGAAGTGCCGCCGCATGTCCTCCCCGGCATCCGCGTTCCCTCGCTTGGCGATGGCCTCCGCATCGGCAGGCATGGCCCGGCGCGGCCAGGTCAGCCCCGGCGGAAGGTCCGGTGTCCCGCCGATCCGCGTGCCGCCGACGCTTCCCTTGTCCGTCGGCAGCGGACGAAACACGACGGTCGGCACCAGCGCCCCGACCACCCTCTCGACCTGTGGGCGCGCAAAGTGCTGCGCGAGTTGGGCCTGGGCGTCGGCGGGCGTATCGAACATCGGCGGGGCTTCTCCGTTCGGATCGGGAGAGGCCAGGATATCGCGGGCGCGAAGCAGGGAAACACCCCGCGACCCTTGAAGTCGTGTCTGCGCCGCCGCAAGGAGGGCCCATGATGGATGAGAGCCAAACCCCGGATCAGACCCTCGACGCCAAGCCGCCGGTGGGTGAGGCCGATGTCGCGGCCGGGCTCGCGGAGGTACGCGCGAGCATCCGCCGGGCCGCCGAGGACAACGAGCGCGATCCGGCCGGCGTCCACCTCGTCGCCGTTTCGAAGACGGTGCCGGCCGAGGGCATCCTGCCGGCGCTGGAGGCCGGCCAGCGGATTTTCGGTGAGAACTACGTGCAGGAATCGCGGGCCAAGTGGCCGGCGCTGCGGGAGCGCTATCCGGATGTCGAACTGCATCTCGTCGGCCCGCTCCAGTCGAACAAGGCGCGTGAGGCGGTCGAGCTGTTCGACGTGATCCACGCCCTCGACCGGCTGTCGCTCGCCGCGGCGCTCGCCAAGGAGATCGAGCGGAGCGGCCGGGCGCCCAAGCTCCTGATCCAGGTCAATACCGGCGGCGAGACGCAGAAGGCGGGCGTCTCCCCCGATCAGGTCGATGTTCTGCTCTCGGAGTGCCGTGAAACCCACAATCTCGCGATCCACGGCCTGATGTGCATCCCGCCGGCCGAAGACCCGCCCTCCCCTCATTTCGCCCTGCTGGCCCGCATTGCCGAGCGCCACGGCCTACCGATCCTGTCGATGGGCATGAGCGCGGATTTTCCGGCCGCGATCCAGATGGGCGCCACCCATGTCCGCGTCGGCACGGCCATCTTCGGCCGGCGGACGAAGCGGGCCTGACCCGCCTGCGACCAACGGGCCGGCCTGTCCTTCGCGCAGACGGCCGCTCGGTTCCGGTAAAACCCTGATGCGCCTCAAGGATTAGCCGGTTAATGACAGGTTATCTCCCAATCTTCATCCGCGTTCCCGGCCCGAGGCGGCGGAGCAGGCGCAGCAGGTCGGCGGGTTTCAGGGCGACGCAGCCTTCCGTCGGGCGGTAGCCGCTGCGTGCGATGTGCAGGAAGATCGCCGAGCCCCGGCCCGGACGGATCGGACCGCGGTTGTAATCGAGGTCGATCACGAGGTCGTAGAGTCCGTCGTCGCGCCAGAGCTGCTCGGCGCTCGCCGCCGTGCTCGGCAGCCGGATCGGCTGGTTGTAGCGGCGGTCCTGAGGCGCGTCGCACCAGCCGTCGTCACGTCGCGTGGCCCGCAGAGGGAGCGCGCTGATGGGGCGGACGGGGAAGCGGTCGGGCCGGTAGAAGCCGCCGCGCAGGCGAAAGACACCCCGCGGCGAGGCCCCGTCCCCTTCCCGCTTCTGCGTTGTGATGCCGGAGCGCCCGAGGGCACAGGGGATCACGACCCCGCCTGCGATCAGCGTGCCGCGGGTCGGGTCGCCCGGCAGCGGGCGTACCCGCAGCAGATCGAGGGTGCCGGTCCGTCTCCCCTGTCCTGTCGCGGCGATCCCGGTCCACTTCGCAACTTGAGCGCGCCGCATTGCCAGTTTGTCCCAGCTTGTTCCGAGCTTTGCCCGGCCTGACGTCGTGTCGCGGCAGAGAAAGGTGGAAGATGGCGAAAATTCTGCATAAGCGCGCAATCCGGATTTCCCGGCGCGTAAAACGAACTAGGTTTGTCGTCAGGCGGCACCGCATGGGTTCCGTCCGCGGCCAGCCAATGGGCGATATGCCTATTCGAATCGGCGTGCCGCGATGAAATCGTCTTGGCCGCCTGCCGGATCTCTGTGCGAAGTCCAGGTGGCCGGAATGCTTGTTGAGAGCCGCTGCGTCGATGTCCAACCCCTATTGCCTCCTCGTCTGTGACGACGACGACGCCCTGCGTGAGGCATTGACGGAACAGATCGACGCCTATGACGAATTCTCCGTCATCGGCGAGCCGACGGCGACCGGGGCGCTGAACCGTGTCACGCAGGAGCCGGTCGATCTCGTGGTGATGGATGTCGCGCTGCCGGACATGGACGGGCGCGAGGCGGTGCGGACCCTGCGCCGCAACGGCTATCGCGGCCCGATCATCATGCTGACCGCCCAGGAATCCGACGACGACATGGTCGAGGGCCTGGAGGCGGGCGCCAACGATTACGTGGTCAAACCGTTCAAGTTCGCCGTTCTGCTCGCCCGCATCCGGGTGCAGCTGCGCCAGCACGAGGCGAGCGAGGATGCGGTGTTCCGCATCGGCCCCTACACCTTCCGGCCGGGTGCCAAGCTGCTGGTCGGCGAGCGCGGCTCCAAGCTGAAGCTCACCGAGAAGGAGACGGCGATTCTGCGCTACCTCTATCGGGCGGGCCGCGAGGTGGTGGGGCGCGATACGCTGCTCGCCGAGGTGTGGGGCTACAACGCCCACGTCACCACCCACACCCTCGAAACGCACATCTACCGGCTGCGCCAGAAGATCGAGCCGAACCCAGCGGTCGCCGCGATCCTCGTCACCGAAGGCGGCGGCTACAAATTGCTACCCTGAAGGCCGATTCGGCGCCGGTATCCACCGTCCCGCACAGCACGCGGCCGGGTGACGTATCGCGCCGCCTCCGCATCGGTTAAGCTTGCGCCCGGACAGTCAAGCATCGTCCCGGAAGGTGGTCGCCGGCTTTCGGAGTGAGAGTGCCTTACAGAACTCCCGATCACCGATCGTTTCCCTTCCGGGCACGGCGGCGCAGCGGGCGTTTCGTGAGAGACACCGAGGCGATGCAACAGGCGTAGCGTATCGCGGCCGAGGGGCGGAGAGGCGTTGGGGCTCGACGACGACATCGCGATCCTCGCCGCGGCCCCCGTGTTCGAGCTGTTCGGACGCGACGCCCTGCGCCTGCTCTGCTTTGCCGGTGAGCGCCGCCTCCTGGGGGAGGGCGACCTGCTGTTCGCCCGCGGCGAGCCGTCGGATGGCGGTTACGTCGTCATGTCCGGCACCATCGCGCTCGTCCCCCTGCGGTCCGGTACGGAGCCGGTCACGGTGTCCCGCTCCGGGGTCATCGGGCGCAACGCCCTCTTCCGCCCGGTCGAGCGGCCGGCGGAGGCGCGCGCGGTCGAGCCTGCCGAAGTGATGCGCGTGACGCCCTCGGTGATGAGCCGTGTCCTGCGCGAGTTTCCCGACGCGGCGGCGGCGATCCGTGACGGCATGGCCGAGGAGCTGCTCGATCTGGTGCAGGGTCTGTCCGGCGTGCGCGAGCGACTTGTGGGCCTCGCGCCACGCAAACGGTGACAGGACCGGACGGCTTTTGTAAGCACGACCACCTTTCGCGCCTTCTCGTCCGGAAAGCCCCGATGTCACACGCCGATCTCGAAAAGACCATCGAAGCCGCCTGGGAGGAGCGCGCCGGCATCTCGACCGCGACCACCGGCGCGGTGCGCGAGGCGGTGGACGAGGCGCTGAACCTGCTCGATTCCGGTCAGGCCCGCGTCGCCGAGAAGGCGGGTGAGTCCTGGCAGGTCAACCAGTGGCTCAAGAAGGCGGTGCTGCTCTCCTTCCGCCTCAACGACATGGTGCCGATCGAGGGCGGCCCCGGCTCCTCCCCGTGGTGGGACAAGGTGCCCTCGAAGTTTTCCGGTTGGGGCGAGGCCGAGTTCCGCGCCGCGGGCTTCCGCGCCGTGCCGGGCTGCTTCGTGCGCCGCGGCTCCTACATCGCGCCGGGCGCGGTGCTGATGCCGAGCTTCATCAACCTCGGCGCCCATGTCGGCGAGGGCACCATGGTCGATACCTGGGTGACGATCGGCTCCTGCGCCCAGGTCGGGAAGAACTGTCACATCTCGGGCGGCGCCGGCATCGCCGGCGTGCTGGAGCCGCTCCAGGCCAACCCGGTCATCATCGAGGACAACTGCTTCGTCGGCGCCCGCGCCGAGGTCGCCGAAGGCGTGATCATCGGCGAGGGCTCGGTCCTGTCGATGGGCGTGTACATCGGCGCCTCGACCCGCATCATCGACCGCAATACGGGCGAGACCTTCTACGGCCGCGTGCCGCCCTACTCCGTGGTGGTATCGGGCACGACGCCCGGCAAGCCGCTGCCCGACGGTACCCCCGGCCCCGGCCTCTACTGCGCCGTGATCGTCAAGCGCGTCGATGCCGGTACCCGCGCCAAGACCGGTATCAACGAGCTGCTGCGGACCTGATGGCGTCGGCCAGCCCGTCGCCCGCCACCCGGACCCTCGACCTCACCGTCGCGGGGCACCGGGTGGCGACGCCCTGTGCCGTGATCGGGGAGGGCGCCGACGCGTTGCTCCTGCCCGCCCTTTCCTCGATCTCGGCGCGCGAGGAGATGCTGCCCCTCGCCCGCGAACTCGGCGCGACGCATCGCTGCCTCGTGCCCGACTGGCCGGGCTTCGGCGCGCATCCGCGGGCCCGGCTGCCGCTGAATCCCGCCAACCTCCACGCCTTCCTCGATGCGCTGCTGGCGGCCGCACCCGGCCCCTACGCGCTCGGCATCGCCGCGGGCCACGCCGCGCCCTACCTCGTCGCCGCCGCACGCCGCGATCCCGGCGCGTTTGCACGGCTCGTGCTCGTGGCGCCGACCTGGCGCGGGCCCCTGCCGACCGCCATGGGGCCGGAGCGCGCCGCGTGGTTCGGCCGAATTCGTCGCGCGGTCGAGACGCCGCTCCTCGGCGAAGCGCTCTACCGGATCAACATCAGCCGGCCGATCATCGGGCGGATGATGCGCGCCCATGTCTATGCCGAGCCGGCGCATGTCACGCCGGCCGTGATCGCCGCCAAGCACCGCATCACCCGCCAGAGCCGGGGCCGATTCGGCACCGCGGCCTTCGTCACGGGCGGCCTCGATCCGGCCTCTTCGCGCGAGCAATTCCTGGCTTCGTTCGGGGACGATCTGCCGCCCGTGCAGGTGCTGCGTCCGGAGAAGGCGCCGCGCCGCTCGGGCGCCGAGATGGATGCGTTGATCGGCACGGGCCGCGTCTCGGCTCTCACCGTACCGGGGGCGCTGAGCGCCCACGAGGAGTTCTTCCGCGAGGTCGCCGCCGCGATCCGGACGCCCTGACGCCAGGCCGAAAAAGCGCTGCGGCCTGACACCGGATTGGGACTGTGACGCATCCGTCGCACGTCCCTTCTAGACAGGCCGGAAGCATCAGTTCGAAACTGAAGCCCGCTCCTGGCCTCCGCCACGATCCATTCAGCCCCGGCGCCTGAAAGCTTCTCCTCCGATGACCCGCCCGACCCGTGCGCCGGTGCGCTTGGCCGCCCTGGTGGCGCTGACCCTCGCCGTCCCGCTGCTCCAAATCGCCCCCGTCAAGGCCGAGCCGGCGGCACCGGCCAGTCCGGCGACCTCCGCGCCCTCTCTGGAGAAGGACAAGCTCGCGGCCGCTGCCCCGAAGGGCTATCTCAGCGAGGAGGCGACGCCGAACCTCGTGGCGATCCTGCCCCCGCCCCCCGCGGGCCACTCGGCGGCGGAGGCGGCGGACCGGGCGGTCTACAACGCGACCCGGGCCTTCCAGGGTAGCCCGCGCTGGGCGCTCGCCACCAACGACGTCGCCGATGGCGGCGCCGCGCTTCTCGAGGACTATGCCTGCGTCCTCGGCCAGCGCATCGACCAGGGGGGCGTGCCCGACCTGATGCGGCTCCTCGACCGGGCCCGCATCGACATCGCCCGCGCCACCCGTGTGGCCAAACGGCGCTACCGCCGTCTGCGCCCCTTCGTCGGCAACGATCTGCCGATCTGCGTCGCCCGCACGGCCGAGCTCGCCGACAGCTTCAGCTATCCCTCCGGCCATTCCGGCCAGGGCTGGGCCTACGGGATGATCATGGCGAACCTGATGCCGGAGAAGGCGACGCAGTTCCTGGTGCGGAGCCGGCTCTACGGCGAGAGCCGAGTGGTGTGCGGCGTCCACTGGCTCAGCGATGTCGAGGCCGCCCGCACCGGCGCCTCGGCGCTGGTCGCCGTGCTGCTCGCCGATCCCGAGTTCCGCATCGATCTGGAGCGCGCCCGGGCCGACCTCAAACGCGCGCTGAGCGGGGAGGGGGCAAAGCCTGACCCCACGCTCTGTGCCCGTGAGGATGCGGCCGCGCGCCAGCCCTTGCTTTGAAGAGGCCGGGATAGGCCCGGACCCAACGCCTCACCGCTTCCAGACGCCGAGCCGCTCGGTGCGGGCGTGATCCTCGGCCGCCGCGAGATCCGGCGTCGCCTCGGATGAGGCGCGACCGCCGCCGTTGAACAGCACCACCTCGGAGAGGTCGCGGCCCTCCACGGTGCAGATATGCGCGCTGCTGCCGGGCGCGGGCTGGCAGGTCACTGAGCGCTTGCGGAGATACTTATTTAGCTCGTCGGACTGGCCGCCGCGGACCCACTCGACGCCGAACAGGCGCACGACCTTGCCGCCGACGCGCAGCGTCGCCGTGTCGATCACCTCCGGCACGCCGACGATGGCGTTGGCGCCCTTGCGCGGCGCCTCCGGCTCGGGCGGACGCTCGGCCGTGGTCCCCGGCGCGTCCGCGGGTGGTGCATCGGGAGCCGGCTCCTCCGCGGCCGGGACGCGCTCCGAGGCCGGCGGCGATCCGGTGGGCGTCGTCTGCGGGGCCTGGGTTTCGGCGGTCTGCTGGACGGGGCGACCGGCTTCCTCCGTATCGCGTCCGCTCAGGGAGAGCGCCGCGACGAGGCCTGCGCCCGCCAAGGCGCCGAACGCCATCAGCAGAACCGGCCGGCGGCTTCCCGCAGCGAAGGCATCCTCCGCGAGGTCGCGCATCCGGTTCGCCGTCTGGCGGGGCTGAATCCCGCCGGCCACGCGCCGCCAGCCGTCTCCGACGCGGGCGCGCGCACCGGCAAGGCGCTCCGCCGCGTTCGGCGACGACGCGGCCGGATCGAGGGAGGCGCCGACCGGTGCGGGCCGCGGCCGGGCCTTCAGCCGTTCGGCGAGGCGGCTGCGCCAGCCTTCGACGGTCTCGCTCGCGGCGCTCGCGAGCGCCCGGCTGCGCTCGGCGGAGCTGTTCGCCAGGGAGCGCGCCAGCGCCGACTGCGTCTCCACGAAGCGGGCGCCCGCGGCCCGCACGTCGGCGATGGTGTCGCGGGCGGGTTCCGGCTCCGGTTCGGGGGCAGGGGGGAGAAACAGCGGTGCGTGCTGCTCCCGAAGTTCCTCAACGAGGTCGTGAAGGGTCAGCGGCACGCCGGCACCCGCCTCGCCCCGCAGGCGCACCGTGCCGGTGCGATCGACGATCCGGTAGCCGGGCACCCCGTCGGCGGGCAAGACGAAGCCTTCGGCGATCAGGGCCAGCGTCCGGCGTGCCACCGGTCGCGCGCCGCGTCGGTCGAGCTCGGCCAGGATCAGCGCGCGGATCCGGCGGTCGTCCTCGGAGACCGGCGCCTCCGGCGGGGCCGCCGTCTCGTCCTTGCTCCGACCTGCGGCCTTTGCCGATCCCTTCACGCGTGCGATGCCCTGTTCTCGTTCGTCGCCGGGGCGCCCCTCACGGCGGCGCCCGTCGGCTGCTTCTACAACATGGACCGGCCGGAGTATCCGGTCGATGCGGCGGCTGATCCCGCAGGATGACCGCCCAAGGCGAACACCCTGATTTCCCACCCGGCCTCAATCGCCTGCGCCCGCCTCCGCGGACTTATGCTTCCCGCGCCGCTCGATGCTCTCCGAGGCTCACGCCCCAAAGAGCACGCTCTTCGCGCCGGCAAGCCACTCATGCGGCTTCGAGCGATGGACCCCGATCGTCAGGCCCCTGCCCGGCTCAGGACGCGGCTCGACTCCGACACGATGACCGGTGCGCCTCCGGCAAAGCTCACCGTCAGCGTGAGTTCGGCCACCCCCTGCGAACGCGCACCGCGGGCCGGGCTGACCGCCGTGAAATCGTGGACGATGCGCACGAGGCAGGTGGCGCTGGGTCCGTCGCAGGCGATCCGCGGCTCCCCGTGCGGCTCGTAGCGCCGCTCGGGCCAGCGCCGCGCGAAGCGCCGCTTCTCAGCCAGGAGCGCGTTGGTGGTCATGACACGGCCGTGGAAGCGCACCGAGCTGCCATAGAAGCGGGGCGCGGCGGACAGCATCGCGCCGTTGGGCGCCGACACGCTGTCGAGATAGCCGAAACTCAGGCGACGCGCCGCCACGGCCCAATCGGAGAAGCGCGGATCCGGCTCGGCGCGGGCCAGGTTCGCGGCGGGCGGCGGGGCAGGGCGGTGCATCCGGGCGGTGTGGGCGTGCCCCTCGTCGCGCGCCCGCTCGCGGATCGCGGCTCGGCGGGCGCGGCGCATCTCGGCGGCGCGGGTGCGGTCCTGGCGGTGCATGTCCCGCCGGGCGGGGGCGGGGGCGGTGGCCCGGCGCGAACGGGTCCCGGCCTCCGGTTCGGCCTCGAAACGGGGGGCGGATTTGGCCGCCGGCTTCGTCCGCTCGCTGCCAGCGGGGGCGGCGTCGGATTTGGCGGGTGGGTCGATCCAGTTCGATCCCTGCTGGGCCAGGGCGCCTCCCGTCGCGCAGGCCGAGGAGAGGAGAAGAGTCAGAAACAGGACGGGGCGCATGACGGGACCGATCGGGCGAGCAGGCCTGAAGGTGCCTCGCGGAAGGCCGGGTCACCGGCGGCGCTCACCTCGGAAGGGTGACGGCGGCCGGCACTCCGCGGAAGGCGGTCGGTGAGAGGGAACGCGTGACGGCACCGCTACGGTTCCACGCCTTTCCGCCACCGGCTGAGTGCCTACACCGAGTCGGGCGCCCGTGCGACCGATGCCTTCACCGGAAGGCCTGTTACCCCCGCTGTCCAAGCTTCCCTGGTCACGGCCCCTGGTGCCGGGCCCGCGCCAAGCGCCCTCGCACGCACCCTTTCCCCGTGCCCTTGCGCCGCGCCCTTGCCATCGCGCGGGAAGTGCCCACCTTGAGCATGACGTTCCCGGCTCGTCCTGCGTGCGAATGCAGCAGGCCGAGCGCCCTTGGTGCCAAGCATCGAGCGGGGCCGCCGAGGACGGGGCCGGGCCCCTCCGACGGTCGAGGCGTCGACCGTGATGTCGGATTTTTCACCGCTGGCGCGAACGCGGCGCGTAAAGCGTGCGAGGATATTCCTGTGCCGGCCATGTTGGTTTTCCTGTTCCGGCCCCATGCGAGCGGAGCAGCGGCTTGAGCGCGACCTCGGAGACCGGGAAGCGCCGCGCGCTCCTTCTCGTGAACGCCAAGGCTCGCAGCGGGTCCGCGTCGCTGGATGCGATCCGCACGATTCTGCGCGAGGGGGGGCTCGACCTCGTCGAGCCGGAGGACAGCGCCGATTGCAAGGAGGTGATCGGGCGGCATGCGTCCTCCGTCGATCTGGTGATCCTCGGGGGTGGCGACGGCACCATGAACGCGGCTGCACCCGCCCTGGTCGAGACGGGGCTGCCCTTCGGCATCCTGCCGCTCGGCACCGCCAACGATCTCGCCCGCTCCCTCGGCCTGCCCCTCGAGCCGGAGCCGGCCGCCCGCTTGATCCCCACGGCGCCGGAGAAGGCGATCGACCTCGGCTGGGTCAACGGGCACCTTTATTTCAACGTGGCGAGCGTCGGCTTTTCCGCAGATCTCGCCAGCGAGCTGACGGCGGAGGCCAAGAAGACCTGGGGCACGGTGGGCTATGCCATCGCCGCCTTCCGGCTTCTGCGCCGCGCCCGTCCCTTCACCGTGACGATCGAGCATGACGGCCGCACCGAGAAGGTCACGACCATCCAGGCTTCGGTCGGCAACGGGCGCCATTACGGCGGTGGCATGACCGTGCAGGAAGACGCCACCGTCGATGACGGACGGCTCGACTTCTACAGCTTGGAGGTCGCCCATTGGTGGCGGCTGATCGCGCTGCTGCCGGCCCTGCGCCGCGGGACCCACGGCAAGGCAGCGGATGTGCGTGCGTTCGAGACCACGGAGCTGATGCTGAAGACCCGCAAGCCGCGGGCGGTCAACACCGACGGTGAGTTGACGACCTGGACGCCGGCCCATTTCAAGGTGATGCCGAAGGCGGTGCGGGTTCTCGCGCCGCCGGACGCCGCGCCCGTCGCCACGAGCCGGTTCCCTCTTCCCTTCTGAACCCTCGGATCCGCCCGTGGACAGCCTGCTTCACCTCGCCGCCGACCCCACCGCCTGGGCGGCGCTGGCGACCCTCGTGGTGATGGAGGTCGTCCTCGGCATCGACAACCTGATCTTCATCTCGATCGTCACAAACAAGCTGCCCGAGGCCGAGCGGAGCCGGGCGCGGCGCTTGGGCATCGGCCTCGCCCTGATCCTGCGGCTGGCGCTGCTCGGCACGGTGGCCTGGATCGTCCACCTGACCGAGCCGGTCTTCGCGGTGCTGGGCAAGAGTTTCTCCTGGCGCGATCTCATCCTCATTGCGGGCGGCCTGTTCCTGCTGTGGAAGGCGACCAAGGAGATTCATTACAGCGTCGATCCGAGCCCGGAGGAGAAGCCCGGCAGCCGGGCGGCGCTCACCTTCGGCTCGGCCATCGGCCAGATTCTGGTGCTCGACCTCGTCTTCTCGATCGATTCGATCATCACCGCCGTCGGCATGACCGAGCACGTGCCGATCATGGTCATCGCCGTCGTCGCCGCCGTGACCGTGATGCTGATCGCCGCCGACCCGCTGTCGCGCTTCATCGCCGCCAACCCCACCGTGGTGATGCTGGCGCTCGGCTTCCTCATCATGATCGGCATGACGCTGCTCGCCGAAGGTTTCGGGGCGCATGTGCCGAAGGGCTACATCTACACCGCCATGGCGTTCTCGGCCGGTGTGGAGGGCCTCAACATGGTGGCCCGCCGCCGCAGGCGGGCGAAGACGCCAATGGGTGGCGCCTGAAGCGCGGCAGTTTTCCCGTGAAAACTGCCGGGAGATGCTGGGACGTCATACGTCCTCCGCTCCCGAGGCCGTGCCGGCTCGGATGGCGATGTTTCTCGGGGCGCGGATGCGATCGATCCGAGCGAACCGGTCAACGGACGGTAAGGCATGAAGGCCGATCCCCGGCTGACCCGGCCCGTGGGGTAAGGATCCGTTCACGCCGAAACGCTCATTTCGGCAGCATGACCTGAACCCAGGCGACCGCCCTCATGCGCTTCCTCCTCGCACCGGCCCTGCTCGCAGCCGCGTGCGGATCCTCCGTTGCGGCGGCGCCCTCGCCGTTTCGCGCGGCCCTCGCGGCGGCCGGCGGCTGCGGCATGCACCGCGTCCTCGCGGAGGAGAGGCTCGGCCGGCTCGGCGCGGCCACGGCCCATGCCGTGCCGCAGGGTGAGGCCGACCTTTTCGGCAAGCCGGCCGGACAGTGGACCGAGGATGAGATTCGCGACGCCGTTTCCACCTTCGCGGCCTGCGAGACCCAGTCGGGGTCGGCCCGCACCGGAATGAGCGAGCGCCTCGCCCGCGACCTGCGCGGCCTGGAGACGGCCCTGCGCCGCGCCATCGTCGTTGGACATACCCGCGCGCCCGGCGAGGCGATGGAGGAATGGGCACCGCATGGGGGCGGGGGGGCTTCGAGCGGGACCTCTCGGCTTCGGCAGGGCTCGGCCTTCACCCCCGCCCTACGGAGCGGCGTAGCGCAGGCGGAAGTGCCACGCGCGCTTGCCCCGATGCCTGCCGCTTCCCCCGATGCGCGGCATGATGCGCCGCCCGTTCGAGCCTGGCAGGCGCAGCCCTCGGCCGCCGACGCGGCGGGCGAGCCGCCCCGCCTCGCCACGGCGTCGGTCGCCGCGCACCGGCCGCCGACGGAGCGGACCCAGTGCCCGGTCAGCCTCGGCACCTTCGATCTGCTCCAGGCCGAGATGCGTCTGGCCGAGGCCGAGGGCCTACTGGGTTGCCGCGGCACCCTCGACGCCACCGCGACCATACCCGGGCTCGGTACCTTCGAGACCTATCTCTGGTCGGACCGCGGCAGCGGCGGCACCGTCACACTGATCTTTCAGAATAAGCGCCTGCGCTCGAAGGCGCAGCGTGGCCTCGGCGCGGAAGCCGGGCGCGGCTGAGCGCGGAGGTCGCTCTTCGAAACTTCACCTGATCCTGAGGTGCCGCGGAGCGGCCGCGAAGGAGGCCTCCGCTCCAGCGCCTCACGATGAGGGGGGAGAACCGGATAAGCGGCTTTCCCCGCGCTGCCTGAGCAGGGGGCAGACCCCCTCACATTTCGAGAAGCCGGGCAGGCCGTGCCGCAGGCAGCAGAGCCGGCGGCGTGGCGCCTCAAAGCCCGCCAGCGCATCGGCGCGCATCAGGGTGAGCGCCCCGCAGGCTTCGCGCGGCCAGCGCAGGGATTGTAGCGCCTCGGTCACCTCGCCGGTCCGCTCCGGATCCTCCCGCGCGATCGTCTTGAGCGTCCAGAACAGATGCCCCCCGGCATTCTCCCACAGCAGCCGCGTCGAGAGCCCCGTCTCGACTCGCAGCGCCTGGATCACGGGTGCGAGGCACTCGGCGAGCAGCCGATCGACTTGAACGGGAAGCGAGGCGGGCAGCGCCCGTTCCGGTGCGAGATGGACCGTCGCCGGCAGCCCGGTCTCCGGCGCGAGACAAACCGCGTCGAGGGGGAGCACCACGCCGAGCCGCGCGCCCGCTGCCAGCGTTGGCGCGACCAGCGCCGCGAAGAGGTAGGCGCTCCACAGCGAGGCTACCGCCCTGCGCTCGCCCCCGGACTGGACATCCGCGAAGCGGGCGACCCCGTCGTCGATCGCACCGCTGCGCGCGAGCTCCGACAGCGCACAGGCCCGAGGGTCAGGATCGCGTCGCAGCCGACCGGCAAAGGGGGCGAAGGCCCCGCTCAGGGCGCCGTCGAGGGATGTCTGGACGATGAGGGTCAGGGCGGGATCCGCCTCACCAGCGGTAGATCAGGCTCGCGAAGAACTGCCGGGGCTGGCCGCGGTAGCAGAGCCCCGCCTGGCAAGTGAAATAGCGGCGGTCGAACGCGTTGTTCACGTTGACCTGAAGTCGCAGGCGCTTCAGCCGGGGATCGGCCTTGACGAAGTCGGAGGCCGCGACCGCATCGAGCAAGGTGACGGTTGAGCGGCGGAAGCTGCCGGGCACCTCGTTGGTCGGGCTGGCGATCAGGACGTGGGCGACCGGGCCCGTGGCGAAGCGGGTTTCAAGCGGGTTGTCGAGCGAGAGCGTGTCGAGGGCATTGGTGATGCGGCCGTTGAAGCGGCCGGCGGTCTGGAGATCTGGGTTGATCGTGCCGGTCTGGGTGTCTCTCAGGAAGCCGAGGACGTTGTAATTGCGGGAGTTCTGCCGGAACACGACATCCGGACCGAAGCGGTGCTCGAAGGCGTAGCCGATGCGGTACTGCCAGGTGGTGAGATCCTGGAAGGCGGGATCGCCCGAGAACAGGTTCGTCTTCTGGAAGCGCGGATCGGCGAAGTTCGAGAAGAGCGAGCCGTGACCCGGAACGGTGTTGTCGAGATACTCGGCGAGAGACTTTTCTCAGCCGGCGCGGACCTCCCGAGAGGACCGCGCCGAGGCGGATCGGTTCAGCGCAACAGGTTGGTCTTGGCCAGATCGAGGATTGCGTCGCCGCGCCCGTTCATCACCGCCTGGAGTGCGTAGAGGCTGAACCCCTTCACCTGCTCGGCCTGGAGCTTGGGCGGCATCGCCAGTTCCTGGCGGTTCGTCACCACGTCGAGCAGAGCCGGACCGGGATGGGACAGCACGTCCTGAATGGCGCCTTCCAGATCGCCCGGATCCTCGACCCGGCGGGCGTGGATGCCGATGGCACGGGCCATGGCGGCGAAATCCGGGTTTTCGAGCGTAACGCCGGTCTCGAGATAGCCTGCGGCCTTCATCTCCAGTTCGACGAAGCCGAGGGTGCCGTTGTTGTAGATCACGACCTTCACCGGCAGCCGCTCCTGCGTCAGCGTGAGGACGTCGCCCATCAGCATGGTGAAACCGCCGTCTCCCGACAGCGAGATCACCTGCCGGCCGGGGCTCGCCGCCTGGATGCCGATGGCGTGCGGCAGGGCGTTCGCCATCGAGCCGTGCGCCCAGGAGCCGATCAGGCGCCGTCCCGCCGTCATGGCGAGGTAGCGCGCGGCCCAGACGGTCGGCGTGCCGACATCGGCCGTGAACACCGCGTTGTCGGTCGCCGCCTCGCTGAGGAGCCGGGTGAGGTATTGCGGGTGGATCGGCTTGCGCCCCGGTTTGCCGGTGGCGAGGTCGTCGAGGTCTTCGCGCGCCTTGGCGTAGTGCTTGAGACTGGTCTCCAGATGGCGCCCGCTGTCGTTGCCGTTCAGCCGCGGCAGCAGCGCCTCGATGGTGGCGGCGACATCGCCGACGAGACCGAGTTCGAGCCGGCAGCGCTTGCCGAGATTCTCCGGACGCAGATCGACCTGCGCGATCTTGGCGTGCTCAGGGTAGAACTGGCGGTAGGGGAAGTCGGTGCCGAGCATCAGCAGGGTCTCGCAGGCTTCCATCGCCGCGTAGCCCGAACTGAACCCGATCAGACCGGTCATGCCGACATCGTAGGGATTGTCGTGCTCGACATGCTCCTTGCCGCCGAGCGCGTGGACGATCGGGCTCTTGAGACGCTCGGCCAGCCGCATCAGCGGGGCGTGCGCCCCGGCGCAGCCGCGCCCGCACAGAAGCGTGATCTTCTTGGACCCGTTGAGGAGATCCGCCAAGCGGTCGAGTTCATCCGCGGGCGGTACGGTGACCGGCGCGCGGGGGCGCAGCGTTGCGGGCGCGGATAGAGCGCGCTTGGGCGCCTCCTTCAGGGCGACGGTGCCGGGGATGACCACCACGGCGACGCCGCGTTGGCCGACCGCCGAGCGGATCGCCGCCTCAAGGACGTTGGGCAGCTGTGCCGGGTCGGAGACCGTCTCGCAGAAATGGCTGCAATCGCGGAACAACTCCTCGGGCCGCGTCGCCTGGAAGTAGTTGAGGCCGATCTCGCTCGACGGGATATGCGCGGCGATCGCCAGGACCGGGGTGCGCGTGCGGTGAGCGTCGAACAGGCCGTTGATGAGGTGGAGGTTGCCCGGTCCGCAAGAGCCGGCACAGACCGCCAGTTCGCCCGTGATCTGCGCCTCGCCGGCGGCGGCGAAGGCGGCGACCTCCTCGTGGCGGACATGGACCCAATCAATGACGCCGCGGGCGCGGATCGCCTCGGTGATCCCGTTCAGGCTGTCGCCGACGAGGCCGTAGACGCGGCGCACGCCCGCCTGCTGGAGCGTCTCGACCACGAGATCCGATACGTTGCGGGTTGCCATGCGCCGTCTCCGAACAGGACCGCCCGAGAAGGCGGTGACGGCGGGCCAACGTCAAACGCAAGCGAAGGTTCGATGGATCGAAGATTTTGTAATGACTGCACAATTTCGCATGCCGAGCGCATCGTCTCCGGCAGGATCGTCACTTCGCCGACCTGTGGCCGGGCCGGATCGATGACGGCCCTTCTTCCGTTCCGGCTGCTTCGTGCCCGAGCGATCCCATTGCGCGATAGGCTCTGACATAAAAAAGGGGGCCGGCCGATCGTGTCGGCGGGCCCCCTTGGCAAAAGCCTCGGCGAGGTGTCTCGCCTTATGTGTTCATCGAGTCGAAGAAGTCGCTGTTGCTCTTGGTCTGGCGCAGCTTGTCCATGAGGAACTCGATCGCGTCGGTGACGCCCATCGGGTTGAGGATGCGGCGGAGCACATAGGTCTTCTTGAGCGAATCGGGCGGCACCAGCAGCTCTTCCTTACGGGTGCCGGAGCGGGTGATGTCGATGGCCGGGAAGATGCGCTTGTCCGAGACCTTGCGGTCGAGAATGATCTCGGAATTGCCGGTGCCCTTGAACTCCTCGAAGATCACCTCGTCCATGCGCGAGCCGGTGTCGATCAGCGCGGTCGCGATGATGGAGAGCGAGCCGCCCTCCTCGATGTTGCGGGCCGCACCGAAGAAGCGCTTGGGCCGCTGCAAGGCGTTGGCATCGACGCCGCCGGTCAGCACCTTGCCCGACGACGGGACCACCGTGTTGTAGGCCCGGCCGAGGCGGGTGATGGAATCGAGGAGGATCACCACGTCGCGGCCGTGCTCGACCAAGCGCTTGGCCTTCTCGATCACCATCTCGGCGACCTGCACGTGGCGGGTCGCCGGCTCGTCGAAGGTCGAGGCGATGACCTCGCCCTTCACCGAGCGGATCATGTCGGTCACCTCTTCCGGGCGCTCGTCGATGAGCAGCACGATGAGGTAGCATTCCGGGTGGTTGATCGTGATCGACTGCGCGATGTTCTGCATCAGCACGGTCTTGCCGGTGCGCGGCGGCGCGACGATCAGCGCGCGCTGGCCCTTGCCGATCGGCGAGACGATGTCGATGATCCGCGGGCTGAAGTCCTTCTTGGGCGGGTTGTCGAGTTCGAGCTTGAAGCGCTGCGTCGGGAACAGCGGCGTCAGGTTGTCGAAGTGGACCTTGTGCTTGATCTTCTCCGGGTTCTCGAAGTTGATCGTGTTGACCTTGAGCAGCGCGAAATAGCGCTCGCCGTCCTTGGGGCCGCGGATCGGGCCCTCGACGGTGTCGCCGGTGCGCAGGCCGAAGCGGCGGATCTGGGTCGGCGAGATGTAGATGTCGTCCGGACCCGGCAGGTAGTTCGAATCGTGCGAGCGCAGGAAACCGAACCCGTCCTGAAGCACCTCGACCGTGCCGGCGCCGATGATCTCGGTCTCGTTGGCCGCGAGCTGCTTGAGGATCGCAAACATCAGCTCTTGCTTGCGCATCGTCGAGGCGTTCTCGACATCGAGCTCCTCCGCGAAGGCCGTGAGCTCGGTCGGCGTTTTGGACTTGAGGTCCTGAAGCTTCACCTCCCGCCGGGCGACGAGATCGGCCGGCGCGACGACGGCTTCGGCCGGAGCTTCGACAGGGGAGAGAGCGTCGTTCTGTGACGTCATGTGGGGAGATGCAACCAACGAAGGGCGGGGAGTGGTCGGCCGGTTCGGGAGCAGAGCCGGGCGCCGGGGAAGCGCCCCAGGGTCCATAGCCGTCGCGGGCGCGCGGCTCGGCCCGCGCATCGGTTCCGCTGGGCCAGAAAGACCTCGGAATGCGACACGGCTGCAATGGGAGAGCATGGCTCAGTAGCGCGTTTCGCCACCCGGCTCAAGACCCCGCCCGCCGATTTCATCTTAGGGTTTGGCGAGCCGGCCTATCGCCGCCGCAGCCTCACGTAGAGGGCGCCGCCTCCGCCGTGATGGCGCGCCGCCTCCTCGAAACCGATCACGAGGCCGCGCAATTCCGGGCCCCGCAGCCAGTGCGGGACGCTGCGGCGGAGCACGCCGCGCTCGGAGAAACCGCCGCGGTCGCGGCCGCCGAAATCCTCGCCGCCCTTGCCGGTCACGACGAGCACGCGGGCATGCCCCGCCGCGCGGGAGCGCAGAAGAAAGCCGACCAGGGCCGCATGCGCCTCCGCCTGATACAGGCCGTGCAGATCGATGCGCGCCTCGATCGTCAGCGTGCCCCGCTCCAGCCCACGCCGCTCCCGCCGCTCCAGGCCCGGCGCCCCTGGGGACGGAGGCGGCGGTGGCGAAGCGGGTGCGGCGCTGGCCCGGGCGATCTCGGGAGCGAGGTCGCCAAGCTTGAGCGGCTTCGACGCGGCCCGCGACACAGAGAGTGCGGCAGCAGGCTTGAGTGGGACAGGCTTGGCGGGGGGCGCCGGGGGAGGGGAGGCGGATTTCCAGATAGGCTTGGCGGCCGGCTTCGGAGCCGGCTTGGCGACTTTTGCCGCAGACCTGGTGATCGGCGGCGCGGGCTGTTCGGCGCCGGCCTCGGGCCCCTTCTGAGCGGGTTTTTTCGGCTTGGCGCGGCTCCGCAGGGGCGTGATCAGCTTGGCGATCTCGCCCCAGAGATGCGCCTCCTCACGCGAGAGCAGGCGCGAGCGCCGCGGCGGTCGCACGCTCACGGCCGCGCCGCTCCGGCGGCGGCCTCCGGTGCGGCCGCGTCCTTCCCAGCGCTATCCGGGGCGGGTTTCGGGATCAGCACCACGAAGCCCATCCGGTCGTGCAGGTCGCCCGCCGCCCGTCCGGCGGCGGCGCCAGTGCCGACATAGAGGTCGCCGCGCGCCGGGCCGACGATGGCCGAGCCGGTATCGGCGGCGACGACCAGATGCCCGCGGCCGGGCTGGCCCGGCAGCTTGCCTTCCAGCCAGAACGGCAGGCCGTAGCGCCACAGGTTCCCGTCGACGGCCATGCTGCGCCCCGGACTCAGCGGCACGCCCGCGGCGCCGGGTGGCCCGAGGGCGGGGTCGGTCACCGGCTCGGTCCGGAAGAAGATGTAGGACGCGTTCATCCGCATCAGCCGGCGGGCATGGTCGGGGTTGGCCCGCAGCCACGCCGTCCAGCGCTCCAGGCTCAGCCCGTTGATCGGCAGGTGGCCCTCGTTGACGAGCAGCTTGCCGATCGAGGTGTAGGGCTGGCCGTTCTTGCCGTCGTAGAGCACCCGCATCCCGCGTCCGTCGGGCAGGCGCACCCGCCCGGACCCCTGCACCTGCAGCACGAAGAGGTCCACGGCGTCGCGCAGCCACAGCAGCGGCCGGGTGCGCTCGCCGAGTGCCCCGTCCTCGATCGCCGCACGGTCGGGATAGGGGACGAGCCCGGTCTCGGTGCGCCGGCCTGCGCGGTAGATCGGATCGAGCCCCGGCACCGTCTCGCCGGGGGCGAGGCTGACGAGGTCGTCCGGTCGGGCCAGCACGGGGGCGGTGTAGCCGGGGCCGGGCTCGAGCGACCCGGTGAGTTCCGGCTCGAAATAGCCGGTGAGGAAGCCGACCCGGCGCTCCGGTTCCGTTCCGGAGGCCGGGCGGACGATGCGGTAGGCGGAGAACCGCGCCTCGAAGAATGTTTTGGCTTCGCTCGGCTTCACCTCGGCTGCGGCGGCGCAGGCCGCCGCGAGGTCGGCGGGCGAGCCCGTCACGCCCCCGATCTGGGGCGGGTTGGGGCCGGGCCCGGCGCAGGTGCGGCGGAAGGCGTCGAGAGAGGCCGCCCCGTCATCCTCGCGCCAGCCGGGCAGGGCTGCGAGGGGGACCGGCTCCAGCACGGCGCCCGGCACGCGCGGAGGCCCATCCGCGCGTGAGGGTACGGCGGGAATGGAAACGGCCGCAGCGGCGAGGACCGCTGCGGCCGGAAGGGAAACGCGCAAACACGGCATGAGGCGAAACGATCAGCCGCCCGCGTCGGTGGCGACGAGTTGCCAGTTCGGGTCGCGCGAGCCGAGCGTGCGGGCGAAGGTCCACACGTCGGGCACCTCGACGCCGGTCTCGGCATTGCCGTCGATCACCTTGCCGTCCGCATCGCGGGTGGCGGTGATGAGGTTCGAGAGGAAGCGCACGGTGATCTGGGCCGCACGGTTCTTCACCTCGACGGCGGCGATCTCCGCCTTGTCGATGGAGATGAAAGTGGTTTCCGCGGTCTCGTTGCGCTTCTCGCGCTCGGAGATCGCCCGCTCGAAGCCCTCGCAGACCTCCCGCGAGAGGAGCGTGCGCAAAGTCTTGCGGTCTCCCTTGGCGAAGGCGGTGACGATGGTTTCGTAGGCGCCCTTGGCCCCTTCGAGGAAGGCACGGGGCTCGAAGGTCGGCTCGAGCTGCACCACCTGCTCGAGGCCGCGGGCGACCGCCGAACCCGGCTCGGCGATGCCGCGCCAATCGCGGGTCGCGGTCTGCACGGCCGCCGCTCCTGCCGGGCTGCGGTCGGCGCCGGGCAGGCGCACGACGTTGTCGCCTTCGCTGCGGCCGGCCGGCGGCTCGGTGCGATTGCGCTCCACCGGCCGGAAGGGCGAGCGCTCGGTGCCGGTCTTCTGGCCCAGGACCGAGCGCAGCCGCCAGATCACGAAGACGGCCAGCGCCAGGAAAATCAGAGTGGTTGCGTCGAAGGAATCCTGCATCACCGATCCGAATCGTGACCGTCGCACACGTGAGTCCGGCGCCCGTAAGGCCGCCCGGACGGGAAAGGTCCGCCCCCTGATCCCGCCCGCCGCGCTCCGGAAGATGGTTCCGCGAGGTTCCCGACCGGAGCCGGAGAAGGGTTCGCGAGACCGGCTCTTAGCCGAGGGCGGCGTGGGGATCGACCCGGGAACGGAGACCTTGGTAGGCGCTTGGGTCTGAATGTCTCCGACTGTTCGAAGTCCGTGACCTTACCGTGATATGGGCGGACCTGCGAGGTATTCCAGGGAAACGAATCAGACGAGCCGCCGCGTCCCATTTACGCGCGCCACGGCGCATGCTGCGGAACCGGGGTTCGAAGCCTGGTTCGGGCCGAGGCGGTCGCATGGGTTCGGCTTGTTCGCCGGATACGGGCATGGTAGCCGCAGCCCGCGCCGAAGGGGCGCTCTTTAGCGCGGGACACGCGCGCGCCGAAGACGACGCAAGAAGGAGAGACGCCATGGCCGATACCGCGGCACCGAACGGCAACGGCGCGCAGGGCCAGGATCTCGCGCCCGCGATCAACGCGCTGGCGCAATACGCCAAGGATCTCTCCTTCGAGAACCCGAACGCGCCGCGCTCCCTGCAGCCGCAGGAGGGCGGGCCCCAGATCAACATCCAGGTCAACGTCAACGCCCAGCAGATCGCCGAGGCCGACTTCGAAGTCGAGTTGACGCTCGAGGGCGATGCCAAGATCCAGAACGAGGTGCTGTTCGCCTTCGAGCTGAAGTACGCCGGCATCTTCCGCATGCGCAACATCCCGCAGGAGCAGATCCACCCGGCGGTGATGATCGAGTGCCCGCGCCTGCTGTTCCCGTTCGCGCGCCAGATCGTCGCCGAGGCCGTGCGCAACGGCGGCTTCCCGCCGCTCTACATCGACCCGATCGATTTCGTCGGCCTCTATCAGCAGAAGATGATGGAAGCGCAGGCCCAGGGCGGCCAGCCGGGTGCGCCGCTCGCCTCTTGAGACGAGGCTTTGCGTAGACCTTCCTCTCGAATTCTCTGAGCAAAACCCCAGGGCTGACGGCCCTGGGGTTTTGCTTTGCATCATTTGTTTGATTTGCAGTGCCTTGTGGCTCTCTGGCCGCAGGGCTCGCGCAACAGCTGTGTTAGCGCGCTGGTCGCAGCCGATTCTGGCTGCCGACCCGAGCCTTCCCGATGTTCCGCCGTCCGACCTTTGCCGCGCTTCTCCTGGCGCTCGGCCTGTCCGCTTGCACCACCGTTGCGCCCAATACGCTCTCGCCGCAGGAGACGGCCAACCTGCGCTTTACCAGCCTTGAGGTTCGCGTCCCGCCCGAGGCCGCGATCCGTTGGAGCGCTGCCGAAGACGATTACCTGCGCGCCCGCGGCCTCTCGCAGACCGATCCGGCTCTCACCGCGACGCCGGCCGCCCGTACCCATCTGCGCGATCTCGCCGCGAGCCGCCTCAAGCGCGCCCTGGAGCGTGTGACCGCGGCCCGGCCTGAGGGCTCCCAGCCGGTGCGGCTCGTCGCCACGATCAACCGGGTCGATATCCCCTCCGCCGCGCAGCGGGTGCTCATCGGCGGCCATCCGAGTGTGCAGGCTGACATCGCCGTGGTTGACGCGCGCTCGGGCGCGCTGCTGACGACGTACCGGGGCGCGATCGGCACCCGACCCGCCGGCCAGGGCGCGGTCGCTTTGGTGGATGCCGTCATGGTCTCGGCCGGGGCCGATGACCAGTTCGACCGGGCCGCCAACGATTACGCCGACGGCTTCCAGCGCTGGCTCGCGCCACGGTAGCCGGGCCTCATAGTCCGGGCCTGCGCATCCGGGCATCCGGATCGCGCCGCCGGGTCCGAGCCCGGCGGCGCTGGCGAGCGTTGCCCTGGGGGCGGCGGTACGCTACGGCCGCCGCCCCCGGCCCGCCCCCAAGGACAGCATGGCGCCCACCACCCACCTTGCCCTGATCAACGTCTTCATCGGCGACATCCAGGGCGGGCTCGGGCCGTTCCTCGGCACGTGGCTTGCGCAGATGCGGCAGTGGAGCCCGTCGCAGGTTGGGCTCGTCACCACGCTGGTGGGGGTGGGCACGCTGTTGCTCAGCGGCCCCTTCGGCGCGCTGGTCGATCGCCTCGGGCGCCCGCGCCTGCTCATCGTGGTCTCCTGCGTCGCGATCCTCGCCGGTACGCTGCTGCTGATGCCGGCCCATTCCTTCGTGCCAGTGCTGGCAGCGCAGTTTCTGGCTGCGGCGGGCGGCACGCTGCTGCTGCTCGCGGTCACGGCGCTGACGCTGGGCGTCGTCGGCAAGGAGGCGTTCCCGCGCCAGCAGGGGCGCAACCAGGCCTTCAACCATGTCGGCATCCTGATCGCGGCCGGGCTCATCACCCTCGGCACCGCCCATTTCGGGCCCGAGATCGCCTTCTGGGTCTTGGGGGCCATGGCCGCCGCCGCCATCGCCGCCGCGTGGGCGATGCCGGCCGGCAGCTTCAACCGGCGCCGGGCGGCGGGCTGGACGGAGGAGGACGAGACGGAGCCCGCCCGCTCCTCCTACCTCGACGTCTTCACCAACAAGCGGCTGCTCGTGCTCGCGGTGGCGCTCGCCCTGTTCCAGCTCGGCAATGGCGGCATGCTGACCCTGCTGGGGCAGAAGCTCGTCCACACGGCGGACAACCCCACCGCCTGGACCGCCCGCTACGTCATGGTGGCCCAGCTCGTGATGGTGCCGGTGGCGCTGGCCGCCGGATCGCTCGCCGACCGGCGCGGCCGGCGCCAGCTCCTCATCGCCGCCTGCTTCGTCCTGCCAATCCGGGCGGCGCTCTCGGCCTTCATCGACGACCCATACTGGCTCATCACCGCCGAGATCCTCGACGGCGTGGCCTCGGGCATCATCGGCGTGGCGGTGCCGGTGGTGGTGGCCGACCTCACCTGGGGTTCGGGCCGAACCCAGACGGCGCTCGGCACGGTCAACGCTGTGCAGGGCGCGGGCGGCGCGCTCTCGGCATGGTACGGCGGTCTCGCCCAGGGCTGGTTCGGCTGGAGCGGATCCTTCCTTGCGCTCGGCGCAGCGGGCCTCGGGGCGCTCGCCCTGGTCTGGTGGCTCGCCGCCACCACCGAGGACAGCCGCTCCCAGCGCCGCCGCACCCGGCGCGAGGAGCGCCGGTACGCCGCGCGCTCCTCGGAGAAGCCGGCCTGATCGGCCGGAACAGGCCGACTCCCCAGCGGTTCACCGTGCGTTTCGGCGTCTCCACGGAGCGCCCACCGCATAGCCGCGTCCGGAGAGCGAGCGGTCGGCGAAGCCTTTTCCTTCGGCCGCGAGGCGTGCATGGCTCAAATTCCGACGGCCCGATCCCAGGGCGACGAGACCGGCCGGATGATCCATGCGCACGAGCCCCGCGCGGTGCCCTGGCTCAGCGTCGTATTCGGCTACGGGCCGATGCTGCCCTTCGTCGCCGGGGCGGTGCTGGTCTGGATCCTGCGCGGGCCGGTGGCCGAGGCGGTCTTCACCCTGACGCTCCTGTGGGGGTGCGCGATCCTGCTGTTCCTCTCCGGCGTGCGTCGCGGCGTCAGCTTCCGCACCGAGGGCGGGGCGACGCTGGCGCAGATCGCCACGATGCTGAGCTTGTTCCTGCTGGGCTACGGCGCCCTCATCGCCTTTGCGCTGGGCAAGCCCGCCATCGCGCTCGGGCTGCTGATCGCCGGCTTCACCGAGATCACGATCCTCGATCCCATCGCCGCGCGCCGGGGCGAGGCGCCCCTGTTCTTCGAGCGCCTGCGGCCGGCACAGATCCCGCTGGCCGTCCTCAGCCTCGCCGCGCTGCTGGCCTATCGCCTGACGCTCTAACTTTCGTTTTGGTGGAGGATCCCGATCCACTCCCCCTCATCCTGGGGTGCCCGCGCGCGAGCATCGCCCTGGATGTCGGATCCAGAACGATGCTCTGGATCCTCCCGATCCCGCGTGATCTCTGGAAGATCGTTCGAGGTCTCCGCTTCGCTCCGGCACCTCAGTGTGAAGATGCGGATTGGAGGACGCGGTCGGCTTTCGTAGAAGGCTCTGCTCTCATCCCGCCAAGTCAAGCCCGGCCATGCACGTCAGCCACGATCCCACCGCCCCGGAATCCGAAAAGATCGGGTTCGACGCCTTCCTCGCCGTCGATATCCGCGTGGGCACGATCATCTCGGCCGAGCCTTTCCCCGAAGCGCGCAAACCCGCGATCAAGCTCGTCATCGATTTCGGGCCGGTGATCGGGACCAAGCGCTCCAGCGCGCAGATCACCGAGCATTACACGCCCGACGCCCTGGTCGGCCGGCAGGTCGCGGCGGTGGTGAATTTCCCGCCGCGACAGATCGGAAAATTCCTGTCGGAGGTGCTGACGCTCGGCTTTGCCGACGCGGCCGGCGCCGTCGTGCTGTTCGCCCCCGACAAGCCGGTGCCGGATGGCAGCCGCCTGTTCTGAGATGCCCTCGGGTTGCCGCCTCACGGCCGCCTGCGATAGAGCCGGGCTTCCCTTCAAAGAACCGCTCCGATCGGCGACGACATGGCCAAGGCCGACACCCTGAAACCCCGCCTGCCGCGTGGCTTCCCCGACCGCACCGAGGCCGACATCTTGGCCCAGGGGCGGATGCTCGACACGATCCGGCAGACCTTCGAGCTGTACGGCTTCGAGGCGCTGGAGACCCCCTTCGTCGAGTACACCGAGTCGCTCGGCAAGTTCCTGCCGGATCTCGACCGGCCGAACGAGGGCGTGTTCTCGTTCCAGGACGACGACGAGCAGTGGCTCTCGCTGCGCTACGATCTCACAGCGCCGCTCGCCCGCCACGTCGCGGAAAACTTCGACGCGATCCCCAAACCGTATCGCAGCTACCGGGCGGGCTACGTCTTCCGCAACGAGAAGCCGGGGCCGGGCCGCTTCCGCCAGTTCATGCAGTTCGATGCCGACATCGTCGGGGCGGGCTCCGTCGCGGCGGATGCCGAGACCTGCATGCTGATGGCTGACACGCTGGAGCGGCTCGGGCTCGCGGGCCAGTACGTGGTCAAGGTCAACAACCGCAAGGTGCTCGACGGCGTGATGGAGGCGATCGGCCTCGCCGGCCCGGACAAGGCCGGCCAGCGCCTCACCGTGCTGCGCGCCATCGACAAGCTCGACCGCCTCGGCGCCGACGGCGTGCGCCTGCTGCTCGGCCCCGGCCGCAAGGACGAGAGCGGCGACTTCACCAAGGGCGCCGGGCTGGGCGACGACGCGATCGAGCGCATCCTGGCCTATGTCGGCTTCGAGGCGAGCCCGCACGAGGGCGCCGACCGGATGGCATTCTGGGAAAAGTTCTTCGGTTCCTGGCAGGAGGTCGTCGGCACCTCCGAGACCGGCCGCGAGGGCATCGCCGAACTCCACGCGATCATGCGGCTGTGCGAGGCGGCGGGCTACGGCCACGACCGGGTGCGGGCCGACCCCTCCGTGGTGCGCGGCCTCGAATACTACACCGGCCCCGTCTACGAGGCGGAGCTGACCTTCCCCGTCACCAACGAGGACGGCCAGACCGTCCGCTTCGGTTCGGTGGCGGGCGGCGGGCGCTATGACGGTCTCGTCGGCCGCTTCCGCAGCGAGCCGGTCCCGGCGACCGGCTTCTCCATCGGCGTCTCGCGGCTGTTCTCGGCCCTGCGGCTGACCAAGAGCCCGCTGGTCGAGGGCGCGATGAAACCCGGGCCGGTCGTGGTGCTGGTGCTCGATCGCGAGAACATCGCCGAGTATCAAGCGCTGGTCGCGCAGCTGCGTGCGGAAAACATCCGGGCCGAACTCTACCTGGGTGCGGCCGGGATGAAGGCGCAGATGAAATACGCCGACCGCCGCCGCGCCCCGGCGGTGGTGATCCAGGGTTCGAACGAGCGCGAGGCCGGCGAGGTCCAGATCAAGGACCTGATCGAGGGGGCCCGCAAGGCGGAAGCCATCGCCAGCAACGCCGAGTGGAAGGCCGCCCGCCCGGCGCAGATCTCGGTGCCGGTGGAGCGGATGATCGTGGCGGTCCGCGAGACCCTGGCCCGGCATTTCGGGTGAGACAGTTCCACCTCAACCGTCGGTCCGTATGAGCACACCCCCTCTCCCCGCATGCGGGGAGAGGGGAAGACCCGCGCATGTCCCTTACAGACTGTGCGCCGGCCGTGCGGTCTCGTTGAAGCCGGGCTGAGAGCCGGTCGCTTGTCCCGTTGCCGGCCCGCCCTGCTGACCGCTCTGCGGGCCGCCTTCCGCGCTCGCGCGCTTGACCGCGGCGTCGATGTTCTCGGGGTCGAGCGCCGTCTCGACGAAGGCGCGGCCGCGATGGGTGAGGTCGCGGGCGTAGCGGATGCCCTGGTCGCGCAGGTCGTCGGCATAGGGGCCGAGCGCCCGGTCTTCCTGGCGGGTGCGCGGCAGGAGCGCGCCGAGCAGCAGGCCGGCAGCAAGGCCGACCACGCCGACGAGGAGCGGGTTCTCGGAAACGAAGTGCTCGGTCGCGGTGCGACCCTCGTTCAGGCGGCGATAGCCGCGATCCGCAAGGTCGGCCGCGCGCTGGCGCTGCGTCTCGTAACGGTCTTCGGCCCAGGAGCGGGCACCCTCGTAGGTCTCGCTCGCCCGCTCGCGGGCGGCGCGAACCGTTTCGCCGGCCTGGGCACGGGTGGAGTCGGCGGCCTCGCTGACGCGGTTCTTCAGATCCGAAGCCCGGTCCGCGGCCTGGTCGCGCAGGTTGCGCGCGCCTTCCCGTGCCTGTTCGGTCGTATCCTCAAGGCCGGCTTGGAGGCGGGCATTGGCGTCGCGGCCCTGCGTGGTCGCCCGGTCGGCGATCTCGTGCAGGCTATGATCGACGCCGGACTCGCGCGGCATGCCGGAGCGGGCGGCGATGTTTTCGGGCAGGGTCTCCACCGGCGCGCCAGAGGGCGGCGTGGTGACCGGGCCTTGATGAGTGGGGCCTTGGCTCATGATGGACTCCGTTTCCTGGTCGGCCGTCGGCGCGGAACGTCCGCGCGCGGCCTGAGATGAGGGGTCAGACCTGACGCTCGGGCGGCAGATCATGGAGGGGGCGCCCGCCAGGGGCGTCGGGGTCGTAGGTGCGGTCGGCCCCCGTCACGGTGACCGGCTTGGCGTCCACCGGCACGACGGCGCGCGAGGGAGAGGGACGGCGGACGGTCCGCATGCCGTTAAGTAGGAGACCGACGCCGGCCGCGATCAGCAGAACCGGCAGGGGGTTGCGCCGCACCGCCAGCAAGGCATCGTCGTAGAAGCCGCTGTAGGGCGTCTGCCGGGCCGAGCCGAGCATCTCGTCGACGAGGCTCGACGCGTTCAGGCGCCCCTGGATCCGGTCGATGGTCTCGTCGAGCCGCGCGCGGCTCTGCTCGATGTCCTTCTCGAGGTCCGAGATCGATTCGCTCATCCCGAAACCCTTTCCGTCAGCGCGCGGGCATCCTGCCGGACCTGCCGCGAGGTCCGGGTCGGCGCGAGGTTGGACAGCGACATCGCCCGGGCGCCGATGACGCCGAGCACCACCGCCACGAGCAGCATGCCGCCGCCCACCAGCAGGGCCGCGAGCCACTCGGACCCCACGAGGGTGGCGACGAACTTCACCAGCGCGCCGATGAGCACCAGCATCGCCGTGACCGCGAACACCGCGGCCAGCACCATCATCGCGAGGCCGATGAACAGGGAGCGGACGTTGTTCGTCATCTCCGTGCGGAAGAGTGCGATCTCCTTGCTGGCAAGCTCGCTTGCCTCGCGCAGGGCGTCGGCGACGAGGGCTTGGATCGAGGAGGGAGGAGGGGATGGATTGGGGCCTGCCATGGCGCGTCCCTTCAGGCCCGGTAGTCGTCGTAGAGGGGATCCGTCTCGGCGCTGCCCGACGCCTTGACGAAGCGCGACAGCAGGAAGCCCGCCGCGAACGCGCCGACCGCCACCGTCACCGGGGAGCGACGGGCGTAGGTTTCCGCCTGACGGTAGAAGTCGTCGAGGCTGCGCCGCTCGATCGAGCCGGCGAGGTCGTCGAGCCCCTCCGCCGCGCTGTCGAAGAAGGCGCGGATGTTGGGACGGTCGTCGAAGGTCTTGCCGGAATCGCGCAGAGACTTGGCGAGGTCCGAGACCGAGCGGGCCGCCTCGCCCTTGCGGTCGTCGACGTAGGAGAGCGCCTGCTGGCGTGCGGCCGCGGCGAGCCCTTTGCCGCGCTCGGCCGCGAGATTCGCGGTGTCTTCCACGTCGTGGCGCAGATCCTCCAGGTCGGCCTTGGTCTCGGCCGGCTTGGCACCGCCGATGGGATCTGGGGACGCGGACGATGTCATGGGGTTGTCTCCGGGCAAGATGGCGGGTCAAGATCGCTGGATCGGCGCGGATGCGCTTCGATCTGCGACGAACGTGGCCGGAGAACCGTTGGCTGCCTCGCGGAGTTCCGTTTCACGAGACCCTTCCGCGCCGTGGTCGCCGAACGAAGGGCCGCTGTGAACGGACGTCAGAACAAGCGAGGAAGCGCCGCCGCTCCGATGCCGATGCCCGCGACGATCATGCTCCCCGGCCCGATGCTGGTCCGGACCCGGATGTCATCACCCGTTCAGCTTGGCCCTTGCATGGTGGCGGCGGCTCTGCTGCACTGCGGGGAACGCGGGAAAGCGTGGGGGCCGGTCGGGCGGATGCGGGGTCGAACAGCGGTGACATCGTCGGTCCGCCCGCTTGACCTGCCGGCGGGGATGCGTTTGGCTGCATCTCGACGGATCGCGCCAGGCTTCCGCGCGTTTTCTCCCAGACGCAAGACCCTTAGGCTGGCGCGCCCCGCGTGCCGGCCCCAGCGAGGACCGGAGCCGGGTTCGTGGCACGTCTGATCATCGTCTCCAACCGTGTCGCCGTGCCCGCCGAGGGCAAGGATGCGGTCTCCGCAGGGGGACTCGCCGTCGCGGTCAAGGAAGCTTTCTCCTCCTACGAGGGGCTGTGGTTCGGCTGGAGCGGCAACATCCGCGACAACCCGAGCGCCGAGCCCGAACTGATCGACCGCGGGCCGATCCAGTACGCCGTCCTCGATCTCTCGCCGCAAGACCATCGCGAGTACTACGCCGGCTTTGCCAACCGGGCGCTCTGGCCGATCATGCACTACCGGATTGGGCTCGGGACGTTCTCCCGCTCGGATTATGCAGGCTACCAGCGCGTCAACCAGACCTTCGCCCAGGCGCTCGCCAAGCTCGTCGAGCCCGACGATCTGATCTGGGTCCACGATTATCACCTTCTGCCGCTGGCGAGCGAGTTGCGCGGCCAGGGCATCGCCAACCCGATCGGCTACTTTCACCACATCCCGTGGCCCGCCGCCGACGTGTTCAACACCCTGCCCGCCAGCAATGAGCTGCTGCGCGCCATGGCCGATTACGATCTGATCGGCCTGCAGACCGATGCGGACGTGCAGAATCTCTCGCGCAACTTCATCGACACGATGCGGGCGATCCCGCTCGGCGGCGGCTCGATGATGGTGGACGGGCGGCGCACGCGGATCCGCTCCTTCCCCATCGGTATCGATGTCGCCAGCTTCAAGGAGGCTGCCGACAAGGCCGGCTCCAACAAGGTGGTGCGCGAGACCATGGCGGGCCTGCGCACCCGCAAGCTGCTTATCGGCGTCGATCGGCTCGACTACTCGAAGGGCGTGCCCGAGCGCATGGAGGCGGTGGACCGCTTCTTCGCCTCGAATCCGGACCAGCGCGGCAACGTCGTCTACATCCAGATCACGCCGAAATCCCGCAGTGAGGTGCCGGAATACGAGCAGCTCTCGCGCGAGGTGAACGAGAAGGTCGGCGACATCAACGGTATGCTCGGCGAGCCGGCCTGGACGCCGATCCAGTACGTCACCAAGGCCTATCCGCGGCCCGTGCTCGCCGGTCTCTATCGCGCTGCCCGCGTCGGCCTCGTCACGCCGATGCGCGACGGCATGAACTTGGTGGCCAAGGAGTACGTCGTCGCCCAGAGCGAGGAGGATCCCGGCGTCCTCGTCCTCTCGAAGTTTGCGGGTGCGGCGCGTCAGTTGCCCGAGGCGCTGCTCGTGAACCCCTACGACCGCTTCGAGGTCGCCGAGGCGATCCGGCAGGCGCTCTACATGCCCCGGGCTGAGCGCCTGGAGCGCTGGAAGCCGATGGCGGACCGCATGCTGCGCGAGGATGTGGATTGGTGGGCCCGCTGCTTCATGGTGGAGCTGGAGACCTTCCGCACCGTCGAGCGCGAGCCGCCGAGCACGACGGCGGCGGCGGCGGAGTAGCGGGGCTTCCGCCTCGGCGACGAATCGGCCTAAGTCGAAGCGGGGCCTTTTCTTTTTGGGCCCGCTTTACGAAAGACCGGAATGATCGTCATCGAGGAGGGCCTGCCGACGCCGCTTGGCGCACATTTCGACGGCCGCGGCAGCAACTTCGCCCTCTTCTCGCAGAACGCGACCCGGGTCGATCTCTGCCTGTTCGATCCCGGCGCCCGTCACGAATCGCGCACGATTCGCCTACCCAGCCGGACCGACGACGTCTTCCACGGCTATCTCCACGGCCTTCTGCCGGGGCAGCAATACGCCTACCGCGTGTTCGGTCCCTGGGACCCGGCGGCCGGACACCGCTTCAACCCCGCCAAACTCGTCCTCGACCCCTATGCCCGCGAGATCGCCGGCCGCATCCGCTGGCACGACGCGCTCTACAGCCATCGCCACGGCGGCGCCCGCGAGGACCAGATGGACCGGCGCGACAGCGCCCCGTTCGTGCCGCGCGGCGTGGTCACCCGCCCCGATACGCCCGACGCGATCGCCCTGCCCGCTCCGCGCCCGCTGCACGAGACGGTGATCTACGAGGCGCACGTCAAGGCGCTGACCCAGACGCATCCGGCTCTCTCGGAGGCCGAGCGCGGCACCTATCTCGGCCTCGCCCACCCGGCAATCATCGAGCACCTGCTGAAGCTCGGCGTCACCGCCCTCGAACTCCTGCCGATCCAGGCCTTCGCCGACGACCGCTTCCTGATCGACAAGGGGCTCGTCAATTTCTGGGGCTACCAGCCCTACAACTACTTCGCCCCCGAGCCGCGCTACCTCGGCGAGGGCGGGGCGAGCGGGCTGCGCTTCGCCATCCGCGAGCTGGCCTCGGCAGGCATCGAGACCCTGATCGACGTGGTCTACAACCACACGGCGGAGGGCGACCATCTCGGGCCGACGCTCGCCTTCCGCGGCATCGACAACGCCAGCTACTACAAGCTCGATCCCGAGAATTCACGCCGCAACATCGACTGCACCGGCTGCGGCAACACCCTCAACGTCGCCCATCCGCGGGTGATGCGGATGGTGCTCGACTCCCTTCGCCATTGGGTGACCGCCTATGGCGTAGCGGGTTTCCGCTTCGATCTCGCAACGAGCCTCGGCCGCGCGCCGAGCGACTTCTCTCCCCAGGCCGCGTTCTTCCAGGCGGTGCAGCAGGATCCCGTCCTCTCGCGGGTCAAGCTCATCGCCGAGCCGTGGGACATCGGCGGGGGCGGCTACCAGCTCGGCGGCTATCCCTATGGCTGGAGCGAGTGGAACGACCAGTTCCGCGACAACCTTCGCGGCTTCTGGCGGGGGGATTCCGGCACGCTGGCCAAGCTGACCCAGGGGCTCTCCGGCTCGCGCGAGATCTTCCTGCCCTCCGGCCGCTCGCCGCTCGCCAGCATCAACTTCGTCGCCTCGCATGACGGCTACACGCTCGCCGACGTGGTGGCCTACGAGGAGAAGCACAACGAGGCCAATGGCGAGGAGAACCGCGACGGCCACGGCCACAACCTCTCGGCCAACTACGGGATCGAGGGCCAGACGGACGACCCCGCCATCCTGGCCGTCCGCGCCCGGCAGAAGCGCAACATGCTGGCCTGCGTGTTCTTCGCGCAGGGCGTGCCGATGCTGCTGATGGGCGACGAGCGGTCCCGCACGCAAGGCGGCAACAACAACGCCTATTGCCAGGACGGCGCGTTGAGCTGGATGGATTGGGAGACCGATCCCGACCCGACGCTCACCGAGTTCGTGGCAAACCTCGCCGGGCTCCGCCGGGTCTGCCGATCCTTGCGGCGGCGGCACTTCCTCGTCGGCAGCCGTGTCGGCGAAACGGCCCTGAAGGACGTGCACTGGCTCTCCCCCGATGGGACCGAGATGGACGCGGCCGCCTGGGCCGACGGCGAGCGCCGCGCCTTCGGCATGCAGATGAGCAACGACATCGAGGGTTCCGAGCGCGTCCTCATCCTCATGAACGCGGCGCCCGAGCCCTGCCCCTTCGCCCTGCCTCCGGATCTCGGCGGTCCCTGGCGCCCGGTCTTCGACACCACCCTCGACACCGGCACGGTCCCCGACGGAGCGCGTCCGCCGGTCCCGGCCGGTGGCACCGTCGATCTGCCCGAGCGGGCGGTGCTGGTGCTGAAGTCGCCCCCCATCCTCGACTGATCCGCTCAAGCGGGAAAACGTCCCGCGCGTCTCGGCTTCCTCCGCCCCCCGTGGCATCGTGCGGCCGGATCACTACAGGCAAAGGGACGGTATCGATGCAGGCGGAGAGCGGCGGCGCGGCGCGGGTGACGGTGGTCGATCACCCCCTCGTCCAGCACAAGCTGACGATGATGCGCGACGGTGACCGCTCGACCAAGGGGTTCCGCGAACTCCTCAACGAGATCGGCATGCTGCTCGCCTACGAGGTGACCCGCGACCTGCCGCTTGAACCGGTCACCATCCAGACGCCGATTCAGCCCATGGAAGGGCGCCGGATCGCCGGCAAGAAGCTCGTGCTCGCCCCGATCCTGCGCGCCGGCGTCGGCTTCCTCGACGGCATGCTCTCGCTGATGCCTTCGGCCCGCGTCGCCCATGTCGGACTCTACCGCGATCCCGACACGCTCCAGGCGGTGGAGTATTACTTCAAGAGCCCGTCGGATCTGGCCGACCGCACCGTGCTGGTGCTCGACCCCATGCTCGCCACCGCCAACTCCGCGGTCGCGGCGGTGGAGCGGCTGAAGAGCCGGGGCGCGAAGGATCTCCGCTTCGTCTGCCTGCTTGCCGCCCCCGAAGGGATCGCCCGCTTCCAGGCGGCGCATCCGGACGTGCCGGTCTGGACCGCGGCGATCGACAGCCACCTCAACGACCACGGTTACATCGTGCCGGGCCTCGGCGATGCCGGCGACCGGATGTACGGCACGCGCTGATGCTTCGGTTTTCGATCTAGCGCTCGCTCGCGATGACGGAGGCGGTTCACGCCTCGACGCGCCCCGTCCCCTGCGCCATCTGACGCGAGCGTACGCGCGACCAGCCCGCCGCGTGAGCCCGAGGAAGCCCCGAGGAAGTCTGATGACAAAAAACCTGCCCGAGACCATGCGCCAGATCCGCTTCACCGGTGCGGGTGGCCCGGAGGTCATCGCGGTCGAGACCGTGCCGCTGCCGGAGCCCGCGGCCGGGCAGGTTCTGATCGAGGTGGTCGCGGCGGGGGTCAACCGGCCGGACATCATGCAGCGCCAGGGCAGTTACCCGCCGCCGAAGGGGGCGACCGAGATTCCCGGCCTCGAGGTCGCCGGCCGCATCGCGGCGCTGGGCGAGGGTGTGACGGGTCTGTCCGTGGGCGACGAGGTCTGTGCGCTCGTCATCAGCGGCGGCTACGCCGAGTTCGCCGTCGCCGAAGCCGGGCAGGTGCTGAAGAAGCCCGGGCCGCTCTCGCTGGTGGAGGCCGCCGGCCTGCCCGAGACCACTTTCACCGTCTATTCCACGGTGATCCAGCGCGGGCGGCTGCAGAAAGGCGAGACCTTCCTCGTCCATGGCGGGTCGAGCGGCATCGGCACCACGGCGATCCAGATCGCCAAGCAGCACGGTGCCCGCGTCCTCACCACCGCCGGCTCGGACGAGAAGTGCCGGTTCTGTGAGGAACTGGGCGCGGATGCCGCCGTCAACTACCACGAGGCCGATTTCGCCGAGGAGGTGAAACGTCTCACCGACGGCAAGGGGGTCGATGTCATCCTCGACATGGTCGGCGCGGCCTACCTGCAGAAGAACATCGCCTCGCTCGCGGTGGAGGGGCGTCTCGTCCAGATCGCCTTCATGAAGGGCTTCAAGGCCGAGAACCTGACGCTGACCCCGATCATGCTCAAGCGTCTGACCATCACCGGCGCGACCCTTCGGGCCCAGGCCAAGGAGGCGAAGGCCGCCATCGCCGAGGGCTTGAAGCGGGATGTCTGGCCGCTGGTCGAAGCTGGCAAGATCCGCCCCGTCGTTCACGCCACCTTCCCGCTGGAGGAGGCGCGCAAGGCGCACGAACTGATGGAGACCAGCAACCACACGGGCAAGATTCTGCTGACGACGGGCCGCTGAAGCCGCCGAGAGCATCGTCCTGGATATCGGATCCAGGACGATGCTCTCGGCTTTTGTTTTTGCGTCATCTTTTTTCCGAAAGCCGGCAGCCACCTTTCGGGATGATGTTCTAGCGAACGATGGCCTGCGACGGTTCGAAAGCGACGCTTCCAAAATGAGAACTCTGAGCCGCAGCCCGAATACGGGGCAAGGCTCAGGGCGCAGCTTGCCACAGGAACTCTCGAAGCCGGACCGGCGTTGGCCAAGCATAACCGATGCTGACGCCGCCCCTTTCGCCGGGCGGAAGAGAGGGAACTTCATGGCCCAGATCGAGACCCAAACCGATGCCCGCCAGGGTGCGAAGGGCAAGCCTGTCCTTTACGTCCTCGTGGCGAGCCTCGTCCTGCTGGCGGTCGCCACGGTCGGCCTCTTGAGCTGGAACCGGGCGGAGACGACCTCCGAGTACGCTGGCAAGAGCCAGGAATCGGCACGTGAGGTGACCACGGGTTCCGTCAACAAGGCCCCGTCTTCCAACAGCGGTAACGTTCCGGCCGAGAACCCCGCCTATCCGCAGCCGGCGCAGAAGTCGGCGCAGTAAGGCTAAGAGGTAGGGACCACGAAAAAGCCGCCCGAGACTTCGTCTCGGGCGGCTTTTCCTTTTTGCGTGCGGCGTGCGCTTCAGCGTGTCGGGACGGGCGTCTCGCCGCGGTAATCGTAGAACCCGCGCTTGGTCTTGCGGCCGAGCCAGCCGGCCTCGACGTATTTCACCAACAGCGGGCAGGGGCGGTACTTCGAGTCGGCCAGCCCCTCGTAGAGCACCTGCATCACCGACAGGCAGGTATCGAGGCCGATGAAGTCGGCGAGCTGCAGCGGGCCCATCGGATGGTTCGCGCCGAGCCGCATCGCGGTGTCGATCGACTCGACCGAGCCCACGCCCTCGTAGAGGGTGTAGATCGCCTCGTTGATCATCGGCAGCAGGATGCGGTTGACGATGAAGGCCGGGAAGTCCTCCGACATGGTCGAGGTCTTGCCGAGCCGGGCGATGAAGGCCTTGGCCGATTCGTAGGTCGGATCCTCGGTGGCGATGCCGCGGATCAGCTCGACGAGCTGCATCACCGGCACCGGGTTCATGAAATGGATGCCGATGAAGCGGTCCGGCCGGTCGGTCGAGGCCGCGAGCCGCGTGATCGAGATCGAGGAGGTGTTGGTCGCGACTAGGGCGTCGGGCTTGAGCGAGGGGCAGAGCGCCTGGAAGATCTTGCGCTTGGTCGCCTCGTCCTCGGTCGCCGCCTCGATGACGAGGTCGCAGGGCGCGAGGTCGTCGAAGCTGCGGGCCGCCGCGATGCGGTCCAGCGCGCCGCGGCGCTGCTCGTCGCTCAGGGTGCCCTTCTGAACCTGACGCGTGAGGTTCGCGTCGATCTGTGCGAGGCCGGCATCGATCCGCTGCGGATCGCGGTCGTTCAGCCGAACATGGAGGCCCGACGACGCGCAGACATGCGCGATGCCGTTCCCCATCTGGCCGGCACCGACGATGCCGACCGTCTTGATCTCGATGCCCATAACCGTATCGCGTCCTACCTGCTGCGGCATCGTCCTCTCGACCGCACCCTTAGGATGCGGCACTGCAACAAATGCGTCAAACCGGCCTCAAGCCGCAGGCGCCCAGGCCGGTTCGACGGTGTCGCGAGGTGCGTTACCGATCCGTCTATCGATGCGTCTACCGATACACCTACCGATCCTTGGCCTTGGCGATCTCGGCCTGCAAGTCCGGCACGACCTGAAACAGGTCGCCGACCAGCCCGTAATCCGCCACCTGGAAGATCGGCGCGTCCTCGTCCTTGTTGACGGCGACGATGACCTTCGAGTCCTTCATGCCGGCCAGATGCTGGATCGCGCCGGAGATGCCGACCGCGACATAGAGGTCGGGCGCCACCACCTTGCCGGTCTGGCCCACCTGCCAGTCGTTCGGGGCGTAGCCGGCATCCACCGCCGCGCGCGAGGCGCCGACCGCGGCACCGAGCGCATCGGCCAGCGGCTCGATCAGCTCCTTGAACTTCTCCGCCGAGCCGAGCGAACGGCCGCCGGAGACGATGAACTTGGCCGAGGCCAGCTCCGGCCGGTCGGACTTGGCGATTTCTTCCGACTTGTAGGCCGCACCCAGCGCATCGGGCGCGGCGGCCGAAACCGCCTCGATTGCGGCCGAAGCGCTGCCCGGTTCGGCGGGCTTGAAGGCGGCGGTGCGCACGGTGATGACGCGCTTGCCGGAGCCGGCCTGCACGGTCTGGATCGCGTTGCCGGCATAGATCGGCCGCTCGAAGGTGTCGGGTGAGACAACCTTGATGATGTCGGAGATCTGGGCGACGTCGAGGAGCGCGGCCACGCGCGGCAGGGTGTTCTTGCCCGTGGTCGTGGCAGCGGCGACGATCGCGTCGTAGGGCTCGGCGATTGCGGCGATCAGCGCGGCGGTCGGCTCGGCGAGGTCGTGGTCGTAGGCGCCATCCTCGGAATTCAGCACCTTCTCGACGCCCTCGAACGTGCCCGCAGCCTCGGCCGCAGCCTTCGAGCCGGTGCCGAGCACCAGGGCGTGGATGGGCGCACCCAGTTCCCTGGCAGCGGTCAGCGCCTTCAGCGTGCCGTCCTTGATCTGCCCGTTGGCGTGCTCGACGTAGAGGAGCGTGGTCATCGGCGAAACTTCTCGAAAAGAGGGGAGGCGCGCCGCTCGACCGGGGGGCCGGGAGCGGCGCCGCGAGGATCAGAGCACGCCGGCTTCGACCTTGAGCTTCTGCACCAGCTCGGCCGCGGAGCCGACCTTGACGCCCGCCTGCCGGCCCGACGGCTCAACGACCTTGAGCACGGTCAGCTTCGGCGCGACGTCGATTCCGAGCCCCTCCGGCGTCAGCTCTTCCAGCGGCTTCTTCTTCGCCTTCATGATGTTGGGCAGGCTCGCGTAGCGCGGCTCGTTGAGGCGCAGATCGGTCGTGACGATCGCCGGCAGCTTGAGCGAGACGGTCTGGAGGCCGCCATCGACCTCACGGGTCACGTCGATGCTTCCATCGCCGAATTCGAGCTTGAAGGCGAAGGTGCCCTGCGGCCAGCCGAGAAGCGCCGCCAGCATCTGGCCGGTCTGGTTCGAATCGTCGTCGATCGCCTGCTTGCCGAGGATGACGAGGTTCGGGCTTTCCTTCTCGACGATCGCCTTCAGCACCTTGGCGACGGCGAGCGGCTCGCAATTCACGTCGGTCTTGACCAGGATTGCCCGGTCGGCCCCCATGGCAAGGGCGGTGCGCAGGGTCTCCTGCGCCTGCTGCGGGCCGATCGAGACGGCGACGATCTCGGTGACCTTGCCCTTTTCCTTCAGGCGGATCGCCTCCTCGACGGCAATCTCGTCGAAGGGGTTCATCGACATCTTGACGTTGGCGAGCTCCACGCCCGACCCGTCGGCCTTGACGCGGATCTTCACGTTGTAATCGACGACCCGCTTGACGGGCACCAGAACCTTCATGGCTGTCGCTTTCCTCCGCTCCTGCGATAGTCCCGGCGTCACTTGGTGGACGGCTCTCGGACCCGCTTGACCGCGATCGATGGGATTGTCAGGGCGGCGGGACCGTAGCGAGGCGATTTCCCGCTTGTCAACGCGCCTTGTCGGCGGCTTGCAGGGCGATCGCTTGAAAGCGATTGCCCTGAATTATTGCCGGCCTCAATCGCCGGCGCGCGCCTCTGCGGGCTCAGGCTTTCGCTTCACTCGACGCTGTTCAGGACTGACGTCCTGAACAGCCCGCTCACGCGGCTTCGCGTGATTGCCCCCTGTCGGGGCACGCCCCGCACACTCACCGGTTCTGGCCGGGTACCCAGAGCACGTCGTCGGTGCCGTCGCGGTTGGCCGCGCGGGAGGCCACGAAGAGGAAGTCCGACAGCCGGTTAAGATATTGCAGGGCTTCCGCCGAGATCGCCTCGCTCTCGACGCCCGACAGCGCGACCACCAGCCGCTCGGCGCGGCGGCAGACGGTGCGGGCGAGGTGGAGCGCGGCGGCCGTGGCCGAGCCCCCCGGTAGGACGAAGGATTTCAGCGGCGGGATATTCGCGTTGAGCGCGTCGATCTCCGTCTCCAGCCGCTGCACCTGCGCGGCGACCACGCGAAGGGGCTCATACTCCAGAGGCTTGTCGCTCGGCGGTGTGGCGAGGTCGGCGCCGAGATCGAACAGGTCGTTCTGGATGCGTGCCAGCATCGCGTCGAGGGTGGGCTCGGCGGTGAGGCGGGCGAGCCCGATGCAGGCATTGGTCTCATCGACGGTGCCGTAGGCCTCCACCCGCAGATCCGCCTTCGAGCGGCGCTCGCCGTTGGCGAGCCCGGTCGTGCCCTGGTCGCCGGTACGGGTGTAGATGCGGTTGAGCTTGACCACGGCGTCTCTCCCGCGGGCCATTAATGTTCTTCAATGAGAAGACCCGCCGGGCGATGTTTCGCGCTCGGCGGGTCTTTTCAACCCATAAAACTCTGGCAACCCGCAAAAGCGGCTTTCGGTCAGAAGGTGTAGCCGATCTTGCCGCCGAAATTGGTCAGGCCGCGGTTGTCGCCGCACAGGCCGGCATTCGACATGTGCTCGACGGTGGCCATGACGCTCCAATGCGCGTCGATACGGAAGCCGAGCGCGGCCGCCTCGCGGAACAGCGGATTGCAGCCCAGCGCGTTGAAGCCGTAGGGCGCGTTCGCCTTGAGGCCGGTATAGCCGTTATGCGCCGCGCCGCCGAAGAAGCCTTCGAGGAAGACGCGCCGGTTCAGGGTCTCGGGGAAGAGGTCCACGGTCCAGGTCGCGCCGATATAGGCGTAGCTGGTGCGGCCGCCGGTGTTGTAGCTGCCGCCCACGGTGGGCCGCGGCACGAAGGCTTGCCAGAACGGATCGGTGGTCACGAGCGGCTTGGCGAACAGGATCTCGCCGTTGACGTTCGCGGTGCTGAAGCCCGGCAGCTTGCCCTCGGCGCTACCCGGATCCTGCACCGAGCCGCCGATGCGGACCTCGGACACGATGGAGTAGGGCTGGACGGGGGCGAAGTAGGGCGGCGGTGCGGGAGCCCGGGCGGCGCCGAGATCGGCGGCCTGCGTGGTCGTGATGGCCGAGGCGGCGAGGACGCCGACGCAAATCCGGGCAAAGGGTGACTTCATCGGCGGTCGGTCCGTCCGTTTCAATCCGCCCCAAATATCACGGCGTCCTGAGCACAGCCTGCGGATTCATCCGGTCCGGATCCTTTTGCCGGTCGGGTGGGGCGTGCGCGCCACACTTGGTCCGGTGCGCAGACGGACGTGCCGGCGCGGGCACGGTCGGCGGGAAATCCGGTGACAACATTCCGGTCGTGCAACGAATGATGCATCGCACAATGGGTGGGCAGCGTTGGATGAAAGGCCTCCGAGCGGGGCTTTCCACGCAATGGGACGGACGATGCGGACAACGACGACGATGATGGCGGCTGCGACCCTGGCGGCGACCCTGATGCCGATGACGGCCCGGGCGGAGAGCGACACCCCGCTCAAGGGTCTCTGGAAGCTGGTCTCGTACGAGGTGGAGGTCCGCAAGGACGGCGAGAAGCTGCCGGTGATGGGCGACCACCCGACCGGCTACGCCTATTTCACCCCGGAGAAGCGCGTGTTCTTCGTGCTGACCGGTGAAGGCCGCAAGCCCGCCAAGGACGACGCACAGCGGGCGCATCTCCTTGAAACCCTCGTCTCCTATACCGGCAAGTTCCGCCTCGACGGCGACAAGTGGATTGCCGACCTCGACGTTGCCTGGGATCCGAAATGGGTCGGCTCGGAGCAGACCCGGACGTTCGCGTTCGACGGCGAACGCCTGCGGGTTCTGACCCCCTGGCGGGTGATGCCGAACTGGGCCGACAAAGGGGAAACCCGCAGCATCGTCACCTTCGAGCGCGCGAAGGAGTGAGGGCGCGGGTGCTCAGGCCGCCCGCCACCACACCACGCCCATGATGACGATGATCGCCACGAATTGCAGGAGCACGCGCAGGCGCATCAGCTTCTGCGAGAGGTTGGCGCTGCCGCCCCGCATCATGTTGACGAGGCCGAAGAGCAGCACGCCGGCGACGGCGAGGCAGGCGAGGAGAACGAGCTGGTTGGCGGACATCGGTCGGTGATCTCGTGAGAGGCCGTGCTCGCGCGAGCACGGCCCGAAATGGGGTTCGATCGGCGGGGTTCGGAGTGCCTCGCAAAACTCCCGATCCCCGATCGTTCCCCCTCTGGGCACGACGGCGCAACGGGAGTTTTGTGAGAGACACTCAGTTCCGGCGAAGCAGGCGCTCGAAATAATCGAGTTCTTCCTGCGGGCGCGAGGGGTCGCCGAGCTTGCGCCGCAACTCCTCCATGATCCGGCGGGCGCGCTGTACCGCGGATTCGTCGGCATTGGGCACCCGCACGTTGCCGTTCGAGAGGTCGCGCCCGCGGGTCGGACGGCCGAGCGGGTCGTCGTCGGCGGAGCCCGAGCGGCCCTGCTGTCCCTGCGACTGCCCGTCCTGCTGGCCTTCACCCTGACCCTGGCCCTCGCCCTCGGCCATCTGCTGCATCTGCTTATGCATGCCCTCGGCGCCGCGCTTCAGCCCGTCGAGGGCGCGGCCCTGCGCGTCCACCGCCTCGCCATTGCGGCCCTGGCCTAACGATTCCTCGGCCTCGCGCATGGCCTCCTCGGCATCCGACAGTCCCTCTTCCCCCTGAAGCCCCTGTTGCTTCATCCGGTTCTTGAGATCCTGGAGCTGTTCGCGCAGGCCCTGCTGGCGCTGGCCCATGTTCTGGCCCTGCTGCCCGCTGCCCTGACCTTGCTGGCCCTGTCCCTGGCCGCGCTGTCCCTGCTGGCCGCGGCCCTGCTGCCCCTGTTGGCCTTCCTGCCCTTCGCCCTGCTGGCCGGGCTGCTGCCCGCGCTGGCCTTGCTGGCCCGGCTGCGGCCTTTGGCGCTGGCCGGGACGCTGCTGGCCCTGCTGGCCTTCCTTGTAGGTCTCGTCGCGCAGCTCCTGCTGCTCGCGGGACATCTTGTCGAGTTCGTCGAGCTGCCGGTTCATCTCGGCCATGCCGCCATCGGACTTCTGGCCGCCCTCGGCGTTCTGGAGGTTTTCGAGCACGTTGCGGAGCTGTTCGAGCAGGCGCTGGGCTTCCGCCGTGTCGCCGCGCTGCATCGCCTCCTGCATGTCCTTGATCATTTTTTCCAGATCGTCGGGCGTGACGGTCTGGCCGTTCTGCTGCTGTTGCTGGCGCTCCGATTGCTGCCGGTTCTGCGGCTTCGCCCGCTGGGCGAACTCCTTCATGAACTTGTCGAGGGCCTGTTTCAGATCCTCGGTGAGCTTCTTGACCTCCTCGTCCGGCGCGTTTCGCTCGATCGCCTCCTTGAGGCGGTCCTGAGCGGCGCGCAGGGCCTTCTCGGCATCGGAGAGGTCGCCGTCCTCGATCTTGAGGGCCATCTCCCACAGGAGGTCGGCGACGCCTGTGAGATCCTCGTCCGATTTCGCCGCGCGCAGCCGGCTGGCGGCGGTGGTGAGGCCGAGGAAGATCGCGGGCTGCGGCGTGAACCGCTCCGGCGCGATCCGCAGGGCGTCGAGCGCGGTCTGGACCCGGCCGCGGTCGGCGTCGGGCGCTGTCACGAGGCGGCGGCGCTCCTCGGCCAGCGCGCGGGCGAGCGGCTGGCTGAAGGGGCGGGCCGGCAGCACGATCTCGGCGGTCTCGGTGCGGCCTTCCTGCCCGGCCTCGTCGCGCACCACGAGAGTGAGCCTCACCCGCGCGCCCGACCAGGGATTGTCGGTGAGATCGACCAGCGTCTTGGTGTCGGTCTCACCCGTCGCGTCGGCGGGGAGCGCCAGCGCGATCTTGGGCACCGGCACGAGCGAGCGGCCCGCCTTCAGTGGCTCGACCAGCCCTTCGGCAGAGGCGATGCCGTAATCGTCCTTGGCGCGGTAGCTGAGATTGAAGGTGCCGCGGCCGTTCACTTCGAGGTCGCCGACCCGGCGCACCTCCGGCGGCTGGTCGGGGATCGTCTCGATCACGAGGCGCTGCGGCTCCGAGCCGGAGGCGGCGATGCCGAGTTCGGCGGTGCCGCCCGCGAGCCGGAAGCGCTCCTCGCGCAGGGTCGCGCGTGTCTCGTTGGCCTTCGCGCCCCTCGTCTCGTTCTGGAGCGTGGGACGGGCGGAGGCGGCCTTCTCGTCCTTGGCCACGGGCACCAGGGCGGCGTTCGGGGTCAGCTCCGCCTCGCCCTGGCCGGCGATGCGCACGATCAGGGTGGAATTGACCGGCGCGCGCAGGCGCTGCACCGTATCCTTCGGAGTCCCCGACATCGTCACGATCAGCGGCGGCACGCGGGTGTAGATCGGCGGGTCGATCCAGCCGTCGACGCGGAAGCTCGGCGCGGCGGCCTGGGGCTCGCGCCAGTCGAAGGCGGCGGCGACGCGCCCGCGCCATTCGGGGCCCGCCACGAAAAGGGCGGCCAGCGCCACGACGAGAACGCCCGCGCGGAGCGCCAGCGGATCGTGCCCCGGCATATGCGGGCGCGGGCGCCCGGCCTTCAGCCTCGCCACGGCGGCAGCCGCCCGCGACTGGTGCATGGCCCAAAGCGCGCGGGTGACCGGATCGCTCTGGCCGACGGCGAGCGTGTCTTCGATCGACGAGGCTGGATCATGCGCGGTCCCGCCGCCGCGGGCCGCCTCGCGGTCGATCCGGGCGAGCGCCTCACGCCGGCTCAGGGCGCGGAGCCGGACGACCGGCCAAAGCGCTGCGACAAGCAGAAGGGCAAAGAGCCCGAGCCCGATCATGCGCCCGAGCGGGGATACGTCGAGCCATAGGCCGAGCCAGGAGGCGGCGAGGAAGGCGAGGACGACGCCGAGCCCGCGCCACAGCACCGGCCAGGCCCGTTCCCACAGGCCCGCGGCCCGCGCCTGCGCCACCAGCCGGTCGAGGCGATGGCGCGTCGCGCCCTGTGGATCGCCGCTGCTCGAATTCGTCCGTTCGGCCTCGCTCATCGTGTCCGGTCGCGGCTCCCGCGGGCGCCGGGCAGACGAGCCCCGCGCACGAATGAGGAAGCTAGCATGGTGACGGGCGCGCTCCGCCGGGTCAAATCCGCCCAGCCGCGCTTGGGGCGTTCAGGCCGCGGCCCTCGAGAATTCGCGGCCGATCCGGGCGGCGAGCGGCACGCTCGCTTGGTTCTTGCCCTTGGCCTCGATCTCGAAATCGCTCCAGGCGAGGTGCCGGGCGACGAGCGCGTTGACCGCCTCGTTCCACATCAGGTCGGAATGGGCGGCGAGATCGCGCCAGGAATGGCCCTGTTCCGAGAGCGCCGCGTAGTCCGGCAGGGTGCCGGTATCGTGCTCGGGCAGGACCGTTTCCCGTGAAACACTGATATGGCTCACCGGCCGCACCCCGCGCCAGGAGGCGATCACCGCCGGGATGCGGGGATCGTCGGGCTCGATATAGGCGCCGCGGCTCTCGACCCAGTGATGGTGGAGGTCGAGCACCACCGGCACGCGCTCACCGAGCCGCAGCACCGCGTCGAGGCCGAACAGCGATTCGTCGTTCTCGACGGTCAGCAGGTTGCGCGCCGTCTCCGAGATCAGTGACAGGCTCTTGCGGAATCCCTCGATGCCGGGCTCGCGCCCGCCGATATGGATGTTCACGTGGGCGCCATGCGGGTGCCAGCCGGAGCCGTAGCCCAGCATCGCCATCACCTCGGCATGGTATTCGAGTTCGGCGATGCCGTTTTTCTGCGCGTTCGGGTTGCGCGAGGCTATGATGCAGAACGGGCCGGGATGCATGCTCAGTCGCACGTCGCCTGTCCGGGCCTGCTCGCCGATCCGGGCGAGGCCGGCCTCGATCAGCGCGCGCATCGGGGCTTGCGCATAGAGCGGCTCGGCCACCGGATGGGTGTAGCCGGGCAGCACCGAACTCGCCATGCGCAGCAGCCGCTCCAACGGCGGCCGGGCCGACACCCAGGCGATCTGGCGTTCCAGCGCCGCGAGGTTGTGGCGCACCACGCCCTCCAGCTTTTCGAAGCGCGCGGTCGGCCCAAGGCGCTCCAGATGCGCCATCGTCACCGTGCCGAGATTCATCAGCTTGGCCGCATCCTTGGCGGCCTTCAGGGTTTTGTGGCTTGGGTCAGGATCGGGGATGAAGGTGCAGCAGAAGCCGAGGCGAGGCGGCTGGGAGAGGTTGGGCTTGCGCGACATGGGCCGATAACGCGTCAGGGCCGGCTTCGGCCCCCGGTGAAATGCATCAATCCCCATCTTGGAAAGCATCCACCGCCGCGCCCGCGAGGTTGGCCGCCATCAGCCGCTCGGCCTCGCCCTCGACCGGCCGGAGATGTGTGCCCAGGGCCGCGATCCGCGCCGCCGCCTCGCGGGCAAGGCGGGTGGCGGTGGCGAGATCCACCGCCACGAACCGCAAAGTCTCGCCCGGCCGGCGCTGGGCGATCCGTCTCAGGTCGGCGGAGATCACGGTGGCGATCTTCGGGTAGCCGCCGGTGGTCTGGCGGTCGGCGAGCAGGACGATAGGGCGCCCTGAGCCCGGCACCTGCACCGAGCCGGCCACGGTGGCGTCGGAGACGATGTTGAAGCCGCCCGCGCCGTGGGCGATCTCCGGTCCGTCGAGCTGATAGCCCATCCGGTCGGCTCGGTTCGACACGGTGAAGGCCTCGCCGAGGAAGGTCGCGAGGCCGACTTGCGAGAACAGGTCGTCCTGCGGCCCGAGGATTACGCGGATCGGGGCGTCGCGCTCCAGCGGAATCGGGTCGAGGCTCTGGTCCGCCTCGCCCGAGGCTGGGGCGGCGAGCGGCAGGCGGTCGCCCTCGCGGCATGCGCGTCCGTCGAGGCCGCCGAGGGCCGCACGTTGGTGGAGCGCCCGGCTGCCCATGACGCTGCGCACCGGAAAGCCGCCGGCCGCCGCGAGATAGGTGAACACGCCCTCGCGCGGTCGTTCGACCGTCAATTCCGAGCCCTCGCGCAGGACGAAGGAGCGATGCGCGGCCAGCGGCTCGCCGTCGAGACGCAGCCCGCTCGGCGCGCCCGCCAGCGCAAGGCGGGCAGCCCCTCCCTCGACCCGCAGGCTCGCCCCAGCGAGGCCTAGTTCGAGCGCCGCCGCATCGGCCGGGTTGCCGACGAGGCGGTTGGCGGCGGCGAAGGCGAGCGAGTCCATCGGCCCGGAGGCCGAGAGGCCGAAGCGGAAATAGCCGCGCCGTCCGCCGTCCTGAAGCGAGGCCGCACCGGTGAGGCGGGCGAGATGGAGGTGAGCGCTCACCCCTCGCACAGCTCGGCCACCGGCTCGCCGGCCTCCGCCGCGGCGGCCAGCGCGTCCCAGCGCTCGGCCGGGGTCGGGACGAAGCGGACCCGGTCGCCGGGGCGGAGCAGGAAGACGGGGTCGCGCTCGGGCACGAAGGTCTTTTCAGGGGTTCGCCCGAGAAGATGCCAGCCGCTCGGGGCCGCGATGCTCGCCACCAGCGCCTGGGCGCCGCCGATGGAGATGGTGCCGGCGGGCGTCACCGGGCGCGGGCTGGGGCGGCGCGACAGGGCGAGGCCGGGATCGAGCCCTTCGAGATAGGCATAGCCCGGCAGGAAGCCGATCATCGCGACGCTGTAGTCCGGGGCGCTGTGGCGCGCGATCACCGCTTCGGGCGTGAGCCCATGATGCGCGGCGACCGCGTCGAGGTCGATCCCGAACGCGCCGCCATAGACCACGGGGATGCGCCATAGGCGCGGGGCTGGGACCGCCGCGAGCGGTTCGCCCGCGAGCGCCAGCACGGCGCGGCCGAGTTCGGCCGGGTCGGCGCGGAGTGGGTCGAGATGGACGGTCAACGAGCGGTAGGTCGGTACGCTCTCCACCACGCCGGGGAGGGCCCGCTCCGCGAGCGCCGCGTCGAGGGCCAGCACGCGGGCGCTGAGGCCCGCGTCGATGCTTGAGCCGAATTCGATGGTGAAGGCCGTGTCTCCGCAGGGCAGCAGCCGCGGCGCGTCGTGCGTCATGGGTGGCAGGTTACCCAATCGGGCGGCCCGCTGCGAGACGTCGATTTTTAGAACCCCGCCGCGAGGCGGTGGGGCACCGCCGCCCGCCCGGCGGCTGCGGCCTGGCGGTAGAGGCCGCGATGTTGGGAATCAGGCACCAGCGCCTCGGTGAGGCCGATCACGGTCTCGGCTGCGCCCAGCAGCAGCGCCCCGTCGGGGGTGAGCGTCTTGGCGATCCGCTCCAGCACGTCGGTCTTGGTCGGCGCGTCGAAGTAGATCAGCACGTTGCGGCAGTAGACGATGTCGAACTGGCCGAGATGCTCGAACGGGTTCAGCAGGTTGAGTGGCCGGAAGCTCACCATCCCGGCAAGCGCCGGGCTGATGCGCCACTGCTCGCCGACCTGGGTGAAGTGCTTCACGAGGAGCTGGACGGGCAGGCCCCGCTGCACCTCGAAATGGCTGTAGAGGCCGAGCCGCGCCTTCTCCAAGACCTCCGTCGAGAGGTCGGTGCCGACGATCTCGACCTGCCAGCCGGCGAGCTGCGCCGCGGCTTCCTGGATCATCATCGCGAGCGAGTACGGCTCCTGTCCCGTGGAGGCCGCCGCCGACCAGATCCGCAGGCGGCGCTGGGATGCGCGTGCCGCGATGGCTTTCGGCAGCAGCACGTCGCGGAACAGGTCGAACGGCGCGCGGTCGCGGAAGAAGAACGTCTCGTTGGTGGTCATCGCCTCGACCACGGCCTTCTCCAGCGGCCCCTCGCGGGACAGGCGCAGGGTGCCGACGAGGTCGCTCAGCGTCGCGATCCCGAAGCGGCGGCAGACGGGGGTGAGTCGGCTCTCCACGAGGTAGCGCTTCTCCGCGCCGAGGCTGAGCCCGGAGCGCTTCCTGAGATAGTCGCGCAGGAACGCGAAATCCGCCTCGGTCATCAGACCCGGTCTCCGATCGCGCTGCGCAGGGCCGGTCCGATGTCGGGGAGCGGGAGGACGGCGTGGCACAGGCCCGCCTTGGCGACGCTGCCGGGCATGCCCCAGACCGTGCTGGTGGCCTCGTCCTGAGCCAGGAGGATGCCGCCGGCCTCCACCAGCGCGCGGGCGCCCGCCGTGCCGTCCGAGCCCATGCCGGTGAGGATGACGCTCAGCGTCGCCCCGCCGTAGAGGGCGGCGGCATCGAGGAACATCACGTCCACCGCCGGGCGGCAGAAGTTCACCGGTGGCCCGTCGTCGAGGCGGATGACGGTCTCGGCCGCGGAGCCGGCGAGCCGCATGTGGCGCCCGCCCGGGGCGACGTAGATGCGGCCGGGCTGCAACCGCTCGTCGGCCTTGCCCTCGGCCGCGGGCAGCCCGATCCGGGCGCCGAGATGCTCGGCGAAGACGGCGGTGAAGACCGGCGGCATGTGCTGCACGATCAGCACCGGCAGGCGTCGGAGCGTGGCCGCGCCGATCTTCTCCAGCACCTCGCCGACCGCACGCGGGCCGCCGGTGGAGGAGCCGACCAGCAGGACGCGCGGCGGCGTCACGGTGCGGGGCTTCGGCCGCAGCGTCACCGTGCCCGACAGGCGCGAGACCGCCGGTGCGGCGGGCGTGGCGGAAGCGGCGGCCTCGACCGCGGTCGGCGCGGGCCGGCGCCGGGCGCGGGCGGCGCCGAACACACGGATGCGCTCGATCAGGTCGTTGCGGAAGCCGTCCGAGGTGGTGACGCCGCGGTTGCTCTCGGGCTTGGGGATATAATCGACCGCGCCGAGCGCGAGGCAGCGCAGGGAGACGTCGGCGTTGCGCTGGGTCAGCGTCGACATCATCACGACCTGGATGCCCGGCTGCTTGGCCAGCATCAGCGGCAGGGCCTGGATGCCGTCGAGTTCCGGCATCTCGATGTCGAGCAGCACCACGTCGGGGTTGCAGCGGGCGAGCGCGTCCACGGCGGCGCGGCCGTTGGGCGCGGTGGCGACCACCTCGTGACCCGCCTCCCCGAGCCAGCGGGAGACGAGCCCGCGCACCACCGCCGAGTCGTCGGCGACCAGCACCTTGATCGGGCTGCGCGCCGCCGGAGCCTGTGCGACGGCCGGGAATGCCGACATGGGGGGAACTCGTTTCCGGGGGAGCGAGGGAGGGGCGGAGGCCTGGGCAAGCCCCCGGAGACGGATCAGGCGGCTTCGGACGGACGCACCGCGAAGCCGACCTGATCGAGCTTGGCCATCATGATCTCCCGGTCGAAGGGCTTCATGATGTACTCGTCGGCACCCGCATGCAGGGCCCGGGCGATGGCGCCGACATCGTTCTCGGTGGTGCAGAACAGAACCTTCGGCCGATCGCCGAGCGGGGACTGGCGCAGGCGCCGCAGCACCTCGTAGCCGTCCATGTTCGGCATGTTCCAGTCGAGCAGGATCACCGTCGGCATCGCTTCCGCGCACATCGCCAGCGCCGTGGCGCCGTCCTCCGCGTCGCGGACGCTGAAGTCGAGGGTCTCCAGGATACGGCGGGCGACCTTGCGGATCACCGCCGAGTCATCGACGATCAGGGCCGTTTTCGCCGCGTTCTTGGTCGAGCCGGTCATCATGAGCGCACCCCTTGGCTTCAGGCGACCTTCGCCTCGCGGGCGTCGCCGAAGGCGAGCAGCGCATCGACGTCGAGGATGACAAGGAGGCGCCCGTCGAGGCGGTGGACGCCGAGCGAGAGGTCGCGCCAGCGGGGATCGAGGTTGATCGGCACCGGCTCCTGCGTCTCGGCGCCGAGCTTCAAGACCTCGCCGACCCCGTCGACGATGAGCGCGAAGGTCTCGCCCGCCTGTTCCAGGCCGATCGCCATCTCGGCGGCACCCGCCTCGCGGCCGGGGATGCCGAGGCGGCGGCGCAGGCAAAGGGCCGTGACGACCCGCCCGCGCAGGTTCAGGAGGCCGACGATTTCCCGGGGTGCGAGCGGCACCGGGGTGATGCCGGCGGGCACGAACACGTCGTGCACCCGGTCGATGGTGAGCCCGAACATCGTCTCGCCGACGAAGACGGTGACGTAGTCGGTGGTGTCGGTGGGAACGGTGTTTCCGTTGGCGGCCTGCATGGCGGCGTGTCCTCTTCCGGTCCGTTCGTGGTTCAGGCCGCGACGCGGGCGTCGGCGGATTGGGCGGCTTCGCCGATCTCGGCGAGCGCTGCCAGGAGGCCGCTGCGGTCGAACTTGGCGACGAGATCGCTGATCGCGAGGCGCCGTGCCTGTTCGATGGCGTCGGGGGCGACCGTGCCGGTGAGCGCGATCACCGGCATCTCGGCCAGCCGCCCGCCGCTCTTGCGCATGGCGGCGACGAGGTCGAAGCCGCTGCGGCCGGGCATGTCGAGATCGCTGACCACGAGGTCGATGCCGGCATTGCCCTTGAGCAGACCGAGCGCCTCCTCCGCCGATGCCGCGGTCGTCACGCCGTAGCCCGCCGCCTTGAGCACGGGGGTGAGCATGTCGCGGAAGAAGGCCGAGTCGTCCACGAGCAGGAGCGAGGGCGCCTTGACCACCGTCTTGCGCGGGCCCCGCGCCCAGTCGTCGTAGGCGAGCGGCAGGAAGTGGGCGATGTTGATGATGTCGGTCGCCCGGCCCCGCAGCACCGCCGAGCCGATGAGGTCGGAGCGGTCGGCCGCGATCTCTATGTCGAGGCGCTCCTCGACGATGTCGACGATCTCGTCCACGACGAGGCCCATCGCCCGGTCGCCGTCGGAGAACACGACGAGCGCCTGGTTGCCTTCCGAGCGGATCGGAACCGCAGGATCGGCCGGCACCAGCGGCATCAGGCGGCCGCGGTACTGGATCAGCGGACGCCCGCCGAGATGCTCGATCTTCGAGGCGTCGATCTCTTCGAGGCGCGTGACGAGGGAGAGCGGCACGGCCTTGAAGCCGCCGGCACCCCCCTTGAACACGAGGAGCGTCGCCTTGGCGTCGCCGGCCTCGACCTCCTCGGACTCGGTCTCCGTCGCTGCACCCGACTGCGCGCTCTGGCCCACCAGCTTGGCGACGCCGTTGGGATCGACGATCAGCACCACGGCGCCGTCGCCGAGGATCGTGTTGCCGGCAAACAGCGGGATATGCCGCAGCTTCGACGACATCGGCTTCACGACGATCTCTTCCGTGTGGAAGACTTCGTCCACGAGCACGCCGAAGCGCTGCCGGCCGACCTGGGCCACCACCACGAAGCCGGACTCGACGACTTCGCCCTCCTCGACGGTCGCCTGCCCGCGCATCAGCCCGTCGAGGGTGACGATCGGCAGGAGCCGCTCGCGCAGGCGCAGCACCGGCGCGCCGTGGATGCGCTCGATCGAGTTCGCGCTGGTGTTGTCACCCTTGGGATCGACCCGCACCAGTTCGAGCACCGCAATCTGCGGCACGGCATAGCGCTGTGCGCCGGCCTTGACGATCAGCGCCGAGACGATGGCGAGCGTCAGCGGGATCTTGATGGTGAAGGTGGTGCCCTTGCCCAGCTCGGTGGCGATGTCGACCACGCCGCCGATGGTCTCGATGTTGGTCTTGACCACGTCCATGCCGACGCCGCGGCCGGAGACCGAGGTGATCGCCTTGGCGGTCGAGAAGCCGGCGTGGAAAATGAACTTCGCGACCTGCGCGTCGGTCATCCGCTCGATGTCGGCGGCGGGCGCGAAGTTGCGCTCGATCGCCTTCTTGCGGATCGCGGCGAGGTCGAGGCCCTTGCCGTCGTCGGCGATCTCGATCGTGATCGTGCCGCCCTCGTGGTAGGCGGAGAGGCGGATCGAGCCGCGGGCGGGCTTGCCGGCCTTGAGGCGCTCGTTGGTGGACTCGATGCCGTGGTCGGCCGAGTTGCGCACCATGTGGGTGAGCGGATCCTTGATGACGTCGAGTACCTGGCGGTCGAGTTCGGTCTCGGCGCCCGACATCACGAGGTCGATGCCCTTGCCGAGCTCGGCCGAGAGGTCGCGCACGACGCGGGGCAGTTTCTGCCACGCATTGCCGATCGGCTGCATGCGCGTCTTCATCACGCCTTCCTGCAGCTCGGCCGTGACGTGGCTGAGGCGCTGGAGCGGAACCTTGTAGCCGGAATCCTCGTGGCGGCGGGCGATCTCGAGGAGCTGGTTGCGGGTCAGCACCAGTTCCGAGACCATCGTCATCAGGTGCTCGATGGTGTCGACGTTCACGCGGATCGTCTGCACCTTGGCGGCCACCGCGCTCTCACCGCCCTCGGCGGAGGGGGCGGCAGCGGCGGCGGGACGTTCGGCAGCCTGGATCGGGGCCGCCGGCTCGGGCGCGCTCTCGAAGGCCGGCTCGTCGGCCGCGAGGACGGGTGCCGGGGCGTCCATGGCGGCAAAGTCGTCGGGGCCGGGGGCTTCCATGAAAGCCCGCTCGAGGTCGTCCAGCGAGACTTCGCCGGGCTTGAGCTCGCGCTCGACGATCGGCGGCAGCTCGGGCAGGGGCGGCGGCGCGGCGGCGGCGGGCGATTCCTCGGAGGCCATCGCCTCCAGGGCCCCGATCAGGTCTTCGTCGGCGCCGGCCGGCTCGGAGCCGGTGGCTTCCAAGTCGCCGAGGATCGCCTTGAGACGGTCGAGGGTGGCCAGGATCAGCGTGACCGAGGCGCCGCTGACGGGATAGCCGTCGCGGAAACGCCCCATCAGGGTCTCGGCGGCGTGCGCCAGCGCTTCGAGGCGCGGCAGGCCGAGAAACCCGCACGTCCCCTTGATGGTGTGGACGAGCCGGAAGATGTTGCGCAGGATCTGCTGGTTATTGGGGTCCTGTTCGAAACGGACCAGCTCCGCATCGACGGTGTCCAGATGCTCGGCGCTCTCGACCAGAAACTCGCGAAGCAGATCGTCCATGGGGGGGTACTCGTCTACGCGCACAAAGGGACGTGCGACGAGCACTCTCGCCTCGGAAAGTTATGGAAGCGTTGAGGGCGGGGGCCGACTTCACAATTGTTTTGAGAAGACGGCCGCAAGAATTCGCCGCGACCCGCCTCCGCCCACTTCTCCGCGCGATGGTTGCGGCGCGGCCGCCTCAGGCGAGCTGCGTGTCCGGCGGGGCGCTATCGGAGGGGCGCTCGTCCTCGATGCTGGGGGCGGGGGCGCCGGGCAATCCGACCGCGGCCTCGGTCGGCGTGGCGGCGACCGTCACCTCGTCGCCCTCGATGGTGAAGCGCACGTCCATCGCCGCCGCGCGGGCGACGAGGCCGGCATAGAACGGCAGGATGCCGTGGGCGTCGACGGTGCCGCCCTCCGGCGTGCCGGCGATCAGCCCCTCGACATGGGGCGGGATGCGCGCATGGCTGCCCTTGGCGCGCAGGACGAAGCGCGGGGCGTCGCCGCCGCCGGTCACGGCCACGTCGATCAGGCCGCCGCGCGGGATCGCGCTCGACGCGATCACCACGAGGTTGAGCAGCAGCTTGACCTTGTTCTTGGGAAACAGCGCCTGCGGTGCGCTCCAGGCGATCTGCGTCTTCTCGTCGGCGAACATGGCCTTCGAGACCTTCTCGGCGTCGGCCAGATCGATCGAGGCGCCGGCCGAGCCCGCCGCGCCGAAGGCGATCCGGGCGAACTGGATCCGGGCCGAGGCGGTGCGCGCGCTCTTGCGGATCAGTTCGAGGGCGAATTCGCGCATCGAGGGGTCGTCGTCGTCCTCCAGCACTTCGAGCCCGTTCACGATCGCCCCGATCGGGCTGATCACGTCGTGGCACACGCGCGAGCACAGCAGAGCCGAGAGATCGAGGGCGTCGAGGGTGAGGCTGCTGGTACCGCTCATGGCGCGCTCCGTTCCCGGCTGTCGAAACCGGCTGTCGAAAGTAGTGCCGTCGATCGCGGAGGTGGCCTGCCCCCTCGGATGCCGCGGACACCGGATGGGCCCAAGCGAATAGTCACCGGCGACCGCTTTGGAAAGCCGCCGACATCAATCCGACCGGTTCGCCGGTCGCGCGCGACGGCACCCCGGCAGATCCCGGGCCCCGTTGCGGCGCTCATTTCGCGGTGAAGGCCGCCGCGACGGCACAAGTGTCCCCAATTCGCCGCAACCGGCGCTCATGGGGATCGGGTCACGCAGGCTTGCGCACCGAATTTGCTCAAGACTCGGATCGACAAGCCCCTTTCCTTCATTGATGACATTGCGATGACCGCCCTTGCTCCCGTCCCGTCGGCGTCCCTGACGGCCCCCGTTCCGGCCGCGATGCGAGACGCCATCGCGGAGCAGCTCGCCGGCATTGCCTGCGAGGCCGGGCGTATTCTGAAGGGCTATCACGGCAGCGACTGCCCGCACGTCATCAAGCCCGACGGTTCGCCCGCCAGCCTCGCCGACACCCGCTCCGAGGAGCTGATCATTATGGCCTTGAGGCAAGCTTTCCCCGGCATCCCGGTGATCGCCGAGGAGACCTCCGGCACCGCGCAGCCCGCCGCGCTGTTCTTCCTCGTCGATCCGCTCGACGGCACCCGCGACTTCCTGGCCGGCAACGAACAGTACTGCGTCAATATCGGCCTGATTCAGGGCGACCGCCCGATCGCCGCCGCCTTGGCGGCGCCGGGGCTCGGCCGGGTCTGGGCGGCGGGCACTACCGCCCGCGAGGCGCCGATCCGCGAGGGGCGGCCGGGCGCGTTCCAGGCCGTGGGCGTGCGCGCGGCCCCCGCCGACGGTCTCGTCGCCCTCGTCAGCCGCCTGCACGGCGACAGCGACACCGATGCCTGCCTGGAGCGGCTGCCGGTCGGCGAGCGGCGGGTCGCCTCCTCGGCGCTCAAGTTCTGCCTGATCGCGGCGGGCGAGGCGGATATCTACGTGCGCTGCGTCCCCACCATGGAGTGGGACACGGCGGCCGGCGACCACGTGCTGACCATGGCCGGCGGGCGCGTCGTCGGGCCCGACGGCGCCACGATCACCTACGGCCACCATGCCCGCTTCTACCGCAACGGCCCCTTCGCGGCGCTGGCCTCGGCGGCCTACCGCGACGCGCTCGACCTGCCGCAGCACAGCGCCGTGTCGTATTTCGACCGGCGCCGCGCCGGAGGGGCGGGTTCGCCGGATGCGGTCCAGGAGGCCTGAGGCGGCGGCAAGCCGCTTAACCAGCCGTTAACCCAAACTTGACTTGATCGGACCCGAGACTGCGCGCTCCCTGCGTGCCTCGATCCGATGCCGCTTCCGTTGAGGGCAGCGCCCGCGAGGCCGGCATGGAGGGGCGGGCCAAGAGATCTAGTCAAGGGAGCCGGTAGGGAGACCGACATGCCGCACGATCCCATCCGCACCGGGGGCACGACCCGCCGCGCTGCCCTGCTCGGCCTCTCGGCCGGACTGTCCGGCGGCCTCCTGGCCGGGGCCGTCCCGGCTCTGGCCTATCAGGACGACGGCGTGCGCCCGGACTCGTTCCGCGCCGCTGAGGTGGTCGAGAACGGGCACCGCTTCTTCGGCAGCGTGTCCCGCGGCCTCGCTCTGACCGTCGAGGAGGCGACCCGGCGCTGGGGCGAGCCCAACGGCTATATCCTCGGACAGGAGGCGTCTGGCGCCATCGTCGGCGGCCTGCGCTTCGGCGAGGGCACGCTCTATACCCGCAATGCCGGGCAGCGCCGGATCTACTGGCAGGGCCCGACGCTCGGCTTCGATGTCGGCGGCGACGGCGCGCGCACCATGATGCTCGTCTACAACCTGCCCGCCGTGCGCGACCTCTACCGGCGCTTCGGCGGCGTCGATGGCTCGGCCTACTTCATCGGCGGCTTCGGCATGACGGCGGTGACCGACGGCGGCATCATCGTGGTGCCGATCCGTTCCGGCGTCGGCGCCCGGCTCGGCATCAATATCGGCTACCTGAAATTCACCGGCCGCCCGACCTGGAACCCGTTCTGATCGTCTTCAGAGCGACTCCGGCCAGCACCTGATGCGATGCGGCGCGATGGCTCGGAGAAAGGGGGCAGGTGTCGGTGGGAGGCCTGCCTGCGACAAGCGCCCGCCGACGCTTGAAGCTGGAGCGAAGACACGGCGCTTGCCTCCGCGCGGGCAAGACGGGCAAAAGACGCAGCGGCCGGATCTGCCCGGCCGAGGCGGCGTGAGGGCCCCTTCGTGATCGAGACCGTAATGATCTTCGGGCTCGGCTTCCTCCTGGCGAGCCTGTGCGCCCTGACGATCCTGCCGACCGTGAGCGCCCGCGCCGGCCGTCTCGCCCGGCGGCGGATCGAGGCGACCCTGCCGGTGAGCGTGTCCGAGGTCGTGGCCGAGCGCGACCATTTGCGCGCGGAGTTCGCCGTCGCGCAGCGCCGGCTGGAGCGGAAGGCCGAGGCGGTGGCCGCCCGGCGCCACGCCGACATGGCCGCCATCGGCACCCGCACCATGGAGGCCGAGGCCGCGGTTACCGCCCGGATCCTCAGCGAGGCCGAGGTGGCCCGCGCTCTCGAGCGCATCGCCGGGCTCGACCGGGATCTCGCCCGTGCGCGGGCCGAGGGCGAGACGGGGCTCGCCACCCTGCATGCCCTGGAAGAGGCTCACCGCGCGATCCTCGACGATCTCAAGGCGACGCGCCGGATGCAGACCGCGACCGCGCCGTCGGGCGCCGAGGGTGAGACCGTCGGATACACCTCCACGGCGGCCGAGATCGAGGCGCTGCGCGCCGAACTGACGGCGGCCCAGGCTACGCTGGCCGCACGCGGGAGCGATGACACCGCCGAGCTGCGCCGCCGCATCGGCGAGGTCGCCGACGCCTTGGCGCGCCGCGACCGCTTGCCCCAAGACCGCTTGCCTCAAGACCGTCTGCCCCAAGCCGGAGGCTTTCCGGCCGCGTCGCCTGCGCTCGCCGAGAGCTGAAACGCACCGAGCGGAGCCGATCGGGGGCCTACTCTGCTACCGTCCCGTCGAGCGTCCGTTTCAGCGTCTCCTTCAGCCTCCCTTGCCCCGTCCGGCACGAGCCCGTAAGCACCGAACCATCTTGCGGTTGCCCCGGACCCGCCTTGTTTCGAACAAGCGAGGGCATCATCGCGCCCGGACCTCCTCTCACGAATCTCTTCCCACGAACCGCGATCGAGCGAACATCATGGCTTTGAAGCTGACGCCCCTGGTTCTCGCCCTCACGGGCGCGGTCGCCGTGTTGGCTGCTCCGGCGCAGGCGCAGCAGTCGAAGCGCGGCAACGAGACGCTCAAGAAGTACTGCACCGGCGATTACCTCAGCTATTGCGGCAATCTCGACCCGGACGATCCGGCCACCGATCAGTGCTTCAAGACCAACTGGGCCAAGCTCTCCGAGAACTGCCGCCGGGCGATCGATGCCTACGCGCCGCCGAAGGATTCGCAGCGCGGCAACAAGAAGAGCTGAGGGCCACGCGGGGGGCAACGGAAGCGGGCGCGCGCCGAGCATTCTGCGCCGAGCGCGCATCGTCCCGCCCGAGACGCCGCGGCCCACCTTTCGGGGCGAAGCCCCAACGGCTAAGCTGGCGCCGCCCAGCCGGGAAAGACCGCCGGAAACCTCGATGCCCGCCTCTTCCGCCCGCCTCTCGATCCTGATCGCGCTCGGCCTCACCCTGGCCTGCACGGCCTGTGGCCGGCGCGGCAGCCTGGAGCCGCCGGGTGCGGCCCTGTCAGAAACCGCTCCGGGGACGCGGCCCGGCGTTCCCGCCTCGTCGCGGAGCCTGCCGGGCAGCACGGTCTCCGTGGGCGATCGCGGCGCGGCCCCCGATCCGGAAGCCGTGCAGGCGGGCGACGAACTGAGCGCCGCGGCGATCCCCGCGGGCGGCGACGGCGTTCCGGTCACGACCTCCCGCGGATCCAAGCGCGGCTACCGGATCCCCAAGGAGCCGTTCATCCTCGATCCGCTTCTGTAGCGGGCCGCCGGAGCGTGACCGGATCGCGGCGGGCTCGCGGAACGTCCGATCGTCGAGCCTCCCCCTCCAGCCATGCCGGTACACCGGGCGTTTTGTGACAGACACGTAGACAGCGCACCGCGCATGGGGGCATTCGGATGCGCCGCTCCCCATCCGGCGGGCGCGGCGGCGGATTCTCCTGACATGCACCACTTCCACTACCGGGACGGGCGCCTCCATGCCGAGGACGTCGATCTGGCGGCCCTGGCCGAGGAGGTCGGCACGCCGTTCTACTGCTACAGCACCGCGACTCTGGAGCGTCACTACCGCGTCTTCGCCGAGGCCTTCTCGGGTGACGACGCCCTGGTGTGCTTTGCCATGAAGGCGAACTCGAACCAGGCGGTGCTCGCCACCCTCGCGCGTCAGGGCGCGGGCATGGACATCGTCTCCGAGGGTGAATTGCGCCGGGCGCTCGCTGCGGGCGTGCCGGGGGAGCGCATCGTCTTCTCCGGCGTCGGCAAGACCCGCGAGGAGATGGCCGCCGCGCTCGACGCGAACATCCTCTGCTTCAACGTCGAGAGCGAGCCGGAACTCGCCGCCCTGTCCGAGGTCGCCGCCGCGCGCGGGCGCAAGGCGCCGGTCTCGATCCGGGTGAACCCGGATGTCGATGCGCTGACCCATGCCAAGATCTCGACCGGCAAGTCCGACAACAAGTTCGGCATCCCGATCTCCCGCGCCCGCGCGGTCTATGCCGGGGCCGCTCGGCTGCCGGGCCTCGAGATCGTCGGCGTCGATGCGCATATCGGCAGCCAGATCACCGACCTGACCCCGTTCGACAACGCCGCGCGCCTGCTCTGCGAACTGGCCCGCGACCTGCTCGCCGACGGGCACCGGCTGCACCACGTCGATTTCGGCGGCGGGCTCGGCATTCCCTATCGCGACGACAACGCGCCCCCGCCCGATCCGGCAGCGCTCGCCGCGATCCTGCGCCCGCATTTCCGGCCGCTCGGCCTGCGTCCGGTCTTCGAGATCGGGCGGATGATCGCGGGCAATGCCGGCATCCTCGTCACCCGCGTGATCTACGTGAAGCCGACGGAGGAGAAGACCTTCGTCATCGTCGACGGGGCGATGAACGACCTGATCCGCCCGACGCTCTACGAGGCCTTCCACGCCCTTCGCCCGGTGCGCGAGCCCGCCCCGGACACCCCCCGACTGACGGCGGACGTGGTCGGTCCGGTCTGCGAGAGCGGCGACTATCTGGCACTGGGGCGCGAGATGCCGACCGTGGCGCCGGGCGACCTCATCGCCGTCATGAGCGCGGGCGCCTACGGCGCGGTCCAGGCCGGCACCTACAACAGCCGCCGCCTCGTGCCGGAGGTGCTGGTGAGCGGCGACCGCTCGGCTGTGGTGCGCCCGCGCCCGAGCTACGACGACCTGATCCGCCTCGACCGCCTGCCCGATTGGCTCGCGTGACGCTCTCGGCGGAGCCCGCGCGGCCCGCTGCCCGTTGCGTGAGGACGCCGCCCGTCCGAGAAGACCGCCCATGAAGACTGCCGATTGCGATATCCTGATCCTGCCGGGTTATGCCGGCTCCGAGGAGGAGCACTGGCAGGCGCGCTGGGCGGCGCGGCTCAAGACCGCGCGGATCGTCGCGCAGGACGACTGGCACCGGCCCGATCCGGAGGCGTGGCGTGCCCGCGTCGCGGAGGCGGTGGCGGCGGCGACCCAGCCGGTGATCCTCATCGCCCACAGCCTCGGCGTCGTTGCGGCGGTGGAGGCCGCGCCGCGCTTCCCCGAAGGCGTCGTGCGCGGGGCCCTGCTGGTGGCCTTCCCAGATATCGAGGCGGGCGCCGACCTGCCCGAGAGCGTGCGCGCCTTCGGGCCGGTGCCGCGCGATCCGCTGCCCTTCCCGTCGCTGCTGGTGGCTAGCCGCACGGACCCGCACTGCACCTACGGGCGGGCGGAGGACTACGCCTATGCCTGGGGCTCGGCCCTGGTCGATGCGGGCGAGGCCGGCCACATCAACGTCGCGAGCGGGCACGGGCCCTGGCCGGAGGGGTTGATGCGGCTGGCGGGTTTCCTCGCCCCGCTCTGAGCCGGACTGAGCCGCCGGAGCGGCTGAGGTGCCAGCCGAATAGAAGATGATCCATCAGGGGTTTGTTGGAATTTCCATCAAATGCATGGGAATGCAGTTCTAAAAAGTTCCTACGGTGTTGGGGCGAATCGGGAACTTAAATTTCCTTAATTGCTTTCTCCGGGCAGACCGGCCGGCAATGCCGGTTGGATAATTCCGGAGGGACGCAATCGTGACGCTCACGAAGACCATCGCTACCGCCACCGCTTTCGCCTTCATCGCCGGTTCCGCGCTCGCCGCGCCGTGCAACACCGGCAGCACCAACGCCAAGGCCCCCGGCGATTCCGCTGCAGCGAACAGCAGCACCGGCAGTGGCGCCGATTCGGGTTCGAAGAATCTCGCGGGCGGCCAGCAGCCGGCCTCGCCCGGCACGGTCGGTGCGATGAACAACGTCGGCGCGGGACAGGGCGTCGGCAACAAGCCGGGCTCGGAGCAGACCGCCTCGGCCAAGAACACCGCCGGCGGCGAGCAGCCGGCTGCGCCGGGCACGGTCGGCGCGATGAACGCCGCCGGTCATGACCAGAAGCTCGGCGAGAAGAAGGGCGGCGACGACTGCTGATCGTCGCGCTCACTCAGCCGTAGAAGAGAAGAAGCTCCCGGGCCTGACGGCTCGGGAGCTTCTTGTTTTCGGGGCGCTGCCCCAATCCCCGCCAAAGGGATCTTGTTATTCCTTGGGCTCGCTGTTGCGGAAGAGCTGGCCCGCGACGTCATTCACGGTGGGCGGGCTCACGCGGACGAAGGGGAGCGGCCGGCAGACGGCCAGCGCCGCAATCCCGAAGCGGGCCGTCATCAAACCGTTGAGCACGCCCTCGCCGAGCTTGGCCGAGACCCGGGCGGCGAGGCCGAGACCGAGCACCTGATGCAGCATGCCCTCGCCCACCGCCATGCCGCCGGTGACGGTAAGGTGAGCGAAAGCGGCGCGGGCGAGCCTGAGGAAGCCGAGCAAGCCGGGCCGCCCGCCGTAGATCGCCGCGATCCGGCGCAGCAGCCGGGCGGCGGAGAACACCACGAAGGCGACATCGACGATGGCCCGCGGGCTCAGCGCCGTCACCGCCGAGACCTGGCTCGCGGCCTGGGCGATCGCCGCCTTGGCCTGCCGGTCGAGGGGGATAAGCAACTCGCCCTCGGCCAGGGCCAGACGGTCGTCCACGTCGAGGATCGCATCGCCCACCGCGTCGAGCCGGCGGATGGCGCCTGCCAGCGCCGGCCGGTCGGCGTAGAAGCCGCGCAGCTCCTGCACCACGCCCTGCGCGGCGGTGTGGTCACGGGTCGAGAGGGCGGCCAGCGCACGCTCGCGCAACGCCTCGATCTTGCGCTCGCGCCAGACGCCGAGCGCCTCGCGGGCGACGATGGCCGTCAGCGCGATCACGGCGACGGCGAGGAGCGCCAGCGCGACCCAGCCGAGCCAGGGCGCGGTGGCGAACAGATCGGCGATCAGCCGTTCCAGCGAGAGGCCGACGGCGATGGTGACGAGGCCGCCGAGCGCGCTGAACAGGATCGACAGCCAGGGCGCGCGGCGCTTGGGCGCCACCGGCACGGCGACGCCGTCGGCGGCGTCCACGATCTCGTAGGGCTCGTCGACGAGGCGCACCTCCGGCCGCGGCGTCGCCTCGGCGGTGGCGGCCTCCGGCGGAGGCTGGTCGGCGGCGGGAATGCGGAAGGCGCGCGGGCGCTGCGGGTTGGTCACGTCAGCTTGTCCCCGATCAGGAACTGCATGGCCCGGTCGAGCCGGATTTGCGGCAGATGCCCGGCACGGCCGAGCGCGTCGGGCTTCACCGGCGGCGGGCGAAAGCGTGGGAAGCGGAACGAGCCTGCCGGAACCGCGCCGTCGAGCACCGCCTGCGGGTCGGCGGGCAGTTCGCCGGGAAACACCGCGGCCTCCGAGAGCCCGTCGAAGATCTCGTCGCCGACATGCTCGCCCGCCTCCGGCGTGCCGGAGACCGCGCGCAAGACCTCGCCGCCATCGTGGACCGTGGTCTCGCGGGTGGCGCGGACGGAGGCGAGCGCCACGGTGCCGACCCGCGCGCCCGCGGCCTCGGTGCGGCGCATCGCCCGCGAAACGAGGAGGCGCAGGAGTGCGTCGAGCCGGTCGTGGCTCGACTGGTGGAGGTGGTCGGCCTTGGTCGCGGCGAACATGATCCGCTCGGCCCGCGGCGCGAAGAAGCGCGAGAGCAGGCTGTTGCGCCCGATCCGGAAGGCGAGCAGCACCGCGTCCAGCGCCTCCTCCAGTTCGGCCAGCGCCGCGGGCCCGGAATCGACCGCCGAGAGCACATCGACCAGCACGATCTGCCGATCGACGCGCTGGAAATGTTCGCGGAAGAACGGCTCCACCACCTTGCTCTTGTAGGCCTCGAAGCGCCGCTCCATCAGCGCGCCGAGGCTGCCGGGCACCTGGGCTTCCTCCAGGCGGTCGAGGGGGGCGAAGGTCAGCATCGGCGAGCCGGCGAGATCGCCCGGCATCAGGAAGCGCCCCGGCGGCGTGGTGGCGACCGATTCCGCGCCCGCGCGCAGCGCCCCAAGATAGGCCTTGAAGGCATTGGCGGCGCGCTCGGCCAGCACCTCGTCGAGGGGGGCCGCAGGGTCGAGTTCCTGCATCAGCGCGAGCCAGGGCGCGGCGATCGCGGCCCGCCCCGCCCGGCGGGTGCCGGCGATGGTCGCGCGCGACCACGCCACGTAGCTCTGATCGACGAGCGCGAGGTCGAGCAGCCATTCGCCGGGATAGTCCACCACGTCGAGCATCAGCGTGCCCGGACCCGAGCGCCAGCCGCCCGCGCGCTCGTACTCGATCTCCAGGCGGAGCTGGCTGATCCGGTCGGTGGAGCCCGGCCAGCGCCGGGCCTCGGTGAGCGCGGAAAAGTTCTCCTCGAAGGGGAAGCGCGGCACGTCGTCGTCGGGCTGCGGCACGAGCCGCGCCCGGCGCAGGCGTCCTCCTTGCGCCGGCTCGAAGGCCGGCAGCGCGTGGCCCTCCACGAGATGGTGGATCAGCGCGGTGGTGAACACCGTCTTGCCGGAGCGGGCGAGACCGGTGACACCGAGCCTCAGCGTCGGCTGGATCAGGAGATCGCTGGAGGCTTCGGCGAAGGCCTTGATCGCGGAGCCCGCTTGCGCGGCGTAGTCGAAGAGGGGCGGCAAGGCAGGCTCTGGCGGCAGGCTTCGTTGGGGAAGCGGGACCGGCTGTCAGGTGGCGCGGGGCGGCCGCGATCTCAAGACGCGGAAAGGCCTCGGAGGCATCTCACGCCGCCCTGAGGGCCCTGATCGTTCCGAGCGTTCCCGTCCGCAGCGTCGCGAGGCGGTGGATCAGGGGGCCGAGCGCGCCGCCGTCCCGGCAGGCGTCCTCGATCTCCCGGCACAGACCGGACAGGGCGATGAAGCCGAGGGCGCCCGCCGCGGCGACCATGGCGTGGGCGTCGTAGGCGAGCTGCTCCCGGTCGAACTCGGTCCGGCCCGGTTCGGCCCCCTCCGGGAGGAAGCGCAGCTCGAGGTCGAGTTCGAGCAGGGACAGGAGCGACAGCACGCGCTCGCGGCCCATCGTGGCCTGCACGGCGGCAAAGGCGGCGCGGTCGAGCAACGGCTCGCCGTGCCCGCGATCCGCGAAATCCGGCGGCACGCTTTCGGGGCGACGCCGGAGAAGGTCTCTGGGCGGACGAGCCGGGGATGTCGTCTCCCGCGCCCGCTCGGCGCCGACGGCCCGCCAGTGCTCGATCACCGCGCAGAGCTGGGCGCGCTTGAACGGCTTGCCGACATGGTCGTCCATGCCCGCCGCGATGAATTCCTGCACCTGCCCGTCGAGGACGTTGGCCGTCATCGCCACGATCGGCAGGCGGGCGGCGGGGCCCGTCATGGCGCGGATGCGGCGGGTCGCGGTGAGGCCGTCCATGCCCGGCATCTGCACGTCCATCAGCACGACGGAGTAAGGGTCGGTGCCGGCCTCCTCCGGGCCATAGGTGGCCTCGACGGCCGCGATCGCTGCGTTCCCGTCACCCGCCACATCGACGCGGTAGCCCTGCACCTCCAGCACGGCGCGGGCCAGCGTCTGGTTGATCGGCACGTCCTCCACGAGCAGGAGCCGGGCCGGTCGCGCCGCTTCCGGGCGAAGCGGTCCGGCCGCCGGCTGCGCGGCGGGCGGCGTGGTGGCGCGCGGCAGGGCCAGGGTGAACCAGAAGGTCGAGCCGGCGCCCTCTCGGCTCTCGACGCCGATTTCGCCCCCCATCATGGTGACGAGGCGATGGCAGATCGCGAGCCCCAGGCCCGACCCGCCGAAGCGCCGGCTGATCGAGCCGTCGACCTGGCTGAAGGGCTTGAACAGCCGGTGCCGCTGCGAGGGCGCGATGCCGATGCCGGTGTCGCTGATCTCGAAGCGCAGCGCTTCCGCGGGATCGCCGTCGGTGCCCGGGACGGAGCCCTCGTAGCGGGCCGTGAGGACGACCGAGCCGGCCGGCGTGAACTTGACCGCGTTGTTGAGCAGGTTGAACAGCACCTGCCGCAGGCGGTTCGCGTCGCCGACCACGCTCGCGGGCAGGTCCGGATCGATCCGCGCCTCGACGGTCAGCGCGCTCTTGAGGGCGGTGCCGCGCACGATCGCGACCGTGTCCTCGATCAGCTTGCCCAGCGCGAAGGGAAGCGGGTCGAGTTCGAGTTGGCCGGCCTCGATCTTGGAGACGTCGAGAACGTCGTTCACGACGGTGAGCAGGGACTCGCCCGAGACGCGGATCAGTTCCAGGCGGCGCTGATCCTCCGGATCGTGGTCGGTTCGGTCGAGGAGCAGGTCGGCATAGCCGAGGATCCCGTTCAGCGGCGTGCGGATCTCGTGGCTCATGGCCGCGAGGAACTCGCTCTTGGCCGCACTCGCCCGCTCGGCCTCCACCGTGGCGGCGCGGGCCTCGGCGGTGGCGGCGCGCAGGGCCGCCTCGGCGGCCTTGCGCTCGGTGATGTCGAGATGCAGCCCGAGCATCCGGTAGGGGCGGCCGTCGCCTTCGTAGAGGGTGCGGCCGGAGGTGTAGAGCCAGCGCTCGCCCACCCGGTATTCCGCGGTGAAGCGGGACCGGGAATCGACGGCGTGATGGATCCGGTTCCACGCCTCGACGACGTCGTCGGGGTGGATGGTCGCGGTCCATTCCGTCGGCGACAGGGCGCGCGGTTCACCGGTCTCGGGCAGGCCGTAGAGGCGCACGCTTTCCGGCGACAGCACCGTGATGCCGGTGCGCAGGTTCCAGTCGAAGGTGCCGGCCTCCGCACCCTCCAGGGCGATGCCGAGCAGGCGGCTCGTATCCTCCACGGACAGCCGCGCGGAGACGATCTCGTCGATGTCGAGCGCGGTGCCGATCCACTCGGTGATCCCGGCCGGGTCGCCCGCGCTGCGGATCGGGGTGATCGACAGCTTGTGCCAGCGGTAGGAACCGTCCCGCGCCCTCAGGCGCCACTGGCCGTCATAGCCCCGGCCGCTGGCCTGAGCCGCCTGCCATGCCGCCTCCATGGCGGGCGCGTCGTCGGGATGGTTGCGGGCGAGCCGCTGCACCCGCGAGGCGCCGATCGGGCCGTAGTAATCCTCGAAGCGCGCATTGACGTAGGTCGCCTCGCCGCTGTCCGGATCGATGGTCCAGACGAGCAGCGGCAGGGCGTCGGCCAGGCTGCGGTAGCGCATCTCGCTGCGGCGCATCTCGGCCTGGATCCGCAGCCGGTCGGTCACGTCCATGAGGATGCCGAACAGTCCGATCGTACGGCCCGCCTCGTCGGTCTTGCCGGTGCCGCGCACCAACACGTCGCGGACCGTTCCGTCGGGCCGCGCGAACCGCGTCTCGAACTCGAAGTCGCGCCCTCCGGCGATCGCCGCGGCGAGGGCGGCCTCGACGCGCTCCCGGTCCGCGTGATGGCACAGCCGGGCGAGGCCGGGATGCTTGGCCGCCGGATCGAGCCCGGCGATGCGCAGCAGGCTCTCCGAGTAGATCGGCTGGCCGCTGGCGAAATTGATGCGCCAATGGCCGACCTGGGCGATCTGCTCGGCCATGGTGAGAAGCGAGTTGGCGCTCGCCCGCCGCTCGATCTCCACGCCCTGGGCGCGGATGGTGCTCTCGTGGATCTGCCGCAAGGCCTTCTCGCTGGCGAAGGCGAGGTTGTCGCGCCGCAGCCGCATCTGCGCCATCACGATCTCGGCGAGGTCGCGCAGGGCCGCCGCGTCGTCCGGGGTGAAGTCCCGCGGCTGCGGATCGACGAGGCAGAGGGAGCCGAGCCGCACGCCCGGCCGCAGGATCAGCGGGGCGCCGGCATAGAACACGATGTGGGGCGGGCCGGTGACGATCCCGAGCCCGGAAAAGCGTGGGTCGCGGCGGGCATCGGGAACGACGAGCATCGCATCCTGCTCGATCGTCTGGTCGCAGAAGGAGTCCTTTCGCGGCGTCTGCGTCGGCATGGTGCCGGCGCAGGCCTTGAGCCATTGCCGCTCGGCATCGACCAGGGAGATATAGGCCGCCGCGACGCCGAACAGGCGCTGCGCCGTCCGGCACACGGCATCGAACTGCGCCTCCGGATCGCTATCCAGAATGCGCAACGCGTGCAGGGCCGCGAGGCGCTCGGCCTCGCTTGCCGCTCCCGTGGTCACGGCCTCACCGTCGTTCCGGACACCTCGCCCCTGCCTCCGATCCAATTTCGGTGCGCTCCGCCTGTCCCGGGCGGTGCTGCAACGCTCGGATGGTCTCCGATGCGCCGCGGGAGGGGGAGGGTCAAGGGCGCACGGACGGCGCGCAGGCGGGCCGCCTCCAGCGCCCAGACCATCCCCAGCATCATGTAGACGTGGCGCCATTTCTCCACGTCGATCTGCATCGCCTGGAGAAAGAACATCAGCAGCGCGGGGAACACGATCTGCGCGTAGGCCCGGTAGGGCGAGGGGCGCAGCATCAGCCGGACGCCGACGAAGGAGGTCGCCGCCACGAGGGCGATGAAGGCGGCGCCCGCGATCCAGCCGCCGTTGGCGAAGCTGCCGATGTAGGAATTGTGCGGCTCCAAGTTGAAGATCTGGCGCCAGCGCAGGGGGCCGAGGCCGAGCGGCTCCTCCAGCAGCATCCCCATGCCGCGGATCTGGTTGCCGAAGCGGCCGGTCTCGCCCTCGTCGTAGTCCTGCGTGACCGCGGCGCGGGTCTGGAAGGTCTGGGCGACGCTGTCGATCGAGAGCAGCCCCGCCAGCGCGACCGCGCCGAAGCCGACGGTGACGAGGCCGAGGGTCACGATCCGCCGCCGCAGGGCCCGCGAGCGGCTCGTCGCGTAGAGCGCCACGACCATGACGGCGACCGCCACCACCGTCCCGCCCCAGGAGCCGCGCGAGAAGGACAGGAAGATGCCCGCCATCACGACGACGAGGCTGAGCAGCGACAGGATCGGCCAGCGGGTCGCGCCGGAGAGGAGGCGGTGGATCAGGTAGAGCGCGCCGAGCGTGAGGAAGGAGCCGAACACGTTCGGGTCCTGGAAGGTGCCCGAGGCGCGGCCGTATTTGTAGAACAGATCCTCGATGCCGAGCAGTTGCAGGTAGCCGACGATGCCGAGACCCGCCGAGAGCACGCAGCTGGCGGTATAGGCCTTGAGCGCGACCTCGATGCGCGCCTGCGTGTCGTCGGCGTAGAGCATCGCGAAGAAGATGCAGGTGGCCGCGAGGTAGAACAGCTGCACCGTCCACGTCACCGAGAGCGGCTCGTTGAGATAGGGCAGGAGCGCGATCCCCATCGCCGTGAGGTAGGCGAGGAGCAGGAGCACGAGGGGCAGCGCCCCCCTGTGCAGGCGGATGCCGAGCGCCAGCCACAGCACGATCGTCGGAATCGCCACGAGGTCGTAGGGCGAGGCATCCGAGAAGGCGAAGCAGGCAAAGAAGATGAACGCCGCGTGGAGGCCGCTCGCCAAGCCCTGGACCGCGCGGAGGGCGGGGACGCGGCCCCAGGCGCCCGCGGCCCATGGTGACGAGCCCGCGGCCCATGGTGGCGAGCCAGCAGCCCAAGCCGACGCGGCGGCCGTCGCACCGGTCGGCGCGGCTGTCATGGAGGACATCGGCGAACTCGAACTCTCGCGGGGCCCCGCGCACGCCACCCGCCAGAGCCCCGCGACGCGGCACCCGGCGGGATTGCGGACCCCTCAACCGGACGGATCGAACCACCGAAAGGTTGCGTTTTAACCAACAGCACCGGGCTGCGGGGCATCTTCCGCTCTGTCAGGGTGCGGAACATCGCTGCTAGCAAACCTGAGGTGGCCGTTCCGCCTGGGTACGGATTCATTCGCCGCGCCCCGCGCGAGATGCCCGGCCGGGGTGCCTCCACCGCGTCCGGAACAACAAGTTCGAGGCGACGCGCCAGATGATCACGCGATCGTCGCGGGCGCATCGTGACGGACGATGCGCCGACGTTATCCGTCGGAACGATTCTGCGACCCGAATAGGATCGACCCGGCGGCGGACTTTCGGCCGGATGGGACCGGCCTCGACTTTGCCGGGACGGCGCCGAAAGACCGGCCCAGCGCCTTGCCGGCTCACCACGTGCGCCACGGCACGTCAGGGCGGACAAACGCTCCCCATATCCAGTTTAGCGAAGAAAAAAGAAGTTCGGATCGCCGGACTATCCTGAAGCAGATCATCGGAGAGATTGATGAAGACCCGTATTGCCGCCGCCGTCGCCGCTATCGTCCTGGGTGTCGCACCGGTCACGTCCGCCCTGGCCTTCAGCGAAAGCTATGCCCGCCCGATCCCGATGACGTCCGGCTGGACCGACTCCCTCGGCGTCCATGACGGCCCGCGCTACGCCGCCTGCCCGATGAACTCGGCCGCGGAAGGCAACGCCAACCAGCAGAACTTTCCGGTCAAGCAGTACGGCCAGACCGCGGGCGGCAACCGCTGCTGAGTCTTCGGCCCGATCCAGCCGGGTAGGGCCTGATCTCTCAACCCTTGTTTGAACGCGCTTCGTCTCCGCCGAACCGGCAGCGGGATCGGCGACAGGCGCTTCGATTGGATACGAATGGAGGATTTTCGACAGATGCGGATGATGCAGGCGTTTTCTTACGGGATGATCGGTGCTCTCGCGGTTGGCCTCGTGACCACCGCGGTCGGCTCTGCGAGCGTGTTGCTCAACCTCTGACGCCGAACACCACCCTCTGATCGAAAGTCCCCGGTCGGCCGACCGGCGGTGCGATCGACGAAAACGAAGGGGCCGCCCGCGAGGGCGGCCCTTTTTCATGCGCGTTTCCCGATCGGCAGCGCGTTGCCTCATACCAAATCCGTTTGATCCCTTCGGGATAGCGGATTTGGGCTTCGCTCAGGCGCCGCGCGGGCTTGCTGATCCGGTCCCCGCTTGGATCAAGCGGAAACCGTATCAGACCTTACAGGCGAAGAAGCCTTCGCGGATCGCCTCCGGATCGAGGTTGCGGCCGATGAACACGACGCGGGAGACGCGCGGCTCGTCGGCGCCCCAATCGCCCTGGACGTCGCCGTCGAGGATCATGTGCACGCCCTGGAAGACGAAGCGCTTCGGCTCGTCGGGAAAGGCGACGATGCCCTTGCAGCGCAGGATGTCCGGCCCCTGAACCTGGGTCAGGTTCGAGATCCAGGGCATGAACTTCTCCGGATCGACCGGGCCGTCGATCTTGGCCGAGACCGACTGCATCTGCTCGTCGTGGTGATGGTGGTGGCCCTCCTCCAGGAAGTCGGGCTCCACGTCGAGGATGCGCGCGAGGTCGAAGGCGTTGCGGTCGAGCACCTGATCGAGCGGGATCGCGCAGCGCTCGGTGCGGTGGATCTTGGCCCAGGGGTTGATCGCGCGGATCTGGCCCTCGACCCGGTCGAGATCCTGGCCCGAGACGAGATCGGACTTGTTGAGCAGGATCACATCGGCAAACGCGATCTGGTTCTTCGCCTCGGGCGCGTCGGTGAGCCGGTCGGTGAGCCACTTGGCGTCGGCCACCGTCACCACCGCGTCGAGCCGGGCGGCCTCGCCGACATCCTGATCGACGAAGAAGGTCTGGGCCACGGGGGCCGGGTCGGCGAGCCCGGTGGTCTCGACGATGATCGCGTCGAACTTGCCGCGGCGCTTCACCAGCCCGTCCATGATGCGGATCAGATCGCCGCGCACGGTGCAGCAGACGCAGCCGTTGTTCATCTCGAACACTTCCTCGTCGGCGCCGACCACGAGGTCGTTGTCGATGCCGATCTCGCCAAACTCGTTGACGATCACGGCGTAGCGCTTGCCGTGCTGTTCGGTGAGGATGCGGTTGAGCAGCGTCGTCTTGCCAGCGCCGAGATAGCCGGTGAGCACCGTCACCGGGATCTTTTGGGATGCAGCGAGGGGGGAGGCGTCGGACATGGCAAACCTGGGCAGAGGGGGCTGTGAAGGGTATGGCCTGTCATATTGTATCAACGGGCGTCCATGAAAGGCCGCGCCGTTGCAACGCAGCCTCTTGTCAGGCTCCGCCGTTCGAACGGGCCGGCCGCAGCCCCTCGCTGAGCGCCGCCAGCGTCCGCCCGAACCCCTCCGGGCCGGCGAGGAACCGCTCCAGCAGCAAAGAACCCTCCAGCGTCGCCACGATCATCCGGGCATGGGCCTGCGGGTCGAGGCCGGCGCGGACGCTGCCGGAGATCTGGCCCTCCTCGATCACGCCGGCGAGCCAGGCGATGTGCTTCTCGAAGAAGGCGGTGATGGCGCGGCGTAGGGCCTCGGGCAGCGTCTCCAACTCGACGGCGAGCGCCGCGCACAGGCAGCCGAGCCCCTGCTCGACCCCACCGAGATAGAGCCGGCCATAGGCCTCGATCCGGGCGACCCCGTCGCTGGTCGCGCCCGAAATCTCGTCGAGCGCCGCGTCGTAGCGCGCGTCGTAGGCCTCGATCAGCGCCTGGGCGAGCGCTTCCTTGGTGCGGAAATGGTGGTGGATGCTCGCCTTGCGGATGCCGACCGCCTCGGCGAGGTCGGCGTAGCTGAAGCCGGAATAGCCCCGGCCGCGCACCAGGATCTCGGCCTCGCTGAGGAGCGATGCGCGCGTGTCTCTCATCGTCCGTCCGTTCGTATCGGGCCGATCACGTGCCCGCGATGGACCCCTTCGTTTCGCGATGGTGGCACTTGACGGCGCAAAAATCTACCTACTAGATGGTTTGCACTATATCGACAAAATCAGCGGGAGGAAGCGGCAGATGGCGGCACGGACGTGCCAGGGTCACGAGTCCGGCGGAGACGGGTGGTGAGCGCCCCCGTCACACGCCGCGCGGCCTTGTTCGGCGGGTTCTGCCTGTGCTGCCTGCCGCGGGCGGGCTTTGCCGTCGATGCCCTGTCGATGGAGGAGGTCGCACCCGGCACCTTCATCCGGCGCGGGCCCGATGCAGAGGCGACACCGGCGAACGCTGATGGGATCGCCAATGTCGGCTTCATCATCGGGCGCGACGGGGTGCTCGTCACCGAATCCGGCGGCAGCCTCGCCGATGGACGTTGGTTGCGCGAAGAAATCGCCCGGCGCACCGACAAGCCGATCCGCTACGTGATGCTCACCCACGTGCATCCCGACCATGTCTTCGGCGCTGCCGCCTTCCGCGGCGACAACCCCACCTTCGTCGGCCATGCGGGCTTGCGTGGTGCGCTCGATGCCCGGGGCGCGTTCTACCGCCAGCGGCTCGTCGAGATCCTCGGAGAGGCGGCGGCGGGCGAGGTGGTCTACCCGACGATGGAGGTGAAGGATCACGCCGAGATCGATCTCGGAGACCGCACGTTCCGGCTCACCGCCCACGGTGCTGCGCATACGAGTTGCGACCTGTCGATGCTCGACACCGGCAGCGGGCTACTGTTCCCCGCCGACCTGCTGTTCGTCGGCCGTATCCCCTCGCTCGACGGCAGCCTGCTCGGCTGGTTCAAGGAGATCGAGCGGCTGAAGGCGGTGGGCGCCGCCGACGCCGTGCCGGGCCACGGCCCGACGCGGGTCGCGTTCGCGCCGGCGATGGCCGATCTCGCGCGTTATCTCTCGGCACTGCGCGACGAGACTCGCAAGGCGGTGGCCTCCGGCGTGCCGATCGAGGCCGCGGTGCAGACCGTCGCGCTGGGGGAAAAGGACAACTGGGCGCTGTTCGACACCTATAACGGCCGCAACGTCACCCAGGCCTACCAAGAACTCGAATGGGAATGACCGCCGCCCGCTTCGGGGGACTTTTAGGAAGGAAACGCGCCATGAAACGCCTGATGTTCGCCCTCGGCCTGACCTTCTCCGCGGCGGCGCTCGCGCCCGCCCCGGCGCTGGCCGGCGCCACCGATACCGACGAGGAACGCGCCGCCCGCTGGACCGAGATCAAGGCGTCGATCTTCGGTGACCGGAAGGTCGAGGCCAGCGACAGCGCCGTGAAGATCGACGCGCCCGCCCGTGCCCTCGACGCCGCCCTGGTGCCGATCGGCCTGACGCTCGCCAACAAGGACAGCGTGAAGGGCCTCTACTTCATCATCGACGACAACCCGTCGCCCTACGCGGCGCACTTCACCTTCGGCCCGGCCGCCGACCCGGGCGAGATCAAGATGCGGGTGCGGGTGAACAACTACACCAACGTCCACGCCGTGGTGGAGACCAAGGACGGGCGGCTCCTTGAATCGGCCAAGTTCGTCAAGGCCTCCGGCGGCTGCTCGGCGCCGATGGGCATGAGCGACGAGGAGGCGATGAAGGGCATGGGCGAGATGCGCATGAAGTTCGTCGGCGACGTCCAGCCCGGCAAGCCGGCCGAGGCGACGCTGATGGTGCGCCATCCGAACTTCTCCGGGATGCAGATGAACCAGCTCACCCGCGACTACACCCCGGCCCGCTACATCCAGGCGCTCGACGTGACCTACGGCGACACGCTCGTGTTCCACCTCGACGGCGACATCTCCATCGCCTCGAACCCGGTCATCAACTTCGCCTTCAAGCCGGAAGGGCAGGGGTCGTTCAAGGTCACGGCCTCGGACAACCAGGAAGGGCGCTGGGCGCAGACCTTCCCCGTTCCGTCCGCGAGCAACTGACGCCGATGGGGAAGAGCATGCGGGTGATCGCCAGAACCGCGGCGTTGGCTGCCCTTGGCCTGATGCTCGGCGCGGCCGGCCCTGCCGACTCGCCGGTCAATGTGCCGGAGCCGGACGGGCTCTATACCGGGCCGCCGAAGGGCTACACCCCGGCGACCCTCAAGGGCGCGACGGTCATCGATCTGAAGGGGCTTGAGGGCCTGCTGGCGGAAGGGCCGGTCCTCATCGACGTGGTGCTGGCCGACCGCCGGCCCGAGGGCCTGCCCGCCGACCGGCCCTGGCTGCCGACCCACCGCTCGCTCCCCGGCGCGGTCTGGATGCCGGGCGCGGGCGGCGCCCCGCTCGCACCCGAGAAGGAGGAAGCCTTCCTCAAGCGCGTCGCCGAGCTGACGGGCGGGGACAAGGCCAAGCCCGTCGTGACCTTCTGCCGGCCGGAATGCTGGGGCAGCTGGAACGCCGGCAAGCGGCTGGTCGCGGCCGGCTATAGCCGCGTCCACTGGTTCCCCCCCGGCGTCGAGGGCTGGCAGGACGATCACGACACCGCCGTCGCCAAGCCCGATCCGGCCTGGATGCGCGTGGACAGCGCGCGTGCCCCCCAGCGCTGAGCCTTTGAGCGAAGAGGCCGTGAGGACACCGATGAGGAGCCGCCGGAACGTTCTCATCCTCGCGGCGGCCGTCCTGGCCGGCGGCTGGACCTGTGCCGGACAAGCCGCCGAATCTGCTGCCTACGACCAGAAAGCCTTCGAGGCGGCGCAGGCGGCGGGGCGGCCGATCCTCGTGCAGATCTCGGCGCCGTGGTGCCCGATCTGCCGCGCACAGAAGCCGATCCTGGCCGCGCTCTCCGCCGACCCGCGCTTCAAGACGCTCGCGGTCTTCACGATCGACTTCGACACGCAGCGCGAACTCGTGCGCCGGTTCGGAGCGCAGATGCAGAGCACGCTCATCGTCTACAAGGGCGGCACTGAGGTTGCCCGCTCGGTCGGCGAGACTCAACCCGAATGGATCGACCAGCTCCTCGAAAAAGCGCTCTGACACGTTTCTGCCATGATTCGGCCAGGTGTGCTCAAGAGTCTAAATTTCGAGCAATCTCAATCGCCTCGATCTTCAGGCTACGCCATTGACACCGGCTGGGATGTGGCGGAAAAACGGCGGACCCGGAGGCGGTCCGAAGTCTAGGGAGGAAACGCCCGGAAAAGGGCGAGCGGGACGACCGAAGCGCATTTCACGTTGATTGCCGGCCGCCGCTTTCGGCGGTCGTTGCGTGAAGGAGCCGGAACGCCGCAGGAGAAGGCAGGCCCCTCCGGGTGAACCTTCTCGTCGTGACACTTCGCGTCCGATCCACCGGAACCGGCCCACAGGCCCCCTGCGGGGCGGCGCGAACGGGCTTATAGAGGCGTTCCGCACGCCGCGCCCGATCCGATGGGCGCCCCCGGGAACGCCAGACTCCGGATCACGAGCCATGTCGCAGGTCGTTCAAACGCGCCGTCTCCAGGCGGTCGATCTGATCAAGCGCAAGGCCGAGGGGCGCAAGATCATCGCGCTCACCGCCTATCACGCGCACACGGCGGGCATCGTCGATGCCTATTGCGACTTCGTGCTGGTGGGTGATTCCCTCGGCATGGTCATGCACGGCATGGAATCGACCCTGCCCGTGACCCTGGAGATGATGATTCTCCAGGCCCAGGCCGTGATGCGCGGCACCTCCCGCGCCCTCGTCGTGGTCGACATGCCGTTCGGCTCTTACGAGGCGAGCCGCGAGCAGGCTTTCCTCAACGCCGCCCGCGTCCTCAAGGAAACGGGCGCCGGGGCGATCAAGCTGGAGGGCGGCGCGCGCTTTGCCGAGACGGTCGCCTTCCTGACCGAGCGCGGCGTGCCGGTGATGGGGCATATCGGCCTCACCCCCCAATCGGTGAACACCATGGGCGGCTTCAAGGTGCAGGGGCACGGGGCCGGCGACGAGGACCGCCTGCGGGCCGATGCCCGCGCGATCAGCGATGCGGGCGCCTTCGCCATCGTGTTCGAAGGCATCGTCGAGCCGGTGGCGCGGGCCATCGCCACCGACCCGACGATCCGCGCGGCGACCATCGGCATCGGCGCTACCGCGGCCTGCGACGGGCAGATCCTCGTGCTCGAGGACATGCTCGGCCTGAGCGACCGGGTGCCGCGCTTCGTCAAGAGCTACGGCTCGCTGCGCGCTCATATCGAGGAGGCGGTGCGCGCCTATGCCGACGAGGTGCAGGCGGGCCGCTTCCCGGCCGAGGGGCACACCTACCCGCCGCGGTGACAAGGCCATCGCTTCAGAGCGATCACCCTGGGTTTCGGCCGGCCCCAATCGCTGGCGCCCGCCTGCGCGGGCACAGTCCGGCTTGACGAAACGCCCCCCATCGGGCATTGACCGCGCCGGAATTCGGCCGGGGCTTCCCGGCCTTTTGCGTTTCGCCCGCGCTGGCGCCGCCACCAGCGAATCGCCCCTCGACCCGCTTTAGGAGCGCCACGCCATGGCCAAGGCCGTTACCGTCAAGATCCGCCTCGTCTCGACCGCCGACACGGGCTACTTCTACGTCACGAAGAAGAACTCCCGCACGCAGACCGAGAAGATGGTCATGAAGAAGTATGACCCGGTCGCGCGCAAGCACGTCGAGTTCAAGGAAGCCAAGATCAAGTAAGAGAGATCAAGTAAGCCGGTCTCGCCCAAATCCCGGACCCTGACCGCCTTCGGGGCGTGTCGGTGCAGCCGGGGGCGAGACACCAAGCGTCCGCTTCCCTGGGAAGCGATGCGGCAAGGCCGTTCCGGCATCGGAGCGGCTTTTTCGCGTTCCGGCACCCGCTTCCTTGTAGCATCGACCCATCCTCACGGAGTGCTGAAGAATCAGGGCGGCCCGGCGTAACGCTCGCGCAAGCGATCGCGTCTAGGGTCGGCGCATGAACGCCTTGCCCAGCTGCCTCGCTCCGGCCGGTATCGGCCTCACCATCGCCTCGGCCGCCACCGTCCTGGAACGGTCCGGCTACGCGCATTCGGCCGAGATCACCCTGGGGGCCGCCCTGGTGGCGACCGCGCTGGTGGTATTGCTGCGCTCGGCCCCGACCTGGTTCCGGGTGAGCTGACGTGCTCGCCGAGGCGTGGCCGGTCGCGGGCTCAGGCGCGGTCGAGCCGGGCGGTCAGCATCCGCACCTTGAGGCGGGGCGAGAACGGCAGGCCCGCCAGCACCCGCTCCCGCCGCACCACATCGCCCGCCCGCGGTCCGCGCGCGCCGACCACGCTCTCTCCTCGTGCGGCGATCCGAGCCGGTAGAGCACCGTATGCCCGTCGCATCCGGCCGAGCGCCATGTCCGGCCGCGCCGTGCCGACGAAGCGGTCGAGGCTGCGGATCCAGCCCTCCGCCGGGATGTCGCCCGGCTCCAGGCACAGCAGCCACTCGCGCCGCGCCGCCCGCGCGCCCGCGCTCCACGGGTTGGCGCCGGGCGGGCGCACAACCAAGGTCGCGCCGCTGCCTTCGGCCACCGTCTCAAGCGCGGGGCAGGCCTCCGCCGTCACGATCACCGCGTCGCCCACGAGCCCGGCCGCCACGCCCGCGACGAGTGCGCTCAGCGTGTCGGCGAGGCACTCGATCGCGGCAGGGTCGGCGGATCGCGCCACGTGGATGAGGCCGGAGATCATGGGGGGCGAATACCCGATTTTCCGCCTTCGCAAAGCACTCGTTGCGCTGCCCTCGCCTTCGACGGCCCCGGAGGACGGACAAAGCCCTCACCTGCATGAAACTTGTGCATCCCCGCTTTTCATGTTCGCGCTATGTTCTTATGAAGAACGCGAGCATGGCATGACGGTGGGGTTCGGGGTGGGTGACGGACAGACGCCGCTTCGGGGAAAGCCGACCGGCTTCTCACACGGCGGTTCCCCGGTCGCGCCGGAGGCACGGCGCGGTCGCGGGGCGACCGCCAACCCGGAGGGGCGCTTCGAGGCGACCCGGCACGAGACCTTCGACGATGGCTGGCCGGGGGAGGCGGAACGTGTCCGGCGTACGGAGGTGACGCCGGAACGCGCCCGCCACATCATCACCCGCAACGCCTCGCCGGACATCTCGTTCGACCGGTCGATCAATCCGTATCGCGGCTGCGAGCACGGCTGCGTCTACTGCTTCGCCCGGCCGAACCACGGCTATGTCGGGCTCTCGCCGGGTCTCGATTTCGAGACGCGGCTGTTTTCGAAACCCGATGCGGCCGCCCTGCTGGAGCGCGAGCTGTCGGCGCCGGGCTACCGGCCGCGGACCATCGCGCTCGGCACCGCGACCGACCCCTACCAGCCGATCGAGCGCACGCACGGCATCACCCGCGCCGTGCTGGAGGTGCTGGCCCGGTTCCGCCATCCCGTCGGCATCGTCACGAAGTCGAACCTGATCCTGCGCGACCGCGATCTCCTCGCCGAGATGGCGGCGCAGGATCTCGTGAAGGTGGCGATCTCCGTGACCACCCTCGATCCGGATCTCGCCCGCCGCATGGAGCCGCGCGCGCCGCATCCGCGCAAGCGCCTGGAGGCGATCCGGAGCCTGAGTGAGGCGGGTGTGCCGGTGATGGCGATCGCCGCACCCGTCATCCCCTCGCTCAACGATCACGAGATCGAGGCGATCCTCGAAGCGGCCCGGACGGCGGGCGCGCGGGAGGCCAACTACGTGCTGCTGCGCCTGCCGCACGAACTCGACGAACTGGTCGGCGATTGGTTCTCGGAGCATTATCCGGGGCGCAAGGCGCACGTCTTCTCCCTGCTGAGCGGGGCCCGCGGCGGCAAGGCCTACGACGCCGCCTTCGGCACCCGCATGATCGGGCAGGGCCCCTATGCCGACCTGATCCGCCGCCGCTTCGCCCTGGCCAAGCGCCGCCTCGGCTATGCGGAAGAACCGGTGCGCCAAACGACGGAGCTGTTTCGCCGGCCGGAGAGGGCAGGGGATCAGCTCGCTTTGTTTTGAGGAGGCTCGGGGGAGGGAGAGCGCATCCCCTCGCTCCGCCTGCGGGGAGAGGGCTTTGCCGACCTCGTCGTCGGCAAAGCGAGGCGGCAGCCGAGGGTGAGGGGGCTTGGCCGGAACAGGCTGATCCTGAGCCACCCCCTCACCGCCGCTGCGGCTGCGCCTCCGCTTCCCATGGGCAAGACGGGGTGGCCATGGGCCTCTCCCCGCGTGCGGGGAGAGGGGGGCTCAACGGGACACGCAGCGATCCAACCACGTCACGCGTCCGAGAGGGCACGCGCGGTCTCGAACCGCCCCGTAAAGCTCACCCGGTGGTGCGGGCTGCGACCCTGCGCGGTGAGGCCGGCAAGGTGGGCGGCGGTGCCGTAGCCGGCATTGCGCTCCCAGGCATAGGCCGGGTGGCGCGAGGCCAGACGACGCATGATCTCGTCGCGAACGGTTTTGGCGACGATGGAGGCGGCGGCGATCTGCGGCACGAGGCGGTCTCCGCCGATCACCGCGCGGCAGCCCTGCGTCAGGCCGGGAACCGGATCGCGCCCGTCCACCAGCACGGTCGCATCGAGCCCGAGGTTCAGGACCGCCCGGCGCATGGCGTCGAGGGTCGCGCCGCGCACGTTCACCCGGTCCACCAGCGCCCGCGAGCCCGCCGCGAGCGAAACCCGCGCATGCGCCCGGATCAGCGGGGTCAGCGCCTCGCGCGCGGCACGGTCCAGGCGCTTGCTGTCGTCGAGCCGGGCCAGGATCTCCGGCGGAAAGGCGACGGGGTCGAACCAGACGGCCGCCACCATCACCGGACCGCACAGAGCCCCACGCCCGACCTCGTCGCAGCCGATCACCGCCGGATAGGTCGCGGCAAGTGCCGGATCGAACGGGCGCGGGGCTTTGACGGATTTCGGTCGAGGGGCCATGGCGCGGACCCTCGCATTCTCACGCCCACCCGTCATCCTGGGCCGGGTCAAAACCCGGCGGACAAGGGGGACCACACTGAAAAAGTATCCGGCGGCATCCGATTGGTCCCGCCGGAAGGTCGGCGTCGTTCAGCCGGGGCGCGGCAGCGGGGCGCTGCTCGGATGGCGGGCGGAACGCCGAGCCGATCCGGGCGCGTGGGCGGTCGCAATGTTGTCGTAGAACTGGCGGGCGCTCTCGGCCCAGGTATAGCGCATCGCCTCCGCGCGGCAGCGCGCCCGCGGGATCGCGAGCGCGGCGAGTGCTGCCGTGCGCAAGTCCGCGTCGAGGGCGCCCGCGCCGGTGCCGCCGATCACGTCAAGGGGGCCGGTCACCGGATAGGCCGCCACCGGCAGGCCCGAGGCGAGCGCTTCGAGCAGGACGATGCCGAAGGTGTCGGTCAGGCTCGGAAACACGAAGGCGTCGGCGCTGGCATAGACCCGCGCCAGCGCCTCGCCGGTGAGCGCACCGAGGAAATGCGCGTCCGGCGCCAGCGCCTCGAGCCGCGCCCGATCCGGCCCGTCGCCGACCACGACCTTTGAGCCCGGCAGGTCGAGGCTGAGGAAGGCGGCGAGGTTCTTCTCGACCGCGAGCCGGCCGACCGAGAGGAAGATCGGCCGCGGCAGATCGCGCAACGGGCCGGCTTCGGTCTCTTCATCGCGGGGGCGAAAAAGGTCGGTATCGACGCCGCGGGTCCAGCGCATCAGGTGGGTGAAGCCGCGCCCGGCCAACTCCCGTTCGAGGGAGGGCGTGCTGACCATGGTGCCGCTCGCCGCGGCGTGGAAGCGGCGCAGCCACGCATAGCTCCAGGCCTCCGGCACGGGGGCGCGGGCGGCGAGGTATTCGGGAAAGCGGGTGTGGTAGCTCGTGGTGAAAGCCTGCCCCCGTGACAGGCAGGCGGCGCGCACCGCATGGCCGATCGGCCCTTCGGTGGCGATGTGCACATGGGTCGGCGCGAGCCGCTCCCAGCGCGACAGCACCCGGCCGCGAGTGATCAGCGAGAGCCGGATCTCGCGGTAGCCCGGCATCGGCAGGGAGGGGAAGTCGGCCGGCGTCAGCATCAGCGCCTCGACGCCAAGGCCGGCGGCGGCCTCGGCCATGCGCTCCACGGAGCGCACCACGCCGTTGACCTGCGGGTGCCACGCATCGGTGGCGAGCAGCAGCCTCATGCGGGTCTCGTGTGTGGGGGAAAGGTCAGGCGACGGCGCGTCGGATCTCGGGCTCGAAGCTCTCCGCGGCGCGGCGCTCGCGCAGCAGGGTCGGGTAGTGCAGCACCTCCATGCGGCCGTCGTAATGCTCGACGATGCCGGTGCAGGATTCCACCCAATCGCCGGTGTTGAGGTAGGTCAGCCCCTCGACCTCGCGGTGGGCCGCGTGGTGGATGTGGCCGCAGATCACCCCGTCCGCGCCCTGGCGCCGGGCTTCCGTGGCGAGGAAGGTCTCGAACTGGCCGATGAAGTTGACCGCGTTCTTCACCTTGAGCTTCGCCCAGGCCGAGAGCGACCAGTAGGCGAGGCCGAGGCGGCGGCGCACCCGGTTGACCACGGTGTTGACCGCGAGCGCCGAGGTGTAGGCCCAGTCGCCCAGATGCGCGAGCCACTTGGAGTGGCGCACCACCATGTCGAACTGGTCGCCGTGGATGACGAGGTAGCGCTTGCCGTCGGCCGCGACGTGGACCCGGCTGTCGGCGATCTCGATGCCGCCGAAGGTCATGCCGATATAGTCGCGCAGGAACTCGTCGTGGTTGCCCGGCACGTAGACGACGTGGGCGCCTTTCCGCACCTTGCGCAGCAGCTTCTGCACCACGTCGTTATGCGCCTGCGGCCAGTACCAGCCCGAGCGGAGCTGCCAACCGTCGACGATATCGCCGACGAGGTAGATCGTGTCGGCATCGACGTCGCGCAGGAAGTCGAGCAGCAGGGACGCCTGACAGCCCTTGGTGCCGAGATGCAGATCGGACAGGAAGAGCGTCCGAACGCGGATGGTCGATTCCGGATCTTGGGACACGGGCGCCTCCGGCTCCTCACAACCGCATCGCGATGCGGGAGAGCCAAATCGCATTCCGATCTCAGTTTGATGACGGCGGGGTGCATCAACCTGCCCCGCTTCCGCGCTCCGGCCGGCCTTTCCCGGTTTCGGGCATCGCGTCCGCCCACGGCGCGCCGCAGACCCCGCCCGCGGCCGGCGCATACGAAAATCTTTTTGTTTTTCAGTTCAGTTTTTTCCGTTTTCCATTCCCCGGCGGGGGAGGCATAACGGCAGCCAAGGTCATCCGCCGTGCGTGCCTCGTGCATGCGCAGCAGCACCCGGCAGAGGTGTGGGAATGGCCGCGACGGATGGGAGCGCTGGACACGCAGCAGGAGCGCGCTTGAATGCGGCGCTGGGCTGACGCATCGAGGGTTCTGTCCTTTGGAGGCGACCGGCGCGGCTGCACGCGCCGCGACGCGGGCGGCACGACGGCCGCTTCGCCGCTCCGGGACGGTCAACGATCCGACATCGCAGTGGTACGGTCCCGGCCGGCGAAAGGCATCTTTGCGCGCGGCCTTGCGGCGGGACTGAACGACGTTTCGCGGCGGGCTTGCGCCCGCCATCAGGATCGGGCGGGATCGCGGCCGCGAAGGGCCGCTCTGCCCAGAACGACTTAATTGGAGGAAATTCTCATGGCGGCAACGAGACGTCCGGGACGCAACCACCTGTTCGTTCCCGGCCCGACCAACATCCCGGACCGGGTGATGCGCGCCATGTCGGTGCAGTCCGAGGATCACCGCTCGGTCGATTTCCCGTCGCTGACGAAGCCGCTGTTCGAGGACACCAAGAAGGTGTTCGGCTCGACCGAAGGCACGATCTTCCTGTTCCCAGCCTCCGGCACGGGCATCTGGGAATCGGCGCTGACCAACACGCTCGCCCGCGGCGACAAGGTGCTGGCCGCCCGCTTTGGCCAGTTCAGCCACCTCTGGATCGACATGGCCCAGCGCCTCGGCCTGGACGTGATCGTCCAGGAAGAGGAGTGGGGCACCGGCGCCAAGCCCGAGAAGATCGAGGAGGCCCTGCGCGCCGACAAGAACCATGAGATCAAGGCCGTCATGGTGGTCCATAACGAGACCGCGACCGGCGTGACCTCCAACATCGGCGCCGTGCGCAAGGCGATCGACGCCGCCGGCCACCCGGCCCTGCTGTTCGTGGACGGCGTGTCGTCCATCGGCTCGCTGCCCTTCAAGGCCGACGAGTGGAAGGTCGATTGCGCCATCGCCGGCTCCCAGAAGGGCCTGATGCTGCCCGCCGGCCTCGGCGTGCTCTGCGTCAGCCAGAAGGCGCTCAAGGCTGCCGAGGGCCAGTCCGGCCGCAACGACCGGCTCGCCCGCGTCTACTTCGACTGGGAAGACCAGAAGAAGCAGAACCCGACCGGCTACTTCCCCTACACCCCGCCGCTGCCGCTCCTCTACGGCCTGCGCGAGGCGCTCGCCTGCCTGTTCGAGGAAGGCCTGGAGAACGTCTACCACCGCCACGCCGTGCTCGGTGAGGCGACCCGCCAGGCCGTCGCGGCCTGGGGCTTAAAGACCTGCGCCAAGTCGCCGGAGTGGAACTCCGACACCGTCACCGCCATCCTGGCGCCCGAAGGTGTGGATGCGGCCAAGATCATCAAGCACGCCTATGTGCGCTACAACCTCGCCCTCGGCGCCGGCCTGTCCCAGGTCGCGGGCAAGGTGTTCCGCATCGGCCACGTCGGTGACCTGAACGAACTCTCGCTGCTCGGCGCGATCGCCGGTGCCGAGATGTCGCTCATCGACAACGGCGTGAACGTGACCCCCGGTTCGGGTGTTGCCGCCGCCTCCAGCTACCTGCGCGAGAACCCCCTCGCCAAGGCCTGAATTTTGGTGAGCGGCGCCGGTTCCAACGGCGCCGCTTCCGCTAAGTAGAGAAAGGCGCCCCGCGGACGATCCGGCTTGCCGGATCGTCCGCGGGAGACGCTTCGAGACAGTGAGGAAACGGGGCCGGCGTTACGCCCGCCGGTCGATCCGGAAGGGGTCCAGAATGACAAAGAAAGTCGTCTTCCTCGATCGCGAGTCGCTCGACGCGACCGTGCGCGAATTCAACTTCCCGCACGAGTACAAGGAATACGAGTCGACCTGGACGCCGGAGGAGATCGTCGAGCGCCTTCAGGGTGCCGAGATCGCGCTCATCAACAAGGTGCCGATGCGCGCCGACACGCTGAAGCAGCTTCCCGACCTGAAGCTGATCGCGGTGGCCGCCACGGGCACGGACGTCGTCGACAAGGCTGCTGCCAAGGCGCAGGGCATCACCGTCGTCAACATCCGCAACTACGCCTTCAACACCGTGCCCGAGCACGTGGTCGGGCTGATGTTCGCCCTGCGTCGGGCGATCGTCCCCTACGCGAATTCCGTGCGCCGGGGGGATTGGAACAAGTCGAAGCAGTTCTGCTACTTCGATTACCCGATCTACGACATCGCCGGCTCGACGCTCGGCATCATCGGCTACGGCGCGCTCGGCAAGTCGATCGCCAAGCGGGCGGAAGCCCTCGGCATGAAGGTGCTGGCCTTCGACGTGTTCCCCCAGGATGGGCTCGTGGATCTCGATACGATCCTGACCCAGTCCGACGTCATCACGCTGCACGTGCCGCTGACCCCCGACACCAAGAACATGATCGGGGCCGAGCAGCTCAAGAAGATGAAGAAGTCCGCGATCCTCATCAACACCGCCCGCGGCGGGCTGGTGGACGAGGCGGCCCTGCTCCAGGCGCTCAAGGACGGCACCATCGGCGGCGCCGGCTTCGACGTGGTGGCCCAGGAGCCGCCGAAGGACGGCAACATCCTGTGCGACGCCGACCTGCCGAACCTGATCGTCACGCCCCACGTGGCCTGGGCGAGCAAGGAGGCGATGCAGATCCTCGCCGACCAGCTCGTGGACAACGTCGAGGCCTACGTCGCGGGCAAGCCGCAGAACGTCGTAGAGGCGTGAGTGGCTGCGGCGCCAAACGGGGCCGCGCTATGAGAAACATCTCAGGGGCGAGGACGATCGGGGCCGGATGGCCCTGGGCTTATCCTCCCTACGGACGTGCCGCGTGACCCGTCACGGCGGCCCATGAACAACCGGCCAGAGGAATCATGTCCAAGAAGCTGCTCTTCCAGTTCGACACCGATGCCGCCCCGAGCGTGTTCGACGTCGTCGTCGGCTACGACGGCGGTGCCGACCACATCGCCGGCTACGGCAACGTCACGCCCGAGAATGTCGGCGCCTATGTCGACGGCACGATCTACACCCGCGGCGGTAAAGAGAAGCAGTCGACGGCGATCTTCGTCGGCGGCGGCGACATGGCCGCTGGCGAGCGGGTGTTCGAGGCGGTGAAGAAGCGCTTCTTCGGACCGTTCCGCGTCTCCTGCATGCTGGACTCGAACGGCTCCAACACGACCGCCGCGGCGGGCGTGGCGCTCGTCGTCAAGGCGGCGGGTGGCTCGGTGAAGGGCAAGAAAGCCGTGGTGCTCGCGGGCACCGGCCCGGTCGGCATGCGCTCCGCGGCGCTGCTGGCCGGCGAGGGCGCCGAGGTCGTGCTGTGCGGGCGCAAGCTCGACAAGGCGCAGGCCGCGGCCGATTCCGTGAACAAGCGCTTCAAGGTGAACGTCACCGCGGCCGAGACGCCGGACGACGCCTCGCGCTCGGAAGCGGTGAAAGGCGCCCATCTCGTCTTCGCCGCCGGCGCGATCGGCCTCGAATTGTTGCCGCAGGCGACCTGGCAGAACGAAGCCTCGATCGAGATCGTGGCCGACTACAACGCCCAGCCGCCGCTCGGCATCGGTGGCATCGACGCGACCGACAAGGGCAAGGAGTACGGCGGGAAGCGCGCCTTCGGTGCGCTCGGCATCGGCGGCCTGAAGCTCAAGCTGCACCGCGCCTGCATCGCCAAGCTGTTCGAGTCGAGCGAGGGCGTCTTCGACGCCGAGGAGATCTACAAGCTCGCCAAGGAAATGGCCTGACGGCTTCATAGCCTAGGGCATCGTCCCGAAAGATGGTTGCCGTCTTTCGAGACGATGCAAAAACGAAAACTTGGGGTGGCGCCAGCCTTCGGCGCCGCCTCGATGAATCAACAAGAACCGACAGGGGAGGGACCCATGGCCGCGAACGAGACGATCGAAACATTCCTCGACGGGCTCGCCAGCTCGGCTCCCACCCCCGGCGGCGGCGGGGCCGCCGCGATCTCCGGCGCTATGGGCGCGGCGCTGGTCTCGATGGTGTGCAACCTCACCATCGGCAAGAAGAAATACGTCGAGGTCGAGGCCGACCTGAAGCAGGTGCTGGAGAAGTCGGAAGGCTTGCGCCGCACGCTTACCGGCATGATCGCCGACGACGTGGAAGCCTTCGATGCGGTGATGGGCGCCTACGGGCTGCCGAAGAATACCGACGAGGAGAAGGCCGCCCGCGCCGCCAAGATCCAGGAAGCGCTCAAGACGGCGACCGACGTGCCGCTCGCCTGCTGCCGCGTCTGCCGCGAGGTGATCGATCTGGCCGAGATCGTCGCCGAGAAGGGCAATCTCAACGTCATCTCCGATGCCGGCGTCGCCGTTCTCTCGGCCTATGCCGGTCTGCGCTCGGCCGCGCTCAACGTCTACGTCAACGCCAAGGGGCTCGACGACCGCGCCTTTGCCGAGGAGCGGCTGAAGGAGCTGGAAGGCCTGCTGGCCGAGGCAGGTGCGCTCAACGAGCGGATCTATGAGACCGTGAAGGCCAAGGTGAACTGAGCCGTTCGCGCCCCTGCCATCCTCGCGAGTGAGCGCGGGGCGATTCAGGGGCGTGACGTTTCCGGACGGGGCTCAAGCCCGCGATTGCGTCGGCTCCGCTTCAACAGAGCGGATGCAGATATCCTCCGCCCGACCCTGTGCCTCATCCTGAGGTGCCGCGAAGCGGCCTCGAAGGATCCTCCCGGGATCGCGTGGCCGCCGGACGATCCGTCGTCTCAGGCGGAAGCGGATGAGACGAGCCTTGTTATGCTCCGTCCCCGCACCGGACGATTCGCAGTTGAGAAGCCCGCTAAGTCTCTGACGGGCAAGCAAACTGAACCACTACAAAAGAAAAAATTGAGAGCTGACCCGCTTCCCGAAAAGTAATTTTTCCGCGAAGGTCGGCCCAACAAAAACGACGGAAACGCGAAGGAGGTCTCGATGGACGTTCACGAGTACCAAGCCAAGGAGCTGCTCGCGAGCTTCGGGGTCGCCGTCCCGAAGGGCGCCGTGGCCTTCAGCCCGGATCAGGCGGTCTATGCGGCGACCGAGCTCGGCGGCTCGTTCTGGGCGGTGAAGGCCCAGATCCATGCCGGCGCCCGCGGCAAAGCGGGCGGGATCAAGCTCTGTCGCACCTACAACGAAGTGCGCGATGCCGCCCGCGACCTGCTGGGCAAGCGCCTCGTCACGCTCCAGACCGGCCCCGAGGGCAAGCCGGTGCAGCGCGTCTACATCGAGACCGCCGATCCGTTCGAGCGCGAACTCTATCTCGGCTACGTGCTGGACCGGAAGGCCGAGCGCGTCCGCGTCATCGCCTCTCAGCGCGGCGGCATGGACATCGAGGAGATCGCCGCCAAGGAGCCCGAGGCGCTGATCCAGGTCGTGGTCGAGCCGGCGGTGGGCCTGCAGCAGTTCCAGGCCCGCGAGATCGCGTTCCAGCTCGGCCTCAACATCAAGCAGGTCTCGGCCGCGGTGAAGACCATCATGAACGCCTACCGGGCGTTCCGCGACTGCGACGGCACCATGCTGGAGATCAACCCGCTCGTCGTCACCAAGGACGACCGGGTTCTGGCGCTCGACGCCAAGATGTCCTTCGACGACAACGCCCTGTTCCGCCGCCGCAATATCGCGGACATGCACGATCCGTCCCAGGGCGACCCGCGCGAGGCCCAGGCCGCCGAGCACAATCTCAGCTATATCGGCCTCGAGGGCGAGATCGGCTGCATCGTCAACGGTGCCGGGCTCGCCATGGCGACCATGGACATGATCAAGCACGCGGGCGGTGAGCCGGCGAACTTCCTCGATGTCGGCGGCGGTGCTTCGCCCGACCGCGTCGCCACGGCCTTCCGCCTCGTCCTGTCGGACCGCAACGTGAAGGCGATCCTCGTCAACATCTTCGCCGGCATCAACCGCTGCGACTGGGTCGCGGAAGGTGTGGTGAAGGCCGCGCGCGAGGTGAAGATCGACGTGCCGCTGGTGGTGCGGCTCGCCGGCACGAACGTCGATGAGGGCAAGAAGATTCTCGCAGAGAGCGGGCTCGACCTCATCACCGCCGACACCCTTACGGAAGCCGCGCGCAAGGCTGTCGAAGCCTGCCCCGGCGCCAAGCACTGACGAACGGGGGAGGAATCACGCCATGAGCATTCTCATCGACGAGAAGACCCCGATCATCGTCCAGGGTATCACGGGCGACAAGGGTACCTTCCACGCCAAGGAAATGATCGCCTACGGCTCCAACGTCGTCGGCGGCGTCACGCCGGGCAAGGGCGGCAAGACCCATTGCGGCGTGCCGGTGTTCAACACCGTCAAGGAGGCCGTGGAGGCGACCGGCGCCACCACTTCGATCACCTTCGTGGCGCCCCCCTTCGCGGCGGACGCGATCATGGAGGCGGCCGATGCCGGGCTCAAGCTCGTCTGCTCGATCACCGACGGCATCCCCGCTCAGGACATGATGCGGGTGAAACGCTACCTCCGGCGCTATCCCAAGGAGAAGCGCACGATGGTGGTGGGCCCGAACTGCGCGGGCATCATCTCGCCCGGCAAGTCGATGCTCGGCATCATGCCCGGCCACATCTACCTGCCCGGCAAGGTCGGCGTGATCTCCCGCTCCGGCACGCTGGGCTACGAGGCCGCCGCGCAGATGAAGGAACTCGGCATCGGCATCTCGACCTCAGTCGGCATCGGCGGCGATCCGATCAACGGCTCCTCCTTCCTCGACCATCTCGCGCTGTTCGAGCAGGATCCCGAGACGGAAGCGGTGCTGATGATCGGCGAGATCGGCGGTCCGCAGGAGGCCGAGGCCTCAGCCTGGATCAAGGAGAACTTCTCCAAGCCCGTGATCGGCTTCGTGGCCGGGCTGACGGCTCCGAAGGGCCGCCGCATGGGGCATGCCGGCGCGATCATTTCGGCCACCGGCGACAGCGCTGCGGAGAAGGCCGAGATCATGCGCTCCTACGGCCTGACCGTGGCGCCCGATCCGGGCTCCTTCGGCAGCACCGTGGCCGACGTGCTCGCCCGCGCGGCCTGAGGCACTCTCCGTCGGCGGCGCTTCTCCTGTCCAACGCCTCACCCTGAGGTGCCGCGACGCGGCCGCGAAGGGTCCTCCAGATCGCGGGCGATTCCTGGACGACCCTTCGAGGCTTCCGCTTCGCTCCAGCACCTCAGGATGAGGGTGAGGGTTGGGGCAAACGAGCACGAGGTCTCCATTCCGGCCTGCGGGGAGGAAGCGCCCCGACGATCGAATCAATCCGCCCGCCCAAAGGCATCAGCCTGCGGAACTCCGAAAAGAACCTCGCCAGGGGGGATCCCATGACCAAGACGCTGCACGCCCGGCCGTCAGCCGCGACCGACACGACCTTCGCGCCGCCGGTCATCACCGGCACGGCCACCGAGGACGCCCTCGAGATCTTGTTCCACGCCCTGCTCGACGTGGCCCGCCGCCACGATCCCGAGCTGGAGGACGTGCTGCACGGCCGCGCCGACATCTCGTCCTTCACGCCGGAGATGCTGGCCCGCGCGCTCCAGGTGCAGGGCATCTGGTTTCAGCTCGTCTCGATCGCCGAGCAGAACGCGGCCATGCGCCGCCGCCGCCATGTCGAGCGCGACCAGGGCCGCGAGGCGCTGAACGGCTCCTTCGCCAAGGTGCTGGCCGAGGCCTCCGCCCGGGGCATCGGCCCGCAGCAGATCCACGCGCTGCTGAAAGACCTGCGCATCCGCCCGACCATCACCGCGCATCCCACCGAGGGCAAGCGCGTGACGGTGCTGGAGAAGCTGCGCCGCATCTACCTCGTTCTGCGCGAGTTGGAACTGCCGCGCTGGACCGAGCGCGAGCGCAACGGCCTGATGAACGAGCTGCGCGACCAGATCGAGCTGATCTGGATGACGGGTGAGCTGCATCTGGAGAAGGCCACCGTCGAGCGCGAGGTCGCCTGGGGCCTGCACTTCTTCGACGAGACCCTGTTCGAGATGCTGCCCGAGATGCTGCTCTCGTTGGAGGAGAGCCTCGCGCAGTATTATCCCGACGAGACCTTCGAGGTGCCGCCGTTCTTCCAGTTCGGAAGCTGGATCGGCGGCGACCGCGACGGCAACCCCTACGTGACCGCCAGCGTGACCCGCGAGACGCTTCAGCGCAACGCGCTGGCGAGCTTGCGCCGCTACCGCGACGGCATCACCCATCTCGGCCGGGTGCTGTCGATCACCGAGCGCTCGCTGCCGGTGCCGGAGACCTTCGGCCGTGAACTGGCGCACATGCTGGCCGAGTCCGGCGACGCGCGGGCGATCGCCAGCCGCAATCCCGGCGAGGCTTATCGCCAGTTCCTCTCCTGCGTGCTGCGCAAGCTCGAAGCGACGATCGCCCGCAACAAGGGCGCCCGCTCGGTCGGGCCGGATTATCCGAGCGCCGATGGGCTCATCAATGACCTGCGGACCCTGGAGAGGGGGCTGGCCGATGCCAAGTGCGGCGCGCTCGCCACCGACATCGTGCGGCCCGTGCGGCGGATGGTCGAGATCTTCCGCTTCTCCACCGTGCGGCTCGATCTGCGCGAGAACTCGACCCGCACCACCCGGACGCTGCACGCGCTGTGGAAGCTGCGCAACGGCGACCGCGAGCCGCCGGAACTCGACGCGCCAGCCTGGAAGGAGTGGTTGCTCACCGAGCTCGCCCGCCCGCGCACGCCCGAAACCTCGTTCGAGGATTTCGCCGACCGTCTGCCCGACGATGCGCGCGAGACGCTTGCCACCTTCGCCCTGGTCGGCGAGATGCGCGACACCCTCGACCGCGAAGCCTTCGGCGCCTTCATCCTGTCGATGACGCGTTCCACCGTCGACGTGCTCGGTGCCTACCTGCTCGCCAAGGAGGCCGGCATCTTCCTCGACGCGACGGGGACCGAGATCTGCCCGCTGCCGATCGTGCCGCTGTTCGAAACCATCGACGACCTGCGCGCCGCCCCGGCCATCATGAAGGAGCTGCTCGGCATCCCCGTGGTGCGCCGCTCCACCCGCTGGCAGGGCGGGGTGCAGGAAGTGATGATCGGCTACTCCGACTCCAACAAGGACGGCGGCTTCATCGCCTCGAACTGGGAACTCTACAAGGCGCAGGTGCGGCTGACGACGCTCGGCAACCATCTCGGCGTGCCGATCGCCTTCTTCCACGGCCGCGGCGGTTCGGTGAGCCGCGGCGGCGTACCGACCCATCGCGGCATCGCCGCTCAGCCGCCTGGCTCGATCCAGGGCCGCTTCCGCATCACCGAGCAGGGCGAGGTCGTCTCGTTCAAATACGCCAACCGCGGCACGGCGGCCTACCAGATGGAGCTGCTCGCGGCTTCGGTGTTCGAGCACGCCCTGCTTTCGGAGGGTAACAGCAACGGCTCGCGCGCCGAATTCGACGATGCGCTGGAAGCGCTCTCGGGCGCCTCGCGCGCGGCCTACGTCAACCTGCTCCAGGCCGATGGGCTGGTGGACTACTTCCAGGCGGCGAGCCCGCTCGACGAGATCTCGCTGCTCAACATCGGTTCGCGCCCGGCCCGGCGCTTCGGCGCCAAGTCGCTCTCGGACCTGCGCGCGATCCCCTGGGTGTTCGCATGGTCGCAGAACCGGCACGTCATCACCGGCTGGTACGGCGTCGGATCGGGGCTGAAGAGCTTCATCGACGTCCGCGGCGAGGCGGGCGAAGCCCTGCTCAAGCGCCTGTTCCGGGATTGCCGGGTGTTCCGCCTCGTCCTCGACGAGGTCGAGAAGACCCTGCTGATGGTCGATCTCGAGATCGCCCGCGACTATGCCGGCCTCGTCGAGGACGAGAGCATCCGCGCGCGCATCTTCGGGATGATCGAGGCGGAATACGCGCTGACGCGGGAAATGGTCCTGCGGGTGTCGGGCGACAGCGAACTCGCCCAGCGCTTCCCGCAATTCAGCGAGCGCCTGCGCGGGCGGCTGCCGACCATCAATCAGGTCAGCCGCGAACAGGTCGAGCTGCTGCGCCGCTACCGCAACGAAGCCGACGAGGACAAACGCGAGGCGGTGAAGTCCGCGCTGCTGCTGTCGATCAACTGCATCGCCGTCGGCTTCGGCGCGACTGGATAATGCATACAATCTCGGCGACGTGTTCCGGGCCCGGCTGGACGGCCGGCCTGGACGCGCGAGATAAACCATCGTCACGAAAGGTCGCCGCCGGCTTTCGGAAAACGACGATGCACTTCAAGTGCGGCACGCGACGCCAGAGCGTGACCGCGCGCACGACAAGACGGTCTCACAGAACGGAGGATTCCCGATGAGCTTCACCCTGATCCAGCAGGCCACCCCGCGCCTGCACCGCTCCGAACTCGCGGTTCCTGGCTCCAACCCGACCTTCATGGAGAAGTCGGCCGCCTCGAAGGCCGACGTGATCTTCCTCGACCTCGAAGACGCGGTTGCGCCCGACGACAAGGAGCAGGCCCGCAAGAACATCATCCAGGCCCTGAACGACCTGGATTGGGGCAACAAGACCATGATGATCCGCATCAACGGTCTCGACACCCACTACATGTACCGGGACGTCGTCGACATCGTGGAGGCCTGCCCGCGCCTCGACATGATCCTGATCCCCAAGGTCGGCGTGCCGGCAGACGTCTACGCCATCGACGTGCTGACGACGCAGATCGAGCAGGCCAAGAAGCGCGAGAAGAAGATCGGCTTCGAGGTGCTGATTGAGACCGCGCTCGGCATGGCCAATGTCGAGGCGATCGCGACCTCCTCCAAGCGCCTCGAGGCGATGTCCTTCGGTGTGGCCGACTACGCCGCCTCCACCCGCGCCCGCTCCACCGTGATCGGCGGCGTCAACGTCGATTACAGCGTGCTCACGGACAAGGACGAGGCCGGCAACCGCCAGACCCACTGGCAGGATCCGTGGCTGTTCGCCCAGAACCGCATGCTGGTCGCCTGCCGCGCCTACGGCCTGCGCCCAATCGACGGCCCGTTCGGCGACTTCTCCGATCCGGACGGCTACACCTCGGCGGCCCGCCGCTGCGCCGCGCTCGGCTTCGAGGGCAAGTGGGCGATCCACCCCTCTCAGATCGATCTCGCCAACGAGGTGTTCACCCCCTCCGAGGCCGAGGTCACCAAGGCCCGCCGCATCCTGGAAGCCATGGAAGAGGCCGCCAAGGCCGGCCGCGGCGCCGTCTCCCTCGACGGCCGCCTCATCGACATCGCCTCGATCCGCATGGCCGAGGCGCTGATCCAGAAGGCCGACGCGATGGGTGGCAAGTAAACTCTTCACATGATCGACGGAGGATGGCCGGGTTCGCCCGGCCATTTTCTTTTGAGTGGCCGGCATTCAGGCGCGGCCGTTCCACTCGTCTGATCCGATCCCCGCTTGATCCAAGCGGGGATCGGATCAACAAGCCCGCGCGGCGACTGAGGAGGGTACCCCATCGCGCCAGCGCGATGGGATCCCGCCGAAGCCCAAATCCGCCATCCCAAAGGGATCGACCGGATTTGGTATGCACTGGCATCGACAGGCAGAGCCAGGAGCCCAGCGGCGCAACCGGCCGGAGCCGCACGGCTGATCCCGCCAAGCTGAGCCCCAGCACGCCCCGCCTCGACGGAAGCCAAAGCGCCGCGCCACCGTCGTCATTCGCCGCTGCGCCGCTAACTATGCCGACGGGCACTGTTCCGCTCGATGCTCACATCCCGAGAGGCTCGCATGACCGCGTTCGATGCCGACCTGCGGAGCCTTTCGGCTCAGACGACTCTGTCGCGGCGCACTGTGATCGCCACGAGCCTCGCCACCGGCTTCGCGCTCGCGGCGCAGCCCGTCGCGGCGCAGACCACCATCACCACGGATACGAGCGGGCTGATCGCGGGCGAGGTGAAGATCCCGACAGGGGATGGCGAGATCCCCGCCTACCGGGCGATGCCGAGCGAGGGCGGACCCTTTCCGACGATCCTGGTCGTGCAGGAAATCTTCGGGGTCCACGAACACATCAAGGACGTATGCCGCCGCTTGGCCAAGCTCGGGTATGTCGCCCTGGCGCCCGAACTCTATGCCCGGCAGGGCGACGTCTCCGGGCTCACGAACATTCAGCAGATCGTGAGCGAGGTCGTCTCCAAGGTACCTGACGCTCAAGTGATGGGCGACCTCGACGCGGCGGTCGCCTACGCCAAGGGGACGGGCAAGGCCGACACGGCCCGCCTCGGCATCACCGGTTTCTGCTGGGGCGGGCGCATCACTTGGCTCTACGCCGTGCACAATCCGAGCGTGAAAGCGGGCGTGGCGTGGTACGGGCGGCTCGTCGGCGACAGCTCGGCGCTGACGCCGAAGCACCCGGTCGATGTCGCCGCCGACCTCAAAGCGCCGGTGCTCGGCCTCTACGGCGGGGCCGACCAAGGCATCCCGGTCGCCACGATCGACCGGATGAAGGAGGCCTGCCGCGCCGCCGGCAAGACCTGCGAATTCATCGTCTTTCCCGATGCCCCGCACGCCTTCCATGCCGATTACCGTCCGAGCTACCGAGCGGAGCCGGCGCAGGACGGCTGGAAGCGGCTGCAGGACTGGTTCCGGCAGCACGGTGTGGCTTGAGGCCGATGGCGCCTCGCTCCAGGCCGGAGCGAGGCGCCGGACTTACTTGTCGTACTTGATGTAGGCGAAGCGCGGATCGGTCGGCGTGCCTTCCAGCCCGGCGCCTTCCGTGCCCGGCTGCCAGCCCACCACCTCCTCGATCTTCCGGGCCAAGGCAAAATCCTTCTCGGTGATGCCCTTGGCGGCGTGGTTCATCAGCCGCACCTCGACCCAGGCATAGGATGCGGTGAGGTCGGGGTGGTGCCACGCGGCTTCCGCCAGATGGCCCACGGTGTTGATCACCATCAGCGTGCTCTTCCACGAAGCGGTCTTGTAGGTTCGCCGGATCCAGCCATCCTCCAGCCGCCATTCCGGCAGCTCTTCCTTGAGCCGCCGCTCGACCGTGGCGTCGTCGAGGACGCCTTCACGCGCTTGAGTCATCGTTACCCTCCCTCGAAGAGGGCGAAAACCTGCTTCGGGACCGGCTCGCGCGCAAGCTCAGGATCGCAGAGATCGGACGCTTGCATGTCGCAGCGGAAACGCCGGGGCCGGCTGTGGACGGAGCGGGAGCGATTCCCTATTAAAAAATTCAACAGAAACTGTCCGCCTCCGCCGGGGACGGAACGGCCTGACCGATAATTCATGAGGACGCCCATGCTGTCACGGCGCGGAATGCTCGCGACGGCGGCTCTGTCGCTGGCGGCGGCGCTGCCGACAGGGCGCCGCGCGCAGGCAGCGGGCGAGACGTTCCGGCTCGGCGTACTGCCCTTCGGCACCGCGGCCTGGGAGGCTGCGATCATCAAGGCGCGCGGCCTCGACGCGGCCAACGGCTTCACCCTCGATATCGTCAAGCTCGCCGGCAACGACGCCGCCCGCATCGCCTTCCTCGGCGGACAGGTCGACGCCATCGTCGGCGACCTGATCTTCGCCGCCCGCCTCGGTAACGAGGGGCGGGGCGTGCGTTTCTCGCCCTACTCCACCACCGAGGGCGCGCTGATGGTGCCTGCCGGAAGCCCGATCACGGATCTGAAGGGGCTCTCGGGCAAGCGGCTCGGGGTGGCGGGCGGCGCGCTCGACAAGAACTGGATCCTGCTGCGGGCACAGGGCCGTGAGACGGCGGGGCTCGACCTCGAGAACGTGGCGCAGGTCGCCTACGGGGCGCCGCCGCTTCTGGCGCAGAAGCTGGAGACCGGCGAACTCGACGCGGCCCTGCTCTACTGGCAGTTCTGCGCCCGCCTCGAAGCCAAGGGCTTCAAGCGGCTGATCTCGGCCGACGACGTGATGCGGGCTTTCGGCGCCAAGGGTGCCGTCTCGCTGATCGGCTATCTCTACGAGGGCCACACCGTGGCCGACCGGGGTGAGGTGGTGCGGGGCTTTGCCCGCGCCTCGGCCGCCGCCAAGGACGCGCTCGCCAACGAGCCGGCCCTTTGGGAGACGGTCCGCCCGCTGATGGCGGCGGAGGACGACGCCACCTTCGCCACGCTCAAGCGCGACTTCCTCGCCGGCATCCCCCGCCGGACCATCGCCGCCGAGCGCGCGGACGGCGAGCGCATCTACGCGGCCCTCGACCGGCTCGCGGGTGCGCAACTCCTCGGCGTCGGCAAGAGCCTGCCGCCGGACCTCTATCTCGACGCCTCGGGCAACGGCTGAAGAGGCGCGATGACGGTCCTGGTCCGCTGACCCTGCGCATGGCCCTGCTCGCGCGCCTCCTCTCCCTCGCCGTCCTCCTCGCCCTGTGGCAGGGCGTCTCCGTTTATGCCGACACGCGGACTTTGCCGACGCCGAGCGCGGTGTTCGCGTTCATCCTGCGCGAGGCGCAGAGCGGCAGCCTGTTCTACAATGTCGGCGTCACGCTCGCCCGGGTCGCGATCTCGTTCGTGATCGCCATGAGCCTCGGTGTGCTGCTCGGCATCGCGCTCGGCCGCTCGCGCCTTGCCGACCGGTTGCTCGATACGCCGCTTCTCGTCGTCCTCAACACGCCGGCCCTCGTCATCACGGTGCTGGCCTATGTCTGGCTCGGGCTGACCGAGACCGCGGCCATCGTCGCGGTGGCGCTCAACAAGCTTCCGAACGTCGCCGTCATCATGCGTGAGGGCGCCCGCGGTCTCGATCCGGGGTTGGAGGAGATGGCGACGACCTATCGCTTCGATCGGCGGACCTGGATCGCCCATGTGCTGCTGCCGCAACTCCAGCCCTTCATGGTGGCGGCAGCGCGCTCCGGCATCTCGCTCGCCTGGAAGATCGTGCTGGTGGTGGAGCTGCTGGGGCGTCCCAACGGGGTCGGCTTTGCGATCAACTACTACTTCACCCTCTTCGACGTCACCGCGGTGATCGGCTACAGCCTCGTCTTCATGAGCGTGATGCTCGCCCTCGATGCGCTCCTCCTCCAGCCCCTCGATGCCCATGTCCGCCGCTGGCGTTGAGTCTGCCTCCGGCGCTGAACCCGGCGCCGGGTCGGCGCCGCTGCTGACGGTGCGCGTGGACCGCAAGGTTTACCGCAAGGCGCGGACCGAAGCCGTCGAGGCCGTGTGCGGCCTCGCCTTCGAGCTTCATGCCGGCGAGATCACCTGCCTGATCGGGCCTTCGGGCGCGGGCAAGACGACGACCCTGCGCATCCTGCTCGGCCTCGACCGCGACTATGAGGGCAGCGTGACGCCCGAGCCCTCCGAGGCCGGCATCGCGATGGTGTTTCAGGACCCGCGCCTGCTGCCCTGGCGCACCATCGAGCAGAACGTGCGGCTCGGCCTGCCGCGCGCGCGCCGGTCACGCGACCTCGACGGCCTGTTCGCGTCGCTCGGGCTCGCGCCATGGCGCGCGCATTATCCCGGCGCGCTGTCGCTCGGGATGCAGCGTCGGGTGGCGCTGGCGCGGGCGCTGGCCCTGGAGCCGCGCATCCTCGTTCTCGACGAGCCCTTCGTCTCCCTCGACGATGCGGCGGCCGCGTCCCTGCGCGCGCTGGTGGTCGAGGCGGTGGCCGGCTCCGGTACGAGCGCGCTGATGGTCACGCACAACGTGGCCGAGGCCATCGAGATCGCTGACCGCCTGCTGCTGGTCTCGCCCCGGCCCGCGCGGCTGCTGGCGAGCCTGCCCCTCGACCGGCCGCGCCGCGAGCGGGACCGATCTTGGGCCGACGCGACACGGCAGAGCCTTGCCGCGCGCTTTCCCGGCATCGTCGCTCAGTAGAATCACGTCCGAGAGAATCGTGCGCGGCCAAGGCCGCAGACGCGTCGGCAGCCCATCGGAGGCTGCCGCAGCCCGCTCTGCGCGGCCCGGTTAGGGATGGCTGCCATCTCTTAAGGATAAACGGAGCGGTTCATTGCAAAAAATTCCCGGCTGTTACGAGGCGGATCGAGCAGCCTGACGACCCTTCCAGCGCATCGGCGGAGGCCTGTCATGTTTGCAACGCGGCATCGCGAATGGGCATCTGTGGCATCGAAGGCAGGAATTAAAGTGCCGCTGACGCATGGGGGGTGGGAAAATTTGGTCATACCATGCGGTGGGCGCATCGGTGTTGCTGGTAAAGGGTTCGAGCTCGTCAAAACAAACTTGAGAAGTGTGCGCCGCCCATCAAATTGTGCAGCGCAAAAAGCTGAATTTATCCGGCAAGTTTCCTGATAAAGGCCGATGCGAGTGCGACATTCGACACACGAAAGCGAGTTGACGGCGCCCGAAATTTTCTTAGAGTTCGTTCAAGCTTCGGTTTCGGGGAGCCGCTAAGGGATGCGGACCCAGCCGGGTAAGTCGCCGGGAACTATGGAATAATCCTAATTCCTGTGCGGCAGGCGCGAGCGGCCGGAGCGAATATCATCCCTGTCGCAAACAGCAGGTCAATCAACGGCGGGTAGCGGGCTGCTATTCGGCGGCGGATAAGACTTGTCGGAGGAATCCATGAGAGCGGTACATCTCCTCGCACTCGGTGCGGGTCTCGCGGCTGCAAGCCCGGCCCTCGCCAACGAAAGCGTTCTGAAGGGCGTCGCCAACCCGGCGGAGCAGGTGCTCCAGACGGTCGATTACGCCAACACCCGCTATTCCAAGCTCGACCAGATCAACGCCAGCAACGTCAAGAACCTCCAGGTCGCCTGGACCTTCTCGACCGGCGTGCTGCGCGGCCACGAGGGCTCCCCGCTCGTCGTCGGCAACATCATGTACGTCCACACCCCCTTCCCGAACATCGTCTACGCTCTGGACCTCGACCAGGGCGCCAGGATCGTCTGGAAGTACGAGCCGAAGCAGGATCCGTCCGTGATCCCGGTCATGTGCTGTGACACGGTCAACCGTGGTCTGGCCTATGCCGACGGCACCATCATTCTGCACCAGGCCGACACCACCGTCGTGTCGCTCGATGCCAAGACCGGAAAGGTCAACTGGTCGGTCAAGAACGGCGACCCGTCCAAGGGTGAGACCAACACCGCTACCGTCCTTCCGGTGAAGGACAAGGTCATCGTCGGCATCTCCGGCGGCGAATTTGGCGTGCAGTGCCACGTCACCGCCTACGACCTGAAGTCCGGCAAGAAGGTGTGGCGCGGCTACTCGATCGGCCCGGACGATCAGCTCATCGTCGACCCCGAGAAGACCACGTCGCTCGGCAAGCCGATCGGCAAGGATTCCTCGCTGAAGACCTGGGAAGGCGATCAGTGGAAGACCGGCGGCGGCTGCACCTGGGGCTGGTTCTCCTACGATCCCAAGCTCGACCTGATGTACTACGGCTCGGGCAACCCCTCCACCTGGAACCCCAAGCAGCGTCCGGGCGACAACCGGTGGTCGATGACCATTTGGGCGCGTAACCCCGACACCGGCATGGCCAAGTGGGTCTACCAGATGACCCCCCACGACGAGTGGGACTTCGACGGCATCAACGAGATGATCCTCACGGATCAGAAGTTCGACGGTAAGGACCGTCCGCTGCTGACGCACTTCGACCGTAACGGCTTCGGCTACACGCTCGACCGCGCCACCGGTGAAGTGCTCGTCGCCGAGAAGTTCGATCCGGTCGTGAACTGGGCCACCAAGGTCGACCTGGACAAGGGTTCCAAGACCTACGGCCGTCCGCTGGTTGTGTCGAAGTACTCGACCGAGCAGAACGGTGAAGACGTGAACTCGAAGGGCATCTGCCCGGCGGCTCTCGGCACCAAGGACCAGCAGCCGGCGGCCTTCTCGCCCAAGACCGGCCTGTTCTACGTCCCCACCAACCACGTCTGCATGGACTACGAGCCGTTCCGGGTCACCTACACCCCGGGCCAGCCCTACGTCGGTGCGACCCTCTCCATGTACCCGGCTCCCGGCTCGCATGGCGGCATGGGCAACTTCATCGCCTGGGATAACCTCCAGGGTAAGATCAAGTGGTCCAACCCCGAGCAGTTCTCGGCTTGGGGCGGCGCGCTCGCCACGGCCGGTGACGTGGTGTTCTACGGCACGCTCGAAGGCTTCCTGAAGGCCGTCGACTCGAAGACGGGTAAGGAACTGTACAAGTTCAAGACCCCGTCGGGCATCATCGGCAACGTGATGACCTACGAGCACAAGGGCAAGCAGCACATCGCCGTGCTCTCGGGCGTCGGCGGCTGGGCCGGCATCGGCCTCGCGGCCGGCCTGACCGACCCGAACGCCGGTCTCGGCGCCGTGGGTGGCTACGCGGCTCTGTCGAGCTACACCAACCTCGGTGGCCAGCTCACGGTCTTCTCGCTGCCGAACAACTAAGTCGCTTGCGACATAGAGCCTAAAGGATGCCGGCGCGGGAAATCGCGCCGGCATCTTTATGATTTTATGATTATGCTGTAGGGCCTGCTTGGTAGCCGCACAGATTACGTTGCGGTGCAACATGATGGTCTCGGGAGAAACGTCGTTGTCTTCGATGAAAAGAACCGCTCTTCTTGGTCTCGTCGGTGCAGCCTTGCTCGGAGCGGTTCCGGCCGCCACCGTCGCCTTCGCCCAGGACGCCAAGCCCGAACTCGCCAACAAGCTCGATCCGAACGCCAAGGAGCTCGACGAGCCGGTGCTCAAGGCCGCCGCAGCGACGAAGGAAGAGGACGGCAAGTACTTCGATAAGGACGGTCACCCGACCTTCCACATCACCAACGACGGCAAGAAGGTCGATTGGTTCACCTATTCCGGCTATCGCCGCTATCACGCCGAGTGCCACGTCTGCCACGGCCCGGACGGCATGGGCTCGACCTACGCGCCCGCCCTCAAGGACTCGCTGAAGCGCCTCTCCTACGAGGAGTTCTACGGCATCCTCGCCGGCGGCAAGCAGGAGGTCAGCAACACCGCCAACCAGGTGATGCCCGCCTTCGGCGACAACAAGAACGTGATGTGCTACGCCAACGACCTCTACGTGTACCTGCGCGCCCGCGCCGCCGGTGCCTGGGGCCGTGCCCGTCCGGGCGAGAAGGAAGACAAGCCCGAAAGCGCCAAGACCGTCGAGAAGGAGTGCCTGGGCGGCTGATGACCCGCTCAAGCGCACCCGTTTCGGTCGCGGTCGCCGCGCTCCTGCTCTCGGCAGGGGCGCGGCCCGCTCATGCGCAGCACCTGCCTGATCTGGTCACGCAGGATGTCCTGCGTGTCTGCAGCGATCCCGGCAACATGCCGTTCTCCGACCGCAAGGGCGGCGGTTTCGAGAACAAGATCGCGCAGATCGTCGCCGACGAACTCAAGATCAAGCTGCGCTATTACTGGCTGACCCAGGGGCCCGGATTCGTCCGCAATACTCTCGGGACCGGCCTGTGCGACTTGATCATCGGCACGTCGGGCGGCGACATCGTCCAAGCGACCAACCCGTATTACCGCTCGGCCTACGTCCTGGTCGCGCGCAAGGGTGAGTTGCCGGACCTCAAGCGTCTCGACGACCCGCGGCTGAAGGACAAGCAGATCGGTATCATTGCCGGCACGCCGCCCTCCAACCGCCTGAGCGAGCTGAAGCTCGTCGGCGAGCGGATCCATGCCTACGCGCCCTACGCCTTCGGGGCCGAGCGCAAGCATCAGACGGTCGCGGCGGAAGTGATCGCGGATCTCGCTGAGAAGAAGATCGACGTGGCGATCCTCTGGGGGCCGTCCGCGGGCTGGCTGGCCAAGCAGAGCGGCGTACCGATGGATGTCGTGCCGCTCCTCCAAGAGCCGGGACGGCCGCCGCTGACCTTCCGTGTCTCGATGGGCGTCCGCCACAACGAGAACGACTGGAAGCGCAGCCTCAACGCGGTCCTGCGCAAGCGCAAGGCCGACATCGAGGCGGTGCTGCGGGAATACGAGGTGCCGCTGCTGGCGGAGGAGGACAACAAGCCTCTCGACGCCGCGGACGAGTGATCCCGGATCGTGATGCGAAGGCCCGAACCCCGGTTCGGGCCTTTTGTCATTCCACCCGTTCGATGCCCGTCGGATCGAGTTTGGCCAGAGCCTCCGTGACCGTCTCGCCGCCGATGACGAGGTCGGGGGCGATCTCGGCGAGCGGCACCAGAACGAAGGCGCGCTCGCGCACGAAGCGGTGCGGCAGCACGAGGCGCTCGTCGGCGACCTGCGCCCCCTCGTAGGCCAGCACGTCGATGTCGATGACCCGCGGCCCCCAGCGGCGCTCGCGCACGCGTCCGAGCGCCGCCTCGATCGACAAGCAGACCTCCAGCAATCCGTGCGGCGTCAGCTCGGTATCGATGGCGGCGGCCGCGTTGAGGAACCAGTCCTGATCGGTGTCGCCCCAGGGCGGCGTACGGTAATCGGCGGAACGCGCCGTCACCCGGATGCCGGGCGTCGCCGCAAGATACTCGACGGCGCGGGCCAGCATCGCGGCCTTGTCGCCGATATTGCTGCCGAGTCCGAGATAGGCGCGGGTCATCTCGTCTCCGGCGTCGCTGCTCTGTCGGAACGACCCCGCACGATCTCGATGGCCGCGTAGTCGAGCACGGCGGGGATCGGCGCACTCGGCTTGTCGATCCGCACCGCGATCGTCTCGATCCGGGCAAACCGCGCGAGGCAGGTCTGGGCAATCGCCTCAGCGAGCGCCTCGATCAAAGCAAAGCGCCGGTTGGTGGCGATGTCGAGGGCGATCTCGGCGAGATCCGCGTAGCTCACGGTGGCGGTCACGTCGTCGCTGCGGCCGGCGGGTGCGAGGTCGAGCCGGCATTCCAGCGAGATGTAGAAGCGCTGGCCGAGCCGCTCCTCCTCCGGCAGCACGCCGTGACGGGCGAAGACCGCGAGGCGGTGGACGAGGATGCGGTCAGCCATGGATCGTCCCAGACGTGCCCTTCGGGTGCATCACCGCGTCAAGCACCCGCAGCGCCTCGACATGCGGCGCGACGTCATGGACGCGCACGATGTCGGCGCCGAGCGAGCTGGCCAGCACATGCGCGGCAAGCGAGCCGACGAGGCGGTCGCGCGGCGCCGTCTCCCGGTCGTGCAGGCGACCGAGCAGGCTTTTCCGCGAGACACCGACGAGGAGAGGGAAGCCCAGCGCCCGGATTTCGGGCAGGCGGCGGAGCGCCTCGAGATGCTGCTCCCAGCTCTTGCCGAAGCCGATGCCGGGATCGAGTACGATGTCGCCGTCGGGGATGCCAGCGCGGCGGGCGATGTCGAGGGAGCGCTCGAAGAAGCGCAGCATGTCGGCGATGATGTCGAGCGAGCCGTCGATCGTCTCGCGGTTATGCATGACGATGACCGGCGCGCCGTGCTCGGCCGCGACGCGGGCGATGTCCGGCTCGCGCTGCAGGCCCCAGACATCGTTGACGAGGGTGGCCCCCGCCTTCAGCGCAGCCTCCGCCGTGGACGCCTTGTAGGTGTCGATCGAGATCGGGACCGACAGGCCCGGGGCCACGGCCTCGATCACGGGCAGGACACGGGCCTGCTCCTCGGCGGCCGGCACCGGCGTATGGCCGGGACGGGTCGATTCACCGCCGATATCGAGGATGTCGGCGCCAGCCTCCGTCAATGCCGCCGCCTGCGCGCGGGCCGCCTCGACGCCCTCGAAGCGGCCTCCGTCCGAGAACGAGTCCGGCGTGACGTTGAGGATGCCCATCACCAGCGTGCGCCGGCCGAGGCCGGGCAGCAGGGTGTTCAAGCGCGTCGGCGGAGGGGAAGCGTCGGGCGGCATCGCGGATCGAGGATGAGGGGCTGACTTTGCCGGCCTAGCCCCTCCGGCGGGGTTGCGCCAGATCCAATCCGCTTCAGCCTCATCCCCGGCCCGGCATACTCAGGAGGCGCCGCGATAGCAGCGGATCTCCGCCTCGGCCTGGGCACGGCGCAGCTCGGCCACCTTGTCGTCGAACATCTTGGTCGACTTGAACGCGGCGGTGCGCTGGCCGATGCCCTGGCGCATCGACAGGATGGTCGAGGCCTGAACGTAGCGGTCATAGGGCAAGATCGATGCGAGCGCGTCGAGGGAGCAGGAGCATTTCTCCAGCGCTTCGCGGGTCTGCCCGTTGGCGGCCATGCAGCCGAACACGTAATCGGCCCGCACATCCGTCGGATAGTCGTTGTCGTCGGCACGAGCCGGCGCGGCGAGCATCGCGGCGGCAAGCATCGCGGCGGCGAGCGCCTCAGGAATCCTTCTGGTCATAATCGAGCCTCTCTTCGAGGAGTTCGCCGCCATCCGGCTTCAGCGCGCGGGCCTGGATCGAGACAATCTCTCCCGGCACGTCAGGCGCGACGACGAAGGTGTAGGTGATGGTTTCAAAACCGCGCATCCGCTCCGACTGAGGATCGCCCGCGAACGGCTTCATCTCGACGCGCCAGCCCTCGACGGTCCGGCCTTTGAACGACACCTGCATCGGCGTCACCGTCGCCTTGTCGCGCAGACCTTTTCGGATCGCGTTCTTGATGTAGCGCGGGTTGGCTTCCAGCAGGCTGGCGAGACCCTTCAGGTGGTTCTCGAGGAACAGGCTCAGCACGGGGTTGCCGGGCATGTCCGTGAAGGGGCCGGCCGGGAGGCGGTTGCCGCCGGAGAACATCTGCACGCGGATGTCGCGGCTCTCGGCGCTCTTGCCGGGCTCGACCGTGAGCTTGATCGCGTCGCTGAGCGGCGGCCCGTAGGGTCCACGTTCGATGCCGCTGCGGCGCGCATAATCGTAAGTCAGGGTGCTGCCGGGCGCGGTGTTCTTCATCTGCGGCTGCTCGAACAGCAGTTCACTGGCGTCCGGTGCGGTGCCCTTGGTTGCCGGATCTCTGTTTGTCGAACCTTGGGCCGCCGTATCTCGAGGCGCCGCCGGGGCAGGGTCGGAGGCCGCCCAGGCGGAGGGTGTGGTCACGAGGGCGGCCGAGAGGGCGACCGCCAGAAAGGATCGTCTCAAAGGGGTGCCTTTTCGCTCAACGGGTTTTGCACATTCGTCCCGATGCTGCGGTATATATAATCGGGTGGTGTCTCGGCAGCCTCTTCCTTGGCAAGATCCCGCATTTTCCCGTGCAGCGGCGAAAGGGAGCAGGCCGGATCGGTGTTGGCGGCATCGCCCGTGAGCGCCAGCGCTTGGCAGCGGCACCCGCCCCAATCCTTCTCGCGCCGGTCGCAGGAGCGGCAGGGCTCCTTCATCCAGCCTGTGCCGCGATAGGCGGCGAAGGCCGGCGATTGCGTCCAGATGTCGCCGAGCGAGTGGTCGCCGACGTACCAGAATTCGAGGCCCGGAATGGTCTCGGCGGCGTGGCAGGGCAGCACCTTGCCCTGCGGCGTTACGTTCATGAGCTTGCGGCCCCAGCCGCCGGCGCAGGCCTTGGGGTACTTGGCGTAGTAGTCGGGCACCACGAGGTCGATGACGAGCTGACCCTTCAGGCGCTCGCGCGCGGCCTCGACGATGCGGATCGATTCATCGACTTGGCTCTTATCCGGCATCAGCGCGGCGCGGTTCACGTAGGCCCACCCGTAATACTGGGTATGGGCCACCTCCAGCCGCTTGGCGCCGAGCTTGACCGCGAGGTCGATGAAGCCTGGCACCTCGTGGATGTTGCCCCGGTGGATCACCGAGTTCAGCGTCAGCGGCAGGCCGAGTTCGGTGACTCGGGCGGCAAACTGCATCTTCTGCGGCTGCGCGTTCTTGAGGCCGCCGATCTTTTCCGCATTGGCCGCGTCCACCCCTTGTACGGAGAGCTGCACGTGGTCGAGGCCGACGTCGTAGAGCGCGTCGAGCTTGGCCAGCGCACCGCCGACGCCGGAGGTGATCAGGTTCGAGTACAGGCCGAGTTCGGCGCATTTGGCCGTAATCTCGACGATGTCGGGGCGGGCGGTCGGTTCGCCGCCCGAAAGGTGGACGTGCAGCACGCCGAGACCCGCCGCCTCCGTCAACACCCGCAGCCACGTCTGCGTATCCAGCTCGGCCGAGCGCCGGTCGAGCTCCAGCGGGTTCGAGCAGTACGGGCAGCGCAGGGGGCAGCGGTGAGTCAGCTCGGCGAGCAGACCCACCGGCGCCGGAATGACGTCCACGGGGGAGGGGGCGGGGGTCGGTGCATTCATCGCTCCAGAACCCTTTTTTGCGCGAGGCCAGCCAGCATCGGCAGGATGTCGGCTTCGATGATGGCCGGATCGGCGTCGTAGGTCTGGCCCAGAATCCGGGCGATCTGCGAAACCGTGTTCTGGCCATCGACGAGCTTGAGGACCGCGACGGCGTTGTCGTCGAGGTCGAAGGTGCGCTCGGGGGCGAGCAGCACGTGCTTGTTGCGGACCTCGTCGAAGCGCAGGCGCACGCCGCGGGGCAGGCGCGGCACGTCGCTGCCCGAGAAGGCCGCGGGCTGAGCCGTCGCCGCGGCGGGGCTCGCCTCGGTCACGAGGCCCTCGCCTGGCTGCCACGCATCGGGCGGCACCAAGCCGGGGGTGACGTAGGCGAAGTAGAGTGCGTCGAGCTGCGTCCAGAGCACGTTGCACTTGAAGGTCAGCGCCTCCATCGCCGCCCGCTGCATCTCCGGCGTGGTGGCGTGCCGCTTGACGTAATCGAGGGCGAAATCGGCGTCGCGCGGGGCCTGGGTCAGGCGCTTGTCGAAATAGGCCAGCGTGTCCTTGGTGATGAAGTCGTAGTTCTTCAGCATCCCGGCGACGCGCTCGGAGATGATCGTCGGCGAGAACATCTCGGTCAGCGAGGAGGCGATCGCTTCGAGCAGGCTGCGCTCGGAGACGAAGTGGACATAGGCATCGACCGAGAAGCGGGTCGCCGAGAGGATGCCCTTGGTCGAGAGCACGTAATCGCGCGTGAAACCCACGCCTTCGGCAAGCTTGAGCCAGCGCTCGATGCCGCCGTCGCCCTCGTGATCGCCGTCGTGATCGACGATGCGCTGGCGCCAGATCCGGCGAAGCTGCGCGTCCGGCAGGCGGGCGAGAAGCGCCGCGTCCTTCACCGGGATCATCGCCTGATAATAGTAGCGGTTGAGCGCCCAGGCCCGGACCTGATCCTTCGAGAGCTTGCCGTCGTGCAGCAGCCGGTGGAACGGGTGGAGGTTGTGGTAGCGCCGCGCACCGATGTCGCGGAGCGCCGCCTCAAGCTCCTCGTGGCTCAGCAGGCGTTGCTCGGCGTCCGGGACGGGCGGCGGGAATTGGGCGGTCATGGCGTTCGGTTTCCCCCGAGCTTCGAGTGACGTTTCCTGGAGTTGTTTTTAAATGGGGCCCGTTGCCGGTCGGAGCAGGGCCGCTGCCGCACGATTGCATCGTGCAAAACATATTCAGTCCGGCACTAAATTTCCAGGCCGGACCCTTCCTGCGAGGCCTGCCCGATCAGAGATCGAGGGTCAGGCCGTCATGGGCGACCGTCCAGCCGCGCTCTTCGACGCTCGCGCGCTCGGGCGAATCCTCGACTAGGACCGGATTGGTGTTGTTAATGTGAACGAAGACCCGCCGGCCGATCTCGATATCGGCGAGAGAGGCGATCGAGCCGGTCTCGCCGTTCATTTGGATATGGCCCATCCGCCAGCCGGTCTTGGTGCCGACGCCGGCGCGGATCATGTCGTCGTCCTCCAGCACCGTGCCGTCGAACAGGAGTGCGTCGGCGCCCGCGATGCGGGCTTTCAGATCCGCCGTCACCCGAGCGCAGCCCGGGATGTAGGCGAGGCGCTTGCCCCCGGCCTCGATCATCGTGCCGACCGTGGTCTCGGTCTCCGCCCCGATCTCCATCGAGGCGTCTTCCAGCCAGAGCGGCACCTTGCCGGGGACGGAGAACAGCGTCACCGACAGGCCGGGCACCGGCTCGAAGGTCTCGTTGAGGGCGATCGTCTGCCGCTTCACCACCTCGGCGGCCATCACGTCGAAGACGCGGTTGTCGGAGACGGAGGCCAGGATGCCGGGCGTGGCGTAGAGCGTGAAGGGCTGGCCTTCACGCAATGTCAGCAGGCCCGCCACGTGATCGACATCGCCATTGGTCAGCAACACCGCGTGGATCGGCGAGTGGCGCAGGCCCTCGCGCGGATGCATCTGCGGATTGGCCTGGATCTGCTGGCGGATGTCGGGGGAGGCGTTCAGCAGGAGCCAGCGTTCCCCGTCAGGGGAAACCGCAAGGCTCGACTGCGTACGCGGCCTGACGCAGGAATCGCCCGCCCAGGCCAGCGAACAGATGGAGCAGCGGCAATTCCATTGAGGAACGCCGCCGCCCGCAGCCGAGCCCAGGATCACGACATGCATGGTGAAAACCCGCTGATGCCTGCAACCCCAACCCGGCTCAAATCACCTTAGTTGAAGGTGTCGATCTCGGCCGACTCGTAGCTCGTGACTTCCATGCCGACGCAGATCTCGGAAACGATGGGGGCAGCCCACTTCATGGTGTCTCTCCTCGACTTTATGGAACGCCGGAACCTCTCGATCTCCTGATTAAGAGGATCGTAAGATACTGGCGACGCACTCGTTTTCGCACGCCGGAGGTATATCGCCAATTCCGGCCCCGCCTGCAAGAGCCAGCTTGCCGTTTCTTCCCAGGTTCAGGCCAAGTTTGCGTGAAACACGCGGGTGGACTTCAGCGGAAAAGAGGACGGCCGGAGCAAAATGCCGCGAGGGTCAGTGGCGGAAATCCTGGCCGCGCAGATCGAGCATGAAGCCCTTGCCGCGCACGGTGACGATCACCGGACCGCCCAGCCGCACGAAGTCCGAGAGCTTCGAGCGCAGGTAGCCGACATAGACATCGACCACGTTGAGGGAGAGCCCGCCCTGGCTCGCCCAGAGCCGGTCGAAAATCTCGCCGCGGGAGATCGGCCGATTCACCTCCTGCATCAGCAGAGCGAGCAGCTCCGCCTCCCGCGGGGTGAGTCGGGCCGAGGCCTCGCCGAAGCTGACCTGACGAATGTTCACGTCGAGGGTCAGGCGGCCGGCGGTGAAGACGGTGCGCGGGGTGTCCGCCTCGCGGCGGCGCAGCAGGTGGACCTGGAGCCGGGCCAGCAGTTCGTCGAACACGAACGGCTTGACGATGTAATCGTCGGCGCCGAGCGCCAGCCCCTCGGCCCGGTCGCGGACCTCGTCGCGGGCGCTCAGGAAGAGGATCGCGCCGGGATAGCCGCCCTCGCGCAAGGAGCGGCAGACGTCGTGGCCGGAGCCGTCGGGCAGAGTGATGTCGAGCACCACCGCCTCCGGCGCGTCGTCGCGGGCGGCACTCAGCGCATCCTCGACCCGGCCTGCGACGCCGACGGAAAACCCCTCCGCTTCCAGGCCGCGAGCCAGAATGCCGCGGATGTCGATGTCATCCTCAACGATCAATACGCGCGTCGTCATGCGGCGCCGATCCTCTCGTGTCCTGCCCCGTGGAATTCCGGTGCGACGCCATCGTCGAGCGAGGGCAGGTCGATGACCACCCGGGCGCCGCCGTGTTCGGCTCCGCCGAGGCTGATCGCGCCATCATGGCGCTCAACGACCCATCGCGCCAGAGCTAAACCTATGCCGAATCCCGCTTCTCCCGATCGGGCCTCGCGGCGGAAGCGCTCGAACAGCCCGTCCCCGCCCGCGGGGAAGCCGGGGCCGTCGTCGTCGATGGTGACGAGCGCCCGGCTGCCCTGCGGCGTGCCGTGCTCGCTTAGCGAGACGGTGATACGGGTCAGGCCGGTGGCGTGACGCAGGGCATTGTCGATCAGGCTCTCGACAACCTGGCGGAGCCATTCCGGATCGGCGGCGATCTCGATGTCGTGGTCGCCCGGTTCCAGCACCAGCTCGACCCGGCGGCGCGCGGCCTCCGACCCGGCGCTGTCGACGGCATCGGTCAGCACCTCGACGGCGCTCACGGCGCGCCGGTCGAGTTCAATCTGGCCGGATTCGGAGCGGGCCACGCGAAGCAGATCCTCGACCCGCCGCTTGAGGCGCTGCGCCCGCTTGCGAATGGTGGCAAAGACGGGACCGTGATCGATGGTTCGGCCGGCGGCGCGCTCCGCTGTCCGCTGAGCGAGGTCGCATTCGCCCAGGATCACGGTGAGCGGCGTGCGCAGTTCGTGGCTGACATCGGCGAAGAAGCGGCGCCGGGAGCGGTCCACCATCTCCAGCCGCTCGTTGGCCGCGCGCAGGTCGGCGGTGCGGGCCTCCACCGTGTCCTCCAGAGCGGCCCGGTCGGCGGCAAGCCGGCCCTCGCGGCGGGCGAGCCGCGCGGCCATGCGGTTGAAGTTCGCGACCAGAAGCCCGAGTTCGTCGCGGGTCTCGACCGAAAGCCGGGTCTCGAGCGCGCCGCTGCCGACGGCGCCGGCCGCCCGGCGGATCTCCTCGATCCGCGCCAGGGTCGGCCGCGTGACCGACCGGTAGAGCACCCCGACGAAGGCGAGCGCCAGCACCGTCGCGGCGAGCGCGGCGGCGGTGAGCCGCTGCGAAAGGGTCCGGGCCGCCGCGGAACCGGCAGTCATGCTGCGCCGCTCCGCCTCGATCAGCAGGGAGAGCGGCGGTCCCGTCATCGCGCCGAAGGCGTTGAGCGCGCCTTGCATCGCCGTCTTGCGCCGGTCGGGATCGGTCTCGCGCCGCACCAGGGTGACCTGACGGTCGAGCATCGCGCGGGCCGCGCGCACGTTGGCGAGCGGCCGGGTGCGGGCGACGTACTGGATCCGGTCTTCCAGGTTGGCGCTGGTCGCCATGCCGTTGCCGATGGCGTCATCGACATGGTTGAGCGCCTGATCGACCCGGTCGCGGGTCACCGACAGGGCCTCGGGCGGCGCGTCCGGGTTGCCGACGCTGTCGATGGCGGCAAAGCCATACTGCGCCAGCCGCCCCGACAGTTCCGCCAGAAGCTCAAGCCGGTGCTGGGCGGCGAGGGTGCGCTCGATGACGTTCTCGGTCAGCCGGATCGACCACAGCACGCCGGCCGCCGCCAGCAGGGCGATCAACGCCGTGCCGCCGAGCAGGAGGGCGAACCGGACTCTCAGCGAACGCATGGTCTCCCTCTCCGCCGCGGCTGCGGCGGGCGGACCATGTCACCGCCGGGGCGGGGTCTCAAGCCGGCTTGCATTGCCGGCTTTTCCCGGTCCGTTCGCAGATCGGTCCTACAGATCGTTCGGCAGGCTCGCCCTGGGGGCGCAGCGCCAACTCTTCACATGATAGTCCGGATGTTCCTCCTGCCACGCCGCGAGGGTGCTCTGCGAGTTGCGCAGACACAGGAAAGGGTTCGGATTGTCGTAGTTTAGGTTGATCCGCTCGTCGTGGCACTTCGCCGGCTGGGCGATCAGGCAGACGGAGAGGAGCAGGAACATGCGCGCGGCCTCGGTTCGGAGGGGGCGCGGTCGGCTCGACCGGATCGGTGTCCCGCGCCTCGGTCCAAGGCAAGGTGGGAGAATCCGGCAGGCCGGCAAGTCATTTTTATGCGACTTGCCGGCGGCTTTCGGAAAAATCGTGCGGGCCTAAGCCGGCACGAACAGTTCGCCCTTGCCGAGCGTCGCGAGATCGCCCGAGTAGCGCCGCAGCGTGCCGCCGAGAAGGCCGGCCTGCGCCGCGCCGAGACGCTTGAGGCTCTGGGCCAGCAGCCGGACGAAGACCAGATCCGGCGTGCCGGTCTCGACGAAAGTCGGCAGCAGCGCCCCGTGGCTGCCGGCAATCAGGGTGCCGCGGCGCATGCCGTAGCCCGGATGGTCGCCGATCGCGCCGGAGACGACGATGGTGCCGGCGATCATGCGCGAGCCGGCGTAAGCACCGGCCGAGCCGGCGAGGATCATGCCGCGGCGCATGCGGTCGCCGAGATGATCGCCCGCCCGCCCCTCGATGACGAGCGTCGCGCCGTCGAGCCCGGCCTTGGCGGCGTAGACCGCGCCGCCCGCGTGGTCGCCGGCATCGCCTTGAATCGTGATCGTGCCGCCGGTGGCGCCGGTGGCGGCATAGGGGCCAGCCGAGCCGGTCACCGTGAGCGTGCCCGCCGCCATGCCTTCGCCGAGGCGCTGGCCGACATCGCCCTCGACCCGGATGTCGCCTTGCGAGAGCGCCGCACCCACCCGGTCGAGCCGGGACGAACCGCCCTCGATCACGAGGCGGTCGGAGCCGTCGAGGCTGATCTCGAACACGTCGCCGAGGGTCAGGCCGCGGCGGCTCGTGCCGATGGCGAGCTTGCCCGCCTCGGCCTCGGACAGACCGCTCAGGGCGAGGGGGGTGATGTTGAGAAGGTCGACCCGCTCCGGCAGATCACCGCGCAGTCTCAGCGTGCTCATGCGGCGGGTTTCTCCAACAGGTCGCGGAGGTGGTAGTGATGCCGGCCGAGATTGCCGCCGTAATTGCCGGCGGTGACGGCCACGAGCCCGTGCTTGGCGCCGATCTCGGTGGCGGCGTGGAGCGCCGCGCGCATCGAGTCGGAGACACCTTGCGAGGTCAGCGCGTCGATGACGATCTCCAGCACCACGCCGCATTCGGGCGGCAGCGCCGAGCCGGCCCGGCCCTTGAGCGTCGGGCAATAGGCGTCGTTGGTCGAAGCCATCATGCCCTTGGTGCGCCCGCCGACCTTCGAGCCGGAGCGGACGATGCCGCCGGGGAAGGGTAGGATCGCGCCGGGGATGGCTTTCGCCGCCTCGACGGCGATCTCGGCGACGACCAGCGTGTCGGCGTGCTTGCGGCCGAGGAACAGCAGGTTGCCGCCGCCGACCGCGCCGTCGACCGCGCGCACCGAATCCTCGCACAGGAATTCGCCGTCCATGACGGGGATGCGCCAGTAGCGGCGCATCTTGCCCTCGTGGTCGGGAAGACGCTTGGCGACTGCGAAGCCGTCACCGAAATAGCGGATCGCGCCGCCAAGCTTGATCTTGGTCGGGCCTTCGACGCCCGCGAAGCACGCGGTGCCGGGGCAGGTGAGAATGCACTGACCGACGCGCTTGAGGAGCTGGTCCTTGAGTCCGTTCGGCTCGAAGCCGAACAGCAGGATGCGCACGCCCGGGCGCCCGTCCGGCGTCTCCTCGGGGGAGAGTTCGGCGTCGATGCCGGCCTCGGCACCACAGCCGATCACCGAGGTGGCGAAGCCCGTCATCACCGTCGCCGCGATCATCGCCCATTTCGGCGTGTCGTTGGTGACGATGATCGCGGTGCCCGCGACGTCGAAGGCTTCGGCGAAGGTGTCCTCGACCTTGATGCCGTTGAGGGTGAAGTCGCTCATCGATTCGATTCCATCACCCTCGACATCAGGCCCGGCACGCCACGTCTTCGAACGTCCCGGTGTTCTCCGGGAAGGCGGCGTCCGGCACCGCGAAGGTGTCGAGCCCGGCGCCGAAGCGGTCCTGCAGGTAGCTCTCGGCGCGTTTCTCCATGCCCGCATCGGCCTCGACGTCGAGCGAGAGCGTTTTTCCTGAGAACCACGCCACGACCTCGCCGTCCTCGACGATGGGCTGGCCGTCCTTGAGCACCAGCTTGGCGTGCGAGAACATCGCGGTGCGGTCCTTGTCGTCTCGGTAGATCGCGACGTCGGCCTTGGCACCCTCGCGCAGGTGGCCGCGGTCGGTCAGGCCGAGGAGCTTGGCCGGGCCGGAGCGGGTAAGCTGGGCGATCTCGCTGAAGCTGTACTCGCGCTCGATCTTGGGCAGGCCGGAGCGCTCGCCGACGATCGCCGGCAGCGTCGCGATTTCCTTGGCGCGCTCCTCGGCATCCATCAGCAGGTGGATGATGCGCGGGTATTCGGTGAAGACGCCGCCGTTCGGATGGTCGGTCGTCAGGATGGTGCGCTCGGGGTTCGAGGAGAGCAGCATCAATTCCAGGCCGATCGCCCATTGCAGCGACGAGACCGGGCCGCGGGGCCGGTAGAGGAACGGAACCACGCCGCCCCCCTCGGCGTCGCCGGCCTGGATCACCCACTTCTTCGGCTTGGCGCCCTTGCGGCCGCCGAACTGGCGCAGGATGTCGAGCGAGATCGTCACCGTCTGACCGAACACCACCTGACCCACGTCGTAGGTCGCGTTGGGGTGCTCCTCCATCGCTGCGTTGATGCGCTCGGCCGCCGAGCGGAAGCCGCCGGTCATCGGGTTCTCTGGATCGACCACGCCGTAGGCGTAGAACTGGGCGTGGGCGAAGTGGATGCGCCGGCCTTCCGCCGCCTCCAGCGTGGCGACGAGGGAGTCGTCGGCACCGGGGAGCCCCAGATTGTTGCAGTGGACGTGCAGCGGGTGCGGCACGCCGATCTCTTCCACCGCGTCGAGCAGGGCCGACATGATCTTGCGCGTCGAGAGCCCGTAGCAGGGGATTTCGTCGTCGAGGCTGAGCTTCAAGACGCCGTCCTTGAAGGCCGAGGCGCCGCCCGCATTGATGCACTTGACGCCCAGACCCCGCGAATGGGCCAGCGTCTGCTGCACGAGATCGCGCACAGCCTGCTTGCCCTCGCCGTCGCGCAGGAGCTGGAGCAGGTGGTCGTCGTTGCCGAGCACGGCCAGACCGCCGCGGTCGAGCAGCGGGATGTCGGCGAGTTCGAGGTGCGTCGCGAGCGCGTTCGAGGGCGGCAGCGCCGGTTCGACCGCGGTGGTGTAGCCCATCCGCGCGTAGTTGGCGCCGATCCAGCTTCCCGAGCCGCCGGCATGGGCGAAGGGATGGCCGTTGGGAGCGGACTCGCTGACGTAGAGGTCGGGCAGCAGCAGGCGGCTCATCACCACGTTGCCGCCGGCGATGTGCGAGTGGACCTCGACGCCGCCGGCCATCACCACGCAGCCCGTGGCATCGATGGTCTGGTCGGGGGCGCGCTCGCTCGGGGCGACGACGCGGCCGTCCTCGATCCAGACGTCGCCGATGGCGTCGCGCCCGGCCGTGGGATCGACCACCCGTCCGCCGTGGATACGGGTCAGCATGAGACACCCTTCTCGATGAGGCGGTCGCGGATGCGGGTGAGCACGCCGGCCGCTGTCTCCGTTTCAGCCTGGGTCTTCGATGGATCGCTGGCCTCGGCGTAGGCGATGGCGCCGCGCCGCTCGTTCCAGAGGGCGCCGCCGACGCTCTGGCCGGGCACGCCCACGGTGATGACGACCTCCGCCGTCTCGCCCGCAGCCTCCTGAGAGCCCTCGCCGACGATGGCGATGGTCGGCAGGCTCCCGAGCCAAGCGGGGCGTGGGGCGGGAAGCGAGGCGAGCCACAGCACGGCATCGGCCTCGCCCGCGGCGATCTGGCGGGCGCTGTCGAAGCGCCAGGAATCGTGCTCGGGCTGGTGCCGGCCGAAGCCGACCCGCGGCGCCTGTCCAGTGGTCCAGGCGGAGAGCTGCACCGCCGTGCGGCCCTGGAACGGGTCGGCCAGCGACAGCGCGAAGAAGCGGGTGGATTCGTTGAGGTCGCGGATCAGCCCCTGGAGCATTTCCGTGCCGAGTTCGCCGACCTCCTCCGGGTCGTAGACGACGACGCCGTACTGGGCCGCGAATAGGCGCTTGGCGAGGTCGGCAAAGGCGGCCTCACCGGCGAGATGTCCCTTGGCGAAGGCGCGCAGGTGCCCGAGCGAGATGGCGAGGCCACCGGCATCCGCCGCATAGGCGACGTGGCGGATCGCACCGTTCTGAGGACCGCCGAGCGAGAGCAGGGCCCGCTCGGTGCCCGCCGCGCGTCCGCGGCGAGGGGCCGCGGCGGCGATCTCGGCGACCAGCTCACCGTCCCAGGGCCGGTTGCCGACGATCAGGACCACGTCCGCCCGGCCGATCGTCTCGGCCCGTGTCGTGCTCATCGCACCACCCGCGCTGAGCGCGCCGAGTTCGGCGTAGACGCTGGGGCCGGAGACGGGATCGAGCGAGGCGCCGAGGGTTTCGGCGAGCCGGTAGGCGGCGCGCAACGCCGAAACCTCGGCGCTCAGGCCCGCCAGCACCGGCACGCGTGAGGCGGCGAGCAGGTCGGCCGCGGCCTCGACCGCAGCGTCACCATCCGCTGCGCCTCCCTTCACCCAGGCTGCCATGCTTCCTCACCGTCGCTTCTTCGGGCATCCCCGCCTCGAGGCGGGGCGAAAGACGGTCACGTCCGAAAGGCGCGGGCGCCCCTGGTGGAGCCTCGATGCCTCGAAATCCGGGATGCGGGTTCGGGGGCAGTGGCTCGGACCGGCTCCGCGAAGGGAGCCGGGTGGTTTTGCATTCCTGTGCCGGAGGCCGCAAGCCCCCGGCGAAGTTTGCGTCAGGATTTCGTTCGTCGGCCGCTCTCTCCGATCGCCGGGTTTGCGCGCGAAATCCGTTCGGCGCGGGGACAACCGCGTCGGCATTTGCGAGGTTGTCGCGGGCGCCGCAGCATGTGAGAAGCCGCCCCCATCGTGGGCGCGTCCGCGCCGGCTGGGCCGGCGACGTCGGCGGAAGGGAATGAGACCGTGGCCGAGGTCCCGGACCAGACGGGTGAAATCGTGAGCACGACGCCCCGGCCGGCCGGGGCCGCCGTGCGGGTCCGCGCGCCCGCGCGCCTGCATTTCGGTTTCCTCGATCTCAACGGCGGCCTCGGGCGCCGCTTCGGCAGCATCGGCCTCGCCCTCGACGCGCCGGCCGTCCAACTCGTCGCGCGCCCTGCCAAACGCGCCTCCGCCAGCGGCCCGGAGGCCGAGCGGGTGCGCGCCAACCTACTCGCCGCCGCCGCCTATCTCGATGTGCCGGAGGCCGTGGCGGTGGAGGTCGAGGAATCGATTCCCGCTCATGCCGGCTTCGGCTCGGGCACGCAGCTCGCGCTGGCGGTCGCCGCCGCACTGGCGCGCCTCAACGGACGTTCCTTCGCGCCGGCGGACTTCGCCGACGTGCTCGACCGCGGCAACCGTTCCGGCGTCGGGCTCGCCGCCTTCACCGAGGGCGGGTTGATTGTGGATGGCGGGCGCGACGGCTCCGGTGCGCCGCCGCCCGTCATCGCCCGGCTGCCCTATCCGGAGGATTGGCGCGTCGTGCTCATCCTCGACGAGGCGATGACCGGCGTGCATGGCTCCCGCGAGACCGAAGCGTTCCGCGATCTGCCGCCCTTCGATGCGGGGCAAGCCGCCGAGATCTGCCGGATCGTGCTGATGCAGGTGCTGCCCGCCGCCGCGACCGCCGAGCCGAACGGGTTCGGTGCCGGCATCACGGCGATCCAGAAGCGGATCGGCGACCATTTCGCACCCCATCAGGGCGGACGATTCGCCAGCCCCGCCGTGGCCGACGCTCTCGCGGCGATCGCAGGGGCCGGCGTGCCCGGCTACGGCCAGAGCTCCTGGGGACCGACCGGATTCGCGCTCGTGCCCTCGCAGAGGGAGGCGGAGACGCTGGTCGCAGGGCTGGCGCGGCCCGGCCGCCTGCGCTTCGTCATCGCCCGCGGGCGCAATGTCGGCGCCTCGGTTTCCGAAGTTTAGAGTTTTTTTCTTTCGCCCGTTTCAAAGAAACCTGCGCTTGACCGGCGCCAGCCGTTCCGGTTTTGCACCTGAAGCGCTCTGCCAAGGGCGCGGTCACGAGAGGACGAACACCATGGCCCGCTCGATCCTGCACATGCTGACGCCGCTCAAGCACATGAGCCCGTTCGACGTGAACATGGCGATCGATGCCGGCTTTGAGACGCTGATTCCCTACACGAGCGTCGATCTCGCCGATGTCGTCTCGCTGACCCAGGACTCAATCTTCTCCCGCGCGCCGCAGGACGGCGTGCGCACCGGCATCTTCATCGCCGGCAAGAACGCCGAACTGGCGCTCGATATGGTGGATCGGGCGAAGAAGGCCTTCGTGCCGCCCTTCGTCAACCACGTCTTCGCCGACCCGGCCGGCTCCTTCACCACCGGCGCGGCGATGGTCGCCGAGGTGTCCCGTGCGCTCAAAGCGAAGTTCGGCACCGATCTCAAGGGCAAGCGCATCGTCATCTTCGGCGGTGCGGGTGTGGTCGCCTACGTCGCGGCGGTGATCGGCGCGCTGGAGGGGGCGCACAGCGTGCTCGTCGGCCATGACGGCGAGGAGCGCGTCTCGAAGATCGCCTTCACCATGAAGTGGCGCTTCGGCATCGAGGTCGGCGCCGTGGACGGCACCTTGCCCGAGGCGCGCCGCGCCGCGATTGCGGACGCCGACGTGATCCTCTCGGCCGGCCCTGCGGGTGTCTCGATCCTGACGGCGGAGGATCTCGAATCGGCGCCCAAGCTCTTGGTCGCCTCCGATGTCAACGCCGTGCCGCCCGCCGGCATCGCCGGCATCGATGTGAACGCCGTCGACGTACCCCTGCCCACCGGCAAGGGCGTCGGCATCGGCGCGCTCGCAGTCGGCAACGTCAAGTACCAGACCCAGTGCCGCATGTTCCGCAAGATGCTGGAGGCGCAGGAGCCGCTCTGCCTCGATTTCCGCGACGCCTACAAGCTCGCCGTCGAGATCGCCGGCTGAGCCCGTTCCGCTACCGTGAGGGCGGCGCGATCTTGATCGCCGCCCAATCCGGCCGGGCGCTGGCGCAGGCCGCGCGGCGCGCGGGGTTTCGCCCGTTCGTGCTCGATCTGTTCGGCGACGAGGACACCCTGGCGCTGGCCGAGAGCCACCGCCCGCTGCCCGGCCGCTTCGGTGCGGGCGCCCGAGAGCGGGCCGGCGTGCTGGCAGGGCTCGATGCGTTGTCGGAGGAAGCCGGCGGCACCCTCGGCGTGGTGCTCGGCAGCGGTTTCGAGGGTGCGCCGGATCTCATTGCCGAGATCGCCGCCCGCCACCGCCTGCTCGGCGCCGGCCCCGGGACGGTCGCCGCCCTCAAGGACCCGTTCCATTTCGCCGCCCTGTGCGGACGCCTCGCGATCCCGCATCCGGCGGTCAGCGCCGGTCCGGTCACGGAGCGCGGTGCTTGGCTCCTGAAGCAAGCGGGGGGCTGCGGCGGCTCGCATATCCGCGCGAGTGCGGCCGGCACCACCCCGCCGGGCCATTACCTCCAGGCCCGGATGCCCGGCCGCGCCTTCGCCCTGAACTTTCTGTCCGACGGCCGCCGCATCGAGCCCCTGGCGCTCACCGAGCAGTGGCAGTCCCCGTCGCCTCTGCGGCCGTTCCGCTATGCCGGGGCGCTCGCCCGCGGCCGCGACGAGGCGTCGCCGGTTCCGGCCATGGTCGCCGCGCAGATCGCCGAGGCCGCGCTCCGACTCGCTTGCGCCACCGGCCTCACCGGCCTCGCCAGCGCCGATTGTCTCGTCGATGGGAAGACATGGTGGCTGCTGGAGATCAATCCGCGCCCCGGCGCCACCCTCGACGTGCTCGATCACCGCCCGACGCCGCTCCTGATTCAGCATATCGAGGCGGCGCTCGGCCGGATGCCGTCAATCGAGGCTGCCCCGGCGGATGCGACGGGCGCCGAGATCTGTTACGCGGCCCGGACCTGTGCGGCGGTGCCGCCGCTCGACTGGCCGGATCACGTGCGGGATCGGCCGCGAGCCGGCAGCCGTGTGGCGCGCGACGCACCGTTCTGCACGGTGACGGCCTCCGGGCCGGACGCCGCGGGGGTCAAGCAAGAATTGCGGGCGGGGGCCGAGAGGGTCCGCGCGCTGCTGGAGGAGACGGAGAACAGTCATGAGTTCCAACACGAGCGCGCCGAGCCTCAACGCCCTGGCCGGGCCTCTGGTCGAGAGCCTCGTCGCTGACGCGGCCAAGCTCCGGCTCATCGTCGCCCAGGAGAACGGCGCGCGCACCGTCGATGCCGGCGCCAATGCCCGCGGCTCGATCGAGGCCGGCCGGCGCATCGCCGAGATCTGCCTCGGCGGCCTCGGCACCGTGACGATCGCGCCGATCGGCCCGGTCGCCTCATGGCCCTACACGGTCGTCGTCCACTCCGCCGATCCGGTGCTGGCTTGCCTCGGCTCGCAATATGCCGGCTGGAGCCTCGCCGACGAGGAGGGCGATTCCGGCTTCTTCGCCCTCGGCTCGGGCCCCGGCCGCGCGGTCGCCGTGGTGGAGGAACTCTACAAGGAGCTCGGCTATCGCGACAACGCGACGACGACCGCCCTCGTCCTCGAATCCGCCAGCGCCCCGCCGGCCTCCGTGGTGAACAAGGTCGCCCGCGAGACCGGCATCGCGCCGGAGAACGTGACCTTCATCTACGCCCCGACCCAGAGCCTCGCCGGTTCGACGCAGGTCGTCGCCCGCGTGCTGGAAGTGGCGCTGCACAAGGCTCACACCGTCGGCTTCGATCTGCACAAGATCCTCGACGGCATCGGCTCGGCCCCGCTCTCGCCGCCGCATCCGGACTTCATCCAGGCGATGGGCCGCACCAATGACGCCATCATCTATGGCGGCCGGGTGCAACTCTTCGTCGATGCCGACGACGCGGATGCCAAGGGGCTCGCGGAGCAGCTCCCCTCCACCACCTCGGCCGATCACGGCGCGCCCTTCGCCGAGATCTTCTCGCGGGTGAACGGCGACTTCTACAAGATCGACGGCGCGCTGTTCTCCCCGGCCGAGGCCATCGTCACCTCGGTCAAGACCGGTAAGTCGTTCCGCGGCGGCCGGCTGGAGCCGCAGTTGGTGGATGCATCGTTCGCGTAAGGCACGCATGTGAGGCCCTCCCCCGCAGAGGGAGAGGGTCGCCGAGAGCCGATTTGATCGGAGTGCTCTGGCAAGCACCTCGGCCCTCATGCCGAGGTGCTGCGTCAGCAGCCTCGAAGCACGCCGCGCCGCGTACGCCAACAGGCCGGTGCCGCAGGATCGGTCGTTCCGGCGTGCTTCGAGGCCGAGCTTTCGCTCGGCACCTCAGCATGAGGGCCGGCATGAGCGTCCGAATAGGTCGGTCGAACAGGCGCTGAGAAGAACGGAAAAAGAGCGAATGCGCATCGGGCTCGCGGCCGACAACGGCAATTGGCACAAGGCGCGGCTGCGGGAGGCGTTGCGGGGCTTCGGCGTCGAGCCGGTGCTGTTCTCGCTGGCCGACGTCGCCGTGGTGACGGGCGGCGGCGAACCGCTGCGCGTTCCCGGCTTCGAGGATGGGTTGCCGGACGGCGTCCTGCTGCGCACCATCGCGGGCGGCACGTTCGAGGCCACCACCATGCGTCTCGGTGTGCTCCACGCCCTCGTCGCCTCTGGCGTCACCGTCTGGAACGGGCCGGCGGCGATCGAGCGCTCGGTGGACAAGGCGGCGACCTCGCTGCTGATCGCCCGCGCCGGATTGGCCACTCCCGACACCTTCGTCGTCTCGAAGCGCGAGGCGGCGGCCGAGATCGTCGCCCGCGAGGCACGGCCGGGAAAACCGATCGTGCTCAAGCCGCTGTTCGGCTCGCAGGGCGAGGGGCTGATGCTTCTCGAAAGCCCCGACGATCTGCCGGCGCAAGAAGCGGTGAGTGGCGTCTACTACCTTCAGCGCTACGTCGCCCGTGCCGACGGGCTGTGGCGCGACTACCGCGTCTTCGTCTGCGAGGGCCGGGCGATCGCCGGCATGATCCGCGAGGGCGACGGCTGGATCACCAACGTGCACCGCGGCGGCCGGCCCTTCGCCTGGGACGTGCCGGCCCGCGCTGCCGAACTCGCCGAGGCTGCCGCCGCGGCGGTCGGCGTCGAATACACCGGCATCGACCTCGTCGAGGACGGCGAGGGCGGCTTTCTCGTGTTGGAGGTCAACTCCATGCCGGCCTGGTCCGGGCTACAGCAGGTGACGGAGGTCGACATCGCCGGGGCGGTGGCGCGCGGCTTCCTCAACGCGGTGCGCGCCGCCCGACCGCCGCGGCTGGTCTCGGCGCTCGGATGATGGCGGCGCCCGGCGGCCTGCCTGCGGCGACAGTGGCCGACCTCTACCGGGCCGCCTGCCTTGCCGAACTCGACGCGCTGAAACCCGGCAACGTCCACGGCTACGCCCCCGGCCACCGCATGGTCGTGGCCGATTTCGTCACCAGTGCCGACGTCTCGGCGCCGCCGCTCGCCGTCGCAGGGGCGCGCGTCGGGCAGCGGGTGCGCGGCGGGGTCGAGGCGACCTTCGCCGCCGTCGGGCAGAACACCAATCTCGGCATCCTGCTTCTCTGCGCCCCGCTGGCGTATGCCGCGGAGCAGCCCGGCCCGCTGCCCGAGGCCCTGAACGCCGTGCTGGCGGGGTTCGACGCCTCCGATTCCCGCGACGTGTTCGCGGCGATCCGCCGGGCCAATCCCGGAGGCTTGGGCCGGGCCGAGCGCCACGACGTGTCCCAAGCGGATGACGCTCCGGTCCCGCCGCTGCGCGCGGCGATGGCGGAGGCCGCCCCGCGCGACCGCATCGCCCGCGCCTACGCGGACGGGTTTCGCGACCTGTTCACGATCGGTCTGCCGGCGCTGGTCAGCGCGCGCGCGGGCGGGCTCGCCCCGCCCTGGACGACGACGGCCGTGCACATCGCCTATCTCATCGCCGTGCCGGACAGCCACATCGCCCGCAAGCACGGCCCCGAACGGGCGGAGGCGGTGCGGGCGGAAGTGCGGGCGCGGCTCGCGGGCCTCGACCTCGCCGCGGCGCCGGTGGAGGAACTCCTCGCTTACGACCGGGAACTGAAGGCGGCCGGCCTCAACCCCGGCACGAGCGCCGACTTCACCGTCGCGACGCTGTTCCTCGATGCGCTCCTGTCCGCCCGCGGCGAGGCCGTCTGAGCCATTTTGAGGCATTGCCGGGCCCTCGCCCGCGAGGGGACGAATCTTGTCGCGTCAAGGCCCCCCAACCTCCAAAAAATCGCCGATTTCAGGGCTTTGCGCGGGTTGTTCGGCGGAATGGCCCGCTGTAGGGTCCGCCCCGCTATCCGGGCAAACCGGCTCGGCTCTCAGCCGGGCGCCGCAAACAAGGATGGCTTCCAGGCCCCGCCTCCTCTCAGGGCGGGCCTTTTTTCAGGAATCCAGGGAGAGACCCCGAATGGCAAAGATCACCAAGGTTCAGGTCGGCGAGGCCCTCGTCGGCGATGGCAACGAAGTCGCCCACATCGACCTCATCATCGGACCGCGCGGTTCGCCGGCCGAGACGGCCTTCTGCAACGGTCTGGTCAACAACAAGCACGGCTTCACCAGCCTGCTCGCCGTGATCGCGCCGAACCTGCCGTGCAAGCCGAACACGCTGATGTTCAACAAGGTCACCATCAACGACGCCCGTCAGGCCGTCCAGATGTTCGGCCCGGCTCAGCATGGCGTCGCCATGGCCGTGCAGGACGCGGTTGCCGAAGGCATCATCCCGGCCGACGAAGCCGACGACCTGTACGTGCTGGTCGGCGTGTTCATCCACTGGGAAGCGGCCGACGACGCCAAGATCCAGAAGTACAACTACGAGGCTACCAAGCTCTCGATCCAGCGCGCCGTCAACGGCGAGCCGAAGGCTTCGGTCGTCACCGAGCAGCGCAAGTCGGCGACCCACCCCTTCGCCGCAAACGCTTAGATCGGAGGCAGTCCTGGGCAGAGCGAGCCTCCGCCCGCACCGCGGGGTCTGCTCCAGCGACTGGCTTCGATCTTCCTTGGACGTTAGTTGATGGATTGGGACGGCTTCGGCCGTCCCTTTCTTTTTGGGCGAGACGATGACACCTCAGGACGGTGTGACAGACACTGAGAGTGGAGGCCGCAATGGCTGACGTCCTCGAAGAACTCACGGCCGATGCCCTCACGCGCTCGCAGGTCGAGAAGCGAGTGGAGAATTGGGCGCAGCGTATCGCCGGCCTGTACAGCCAAATCGATTCCTGGCTTCCATCCGGCTGGTCCTCCAAGCGGAACCGGCGCATACAGATGCATGAGGAGCCGATGCGCGAGGTTGACTTGCCCGCGTACGAACTCCCGGTGCTCGACCTGCTCGCGGACGGGGGAAGCGCAGCGGTGATTGAGCCGCGGGGGCTCTGGATCATTGGCGCCAACGGGCGCCTCGACCTTCGGCGGGGAGCCGACCATCATCTCATCCTCGACAGGGCCGCGAATTTCGAGGAGCCGGATTGGGTTCTCGTACCCCTGTCTGACCGGCAGCGGGCCGTTCCGTTGGATCGCGCGGCTCTCTCGTTCGTATTGAGCTGAGCGGCTTGCCGACGCCATGCAGGACTTGACCGCACTTGCCGGGCTGTATGCCGAGATCGACGCGCATCTCGAAGCGCTCCGAGCAACCTTGATCGAGGCCGGTGATGCGCCGGGCGCGGATCGGATCGAGGCCAAGCAGCGCCTCAACGATCAGGCCTACTTTGTGATCTGCTGGGGGCAGCTCGAAAACGCTATCGACGATGCCTGCCGCTCCGCGATCCGCGCGCGAAGGGGCCACGCGGATTGGGCGGTGAGGCGTGCCTGGGACCTTTACAATCCCGAGGACAAGCGTCTCTCCGGTCTCAGTTTCGAGGATCGCACCGCTCTCGTCCTCGACCGTCAGAGTGGCGCGAAAAGTTCCTGGGCGCGGGTACAGTTCTACTATGCCCTCCGCAATCAGATCGCCCACGGCAAGTTGAGGCCGGAGCGCATCGACGTCACCGCCGTCGTCGGCGAAATGTACGTGATTCAGGGAGCCCTAACACTGTAGGGTTCTGGCGTTCACCGCAGGCGCCCGTCATGGATCGCCGAGGCCACGAGCGCGCCGGCCACGCCCGCCGCGCTAAGCCGGGCGACATCCTCCGGCCCGCGCACGCCGCCGGCCGCATAGATCCGCCGGCCCTCGCCCGTTTCGACCGCCCGCGACACCCCTGAGAGGTCGGGGCCGGTCCCGGTGCCGACGCGTGCCAGCGTCATCACGATCACATCCTCGGGCCACGTCGACGCATCGTCGTGCAGGGCGTCCGGTCCGAGCCGCTCAACGCCGCGGCTGTCGAGGGAGAGCACGGCACGGTTGCCGAGGGCGCACACGAGATCCGCGTCGCGCTGGCTCTCGCTGCCGATCACCGGGCGGCCGAGGCCGAGTTGGATGAAGCGTTCGACTTCCAAAACATCGGAGAAGCCGGCATCGACCCACAGCGTGACGCCGGGGCAGGCATCGGCCACCGCCGCCAGGCTGGCGCGGTCGGGCTCGCCGCCCTCCATGATCGCGTCGAGGTCGGCGACGTAGAGGCGGTCCCCCCCGACGGCATCGAGTAGGCCGCGGGCCACATCGGCAGGCCTCGAGCCTCTGGCCAAGGGGGTGTCGATCGGGGCATAGGCGTCCCGCTCGCCCGCGCGGGCGCGCACCACCTGCCCGCGGCGCAGGTCGATCACCGGGATCAGCCGAAACGGCCGCCCCTCAGAACCGTGAGACATCGCGTGAACCGGATTGAGACCAGGGTCATCGGGTGGGATCTCGGCGGGGTGCATGTCAAGGCGGCGCTGGTCGAGGCGGGCCGCGTGGTCGAGGCGGTGCAGGCGCCCTGTCGGCTTTGGCGCGGCGTCGCCGCCCTCGACGAGACCTTCGCGCAATTGCCGGATTGGGTGCGGGGCGAAGCCATGCATGCCGTCACCATGACCGGCGAGCTGACCGATTGCTTCCGTGACCGGGCGGATGGGGTGCATCAGCTTTCGGCCTGGGCGGCGGCGACGCTCGCGGGCCCGGTGCAGATCTATGCCGGCCGCGCCGGCTTCGTCTCGGCCGAGGACGCCCGCCCGCATTCCGCCGACATCGCCTCGGCCAACTGGCATGCCACCGCCGCCCTGATCGGCCGGCATGTTCCCGACGCGCTCTTGGTCGATATCGGCTCGACCACCGCCGACCTGATCCCGATCGTCGGAGGGCAGCCCGCCGCGCAGGGCTACAGCGACGCCGAGCGGCTGGAGACCGGCGAACTGGTCTATACCGGCGTGGTGCGCACGCCGCTCCTGGCCTTTGCCACCCACGCGCCCTGGCGCGGCCGGCGTACGCGGCTGATGGCCGAGACCTTCGCCAGCACCGCCGACATCTACCGGCTCACCGGCGACCTGCCGGAGGGCGCCGACCAGCAATACAGCGCCGACCTGAAGGGCAAATCGATCCCCGAGACCGAGATCCGGCTCGCCCGCATGGTCGGCCGCGACCGGGGGGAGGGGAGCGCGGAGGAATGGCGGGCCCTGGCCGCGTGGTTCGCCGAGGCGCATCTGCGCCCCTTGCACGATGCCGCCGCGGTTCTGCTGTCGCGCCCCGATCTGCCGGAGGATGCACCGGTCGTCGTCTGCGGTGCCGGCCGCTTCCTGGCCGAGCGGCTGGCCGCCCGGCTCGGACGCCGCGCCGTGCCGCTCACCGAGACCATCGCCGACTGCTTGAACGGCGAGGATGCCGCCTGGGTCTCGACCTGCGGCCCGGCGGTGGCCGTGGGTTTGATCGGTTAGAGCATCGTCCCGAAAGGTGGTTGCCGGCTTTCGGAAAAAGACGATGCAAAAACAAGAGGCGAGAGCATCGTCCTGGATTCGGTATCCAGGACGATGCTCTCGGGAACGGGGCCGTTCCCGCGCGTTGACGGGGACATGTCACAAGGAGAGGCGCATGACTGCAGGAAACAAGCTCGCCCGCATCCTGGCTACCCGCACCGGCGAGGCGATCGAGCTGGCTTTCGTCACCGAGGACGGCCGGACCACGCGGGTGCTGGCGAGCGAGGACCAGATCGACCGTCTCGTGGATGAGCTGGAGGACGTCCTCAACTCGCCTACCGAGACGGGCTCCGGCGAGCCGCCCGCAGCCGCCTGACGCTACCGCAGGAAATCCCCGAAGGCGCGCGGCCCGTCGCCGGTCGCGATCGTGCCGGTCACCGCGAGGCTCGACGGATCGATCAGGCTCAGGGCGTTGTCGCCCCAGTTGGCGACGACGATCGTCTTTCCGTCGCGGGTGGCGGCGATGCCCTCGGGGTGATCGCCGACATCGATCGCGGCAAGTGTCTTCAAGGTGGCGGGGTCGAACACCGTCACGGTGTTGGAATACTGGTCGGTCACGAACCCTTTGCCGGCGGCGAACGCGATCACGTAGGGCCGCTGACCGGTGGCGACCCGGCCGGTCTCGCGGCCGGCTCCGACATCGACGGCCGAGACGTCGTTCGAGACCACGTTGGCAGTGTAGGCGTAGCGACCGTCCGTCGAGAGGGTCAGGCCGAACGGGTGCTGGCCCACGGACACACGCCGCGTCTCCCGGCGGCTCGCTACGTCGACGATCGAAACCGAGTCGGATTCGCGGTTGGCCACCAGCAGCGTGGCGCCATCCGGCGTCACGGCGATGCCGGAGGGGGATTTTCCGGTGGCGATCTCGCCTTCCAGCGTCAGGCCGTCCGCCTTCGGGCGCAGCACGAACACGCGCGCACCGTACCAGTCGGCGACGTAGACCTCGCCGGATTTCGGATTGACGCCGATGCCGAGCGGGCCGCCGGGCAGATCGAGGCTCGTGGTCACCCGGCGCGCGTCGAGGTCGATCACCGAGACGCCGTGACCCTCGGGGCGGGTGACGTAGGCCGTCTTCCGGTCCGGTGAGAGGGCGATGCCGGCGGGTGCCCCCGGCACGGGGATCGATTGCAGGATTTTTCGGGACGCGAGGTCGATGATCTCGACGGCGTTGCCGAGCTGCGCCGTGACAAGGGCTTCCTGCGCCAGGGCGGGCGTGGGCAGCGCAGCCAGGCAGACGAGGCCCAGGGCCCAAACTTTCCCCCCGTTGCGGAGGGGAGGGGGGGACGGCCGGCGCGCCCGCCGAATCAATCGAAGCACGCCGGCCTGCCGCATCATCGAGCCCTTACGAACCCTTCTCGGCCTTGGCCTTCACGTTCTCCAGGCTCTCCTTGTAGAGGCCGGAGACGGCCTTCTTGGCGGCCTCGTCGTTCAGCTCGGGCGGCGGATCGTTGTTCATGTAGCCGCGGTAGAACGCGCCGCGCCATGTCAGCTTGGTCTTGGCGCCGTCGCCCTCGACCTCGACCGTCGAGGAGTAGTCGTTCACCGGCAGGGTCTTCACGTCGACCTTGGTGATCCGGTACATGAAGGTCTTCTTCTCGGCGTCGTACTTGGCGAGCTCTTCCTCGACCGTCGCGCCGCCCTTGAGGGTCAGCGTCCGGGTCGCCTTGACCTCGTTGCCGCCCTTACCCTCGGTCTTCTCGACCGCCGGAATCCAGCTTCCGTCCTGGAAGTTGCCGAGGATGGCCCAGACCTTGTCGGCGGGGGCGTTGATCTCGATCGACTCCGAAACCTTCTGCCGGGTCGGGCCATGGGCCTGCGCGGCGAAGGTGACCGTGGCCAGCGCCGCCACGGCGGCGAGCGTCCTGAACTTCATACGTTTTTCTCCTCCCATCGAAGCTGCCGAGCATGGCAGCCTCATCCCTCATTCGAGCGACTTGTGTCAGGAGCCGCTCTTCTCAAGCCGGGCCTTGAGGTTCTCAAGGCTGGCGTGAATCCAGGCCCGCACGCGCTTCTCCGAATTCTCGTCGTTGAGTTCGGGCGGCGGGTCGTTGTTCGGATGGCCGCGGTAGAACGCGGCCCGCCACTCGACCCGCGCCTGCGCGCCCTCGGGCTGTACCGTGATCGTGGCCGAGTAATCCTTGGCTGGCAGGTCGGCGACCTCATTTTCAAGGATGTAGTAGCCGAAGCTCTTGCGCTCGGGATCGAGCTTGCGGCTCTCCTCGACGATGACGTGGCCGTTTTTCAGCGTCAGCCGGAAGACCGGCTTGTCGGCGTTGCCCTGCCGTTCGCCGCGGGCCACGTTCTCGATCCAGCCCGCATCGGCGGGGTTGCCGACCACCGCCCAGACCTTGTCGGGCGAGGCGTCGATGGTGACGCTTTCGACGACCTTGCGCCGCGTCGGCGCGTGCTGGGCCTGCGTCCCGACAGTGGTCACGGCGAGCGCCGCAGCGGCGAGAAGGGCGATCCGCTTCAAACCGGAGGTCTCCTTGAGCATCGCTTGAGTCTGTCGGCGCCTCACAGGGGGCGGCTCGTCCCGTCGAGGACGCGGCCGGTGCGCCCGAGGGCTCCCGCGACCTTGTCCTCGATCCAATCCCAGGCCTCGCGCTCGGCGGGGCCGGCGGTCTTGGCAATGGCTATGGCATGATAGGCCATCTCCGTCAGGATCTTTTCCGGCTCCAGCATGTGGAGCCGCGTGGACAGGATCGCCGCCTCGATCACCGCGGCTTGCGCCCGGTTGTAGCCGATGAACGGCATGTGGCTCACTGCGTGCACCATCCGCCCGCGGTAGCGCGGGCGCTGCGGGTCGTCCTCGATCGCCGCCACCTCAAACTCGGCATGGCCGAAGCATTCGGCGAGGCGCTTGCCGGGAATGTGATCGCAATCGACCACCGGCCAATCGCGCCGCCCGGTGACGATACCCGCGATCACCCGCACGTCACTGGGCGCCGAGGCCGTGAAGTACGGGCGCTCCGCGAGGTTGTCGATCGTGGGCGAGGGCCGGAACGGGGCGAGCACGAAATCCTCGCCCTCGCGGATCAGCCCGAACGGCACGAGATGCATCGCGCCTTCCGCCGACAGGGTGGTGACGACGGTCTCAAGGATCAGCGGCATCAAGCATCGGTCCGAAAGGTGGCCACCGGCTTGTCCGAAGAAGCCGATGCAGAAATGACTAGTTCCGGTCCTCGTCGGGCACCAGCCGGCCGCAGACGATGCGGCTGCCCTTCGGCTCGCTGAGCGGGTCGCGGTCCGTTGCCGTGCCGCTTCCGGTCTCGGTTCGCGGCGGCGCGGCGTCACGCTCCGGATCGGCTTGCGTCGCGCGCTCGGCGGCGGGCGCCTCGGGGCCGCTATGCTTGGTATGGGCGGATTTCGTCGGACCGGCCGCCTTGAAGGCGGTGGTGTCGTCCTGGGTGCGGTCGGCGGCGCAGCCCCAATCGAGGGGTTCGTCCTGCACGTAGCGCTTGCCGAGGCGGAACGCGGTCTCGGCCTTGGTCAGCTCGCCGCCGAGATAGAAGGCGTGGGCGCCGTCGCTCTCCACGCTCAGTTCGGGGAAGAAGGCCATCGCGTCGGTGCCGGTGGTGTGACGGTCGCGGTTGTAGACGTGGATGCCGTCCTCGGCGACGGCGATGCGGTAATTGGGATCGCGCACCTCCGCGGCGAGAGCCGCAATCTCATCGGGGGTCTGCACGAAGGGGCGCTTGTCGTGCAGTGCGAGCAATTCGCGGCCGTAGCCCTTGGGCAGGGCGGCGTCCTCTTTGGCCGCGTACATCACCCGGCGGGCGGCGTCGTGCTCCTCCACCGTGCGGCGGGTGTGGTTCGAGACCTGCACGATCAGCACGTTGCGTAGGCTGAGTTCCGAGCACATGCCGACGAGGAGCGCCGTGACCCCGAGGCTGTCGGCCTCGGTGAGCTCGGTGAGGTTGCCGGTGCCCATCATCATCTCGATGTTCGGCCAGCGCGCCCGGATCTCGCGGTAGCGGCAGATCGAATCGACGAAGCCGAAATGGATCGGCTCCAGGATCGGGTCGGCCATGAAGGGCCGGCCGGCCCGCTCCATCCGCTCGATGGCGCGGTCGAGGGAGGGCAGGTCGTCGGGCCGCATCGGCACGAGGACCGGCACTGCGTCGGTCTCGAAGGCGAGGTCCAGCGTTTCCTCATTGAGGCTGAGAAGATAGTCGGCCCCGGCCCGCGCCCCGCGGGTCAACTCGTCCAGCGAGAAGGAATCGACGCTGACCTTCAGCCCGGCCCCCTTGAGGGCCCGCACGCTGTCTTCGAGATGGGGGAACGCGGTGTCGGGCAGTCCCCCGAGATCGATCACGTCGGCGCCGCGACGGGCGAGGTCGAGCCCCTTGGCCAGGATCTGGTCGGGCGTCATCTTCGAGGCATCGACGATCTCGGAGAAGATGCGCAGATCGTGGCGCGAGAGATCGACCTTGCGCCCGATCAGGCCAAGATAAGCCGGCAAATCAACGATCTCGTCCGGCCCCCGCTCGACCGGCAGGCCGAAATGGGCACTGAGCGTCTCCGGGTTGGCGCGGCAGCGGCCGGGCAGGACGATGCGGGTCGCGCCCTCCGGCATCTGTACCCGGCGCTTGATGATCTCTTCCGTCATCAGCGCGGCGACCTTCACCCCGGCATCGGCGATGCTCCAGGTGAACCGCTCGGCCGGCAGCGTGGCCGCGACCTTTTCGAGGCGGGCATGGGCCAGCTTGCCGGTGATGAAGACGAGATGTTCGGGCGCGCTCATGCGGCGTGCCTTTGGCGGAAATCCTCGGGGCCCCGGATCACGATCGCACCGCGATAGGCGGCGGCAAAACGCGGGAACGCGGCATCGACGAAGCCGACGCGCGCCAGAGCCGCGGGATCGGTTAGAACGGGAAGTTTTGCCGACTTTACAAGTATGCAGCGATCGATGCCGAGCCTGCCTGCCAGCCACAGGGCGAGGCTGTCGGAGGTGACATCCCAGCTTTCGGCGATCTCGGCATGACCCGCTTTGAGCGTGACCGGATCCCAGATCACGGAGCGGCCCTGCGCGAGGGCATCGGCAACGGTCTCGGGGCTCGCGGCGATGGTCAGGCGCCGTTCGAGGGCGCAGAACACTTCTGCCATGCGGCCCATGGCGTCGAGGGCGAGGCAGTGGGCGAGGGTGTCGTCGAAGCCGAGCGCCGCTTGGGTCATGCGCACCGCGTCGGCGAAGGGGCCGCCACCGGGCACGATCGCGACCGGCGGTTCCTCCACGCATTCGGCGAGGATGGCGCAAAGGCGCGCGCGGTCGGTGACGAGGCTGCCGCCGATCTTGACCACGGCGCCGTCGATTGTCCCCGTGAAGCGGGGAGGGGCGGGGGGGACGCTTGTCATATGCCTTACGCCGCGTCGGCCCGTGGGCCGTCCCGCATCGCAGTCACAGCCTGCGCCACCCGCGCGCCGTCGAGCGCCTGCCGCCGGTCGCCGGCGCGGCACAGGCCGCCGCGGAAACCGAGATAATCGGGGTCGAGCCGCGCGAGCGCCGGGATGTCGCCGAGGCCGAGCGAGCCGGCAAGCCCGCTCATCAGGCCGTGCGCGCGGCATCCGGCGACGAAGTCCGCGAGCTGCGGCGCGGCCATGAGAGTGCGAAGGGTGGTGCCGCTCTTGCCGCGGGTGTCGATCATCGCTCCGACAAAGCCGGCTGCGGCGAGGCGCGCCGGCCAATCCGCGGCCACGTCATCCTCGGCGAAGAGCACGCCGATGATCCGGCCCGGCGCCCGCGCGGCGGCCTCGGCCAAAGCCGCATCGTCCGCGGAACCGACAGCGATCTTGATGAAATCCACGCCGGTTGCGGCCATGGTCGCGATGGCCGCAGCGATTTCGCATCCGGTGCCGTCGCCGGCCACGGCGCTGGTGACCGCCCGCCCGCCGACATCCGCGACGATGGCGCGCACGGTCTCGGGCGGCAGCGCGCCGAGCGCCCCGCGCTCGGGGTCCTTGGCGTCGATGAGGTCCGCCCCGGCCCGGAGCGCCGTCAGCGCCTCGTCGGGCCCACGGACGCTGACGAGCAGGCGGGGACGCGCGGAAGAAATCGATACGATGTCGGACACGGGAAACGTTCTTGCTCAGCCTTGCACGCCCACACAAGCCCCGCTTCAGGAACGGCCGGGCAGCGGCTCGGCCAGGAGGCGGTTCTTCACGATCCAGCGCGTGGCGTGGGACCAGTCGTCGTCGGTGTTGGCTCTTATCACGACCTGGCCCTGGCGCACGACCTTGCCGGTCTCGGCCTCGGCGATGGTGACGACGAGGCTGAACAACTGGTTGGCGCCCTTGTCGGCGAAGGCGGTCACGGCGAGTTCCGCGCCCAGCGCCTTGGCGATCGGAGAGGCGCAGCCGTTGCACTTGTAGAGCGGGCTCTCCTTGCGGATCTCTTCCGCCTGGGGGGCGAGATCGACGCTCTCGAGGCCGCCCTTCTCGGCGAGTTGTCTGCGCAGCACGTCGGTGACGAGGTCGAGGCGCTTCTGGTCGGCCGGGAGCGGCTTGCGGCCATAGGCCAGCGTCGGGTCGTTCACCTCCGCCGGGAAGATCGCGGCCTTGCGCGCCGCATCCTCGGCCAGGGCTGTGCCGCTCAGCGTGGACAGGAGAGCGAGGGCGGGCAGGAGGGCGCGAAGTCGCATGGGGTCAGAGCCTCGGACGGGCGCGGGGCCGCGCGGACCGTCTTTAACTCGGTTTCCCGGAGGATTTGGCAACTGTCGGGGCGGCCGGCCCTGGAGCGTACCGGCATGTCCGGCAACGGTGAGGAGGCGAATAACGGCAGCGGCGGACGGAAACACCGATCACGTGATCTTATGAAAATCTTATGCTTCTCTCGTTGAGGCCGGTGGCAAGATGTTGCTAGCGTACCGGGTAATGCGTTTGTCCGTTCCGCTCCTCCTCGCCGCCGGTCTCGCGACCGGCCCGGCCGCATTCCTGGCCGCTTCCATCCATGCCCGCGCCCAGGAGCCGAAGGCGGCCACCGGCGAGCCGCCGCCGGGGTCCCCCGCTGCCGAGACGCCCGCGCCGGTCCCCGGCTCCGAGACCCATATCGCCGTTCTCTATCGTCCGGTGCCGGCGCCTTCATCCTACGATGCCGAGGCCGATCCTGAAGACCTCGGCGTGGCCGGCGCACGCATGGCGGTGAAGGACAACAACACCACCGGCCGCTTCACCAAGCAGACCTTCGCGCTGGATGAGGTCGCCCTCGACGGCGAGCGCGATCCGGTGGAGGCGGCCAAGGCGCTTTCGGCCAAGGGCGTGCGGTTCTTCGTGCTGGCTCTGCCCGCCGCCGAGGTGCTGGCGGTGGCCGATGCGCTGAAGGAGACGGGCGCGGTCATCCTCAATGCCGGCGCGCCGGACGACCGCCTGCGCGGGGCCGATTGCCGCGCCAACCTGTTCCACGTGCTGCCGAGCCGCGCCATGCAGACGGATGCGCTGGCGCAGTACCTGACGCTGATGCGCTGGCGGAAGATCTTTCTGATCGTCGGCCCGACCGAGCGCGACAAGGCCTATGCGGATGCGATGCGGAACTCCGCCCGCAAGTTCGGCCTCAAGATCACCGCGGAGAAGCCCTGGACCTTCGGGCCCCTGGCGAAGGCCCGCGGCGATACGCCGACCCGGGCCGAGGCGATGGTGTTCACCCGCGGGCTCGACTACGACCTCGCGGTGGTCGCCGACGAGGAGGGCGATTGGGGCGATTACGTCCCGTTCCGCACCGTCGATCCGCGCCCCGTGGCCGGCACGCAGGGGCTGATCGCGACCACGTGGCACCCGACCCTGGAAACCTGGGGCGCGGCCCAGGCGCAGAACCGTTTCCGGCGGTTGGCGAGCCGCCTGATGCAGCCGCTCGACTATCAGGTCTGGGCGGCCGTGCGCACGGTCGGCGAGGCGGCGACGCAGACGCGGGGCACCGATCCGGCCACGCTCGCGGCCCATCTCGTGAAGCCCGAATTCTCGCTGCCCGCCTACAAGGGCGTGTCGCTGACCTACAGGCCCTGGGACCACCAGCTCCGTCAGCCGGTCATCGTGGTGCAGCCGAAATCGATGGTCTCGGTGGCGCCTGAACAGGGCTTCATCCACCAGCGCACGCCGCTCGATACGCTGGGGGCCGACATGCCGGAGACCGCTTGCAAACTGCCGTGACCGCTTGCGGAAGCGATCCCGGCGTGTCGGCGGGCGATGCGGCAATCCACCGCCCGGTGAGGTTCGGCCGGTCACCTGTTTCTTGTTTGAGCGATGGGGCCGCGGGGGCCATGTCGCTCGGGCCGATGTGGACGCAGGCGCGCGAGACGACGCGCCGGAAACGACAGGGAGAACGCCGATGGTCATGCGCTTGAGGGCAGGACTGGGATGCGCGCTGCTCGCGGGCGTATCGCTCGGGAGCGCGGGAAGCGCGCAGGCCTTTACCGCCTACGTCACCAACGAGAAGGCCAACACCGTCTCGGTCATCGATACCGAGACCCTGGCGGTGACGGGGACCTGGAAGGTCGGGCGGCGCCCGCGCGGCGTGACGCTCTCCAAGGACGACAAGGAACTGTTCGTCTGCGCCAGCGACGACGACCGCATCGATGTGCTCGACACGGCCACCGGCAAGGTGGTGCGCTCCCTGCGCTCGGGGCCCGACCCGGAGCAGTTCATCCTCGATCAGAGCGGCAACCCGCTCTACGTCGCCAACGAGGACGACAGCCAAGTCACCATCCTCGACATCGAGAAGAACAAGGTGCTGGCCGAGGTGCCGGTGGGCGTCGAGCCGGAGGGGATGGGCCTGTCGCCGGACGGCAAGCTTCTCGTGAACACCTCCGAGACCACCAACATGGCCCACTTCATCGACACCAAGACCTTCGAGGTGATCGACAACGTGCTGGTCGATGCCCGGCCGCGCTTCGCCGAGTTCTCGACGGACGGGAAGTTCCTCTGGGTCTCGGCGGAGGTCGGCGGCACGGTCTCGGTGATCGATGTCGCCACCCGCAAGGTCATTAAGAAGATCACCTTCAAGATTCCGAGCGTCACCGACGAACAGATCCAGCCCGTCGGCGTGCGCCTGACCAAGGACGGCACCCGCGCCTTCGTCGCGCTCGGGCCGGCCAACCGCGTCGCGGTGGTCGATGCAAAGACCTACGAGGTCCAGAAGTACCTGCCCGTGGGCCAGCGCGTGTGGCAGCTCGCCTTCACGCCCGACGAGAAGCAGCTCTACACGACCAACGGCACCTCCAACGACGTCTCGGTGATCGACGTCGAGGGTCTGAAGGTGGTGAAAAGCATCCCGGTCGGGTTGCTGCCCTGGGGCGTGGCGATCTCGAAGAAATAAGTTCAGTTCGCCGGCTAACGGCGGTGGGAGGAAGCGACATGAGATGGACTACGCGCCTCGGCCTCGCCGCCGCGGCCCTGATGCTGGCCGCGAGCCCGGCCGGTGCCCTCGACCTCACCAAGAAGCGGCAGAACCTGCCCGACCTCGTGCTCGGAAACGAGGAGGGCAACGACTTCGTGGTCGAGAACAAGGATATCGAGCTGGAAGCCGGCAAGGCCTACCGCCTGCGCATCGTCGCCAAGGGGCGGCAGGAGTACAAATTCTACGCGCCCGAGTTCTTCCGCTACATCTGGTTCAACCAGATCGTGATCGAGCACAAGGAGATCCACGGCGGCGGCCCGCCGGATCATCTCGAATTCGACGATCCCGGTGAGATCGCCATCGAATTCGTCGCCATCAAGCCCGGTGCCTACAAGTGGTACGCGCAAGGGCTTGAGGAGAAGGGCATGGCCGGCACGATTACGGTGAAGTGAGAGGGGACATCTCATGATGCGCACACGCTCCTCCCTCGCTGCACCGAGAGGCTTCCGCGGCGGCGCCGCCCTTGCCGTTCTCCTCCTCGCCGCCCCCGCGCTCGCCGACGACAAGGCTGCCTGCGCCGAGGGCATTGCCGCGGTGAAAGTGCAGGCCGAAAAGCTGGCGCCCGGTGCGGTTCCGCAGAAACTCACCCGCGCCCTGAAGATCGCCGAGCGCGAGCAGGGCGAGGGCGAGTTCGACGAGTGCCTGGAAGCGCTCGACGACGCCAAGCGTGCGCTGCCGAAATGAGCGCGGCTCTCGAGGTCGCCGGCGTCAGCCACCGCTTCGGCCAGCGCGCCGCGCTTTCCGATGTCTCGATCACGGTCGAGCGCGGGCACTTCATGGCGCTGCTCGGGCCCAACGGCGCGGGCAAGACCACGCTCTTCTCGGTGATCACCCGGCTCTACAACAATCAGGAGGGCCGGGTCTCGATCCTCGGCCATCCCCTCGACCGCGAGCCGTCGCGGGCGCTCGCCGGCCTGGGCGTGGTGTTCCAGGCGCGCACCCTGGATACCGACCTCACCGTCGCGCAGAACCTGCACTACCATGCCAGCCTGCACGGCATCGGCCGGGCGGCGGCGCGTGCGCGCATCGAGACCTTGCTCGCCCGCGTCGGATTGGCCGAGCGGCGTGACGACAAGATCCGGACCCTCTCCGGCGGCCAGTCGCGGCGCATCGAGATCGCCCGCTCGCTGATCCACGCGCCGCGCCTGCTGCTCCTCGACGAGCCGACGGTCGGGCTCGACCTCGAATCGCGCGCCGACATCGTCGCCATCGTCCGCGCCCTGGTACGCGAGGAGGGACTGTCCGTGCTGTGGGCGACCCACATCTTCGAGGAGATTTCGTCCGAAGATGATGCGGTCGTTCTTCATAAGGGCCGCATCGTCGCCCGGGGCCGCGCCGGTGAGATCGGCGCTCCCGGCGAGACGCTGGAGGCCGCCTTCCGCCGCCTCGTCGCCGAACCCGACAAGAGAGCCGTGAAGTCCGCCGCATGAGGTCTCCCCCGAACCCCGCCGTCGCAGTCCGTGCCGAGGACGGCGCGAAGACCGTGCCCCATGCGGGCCGGCTCGATGCGGTCGGCTACCTCATCGCGCTCGGCGGCATCGTGCGCCGCGAGCTGTTGCGCTTCTTCCACCAGAAGGAGCGCTTCTTCTCGGCGATGGTGCGCCCGCTCGTCTGGCTGTTCATCTTCGCGGCGGGCTTCCGCAACACGCTCGGCACCTCGATCGTGCCGCCCTACGAGACCTACGTTCTCTACGAGGCCTACGTGGTGCCGGGGCTGGCGGTGATGATCCAGCTCTTCAACGGCATGCAGTCCTCGCTCTCGATGGTCTACGACCGCGAGGTCGGCTCGATGAAGGTGCTGCTCACCTCGCCTTATCCGCGCTGGTCGCTGCTGCTCGCTAAGCTGATCGCGGGCGTCAGCGTCTCCATCGTCCAGGCCTACGCGTTCCTCGCCATCGCATGGTTCTGGGAGACCGGCATCCCGCCGGTCGGCTACCTCGCCGCCCTGCCGGCCTTCCTGGCTTCCGGCCTGATGCTCGGGGCGATCGGCCTGTTCCTGTCGTCGCTGGTGCGGCAACTCGAGAACTTCGCGAGCGTCATGAATTTCGTGATCTTCCCGATGTTCTTTGCCTCTTCTGCCCTATATCCGCTTTGGCAGGTTCGGGCATCGAGCGAGTGGCTCTATCTGATCTGCCAGGCCAACCCGTTCACCCACGCGGTCGAATTGGTGCGTTTCGCCCTCTACGGGCGCTTCGAGCCGGTCGCCTGCGCCGTCGTGGTCGGCACCGGCCTCCTGTTCTTCACCCTCGCCGCGATCGCCTACGATCCGGGCCGCGGCATCATGGCCCGGCGCGGCGGACCGGCCGGCGAAGCCGCCTGAGAGACCTCCCATGATCCCTCGTTCCGTTCGTGCCCCGCTTTGCCTCGCTTTGATCCTCGCGGTGGCTCCGGCGCTCGCGCAGCCCAAGGCCGATCCGGATTGGCCCTGCGCGCAGCGTAAGGTGACGACTTTGGGCTACGGCTCGTTCTGGACCGGGCCGGACCTCGCCGAGGCGGGTGAATGGGGCAGCGACCGCGAGGCGGCCCAACTCGCCCGCAAGCTCGCCTCCCGTCGCACCGAACTGCGCGAGGTCGATACCCTGCTCGATGAATTCGCGCAGAAGGCCGATCCCGCAGAGAAGGGCAAGCGCCTCACCCGCGTCTTTGCCGGGGTGTTCGAGATCATCAACGGCGAGCGCAGCACGGTGATGAACGGGATCAGCCGCTACGCCCAGGGCCAGCGCCGTCTCGCCGAACGCATCCGCGACGAGGCGGACAAGGTGAGCGAGCTCAAGGACAGCCCGGAATCCGATTCCACCAAGGTCGCCTCGAAGGACGTCGCGGACTTGGAAAGCCGGTTCAACTGGGACCGTCGCATCTTCGACGAGCGGAACCAGTCGGTCTCCTATGTCTGCGAGGTGCCGACGATTCTGGAGCAGCGCCTGGGCGAGATTGCCCGTCGCATCCAGGCGCATCTCTGACCTGCTTCCCTTGCCAATCGACGGCCAGGCCCTTTGATGCCGGGCGCGATGCAGCCTGCAGCTAGACCGCATGACGTCGGGCCACGCTTCGTCATCGGCCTTCTTGGTCGCAGCGAATTGGTTTGATGTGGAGCAAGCCGATTCTCGGGCAGAAAGAGCCTCGGCAGAATCTTGGCCGGATGGGCTGACGAATGCCAGCCAAGGATTGCCGAATGATCCCGGATATGTCTGCCTTTTTATCCATAAGTCTTTGGTGGAACGTCAGAAATATGTTGCCGCAACACCACGCGTCGGCGGAAGCTTGAGCGTCCCATCATAATTGATCCCGTAGAAGCTCGGCAGCGATTGTCGTGACCCCCCAGCTTCAGCAACATCCGGCAACGGTCCCGCTCGAATGGGCCGCAAGCACGAATGACAAGGGCTGGGGGAATGACAATGCGGGTGCTGCGAGGCAGCCTCATCGCATCGGTTGCGCTGCTTCCGGGACATGTGATGGCGCAAGGCGCGGGCGGCGGGCAGGCCGTCACGCTCGAAGAGATCAGCGTCGTCTCGAATACGCCGGTCGCGGCCTCGCGCCGGGTCGTGGCCACACAGACCCCCTCGGGTCTGCGCGAGGTGACGGTGCTCGACGGCATCGATCGCAACAAGCTGCCGCAGAACACGAGCGTGCTGACTTCGGGCGACGTCTCGCGCGTCGGCTTCCCGAGCACGGTTCGGGCGCTCGACGAGCGCGTCGGCTCGATCAGTGTCAACAACGCCCAGGGCAACCCCTTCCAGCCGACGATCACCTACCGCGGCTTCGAGGCCTCGCCGCTCGGCGGCTCACCGCAGGGCGTGGCCGTCTACCTGAACGGCGCCCGTTTCAACACCTCGTTCGGTGACACGGTGCAGTGGGATCTGATCCCCGACATCGCCGTCGATCGGATCGAGCTCGAGGGGTCGAACCCGGCCTTCGGCCTCAACGCGCTCGGCGGCTCGCTGGCCGTGACGCTGAAGAACGGCTTCACCTACCAGGGCAGCGAGATCAACGTGCTCGGCGGCTCGTTCGGCCGCGGCGCGGTGGCGTTCCAGCACGGCCAGCGCATCGACAACATCGGCCTCTACGTCGCCGGCACCAAGCTCGGCGAGGACGGCTGGCGGCGCCACTCGCCGTCGCGCCTCAACCAGATCTACGCCGACCTCGGCGTGCAGGGGGAGCGGAGCGAGTTCCACTTCAACGTCATCGGCGCCAGCAACAGCCTGACTGGCAACGGCACCGCCCCGGTCGAGCTGTTGAAGGCCGACCGCAGCGACGTCTTCACCTATCCCGACCAGACCAAGAACGACTTCCTGCGCTTCCAGCTCTCCGGCACCTACGACGTCACGCCGACCATCACCGTGCAGGGCAACGCTTATTACGGCCTGTTCCGCCAGCGCACCGCCAACGGCGACGCCGCCGACGTGGAGAACTGCGAGGCCGACGAGCGTTTCGTCTGCTCCGAGGGCGCGGACGACAACCAGTTCTTCCTGCGTGACCGCACCGGCAACCCGGTGGCGGTCAACCGGCTGCGCACCTTCAACTTCGGCGGGATCAACCCGACCTTCGCCGACCGCTTCGACGAGGGCGGACCCTACGCCTTCCTCAACCAGACCCGCACCGACACCGACAATTTCGGTGCCACGGTCCAGACCGTGGTGCGCGAGACGCTGTTCGGCCTGCCCAACCGCTTCGTGCTCGGCGGCCAGTATGACGGCGGTCGTACCCGCTTCGGGGCCGACAATTCCATCGGTGGCCTCACGCTCGACCGCGGCTTCTCGCCCCCGGGCATCGTCGTCTCCAGCGACGACGGCATCATCACCCCCGTCTCCGTTCATACCTCGAACGATTACGGCGGCATCTACTTCTCGAACAACACCGATCTGACAGACCGGCTGACCCTGACGCTGCAGGGCCGGTTCAACATGGCCAAGATCATCCTGCGCGACCAGATCGGCACGGCGCTGAACGGCGACCACTACTACCAGCGCTTCAACCCCGGCATCGGCGCGACCTACAAGGTCATCCCCGATTACCTCGTCGCCTATGGCGGTTACACGGAAGCCAACCGCGCCCCGACCCCGGCCGAACTCTCCTGCGCCGATCCGCAGGCGCCCTGCTCGCTCACCAACTTCTTCGTCGGCGACCCGCCGCTGAAGCAGGTCGTGGCGCGCACGGTCGAAGCCGGTATCCGCGGCCGCATCCCGCAGCCCGACGATCTCTTCGGCGGCATCCTCTCGTACAAGGCCGGCTTCTTCTCGACCCGCAACGACGACGACATTCTGTTCGTGCCGGCCCCCGACACGATCGGCCGCGCCTTCTTCCGCAACGTCGGCTCGACCAAGCGGCAGGGCGTCGAAGCGAGCCTGTTCTACAACGCGCCGCGCTGGAACGCCTTCATCGACTACGCCTTCGTCGATGCGACCTTCGAGTCGCCGGTCGAACTCGCAGCCCCCGGCAACCCGTTCAACAGCGCGGGCGGCGACGAGAGCGGCGTCGTGCTCGTGCGTCCGGGCAACCGCCTGCCCGGCGTCGCGCCGCACCAGCTCAAGGTCGGCGTGCAGTATCAGGTAACGCCGGAATGGCGGGTCGGCGCGCTCGCCCGCTTCGCCACGGGCAAGTTCCTCGTCGGCGACCCGACCAACCAGAACAAGACCACCGGCGACTTCGCGGTGTTCGGCTTCAACACCAGCTACCGCGTGGCGTCGAACATCGAGATCTACGGCTACGTCGAGAACGCCTTCAACGCCAACTACGCCACCTTCGGCACCTTCTCGCCGGTGGACGAGGTTCCGATCGTCCGGGTGCCCAACGCCACCTCGAACCGCAGCCTCGCGCCCGGCGCGCCGGTGGCAGCCTTCGGCGGCCTGCGCATCCTCTTCGAGCCGCCGCCTCCGGTCCCGGTGGTGGAGCCGCTGCCCCTGGTTCGTAAGGGCTGAGCGGGTCTCCCAACCGAACAGGCGCCCGGACTATCTCCGGTCCGGGACAGTTCTCGATCGATGCAAAGCGGCGCGGTTCTCCGGAACCGCGCCGTTTCCATGTTCAGGACGAGCCTCAGGGTTTCGCCGAGGCGACCTGCCAACGGCACTCCGGCTATTGCCATTTCATCCCGGGCAAGTTACGCAATTGAAGCGAGGCCGATCGGCCGCCCTGCCTAGGCTGGTTTGCCTGAGGCGTGGCGGGCGTCAGCGTCTCCGCGATTTTGCCGTTGGCCCGATTGCCGGGCCACTTCGATCAGGAGTTTACCCCCGATGGCGTTGCGCCTCTCCTCTGCCGTTCTTCTTGCTGCGCTCGTCGCGGCCCCGGCCTATGCGGCTCCGACGACGACGACGAAGGTCGACATCGCTGCCTTCGATCCGGACAAGGACGGCACCGTCGATCTCAAGGAGGCCCTGGCCGCCGGCTCCGCCGCCTTCGACAAGCTCGATCCGGATAAGGACGGCACGCTCGATGCCAAGGAGCTGAAGGGCCGCGTCAGCGAGGCCGATCTCAAGAAGCTCGATCCGGACAACGATGGGACCCTCGACAAGAAGGAATACCTCGCCGCCGTCGAAGCCCAGTTCAAGGCCGCCGATCCGGACAACGACGGCACCATCGACGCCAAGGAACTGGCGAGCCCGGCCGGCTCGGCCCTGGTCAACCTGATCCGCTAAATCTCCGGACACTTCGTTCGGGACGAAAACCAGGGTGCGGATCGCGAGATCCGCACCCTTTTTCATCTCCAGCGAACCTTCCGAGGGCTGTGGGCGAAGCGTCGCAGAGCGGAACTCCAAGGGGCCTTCGAGGGCTGTTCCGGCCGAAGCGGGCGGTCACGGGACCGGCTCGCGAACAGCCGATCCGGAGGAGCCCCAACCCCATGCGCATTGCCCTTACGCTGCCCGTCGCCCTCGCTGTCCTCATTGCCGCGGGCCCCGCCCTGGCCGTCACCTGCAAGGACGACATTTCCACCGTGGAGCGGCGGCTCAACAGCAGTGGCGCGGAGATGGTGACCGGCAAGGAGCCACCGGGCGGCGCCACCTCGTCGAACTCGCCCAAGGCCCTCGACAAGCCGCCGGCCGGCGCTCCTTCCGATCCGTCGACCAAGTCGACGAAGGCGGGTGTGGAAGAGGCGCGCACGCTGCTTGCCAAGGCCAAGGAGCAGGACAAGGCCGGTCAGGAGACCGCCTGCCAGGATACGATGACCCAGGTGAAGGAGAAGGCCGGCGCGCTGCCGTAGTCTGGCATACAGGCCCGAGCCGGATCATTCCTTGAAAACGGTGAGGCCCAGAAAAACAATGAGGCCCAGGACTGCGCTCTGGCGGTCCTGGGCCTCGTCCCGTTCGTGATCTCAAGGATCCTCAATACGCGTTTTCGGTCCTGAAGAGCGCGAGCGGCGTGGTGAGCAGGATCTTGAGGTCGAACAGGATCGACCAATTCTCAATGTAGTGCAGGTCGTGCTCCACGCGGCGCTGGAGCTTCTCGCTGGTATCGGTCTCGCCGCGCCAGCCGTTGATCTGCGCCCAGCCGGTGATGCCGGGCTTCACCTTGTGGCGGGCGAAGTAGCCGTCCACCACCTGATCGTAGAGGGTGTTTGCCGCCTTGGCCTGGACGGCATGCGGGCGCGGTCCGACCAGCGAGAGATCACCGCGGATCACGTTGAAGAGCTGCGGCAGCTCGTCCAGCGACGTCTTGCGGATGAAGCGGCCCACGGGCGTCACGCGAGCATCCGTCTTGGTGACGAGCTGCGATGCGCCTGCGTCGCACAGATCGACATACATCGAGCGGAACTTGAAGATCTCGATCAGCTCGTTGTTGAATCCGTAGCGCTTCTGTCGGAACAGCACCGGCCCTGGCGATGTCAGCTTCACCGCGACCGCGACCGCGATCATCGCCGGCGAGAGCGCCAGCAGCAGCATCAGGCCGACGAGGCGGTCGAACATCCCCTTCAGGATAACGTCCCAATCAGCCAGCGGCTTATCGAACACGTCAAGCAGCGGGACCCCGCCGAGATAGGAATAGGCGCGCGGGCGCAGACGCAGCTTGGTGGCGTGAGCCGACAGTCGGATATCGACCGGCAGAACTGAGAGCTTGGCGAGCATCTGCAGGATGCGTGTCTCGGCCGAGATCGGCAGGGTGAACACCACGAGATCGACGGGGGTGTGGCGGGCGTAAGTAACGAGGTCGCTGACATTGCCGAGCTTGGGATAGCCGGCGACGTGGGTGCTGGACCGGTCATCGCCGCGGTCATCGAAGATCCCGATGATGCGGATCCCGTTGTCGCCGCTCGCTTCCAGGGCGTGGATCAGTTCCACCGCCGCCGGTCCGCCGCCGACGATCGCGGTACGACGGTCGAAGCGCCCCTTGGCCACCTGCATCCGCACGAAGGCCGAGAGCGCCGCGCGTCCGCCGAGCAAGATACCGAGGCCGGCCATGTAGTAGCTGAGCAGCCAGAACCGGGAGTAATGGTCCGCGACCTTGCCGAGCACCATGGCCGCGGCCACCATCAGGAACGCGATGGACCAGCCGGTGGCAAGCTTCACGGCTGTTCTTGGTAGATCGCGGAATGCGCTGATCCGGTAACTGCCCGAGGCTTGGAACAGTCCGAGTGCCGCCAGGGTCACCGCTAGAATGGCAGCGTGGTAGCGCGGCGCGAGCGGCACGACGCCTCGCAGCAAGGCCTGATGCAGAACCAAGCCGAGCAGGATCAGACCGAAGAATTCGGCAAGCCGCACGCAACCGGCCAGCACGACCGGCGACAGCCAAGTCCCCTTCAATGCGGACGCGGAGGGCGCAGCCCCAGGATTCTTGCCGTGGAGCGGGAGCGGCGCCGGCACGGATGTCAGCGAGCCGTTTTCCTTCGCGACTTTAAGCAGATCCCGAACGTCGATGGCGCTCATAGGAATGTTCCACGTGAAAACATCGAGCCTCTCCGGCCATCGAGTGTGCCGGATCGATCTTCACGAAAGCCTAATGTGCGGGCGGGCCGGGCTGTGAAAAACGGGGACATCGAACGCATCGCCGCCCGCCCTCAAGCCGTCACGGCGCCAGACACTATTCGTGTGCGTTTCGCATTGAAGGCAGCGGCGTAGCCGCACAGCACGTCGGTCGCCATGCGGTTCATCGAGAAGCGGGTGCGCAGCGAATTGCTGAGCGCCCGGGCGCGGCCCTGCCGGCGTGCAGGCTCCTCATCGAGGATACGGAGGATGGCGGCGCTCAGGGCCTCGCAATCGCCGGGTGCAACCAGATCGGACGAGAAGGCCCCGAAGATTTCCGGAATGCCGCCGACATTGGTCGCGACGAGAGGCTGGCCGGCCGCCGCAGCCTCCAGCACGACGTAGGGCAAGGATTCCGCCAAGGACGGCACCACCATGACCCGGCCGCGTCCGAGCACCGGCCGGATCGCCTGAGGCGGCTCGAACGCAATGGCATGGCGCAGACCGAGATTCTCGGCCATCGCGGCGATGCTTTCGGTATCAGGGCCTGACCCCACCATCAAAAGCCGGAGGTCGCGACCTTGTCCCCGCAGCCGTGCGAGGGCCCGCAACAGCACCGGCAATCCCTTGGCCTCCCGCAGTTCACCGACATAGACGAGGTCGAACGGGTCATCCGCCGTCTCCACGGGGGCGAACTCAGCTTCCGCGATGCCGTTGTGGACGATGCGCTCGAGGCGCGGCGAGCCTCCGGCAAAGGTGGCATGACGCGAGGCGACGTATTCGCTTTCGAACAGGAACAGGTCGGTCGCCCGCGCCATCACCTGCTCGGCGGCCATGTAGACCCGGTGCAGAGCCGTTCCCGGACGATAGTTGTAGCTGCCGCCATGCGGGGTATAGGCGCGGATCACCCCGCGTCCGCCTGCGCCGAGCGGGGCGAGGCGGGCGAACACGCCGCCTTTCGCGCCATGGCCGTGCAACACGTCGGCCCCCACCGCGAGAGCCTGCGCTCTCACCGTGCGCAACACCTGAAGGTCGCTCGCATGCGGATTCCGGCGCATCGGGACACGCGTGACGCCGAGTGCGAGAGAAGGGGCGAGATCCGCCAGGGTCCGTTCCGCGCGCTCACCGCCGGTCGAGGCGTCGCAGACGAGGCCGACGGCGTGGCCCGCCTCCGCCTGGAGGCGGGTCAGGTCGATGACGTGGCGAAACAGACCGCCGACCGGGGCCCGGAACACGTGGAGGATGCGGTGCCGCTCACCGGTGCCGACGCGGGACGACAGGTCCGCGCCCAGGTGTCCTATCGGCTCGTGTGGCGTCACGGCGGCGGTCAGAGGAGCGGCGAAGGGAGAGGCCACGGCAGTCGGTCTCCGCGCGGGCGGCCCCAATGCGGGGCCCGGTCCGGCGGAAGATCGTCATGGCGCGGTCAGCGCCCGGTTAAGGGGCAAGCGAGAATGGCACGCGGAGGTCTCTCACGCCCGGCTTTCGTGGATCACGGTTAGGCGTTGGTGAATGCCGCAGTGAGCCGGCTCAGAAAAACCGCTCCTTGACGACGATCGTGTCGCCCGGCCGCACCGGGTAAGACATCGGGACGATGCCGTTGATGAGCCCGCCCTGGCCCTCGCGGGTCAACACCGCGTAGTCGCGCGCCGCGCGGGGGCCGAAGCCTGCGGCGATCGCCACCGCCGTCTCGACGGTCATGCCGTTGACGTAAGGGTACTGCCCCGAGGTCGTCACCTCGCCGAGGATGTAGAAGGGCCGGTAGGCATCGACCTCGACCGTCACGTGCGGCTCGCGCACGAAGCCGGCCGCGAGCTTCGCTTCGATCAGCCGGGCGGCCTGCGCCGTCGTCTGCCCGCCCACCTGAACCACGCCGATCAGCGGCATCGCGATCCGCCCACCGCCATCGACCGCGTAGATGTTGGACAGGTTGTCCTGCCCGAACACGATGACGCGAAGCTTGTCGCCTGCCGCCAGCGAGTAGCGCGTGCCGATGGAGCCGGTGCCGGTGGCATCGAGATCGACCGTCCGGAAATCCGGACGCAGACAGCCGCCGAGCGCGAGGACGGACGGAAGGGCCAAGAGGAATGCGCGCCGCTGCATCGCCATCGCCGTTGTGAAGAACCTCAGCGTTACTTAACTGCGTATGGTTAACGAATGCTGATCCGGCCGCGATGCCGGGCGGAAACATGCCCGGCCTCCGGCGCGGCGTCTCGAATGTCGATGAGGGCCGGCCGCAGCTCTTAACGAGAAGTCAACCTTAACGACCTCTATTGGTCGAAGGTGGATCGATCGCCCCGATCCGCGTCCCGCCTTCGTAAAGACTGCCCATGCCGCGCCTCAGGCTGTCGACCGATCCGTCTCTTCCGCCGCCCGGCGGGCCCGGTGGGCCCGGCGATGGATTGGCGGTTGCACAGATTGGTGGCGTCCTGCACCGCTCCTGGGGCTGGATCGCCGTGCCGACGCTGGTCGCCGCGCTCGGGGCGGGCGTCTTCGTGCAGGTGGTGACCCCGCGCTACACCGGAGAAGCCAAGGTTCTGCTGGAAAGCCGCGACCCCGCCTTCGCCCGCACCGCCGCCGAGCGGACGGACCAGATCCAGCCGATCGACGAGCAGGCCGTCGCCAGCCAAGTGCAGGTGGCGATGTCGCGCGACATCGCCCGTGAAGCGATTCGCAGCTTGAAGCTCGTCGGAAACCCCGAATTCGATCCGGAGGCCGAGGGCAGCTCGGCGATCCGGCGCACGCTGATGATGCTGGGCCTCGTCTCTGCGCCGATGGAGCGTCCTTCCGAGGATCGCATTCTTGAAAGCTATCTCGACCACCTGCTGGTCTATCCGGTCGGCAAGTCGCGCATCCTCGCCGTCGAGTTCCGCTCGCGCGATCCCGAACTCGCCGCGCGCGGTGCCAACACGGTGGCGGACCTCTACCTCGCCTCGCTGGAAGCCGCCTCCGTCGATACCGCCCGTTACGCCTCGACCTGGCTCGGCAACAACATCGCCAACCTTCGCGCCCGCGTGGCCGAAGCGGAGGCGAAGGTCGAGGCGTTCCGCGCCAAGCACGGCCTGATCGGCACGGGCAGCAGCGCGGCGGCTCAGCCGCTCTCGTCCCAGCAGCTCTCCGAATTGTCGAGCCAGCTCTCGCAGGCGCGCACGATCCAGGCGGACCTGACCGCCCGCGCCAAGCTCCTCAAGGACATGATCAAGGAGGGCCGCGCCTTCGAGATCCCCGATGTCGCCAACAACGAGCTGATTCGGCGCACGGTCGAGAGCCGCATGGCGATGCGTGCGCAGCTCGCCCTCGAATCGCGCACGCTGCTGCCGGCCCACCCGCGCATCAAGGAGCTGACGGCCCAGGTCCAGGATCTCGAGAATCAGATCAAGGCCGCGGCCGAGCGGGTGGTGCGCACCCTCGAGAACGACGCCAAGATCGCGGGCGCCCGCGTCGAGTCCTTGCGCGCGGCGGTCGACGGCCAGCAGGACGTGGTCGCCAAGGGCAACACCAGCGAGGTGGAGCTGCGTGCTCTCGAGCGCGAGGCGAAATCCCAGCGCGAGCAGCTCGAATCCTATCTCGCCCGCTACCGCGAGGCGGCCGCGCGCGACGCCGAGAATGCCAGCCCGGCCAATGCCCGCGTGGTGTCCCGTGCGATCGTGCCCGATCTGCCCTCCTTCCCGAAGAAGCTGCCGATCGTCGCCTTCGCTACGATGCTCGCCTTCCTGCTCGCGAGCGCGGGCGTCATCGGCCGCCATCTCCTCGTCACGCCGTCCGAGCCGGGCGGAGACCGTACCGGAGATGAGGGGGAGCCCCTCGTTCAAGACGCACGGACCGATCGTCCGCGCGACTTCTACCCGGAACCGGAGCCGCCCGCGTCGCGCCGTCCTGCCTACGAGCCGGTCTATGGCGGGGCCTATCCGGCCTCTGCGGCGGAACGCTTCGCGCCGGCCCTCGCCTTTGCCAACTCCTTAAGGGCGACGGCGACGGTGCATCACCCGGTCTTCGCCAGCACGGCGCCGATCGGAGCCGAGGCGGCTGCGCCAGGGGATGCGGCACGAGCGAGCAAGGAAGGGCTCGGCGTCCCCGCGAAATCCTCCGCCTCCTATGCCGATCTCGATGGTCTGATCGCCCGGCTGGAGAACGGAACCGGCAAGCCGCACGGCAAGGGGCAGTTGACCGGGCCATCCAAGGGGGGCTGCGTGCTCGTGGTCGAAACCCCGCGTGCCGACGGCACGCCCGGTCTCGCCTCCAATCTCGCCCGGGTGCTCGGTCCGCGCCGCCAGACGCTACTGGTCGATGTGAACGGCGCGCTCTCCGGACCGTCCGAGCCGGGCCTGACCGATCTGGTGGCCGGTGCGGCCGATTTCCTCGACGTGATCCAGCCGGTGCGGGGCTCACGTCTCCACGCGGTGAAGCGCGGCGCAGCGCCTCTCGACGTGCTGTTGGAGGAGCCGCAAGGCCTCGCCATCGGGCTCAACGCCCTGTCGCAGAGTTACGATTGGGTGCTCTGCCGCCTCGATGCGCGCAATGCCGAGGACGGCGCCGAACTCATTCCCGCGGTCGGCCCCTGCATGGACTCGATCGTGATCGCCTCGGATGCGGCGTCCGACGACCCGGTTCTGGTCTCGCTCTATCGCCTCGCCAAGGAAACCGGCGTGGGCCGGGTGGTGGTCGCCCGCCACGGCGAGGACGCGGAACTCACTCCGAGCCTGGAAGCGACGCCTCTGCGGCTTTCGGCCTGACGCGCCGGCAGACCTCTGAAGCGGCGAGGCGCCGCTTCAGCAACCCGTTCCCTGCTCTTCTTCCGTCGCGGTCATCGCGGCGGCAACAAGCAGGGCCGAGAGGTTGTGGTGCCAACAAAGGCCGCGAGGGCAACGCACGCGGCGGTCAGGGAAACCGGGAGCAGGATCCGTACGGTATCTCCCCGAATCAGGGCGGTGGTTCCGCCGGCCCAGATCGGAGGGACCGGCGGAACCGCCGAGCCTCGCTAAGGGGGGCCGCGTTCGACCCGGCCCATTCACCTTGCCGCTCCGATGAAATCGCCGCCTTAACAAAATTTAGAGTTGTGCCGCCGCGTTCGGGGAACGTTCAGATGTCGGCCTCGAGGCACCCTGGATGCGCCATGGCCCGATGATGCCAAGCCCTTGATACATTGCTTCGATTTCGCGAGCGACTCCCGTGTGAGGGCGTCGGATCTCGCCCGCGCTGACGCATGTGGCAAGTCGCCTCACTCGTCCGGCCGACACCTTTCCGGCCGACGGGATAGCCCGCCGCCGATCCTGCCGAACCAAGCCTAGCGCATCGTCTTTTTCCGAAAGCCGGCAAAAACCTTTCGGGACGATGTTCTAGAATGGCAGCTTCATGCCGGGCGGGAGCGGCAGGCCCTTGGTCAGCTCCGCCATCTTCTCCTGCGCCGTCGCCTCGGCCTTGCCGCGGGCGTCGTTGCAGGCGGCAACGATCAGGTCTTCCAGGATTTCGCGTTCGTCGGCGACCATCAGGCTCGGGTCGATGGAAACACCGAGCACCTGACCTTTGGCCGTCATCCGCACGGTCACAGCGCCGCCGCCGGACGCGCCCGACACTTCGACCGCTTCGAGTTCGGACTGAACCGAGGCCATCTTCTCCTGCATGGCCTGGGCCTGCTTCATGATGCCCATGAGGTCGCGCATGGTGGGTTCGCTCCGGTTCCGGTCGAGAAAGGGTCAGCTCTCCGCACTTAGGCGCGGGAGCCCGGCCTTGCCAGGGTAAGGCGGGCGCCTCAGGCGTCGTCGTCCGTCTCTTCGGGCAGAGGGGCTGCCGGCCCGGTGCCCGCCGCCGCGGCGTCGGCGCCATCGGTCTCCGGCGCCTTGTCCCGCACATCGACGATCTGCGCGCCGGGGAAGCGCGACAGAACCTCCCGCACCAGCGGGTGGGCGGCGGCGTTCTGGTGTCGGGTTTCCTCGGCCGCCCGCGAGTTCTCCGCGAGCGTCGGCGCGCCGGGCTCCTTGGAGAGCGCCACCAGCCAGCGCCGCCCGGTCCAGGCATCGAGCGCCCGGGCGAGATCGGTCGGGAGGCTCTGCCGGCCACCGGGGGCAAGGCGGAACTCGATCCGCCCCTCCTCGAAGCGCACGAGATGCACGTCGCGCTCCAGGGCCACCTTCAGGGCGATGTCGCGGGCCGCCTCGGCCTGGGCGACCACGTCCTCGAAGCGTCCGAGCCGCGGACCGGCGGGGGCCACCGGAGCCGGGCGCGATGCGGGTTGCGGTGCCGCGGCGGTGACGGGGGAGGGAACCGCGGCCAAGGTCGGCCGAGGCGCGGGTTGCGGGGCGGGGGGCGCCATCTGCAGCGCGGCAGAGCCGTGCGAGGCCATGGCGGAACCGCCGTCGCGCCCGGAACTCGGGCGAGCGGCGCCATTGCCCTCGGACGAGGCGATGTCGGCGCGAAGCTGGCGCAGGGCCTCGTCGGGCGTCGGCAGATCGGCGGCGTAGGCGAGCCGCACGATCGCCATCTCGGCCGCCGCCAGCGGGCGGGGGGCGGCCTGCACCTCGGGCAGCGCCTTGAGTAGGATCTGCCACGCCCGCGACAGGGCCCGCACCGGCAGGCGCCCGGCGAACGCGACGCCGCGCACGCGCTCCGCCTCGCTCAAGGTCGGGTCGGCCTCCGCCCCCGGCACCAGCTTGAGGCGGGTGACGAGATGGGTGAAGCCGGCCAGATCCGAGAGCACCACCGCCGGGTCGGCGCCCGCATCGTACTGGGCGCGGATCTCGGCGAAGGCGGCCGGCACGTCGCCGCGCATCACGGCCTCGAACAGATCGACGATGCGTGAGCGGTCGGCGAGCCCCAGCATGTCGCGGACGCCCGCGGCCGAGACCGCGCCCGCCCCGTGGGCGATCGCTTGATCGAGCAGGGAAAGCGCATCGCGCACCGAGCCTTCGGCGGCGCGGGTGACAGCGGCCAGCGCCTCGTCCTCGGCCTCCACGCCTTCCGCGGCGCATATCTTCTTCAGGTGGGCGGAGAGCACGTCGGCCTCGACCCGGCGCAGGTCGAAGCGCTGGCAGCGCGACAGGATCGTCACCGGAACCTTGCGGATTTCGGTGGTCGCGAACACGAACTTGGCGTGGGGCGGCGGCTCCTCCAGCGTCTTCAGGAAGGCGTTGAACGCCTTCTCCGAGAGCATGTGGACCTCGTCGACGATGTAGACCTTGTAGCGGGCCGAGACCGGGGAATAGCGGATGCCATCGATGATGCCGCGCACGTCGTCGATGCCGGTATGCGAGGCGGCGTCCATCTCCAGCACGTCCATGTGCCGGGATTCCATGATCGCCTGGCAGTGCTGGCCGAGTTCCGGCATCGACACGGTGGGGCCGGTATCCGGCTGCCCGGTGCGGAGGTAGTTGAGGCCGCGGGCGAGGATGCGGGCGGTGGTCGTCTTGCCGACGCCGCGCACGCCGGTCAGCATCCAGGCCTGCGGGATGCGGTTGGCCGCGAACGCGTTGGCCAGCGTGCGCACCATGGCGCCCTGGCCGATCAGGTCATCGAAGGTCTGGGGGCGGTATTTTCGCGCCAGGACGCGATAGGGGGCCGCAGCCGGCACGGATACGGCGGCGGGCATGCCGGGCAGGCCCGGCTCGTCGGTGAGCGTGCCGTGCGTCTCGTCCATGCCGCCGTTCGAATTTTCGGAAAGTGGCCGGGCCGTCCCGCTCAGGCGGACGGCGAGGGTGGGAGGCTGGACAAAGACCCGCTCGGTCTCGTTAGGGCTGCTTCCTTCCGGACCTGACCCGGTTGGCGAGTGAAACGTCCCTCGCCAACCTCCCGCGCCGTATATGACGGCCCGCGCGGCGGGATGCAAGCGGGTTGCCTCGCCCGATCCGCGCGGCCATGCTTCCGGTAAGCAGGGGCCGATGCAGGGAGAGGCTATGCGGACGACCACGATTCCGGTGCACTTCACCGTACTCGCTCTGCTCGCGGGCCTGTCCGCGCCCGCCGGCGCGCAGGATCGGGCCGGAGAGCCGGCACAGGAGGGCGCGCCGAAGGATTGGCAGGGTCGCTACCGCTACGAGCACGTCGCCGGTCGCACGGCCGGCGGCACGGGCATCGTCGTCAATTACGACCTCGTGATGCTGCCCCCCGATGTCCGCAACGGATGCGTTCTGACCGTGCGGGGCTTTCAATCCGATGAGACGCTCCGCTGCCGCACCCGTCGGGACGGGCAGGATCTCGTGGTGGCGTTCGATCGCTACGGCGATGGCGGAACGGTCAACAAGTACGGGGTTGCGGTCTACAAGCCGGGCCAGCCCCTGTTCACGTTAGCCAAGGTTGCTCGCGCCAAGGATGCCGCGCTGACCACACGCTGGCAGGGCCTCAAGCCGGATGGGCAGGGCGTGGCCGAGAGCGGTGCTACCTTCAAGAAGATGCGGTAGTCCCGGAGAGGCGACCTCTCCGGGAGCGGGCGCCTACTCCGCCTTGCGCTTCACGATTTCCAAGGTCTTCGGGTCGAGCTTCAGGTCGAACTGCTTGCCGTTGGCGTCGATGGCGTCATCCACCTCGATCATGCCGTCGTCGAGTTCGATCTCCTTCCACTTGGTGAAGCCCTCCTTCTTCAGGATGTCCTCGACCTTGGCCTGCTGATCGGGCGGCAGCTTCTCGTCGGCGAGCGCCGGACCACTGAGAAGCGCAAGGCCGAGGGCGAAGGCGGCGAGGGGGCGGAAGGACATGAGACGCTCCAAATTAATAAGAGACGCCGGGCGAACGGTCGATCGTCCCGGTTGTTCCTGCCTGATCGCCAGACGACCCCGCTCGTGATTGCCAGCGCGCGTAGTGCCGCCTAGGCTGCAACCTCCGGGTTCGGAGCTTGCCGCAACACCATGGTCACGCGCGTCGCCACCGTCGCCTTCGAGGGGATTGAGGCGCGTGCCGTCGATGTGCAGGTGCAGATCGCAGCCGGCGCCGTCGCCTTCACCATCGTCGGCCTGCCCGACAAGGCGGTGGCGGAATCGCGCGAGCGGGTGCGCTCGGCGCTGATCGCCTCGGGGCTGGCGCTTCCGGCCAAGCGCATCACGGTCAACCTCGCCCCGGCCGACCTGCCCAAGGAGGGCTCGCATTACGATCTGCCGATCGCGCTCGCGGTGATGGGTGCCATCGGCGCCCTGCCGGCGGACGCGCTCGGCGGCTATTGCGTGCTCGGCGAACTGGCGCTCGACGGTTCGATCACCGCAGTGGCCGGCGTGCTGCCCGCGGCGATGGCGGCGAATGGCCGTGGGCTCGGCCTGATCTGCCCGGCCGCGACCGGGCCCGAGGCGGCCTGGGCGGCCGGCGATATGGATGTGCTGGCGCCGCGTTCGCTGATCCAGCTCGCCAACCATTTCAAGGGCAGTCAGGTGATGGCCCGGCCGCAGCCCGCGGTGGCAGCACCCGTCGGGCCGATGTCGGACCTGCGCGACATCAAGGGCCAGGAGGGCGCCAAGCGTGCCCTGGAGATCGCCGCGGCCGGCGGCCACAACCTGCTGATGAACGGCCCGCCGGGGGCCGGCAAGTCGATGCTCGCCGCGCGCCTTCCCTCGATCCTGCCGCCGCTCGGTCCGCGCGAGCTGCTCGAAGTCTCGATGATCCAGTCGGTCGCGGGCGAGCTGAAGGGCGGGGCGCTCTCCAACCGGCGGCCGTTCCGCCAGCCGCACCACTCCGCCTCCATGGCGGCGCTGGTCGGCGGCGGGATGAATGCGCGGCCCGGCGAGGCCTCGCTCGCCCATGGCGGCGTGCTGTTCCTCGACGAACTGCCCGAGTTCACGCCCCAGGTGCTCGATTCCTTGCGCCAGCCGATGGAGACGGGCGAAATCATGATCGCCCGCGCCAACCATCGGACCACCTATCCGGCGCGGTTCCAGCTCGTGGCGGCGATGAACCCGTGCCGCTGCGGCATGGCGCTGGAACCCGGCTATGCCTGCCGCCGGGGGCCGAACGAGCGCTGCGTCGCCCAGTACGGCGCCCGCATCTCCGGGCCGCTGCTCGACCGGATCGACCTGCGGATCGAGGTCGCGGCGGTCACCGCCGCCGACCTGATTCTGCCGCCGCCCGCGGAGGGCTCGGCCGAGGCCGCCGCACGGGTCGCCGCGGCCCGCCTGCTCCAGAGCGCGCGATACACTGCCCTCGGCCTGCCGGCTGCGACGACCAACGCCACTTGCCCGGCGACCGTGATCGAATCCGCCGCCGCGCCCGATGCCGAGGGCGCGGCGCTGATCCGCCACGCGGCCGAGACCATGCGGCTGTCCGCCCGCGGCTTCCACCGCACCCTGCGGGTCGCCCGCACGCTGGCCGACCTCGACGGCGAGGCACAGGTGCGGCGGCTGCATCTGGCCGAGGCGCTGTCCTACCGGGCGCGGGGCGAGCGGCCGGCGGCGGCGGCCTGATCGGCTCACGGGTCCGGCCATTGCCACGCCCTGTCACGGCGGACATAGTCGTGCACAATATGTCAGGGGCGGCCGGCTTGCCGGAACAGACTCCGTGCAAGGGAGCGAGGCGGTGGTACACGGCACGCAGATGCGCAGGCATCTGTGCGGAATCCAGACGGCCTGGACGGATGCGGGCGAGGCCCTGGACGCGGTTGCGGCCGTGGCGGAGGCCCTCGACCGCGCGGCTGTCGGCCATCTGATCGTCTTCTTCTCGCCGGCCTACGAGGCGGAGCCTCTTACCGTCGCGCTCGCGGCGCAGTTCCCCGGCGTCGGACTCACCGGCTGCTCCACCTCCGGCGGGATCAGCCCCGCGGGCTCGATCGACCGCGGCCTCGTCGCCATCGCCTTTCCCCGCCAGGGTTTCCGCATCGTCTCGGGTCTGCTCACCGACATCGCCCGGCTCGACGTGGAGGGGGCGGCTTCGACCGTGCGGGCCTTGCGCCGGACCCTCGACGGGGGGCGGTTGGACGGCGGCAGCGGCCACCGCTTCGCCCTCTCGCTGATCGATTCCCTCGCCAACGCGGAGGAGACGGTGGTTTCGGCGGTGGCCTGGGCGCTCGACGGCATCCCGCTGATCGGCGGCTCGGCCGGCGACGACCTCGCCTTCCGCAGCACGGTGCTGATCCACGAGGGTCGGCTCTGCCGCGACGCGGCGGTGATCCTGCTGGTCGAGACCGATTTCCCGATCCGCATCTTCAAGAGCGACAATTTCGAGCCGACGAACCGCAAGTTCGTGGTCACCGCCGCCCGCGAGGACGAGCGGCGCGTCACCGAATTGAACGCCGAGCCCGCGGCGCGCGAATACGCCATGGCGGTGGGGCTCGACCCGGAAAACCTCTCGACCATGAGCTTTGCCGCCTACCCGCTCGCGGTGAAGATCGGCGGGGAGTATTACTGCCGCTCGATCAGCCGGGTGGAGCCGGACGGCTCGATGACCTTCTTCTGCGCCATCGGCGAGGGCGTGGTGCTGACGTTGGCGCAGCCCCGCGACATCGTCGAGGCGACGCAGGCCGAACTCGAAAGCCTCGACGCGTCGCTCGGCGGGCTCGATCTCGTGATCGGCTTCGACTGCGTGTTTCGCCGGCTCGACGCCGAGAGCCGGCAGGTGCGCCACCGGATCGCCGACCTCTACCGGCGCTACGGCGTGGTCGGCTTCGAGACCTATGGCGAGCAGTACCGCTCGATGCACCTGAACCAGACGTTCACGGGCATCGCCATCGGCCGGGCCGAACCGAAGCCCGCGACATGAAGACGGCCCGATGAACCGCCCGACCCTCTGGATGGAACCGGCCCCCGAACCGCAGACCATCGAGTCCCTGACGCATCGCGTGGCCAAGCTCGAGCGCATCAACGCGGCGCTGATGGCCCATGTCGAGCGCACCATGGACCAGCAGGGCGGTGCCTACTCGCTGTTCCAGACCGCGATCATGCTGGAGGGCCGCGTCCGCGCCCGCACGGAAGAACTGACCGCGCTGATGAACAGCCTGGAGCGCTCGAACGCGGCGATGCAGGCGGCCAAGGAAGAGGCCGAGACCGCCAACCGCTCGAAGACGCGCTTCCTGGCCGCCGCGAGCCACGATCTGCTCCAGCCCCTCAACGCCGCCCGCCTCTCGCTCTCGGCGCTGACCGACCTCGCGCCGGGGCCGGAAGCGCAGGGCATCGCCCGGCAGGTCGAGCGCGGCCTGGAGACGATCGAGGATCTGATCAAGGCGCTCATCGACATCTCGAAGCTCGATGCCGGCATCGTGCGCCCCGTGGTCAAGCCGGTGCGGCTCGCCGACCTCGTGGCCGGGATCGAGGCCAGCTTCCGGCCGTTTGCCGAGCGCAAGGAGCTGCGCCTCGTCACCCGCTGCGCCGACCTCGTGGTGGAGACGGACGGGATCCTGCTCCAGCGCATCCTCCAGAACCTCGTCTCCAACGCGATCCGCTACACCGAGAGCGGCGGCGTGCTGATCGCCGCGCGCCGACGGGACAGGCTCTGCCGGATCGACGTGGTCGATACCGGCTGCGGCATTCCCGAGACCGAGCGGGCGCTGGTCTTCGAGGAGTTCTTTCGTGGCGCGCGCGAGTGCGACGATGGCGGGATCGGTCTCGGGCTCGGCCTGTCGATCGTGCAGCGCATGGCCTCGACGTTGGATCACGCCATCGAACTGCATTCCCACAGCGGCCACGGCACGCGGCTGAGCCTCACCCTGCCGCTGGCCACCCAGCGTCCGGACGCGCGGGTGACCCTCGCGCCGCTCGCCACGGCGCTGACGGGCGCACGGGTACTTGCGATCGAGAACGACGCCTCGACGGCGGAGGCGCTGCAACGGCTCCTGCGCAACTGGGATGCCGAGGTGCAGGTGTTTCGCGATCTGGCCGGCGTCGTCGCCGCCCTCGGTGCCGGTCTGGCGCGGCCGGACGTGATGGTGATCGACTACCACCTCGACAACGGCGCCTGCGGCCTCGATGTGGTGGATTACCTGCGGCGCAACCGGGGCTGGGTGACGCCGGTGATCCTCACCACCGCCGATCACGGGGCCGACATCGCCGCTCGCGCCCAGGCCACGGGGGCCGAACTCGTCCACAAGCCGATCAAGCCGGCGCAACTGCGCTCGCTGCTCGCCTACATGCTGGCGTGAGGCGCGGCGAGGATGGGCGGGGTCAAAGCGCGCTGAAGCGCCGCTCGCCCATCAGCCGGTCGCGGGCGCGGGCGACGAGGGCGGGGCGGATGCGGGTGACGTCCTCGCCGTCGAGGAGCGGCGATCCGGCCAGCACGCCGAGATAGGCCTCTTCCCGATCCCGGCAGGTCGAGACCGCCTTGGTGGCGGCGAAGCTGCGGCTGGTGGTGCGGATCTGCTCCGCGAACGCCTCGTCGAGACAGGCCTGCCACGCCGCGTGACGCGCGCCCTCCGCGGTTTCCGCCCGCGCGGGGAGGGCGGCGAAGAGGGCGAGAATGCTGGCGAGGAGGACGCGACGCATGGGACGAGCGGACCCTGGGACGGCGAACCTGAGGCGGTGACGGGGTTTTCCGGGGCGGAAAGCCTTCGCGGAAACCTCTCATCAACCTTGGCGGCCGAACCGTTAAAACCCGCTAACGCGCCGGGTCCATGTCCGGTCCCGATTTGGGACCGGGAAACGTTTCCCTCAGCGGTTGGCCGCCGTAAGCGGCGAGGCGTCGCGGCCGAGCGCCATCCAGCCCACAGCCTCCTGGCTCTCGCGCTTGACGAAGGTGTAGCCGGTCTGGGTCCAGGGCAGCACCGCGTTGGTCTTGTTGTCGAGGATCAGATCGCCGCGGTTGGTGATGATCGTGAGGACCGCGTGGCCCTCGCCCTTCTCGTCGATGACCACCGTCATCCGCATCGCCCGGCGCGGCAGGCCGGCCTCGACCAGCAGGCGGCGCTTGAGGAGTTGGAAGTCCTCGCAGTCGCCCCGGCCGTCCTCGGCGAGGTCCCAGCGGTCGGCGGCGCGCCAGTGCTCCTGATCGGTGACCGCCTCCACCGACCGGTTGATCCGGCGGTTGACCGCGTTGATCGTCTGCCACAGCGCCGGGGTCAGGGTGATGCTGGCGGCCTCGGTGCGATCGACCGTGCATTCGCCCGGATAGCGCTCGCAGAACTCGGCCCAGGCGGCGATCGGCCGGGCAGGGCCGGTGGTGACCGCCGACAGGCTCACCGCGGGCAGCGCGGCGGTCGGCTGCGCCTCGGCGCGCGGGGCCGGCGCGATGAGAAGAGCCCCGGCCAGGGCGAGGCCCGCCAGCAGGCGGCTCGTGAGCGCGGACCGGACAACACAGAGCTTGGAGAACGCGATACGCATGGCCCTGACCGAGCAGTTAAGCTTCTGTTAATGAAGCTCTCACGGCCGTCCGGTTCCCGCAATCGGCGAGTTAAAAATCGGTTAACGTGATCCGTCGCATTTGATCGATCGGGGCCGGGACGCCCGCGGCGGGGCGCATGAGCCGGTGCGAGACAAGTCCCGAGCACCGTCACCGAGCGCGGTGGCCGCGCCGGCACGGCACCTGCTAGGCTTGGGATTATTCCAGGATCCGCAAAGCCTTCCGATGACGAGCGAACTCCTTTCCGCCGAAGCCGTGCAGCCCACTGACCGCGGGCCGGCGGTGATCCGCACGGTGGCGATGCCCACCGACACGAACCCGGCCGGCGACATCTTCGGTGGCTGGCTGATGGCGCAGATGGACATGGCCGCCGGCAATGTCGCCGCCCGCCGGGCGCGGGGGCGCTGCGCCACGATCTCGGCGGAGGCGATGACGTTCCACCGCCCGGTCTTCGTCGGCGATGAGGTGAGCTTTTATGCCTGGATCGTGAAGACCGGCCGCACCTCGATGCGCATCCAAGTCGAGGTCTGGCGCCGGGAGCGGGAGGGCGAGACCACCATGAAAGTGACGGAGGGCCTCTTCACCTTCGTCGCCATCGGGCCGGACCGCCGGCCGCGGCCGATCCCGGAGGCTTTGGAGGGCTGAAGGCGGCGATGCCCGCCGATCGCGGACCGGGCTGTCAGTGCATCGTCAGCGTGGTGAGCCGGCGTGCGCTCGCGTGCTGGTGCAGGAAGGCGCTCATCTCGGCGAGCACCGGCGCCTTGCGGCGGAAGCTGACGGAGAGCGACAGCAGCGTGTCGGCATGGTCGAGTCCCTCGTAGACCCGCTCCTGCACCGGCACGCGGGCGGTGCGCAGGCGCTCGGCGAGGCTCGCGGTGTTGCGGGGCCGCACGACGGTGTCCTTGTCGCCGGTGGCGAGGAAGGTCGGCGGCGAGTGGGCACCGGCGAAGGACACGGGCTGCGTCGCCTCCGGGTCGGGCGCCTGCCCGAACACGTCGATCGAGGTCTTCTGGTCGAAGGGCAGGAAGTCGTAGGGGCCCGACAGGCCGGCCACCGCCCGGATGACCCGCGGATCGACGCCGGCCTGGCGCAGGTATTCCGGGTCCAGCCCGAGCATCGCCGCGTTGTAGGCGCCCGCCGAATGGCCCGCGAGCACGATCCGGCTCGGGTCGCCGCCCTGCGCGGCGATGTTGTCGCGCACCCAGGCGATGGCCGCCGCCCCGTCCTTCAGGAAGTCGGGAAAGCGCACCTGCGGGTAGAGCCGGTAATCCGGCAGCACGGTCACGAAGCCCTGCGCGGCCAGGGCCTGCGCGGCGAAGGCGTAATCGTCCTTGCTGCCGCTGTTCCACGATCCGCCGTAGAAGAACACCAGCACCGGCGCCCGCGTCACGGGGTCGGTCGGCACGAACACGTCGAGGCGTTGGCGCGGGTCGGTGCCGTAGGCCGCGTCGCGGATCGCGAGGCGCCCGCCCTTGTCGCGCGGCCCGAGCGCATCGAACAGCGCCAGCGGCGAGCAACCGCTTAAGCCCAGGGCGGTGAGCCCGAGGCAAACCAGCGAGACGAGGGAGACGAATGCCTTAATCATGTAACCCGTGATTGACGCGGCGGTCGCGGCGGATTCATGGCCGCGGGGTGGCGACGTTGGGAGTTATGTCCTCAGGACGAGGCAGGCGCCGCCGACCCCGCGGATCTTCTGGCAGAGCCCGTCGGCCGCGTTCCGGCTCTCGGCCGGGATGCGCACCCGGTAGAAGGTGCGCGTGCCGCGAAAGCGCAGGCGGGTGCCGACGATCATCGGCCGCACCTCACCGATCACGCTGGTGTAGCGCGTGCGCGCCCGCTGGAAGCTCGCCAGCGCCAGCGACTTCGAGAAGTTGCCGGCGAGCTGCACGCCCCAGGGCGCGGCCGGGCCGCCCTCGATCGCCAGGGCGAAGCGGTCTCCGCGCGACGGGACGCGGAGCGCCGCGGTGACCTGAAGACAGCTCTGCGTCTCGGCCTCCGGCGGGGGCGGCTTGTCCTCCGGCTTCCCTTCAACCTTCTTCGCTGCCGGATCGGCCCCTTCCGGCATTTCCACGCTCGCGTTCGGCCGCCAATCCTCCGCCGGGCGGCCGGTGATGCCGATGACGTAGGCCCGCGTCTCGGCGGGCAGGCCGCCGCTGCCGGCGAGCCAAGCCGAGACGCGCCCCGGCCCGCCGTTATAGGCCGCCGCCGCGAGCCCGAGATTGCCGAATTGCCGCTTCAGGTCAGCCAGGAAATGCGCCGCGTGCGGGATCGCCTGTTCCGGGTCGAACGGATCGCTGAGCCCGCGCTCCCGCGCCGTACCCGGCATGAACTGCGCGATGCCCTGTGCGCCCGCCGGGCTCACCACGCCGACGCGAAACGCGCTCTCGCGCCAGATCAGACGGGTGAGGAACGGCACCGGCAGCTTTCGCGCCCTGGCCGAGTCCTCGATCAGCCGGCAGAGCGCCTGCTCCACCGTCTCGCTTTCGGGCGAGGGGGCCGCACGCGCGGGACCGGCGAGCATGGCGAGGGCGGCCGGCAGGAAGACGAGGGCGAAACGAGACACGGCGGCTGATTTAGGGCGCCGGCCCAGGAAGGGGATGGCTGCCCGCTTACCCCGCAGGGCCTGCCCTGTCGGCGAGCATCATTGTGCCGGCGTAGCGCTTCGCGAGGGAGCCGTACCTTAGTAGTGTTCTTAGAATTGCACTATTTTTCTGGCGCCCCGCGCGCTAGGCTCGATGCTTGCAAGAGCCGGACGCCAAGATCCGGCCTCATGAGGAGGAACACGATGCTCGAAGAGCGCATCTCGGAGATCGACGCCGAGGCGGCCGCAAAGTCCGTTTCCGAAGCCGTCACCCGGCTCGGCGCCTGCCCGCACGACTGCCCCGATACCTGCTCGATGATCTACACCGTCGAGAACGGTCGGCTGATCGACGTGCGCGGCAACCCCGACCACCCGATGACCCGCGGCGCCCTCTGCGGCAAGCTCAAGGACTTCGACCGTCACCACTACAACCCCGATCGCATCCTCTACCCGATGCGCCGCGCCGGCCCGAAGGGCAGCGGCCTCTTCGAGCGGATCACCTGGGACGAGGCGCTCGCCGAGATCCACCGCCGCTTCACCGGCATCATCGAGACGCATGGGGCGGAGGCGATCCTTCCCTACAACTACCTCGGCAACGAGGGCGTGGTGCAGGGGCTCACCGTGGGTGACGCCTTCTTCAACCGCCTCGGCGCCACGGTGGCGGAGAAGACCTTCTGCGGGTCCGGCTCGTGCACGGCGTGGCTGCTCACGGTCGGCCCGACCAACGGCACCGACCCGATGAGCTTCGCGCAATCGAAGCTGATCGTGATCTGGGGCTGCAACTCGGTCTCGACCAACATCCACCACTGGCACGTGGTGAAGGAGGCGCAACGCCACGGCGCCCGCGTCATCGTGATCGACCCCTACCGCTCGCGCACCGCCGCCCAGGCCGATTGGCACCTGATGCCCAGGCCCGGCACCGACGGCGCGCTCGCCATGGCGATGATCCACGTCATCGTCGAAGAGGGCCTGACCGACGACGACTACATCGCCCGCCACACGGTCGGCTTCGAGCCGTTGAAGGAACGGGCGCAGGCCTTCACGCCGGAATACGCGTCTGAAATCTGCGGCATCCAGGCCGATGACATCCGGCAGCTCGCGCGCGAATACGCCACCACCCGCAACGCGGCGCTGCGGCCCGGCGTGGCGGTGGAGCGGAGTGCCGGCGGCGCCCAGGCGCTGCGGGCGATCTTCTCGCTTCCCGCCCTCACCGGTTCTTGGAAGGATCCGGGCGGCGGCGTCTACCAGATGCCGCTCTGGGAATTCCCGGTGCACTGGGACCGGGTCTGCCGGCCGGACCTGATCCCCGAGGGCACGCGGGTGCTCAACGTGCTCAAGCTCGGCGAGGTGCTGACCGGCGAGGCCGGGATCGAGCCCGGCATCCACGCCCTGATGGTCTACAACGCCAACCCGGTCTCGAACTCGACCGAGACCGCCAAGATCAAGCGTGGGCTCGCCCGCGAGGATCTGTTCACGGTCGTCAGCGAGCACTTCGTCACCGACACCGCCCGCTACGCCGATATCCTGCTCCCGGCCACCATGGCGGCCGAGCACGACGACATGATGTTCTCCTGGGGGCACTTCTTCTTCACGCTGAACCAGAAGGCGATCGAGCCGCTGGGCGAGACGGTCTCGAATGCCGAGCTGTTCCGGCGGCTGGCCAAGACCTTCGGCTTCACCGAGCCGCAGTTCTCCATGAGCGAGACCGAACTCATGGAATGGTATCTCGATTGGGAGAGTCCGAAGCTCGGCGGCATCGGCATGGACCATTTCCGCCAGCACGGCTGGTACCGCCTGAACATCGGCGATCCGGACACGCGCACACCGCATGCCGAGGGCAACTTCCCGACGCCGTCCGGCAAGTGCGAGTTCTACTCGGAAGCGGCGGTCACGGGTGGCAATTTCGTCGCGCCGCCCTTCCGGCAGATGTACGAGCAGTTCCAGGGCGGCGAGGCCCTCGACCCGCTGCCGGGCTACGTGCCGGCCAACGAGCGGCCGGAGACGAATCCGGCCCAAGCCGAGCGCTATCCCCTCAACATCGTCTCGCCGAAGAGCCACGGCTTCCTCAACTCGCAATACGCCAACGAGGCGCACAAGGTCCGCGCACAGGGCGAGCAGACGATCCTGATCAACCCGAGCGACGCCCAGAGCCGCGAGATCGGCGAAGGCGCGCTGGTGCGGGTGTTCAACGATCGCGGCGCCTTCCACGGGCAGGCGCGCGTCACCGACGAGGTGCCGCCGGGGCTCGTGATCGCCTCGCTCGGCTACTGGCACTCGCTCAACCGCGACGGGGCGGTGAACGTCATCAGCGCCTCGACCTATGGCGGCATGGGCCACTCGCCGACCTTCAGCGACAACCTCGTGCAGGTCGGGCTGGCGCAGTAGCGCGACGCGAAGACGATTCGCGTAGGAGGCCCCGCGCGCTATAACCCCTCGGCCCGCCGCTCCGACACCGGATCGCGGCGGGCCGTTTTTCGTTCGCCGGGGTTCGATGTCCGATACGCTGCTGACCGTCGAGGATCTCTCGGTCGCCTTCCGAAGCGGGACACGTGAGACGCGCGCGGTGGACCGCGTCAGCTTCGCCATCGAGCGGGGGGAGACCCTGGCCCTGGTCGGCGAATCCGGCTCCGGCAAGTCGGTGACGGCGCTCTCGATCCTGCGGCTGCTCGACGGCGCCGCGCATCATCCAGGCGGAAAGATCCTGTTCAAGGGTCGCGACCTCCTGGCCTTGCCCGAGCGCGAGATGCGCGCGGTGCGCGGCGCGGACATCACCATGGTGTTCCAGGAGCCGATGACCTCGCTCAACCCGCTCCACTCCATCCAACGGCAGATCGGCGAAGTGCTGGAGATCCACCGCGGCCTGAAGGGCAAAGCGGCGCGCACCCGCATCCTCGAACTCATGGATCTCGTCGGCATCCGCGATGCCGAGCGGCGGCTCGGCGCCTATCCGCACGAATTGTCCGGTGGCCAGCGCCAGCGGGTGATGATCGCCATGGCGCTCGCCTGCGAGCCCGACCTGCTGGTCGCCGACGAGCCGACCACCGCCCTCGACGTCACCGTGCAGGCGCAGATCCTCGCGCTGCTCGCCGACCTGCAAAAGCGGCTCGGCATGGCGATGCTGTTCATCACCCACGACCTCGGCATCGTCCGGCGCATCGCCGACCGGGTCTGCGTGATGCTCGCCGGCCGGATCGTCGAGGCGGGTCCGGTCGATCGGGTCTTCACCCGGCCCCAGCACGAATACACGCAGCGCCTCCTCGCCGCCGAGCCCACCGGCCGGGCGAACCCGGTGCCCGATGACGCCGAGGAGCTGGTCGAGGCCGGTCCGCTCAAAGTGTGGTTTCCCCTCAAGGCGGGGCTGCTCCGGCGCACCGTCGGCCACGTCAAGGCGGTCGATGGCGTGCGGCTCCGGGTGCGGGCGGGCGAGACGGTCGGCGTCGTCGGCGAATCCGGCTCGGGCAAGACCACCCTCGGCCTCGCTCTGCTGCGGCTCACTGAATCCGAGGGCCCGATCGTGTTCCTCGGGCAGCGGATCGAGGGGCGCGGCCCCGCCCTGATGCGGCCCCTGCGCAAGGACATGCAGGTGGTCTTCCAAGATCCCTACGGCTCGCTCTCGCCGCGCATGTCGGTGGGCGACATCGTCGCCGAGGGGTTGGCCGTGCAGGGGCTGGTAAAGGGCGGCGACGAGCGCCGCGCCCTCGTAGCGAAGGCGCTCACTGATGTCGGGCTCGATCCGGCGGCGATGGACCGCTACCCGCACGAATTCTCCGGCGGCCAGCGCCAGCGCATCGCGATTGCCCGCGCCATCGTCTTGAAGCCCCGCTTCGTCGTCCTCGACGAGCCGACCTCGGCGCTCGACCGTTCGGTGCAGGCGCAGATCGTGACGCTGCTGCGCGACCTCCAGCGCGAGCGGGGCATCGCCTACCTGTTCATCAGCCACGACCTCAAGGTGGTCCGCGCGCTCTCGAACTACGTCATGGTGATGCAGCACGGCCAAGTGGTCGAGGAAGGCCCGGCCGAAGAGATTTTTGCCGCACCGAAGACCGACTACACCCGCACCCTGTTCGCGGCGGCCTTCGAAATGGACGCCGCCACCACCGCCGAGATCGAGCCGGCCTGAACGCATGGCCCGCGCCCTCCTCATCGTCCTCGATTCCGTCGGCATCGGCGGCGCTCCGGATGCGAACCGCTACGGCGATTCCGGCTCCGACACGGTCGGGCATATCGCCGAGGCCTGCGCCGCCGGGCGCGGCGACCGGCCGGGTCTGCGCACCGGCCGTTTACGCCTGCCGAACCTCGCCGCGCTCGGCCTCGGGCTCGCCTGCGAGGGCGCCACCGGGCGCATGCCGCCGGGGCTCGCGCCGGAGGGACCGGTGCAGGCGCTCTGGGGCCACGCCGTCGAGACCGCTTCGGGCAAAGACACCCCGTCGGGCCATTGGGAGATCGCGGGCGTGTCGGTGCGCGAAGATTGGGGCCACTTTCCCGATACGCAGCCCGCCTTCCCGGCGGAGCTGACGGCGGAGCTGATCGAGCGGGCAGGGCTGCCGGGCATCCTCGGCGACCGCCACGCCTCGGGCACCGCGATCATCGACGCGTTCGGGGCCGAGCATGTCCGGACGGGCCGGCCGATCTGCTACACCTCGGCCGACAGCGTGTTCCAGATCGCCGCGCACGAGGAGACGTTCGGGCTGGAGCGGCTCACCGAGACCTGCCGGATCGCGCGCGAACTTTGCGACCCCTACCGCGTCGGCCGGGTCATCGCCCGGCCCTTCCTCGGCAGCGAGGCGGAGGGGTTCCGCCGCACTAGCCGCCGCAAGGATTTTTCCGTCGCGCCTCCGGCCGGGACGCTGCTCGACGGTTTGGAGGCTAAGGGCCGGGCGGTCGTGAGCGTCGGCAAGATCGGCGACATCTTCGCCCACCGCGCCACCGGCCGCGAGATCAAGCCCGCCGGCAACGCCGCCTGCCTCGACGCGGCGCTCGATGCCTTCGCCGGACTGCCTGAGGGCGGCTTCGTCTTCCTCAACCTCGTGGATTTCGACACCGAGCACGGCCACCGCCGCGACGTGCCGGGCTACGCCGCCGAACTGGAAGCCTTCGACGCCCGCGTGCCCGAGATCCACGCGGTCCTGAGGCCCGGCGATCTCTGCGTCATCACCGCCGACCACGGCAACGACCCGACTTGGACCGGCACCGAGCACACCCGCGAGCAGGTGCCGGTGCTGGCCTTCGGACCGGAGATCGCGCCCGGTTCGATCGGGCCGCGCGAAACGTTTTCGGACATCGGCGCGTCAGTCGCGGCCCATCTCGGCCTGCCGCCGCTCGGGGCGGGCAAGGCGTGGTGGTGAGGACCGTACAGAGCCCTCTCCCCGCATGGCGGGGAGAGGGGAGTGTCAGCGCGAAAACTTCTTGTACTTCAGCTTCTTCGGGATAATCGAATCGAGGCCGAGGCGGCGCTTCTTATCCGCCTCGTATTCCGAGAAGTTGCCCTCGAACCACTCGACGTGGCTGTCGCCCTCAAAAGCGAGGATGTGGGTCGCGATGCGGTTCAGGAACCAGCGATCGTGGCTGATGATGACGGCGCAGCCCGCGTAATCCTCCAGCGCGTCCTCGAGGGCGCGCAGGGTCTCCATGTCGAGGTCGTTGGTCGGCTCATCGAGGAGCAGCACGTTGGCGCCGCCCTTGAGCGTACGGGCCAGATGCACGCGGTTGCGCTCACCGCCCGAGAGCGTGCCGACCTTCTTCTGCTGGTCGCCGCCCTTGAAGGCGAAGGCCGCGCAATAGGCGCGCGAATTGATCTCGCGCTTGTTGAAGTAGATGATGTCGTTGCCGCCCGACACTTCCTGCCAGACGGTCGCGTTGGGATCGAGCGCATCGCGCGACTGATCGACGTAGCCGAGCTTGACCGTCTCGCCGACGGCGATCGCCCCGCCGTCGGGCTTTTCCTGGCCGGTGATCATCTTGAACAGCGTGGTCTTGCCGGCGCCGTTCGGGCCGATGACGCCGACGATGCCGCCTGGCGGCAGCTTGAACGAGAGATCCTCGATCAGGAGGCGATCACCGAACGCCTTGTTGAGGTGGTCGAACTCGATGACGTTGGTGCCCAGCCGCTCGTCGATCGGGATGACGATCTGCGCGGCCGCGTCGATCTTGTTGTTCTGCTTGGCGACCAACTCCTCGTAGCGCGTGATACGCGCCTTCGACTTCGACTGCCGGGCCTTGGGCGAGGCCGAGATCCACTCCTGCTCGCGATTGATCGAGCGCTGGCGGGCCATGTCCTCGCGGCCCTCCTGCTCCAGGCGCTTCTGCTTCTGCACCAGCCACGCCGAGTAGTTGCCCTCGTAGGGGTAGCCCCGTCCGCGATCGAGCTCGAGGATCCAGCCGGTGACGTTGTCGAGGAAGTAGCGATCGTGGGTCACGATCAGGATCGCGCCCGGATACTGCTTGAGGTGGCCCTCCAGCCAGTTCACCGTCTCGGCGTCGAGGTGGTTGGTCGGCTCGTCCAGAAGCAGCAGTTCCGGCTCCCACAGCAGCAGCTTGCACAGCGCGACGCGGCGGCGCTCGCCGCCCGAGAGCGTCGCAACCGGCTGCTCGTCGCTCGGGCAGCCGAGCGCTTCCATGGCCTGATCGACCTTGGAATCAAGTTCCCACAGGTTCTGGGCCTCGATCTGGTCCTGGAGGGCGGTCATCTCGTCCGCCGTCTCCTCGGAATAGTTCATCGCGAGTTCGTTGTAGCGGTCGAGCAGCGCCTGCTTCTCGGCGACGCCCTCCATGACGTTCTCGCGCACTGACTTGTTCGGATCGAGCTGCGGCTCCTGCGGCAGGTAGCCGACGCGCGCGCCCTGCGCGACGAAGCCTTCGCCGGTCCAGTCCTTGTCGATGCCGGCCATAATCTTCAGCAGCGTCGACTTGCCGGCGCCGTTGATGCCGAGCACGCCGATCTTGGCGTCGGGGTAGAACGACAGGTTGACGTTTTCGAGGACCTTCTTGCCCCCGACATAGGTCTTGGTCAGACCCCGCATGTGGTAGATGAATTCGCGGGCCATGTACGTTCGTCCTGCGTGAAGCGTGGGAGCCGGTCGGGCCGGCGCTCGCGGATGCGTGGCCTCTCGCGCGAGGCTGGCTCTGTCGAGCCGAGGGGCTCGAGCCATGCCGCGCGGGGCGCCGTCCGCTCGCGGATGAAGAATTTCGTGTTCGAGTATCAGGGCCGCCCGGCAGGGGCAAGGCGGCGCCCGGCAAGGGCAAGGCGGCGCCCGGCGCCGGCCCGATGTCGGGCAGGGGTGAAAGGTCCTCAGGCGAAGGGGTTGCGCACCGGCTCGGCCGCCTCCGGCTCTTCGGGCACGGCGTCGGGCAGATCCTCCGCTTCGAGGGTGGCGACCACCGCGTCGAGCAGACTCTTCAGCGCTCTGGCACGCTTCAACCCTGCCCGGTCACGGGTGAGGTCGAGGCTGCCGTGCAGGGCGATGCGCTGCCTGCCGTTCTCGATGGAGAAGCCGGCGAAGGTCTGGACGCCCGCATCCTCCGCGAAGGGACGGAAGTGGAGGGCATCGGCTTTGCGGCGCGGCATCGGGGACTCCTTGGCTCGATCATCGTCCGAATCCGAAAGCCGGTGGCCACCTTTCGGGACGATGCTCTAGAAGATCGCGCGCATCAGCTCGCGCCAGAGCCGGCGCAGGACATCGACGGCCAGTTGCTTGAGGAAGTCGGCGAAGGATTCCTGGCCGCCGCGGGAGAATTCCTGCGGCTCGGGCAGCGCCATCGCCTTAGCCTTGCTCGCCTCGGGCAGCGACGGGAACACGTCGAGCCCCGCCGTCTCCCGCAGGCTCGCGAGCGAGACCGCGCGCCACTCCGCGCCTGCCGCATTCGGTACGAGATAGGCCCCGGCCTCGCCGGTGCGCGGATCGTAGATCGCCTTGAACATCTGGGTCGGCACCAGCACCCGCCCCTTGATCGCCCCGACCGAGCGGCCCTCGAAGATCGGGCCGGTCACGACGAAGATCTCGCCGCGCTCGGCGGCCAGCCGGCGCACGCTCTCCTCGATCGCCGCCCACAGGCCGCGGTTCACCGCTCGGTTCTGGGGCACGATGTTGGCGAGGCTGAAGGATTCGGCCTGGGCCACCGCGCTCGGCATGTCGCCGGCCGGCGCGAGATGGCCGCGGTCGTAGCCGCTGCGGACATAGTCGGCCAGGCTCGCGCGGTCGTCCTCGGGCAGCCGGTCCTCGTCGTGGAAGGCGTCGGCGCGCTCGACCCGCCGGGCGGCGGACACGCTCCGGCGCGTCAGGCGCTCGGCGGCGTAGAGCGGCGTGCGCGAGACGCCCGAATGGAGCACGGCGAAGGCCTCGAAGCAGAGCGGGACGGCTCTGTCGGCCAGCTTCGGGTTGGTGAGCGTCGGCGCCCGGCCGTCCGCGAACAGGGTGGGGCAGGCCGGCGCCTCCGGCAGGGCCTGGGACAAAGCCGCGTGCGAGACGACGACAAGGAGAAGAGCCGGAACGAGCGGACGCAGTGCCATCGCCAAGTTAGTAGCAGACCCGGACGCGGCGGGGGCCGGACGGCGTTTCGCGCCAGCGGAAGCCGCAGGGGCGCCCGAGCGGATCGATCAGCGGACGGATGTCCCGGTCCGGCGGTCCCGGCGGGCGGCGGCAGCGAACGTCGTCGGGGCAGCGCGCCGTGCCGGGGTAGGGCCTGCCGGCATCCGCCGCCCAGGCCGCGCTCCCACCGATCAGGGCGAGCGCCAGCGCGGCCGCGGCCGGTAACGTTGCGGCGATAGGCATCGGGCGGCAGCCTCAGGGATGAGCGGGCGAGATGTTGATCAATGCAGCCTTCATCCATAATTGAGGGCGCGTCACGCGTGAAATCGTGAGGCTGCCTTAACTCTGAAGGCAGACGAAGCGGCCGAATCGTCTGAAAGACGCGCCGCTGTTGCAGCAAGATCATGGTATCCCATGATCGGTTTGCGCTAGAATGATCGTTCATATGTCCCGGGAGAGCGGTTTCCGGGGGCGGGCGAGATCCGAAGGCAGGCCGCGTTCGAGGATTCGGGCGTGCGGCCCTGCAAGAGCCGCCTGCCGACGGGAACGCATTGAGAGACGGGTGAAGGCTTTGGCACTAGCGGACACGACGATCCTTGAGGGTCTTGAGACGCCGGATCGTCTCCGGCTTCTGCCGGAGAGCGAGCTTCGGCGGGTGGCCGACGCGGTGCGCGCCGAGATGATCGACGCCGTGTCGATCACCGGTGGCCATCTCGGTTCGGGGCTGGGCGTGGTCGAGCTGACGGTGGCGCTCCACCACGTCTTCGACACCCCCGACGACCGCATCGTCTGGGACGTCGGCCACCAGTGCTACCCGCACAAGATCCTCACCGGCCGCCGCGACCGCATCCGCACGCTGCGCCAGGGCGGGGGCCTGTCCGGCTTCACCAAGCGTTCGGAGAGCGAGTACGACCCCTTCGGCGCGGCGCATTCCTCCACCTCGATCTCCGCCGCGCTCGGCATGGCCGTGGCGCGCGACCTCGACGAGGCGGACGCCAAGGCTGCGGGCGGCCCGGCTCTGAGGCGCCGCAACATGATCGCGGTGATCGGCGACGGCTCGATGTCGGCGGGCATGGCCTATGAAGCCATGAACAATGCCGGCGCGCTGCACTCGCGCCTGATCGTCATCCTCAACGACAACGACATGTCGATCGCGCCCCCCGTCGGTGCGATGTCGGCCTACCTCGCGCGGCTGGCCTCGGGCGGCACCTACCGCTCGCTCCGCGAGACCGCCAAGCAGCTCGGCAAGCTGCTGCCGAAGGCGCTCTACCAGCGCGCGGCGGCGGCCGAGGAATATGCTCGCTCGCTGATCGTCGGCGGCGGCACGATGTTCGAGGAGATGGGCTTCCACTATGTCGGCCCCGTGGACGGGCACAACCTCGACCACCTGCTCCCCGTCCTGAAGAACGTGCGCGACTCGGATCAGGGCCCGATCCTGCTCCACGTCGTCACCCAGAAGGGCAAGGGCTACGCGCCGGCGGAAGCCAGCGCCGACCGCTACCACGGCGTGGTCAAGTTCGACGTGGTCTCGGGCGTGCAGGCCAAGGCCAAGGCCAACGCCCCGGCCTATACAAGGGTGTTCGGCGAGAGCCTGATCAAGGCGGCCGATGCCGACCCGAAGGTGGTGGCAATCACCGCCGCCATGCCCGGCGGCACCGGCATCGACCTATTCGGCAAGGCGCATCCCGACCGGACCTTCGACGTCGGCATCGCCGAGCAGCACGCGGTGACGTTTGCCGGCGGCCTGGCGACGGAAGGCTACAAGCCGTTCGTGGCGATCTACTCGACCTTCCTGCAGCGGGCCTACGATCAGGTCGTGCACGATGTCGCCCTGCAGAACCTTCCGGTGCGGTTCTGCCTCGACCGGGCCGGTCTGGTCGGTGCCGACGGCGCGACCCATGCGGGCGCGTTCGATCTGGCCTATCTCTGCTGCCTGCCGAACATGACGGTGATGGCCGCCGCCGACGAGGCGGAACTGGTGCACATGGTGGCGACCTGCCACGCGCACGATTCGGGCCCGATCGCGCTGCGCTACCCGCGCGGCGAGGGGGTCGGCATCGAACTTCCCGAGAAGGGTGAGCCGCTGGCGATCGGCCGGGGCCGTGTGGTGCGGCGTCCGGAAGGGGCGCGGGTCGCGCTGCTCTCGCTCGGCACGCGCTTGTCGGAGGCGCTGAAGGCGGCCGACGCGTTGGAGGCCGAGGGTGTCGCGGCGACGGTGGCGGATGCGCGCTTTGCCAAGCCGCTGGACGCGGAGCTGATCGTCGATCTGGCGATGAGCCACGAGGTTCTGGTGACGGTTGAGGAAGGCTCGGTCGGCGGCTTCGGGGCGATGGTGCTGCACCTGCTGGCCGAGCGCGGCGTGCTCGACACGGGCCGGGTCCGGGTCCGCACGCTGACGCTGCCGGACAGCTACCAGGACCACGACAAGCCGGAGAAGATGTACGCCGAGGCCGGTCTCGACGCCGACGGCATCCTCAAGGCCGTCCGCGCCGCACTGCCGGAGAAGGCGGCGCAGCGCGAGGGCAGCGTGGTGAGCCTGAAGCGGTAGCCTCCGACAACGCCCTCCCCCCGCAGGGGGAGGGCAAGAGGCGTGTTACTTGATCACCGCGCAGCCGATGCGCGAGCCCGCGCCGCCGATGGGCTGGCTCGTGTGGTCGTCCTCGTTGGCGTGGATGATCAGCGCCGAGCCGTCGCCGTCGCGCAGGCCGCCCTCGCCGGTCAGCGGGGTTTCGCTCGACACTTCCGCGTTCACCGAGCCGTCGGCGTTGGCGAAGACGTTGGGCAGGTCGCCCTCGTCCGGGCCGTCGGGGTTGAGCAGGCCGTGCTTGCTCTGGTCGTGGTTCACGTGGGCCTTCGACTTCTCGAACTTTTCCGTGTCCGAGCAGTCGCCGACGGCGTGGAAATGGATGCCGTGCCAGCCCGGAGGCAGGCCGCCGGCCTGAATCGATAACCGCATGACGAGGGAGTTCGCCCCGTCGCGGATCATGATCTTGCCGATGGTGTCACCCTTGCCGTTGGTGATCGCGCTCTCGTAGGTCTGCGGCGCGCCGGCACTCTCCGTCTTGGCGGGGGCCGGCTCCTTCGGAGCCTCCTTGCCATCCTGCGCGAAGGCGGATCCGGCAAGGCCCGCGAGCAGGGCCGCCGCCAAAGGGATGGCGACCGGTATACGGCGGATGGCAGGCGTCGTGGCCCCTCGCATGATGGCATCTCTCATGAACTGACTCACTCCGTTGCTGCGGCCCGGCGGTTCCGCCCGGGATTCCGCCACCGCTTGAGGCGGTGCGCAATCCGGGCTACCCGGCAAAAGCGGATTTCGCATCGCCCTTTTCGGACGAGCCGGCACGCGCCGTCTCAGGCGATGCTGTAGGTAACGCGAAGCGGCGCATTCCGACAGGGGACGGGCCGGTCCGTCTCGATCACGTGAGCATCGTCCCGAAAGGCGGCCACCGGCTTTTGGAAAAGAACGATGCAACATCGAAATCCGAAATTTTCGTCCCGGACCCGGTATTCGGGACGAGAGCCTCGGGCGCGGCGGAGCGGTTTGCGAAAGGGTGACCGATGACGGGCGAGCGGCTGCGGGCCGACCGGTTCCTGGTCGAGCGCGGGCATTTCCGCAGCCGGGCGCAGGCGCGGGCGGCGATCGAGGCCGGTCTCGTCAGCGCCGACGGCCGCCTCGTCACGCGCCCCTCGGATCTGGTCGAGGCCAACGCCCGGATCGAGGCGTCGGCCCCCCACCCTTACGTCTCCCGCGGCGGCCTGAAGCTTGCCGCGGCGCTCGACGCGTTCGGCCTCGACCCGACGGGTCTTCCCTGCCTCGATGTCGGCGCCTCGACCGGCGGCTTCACCGACGTGCTGCTGCGGCGCGGCGCGGCCCATGTCCACGCCGTCGATGTCGGTCGCGACCAGCTCGACGCCGCCCTGCGCGCCGACCCGCGGGTGACGAGCCTGGAGGGCACCGACATCCGCGCCCTCCCGCCGGGCGCGATCCAGCCGGCGCCGCGGCTGGCCACCATCGACGTGAGCTTCATCGGCCTGCGCCTGGTCCTGCCGGCGGTGGCCGCTCAGCTCGCCGACGAGGCCGCGATCGCCGCGCTGATCAAGCCGCAATTCGAAGCCGGCCGCGAGCGGGTCGGGCGCGGCGGCATCGTGCGCGATCCGCACATTCATGCCGAGGTCTGCGAGGGCGTGCGCGCCGTACTCGTCGGCCTCGGTTTCACCGTGTCGGGGCCGATCCCCTCCCCCATCGAGGGCGGCGACGGCAACCGCGAGTTCCTGGTCGCCGCGAGGCGTTCCTCTCATGATTGATCCCATGTCCGACGTGATCGAAGAAACCCTGACCATCGCCCGGCTCGGCGCCCGCGGCGACGGCCTCACGGAGGGCGGGCTGGCAGTGCCCGGCGCCCTGCCCGGCGAGCGCGTGCGGGTGCATCGCGGCGACCGAATCGGCACGTTGATCGCCGTGGAGGAGGCGTCGCCGGAGCGGATCGCGCCGTTCTGCCCGTATTTCTCGGCCTGCGGCGGCTGCGCCGTGCAGCACCTCGCCCCCGCCCCTTACGCGGAGTGGAAGCGCGGCATCGTCGCCGGGGCACTGGGGCAGGCGCGCATCGAGACCACGCTGATGCCGCTCCTCGACGCCCAGGGAGAGGGCCGGCGGCGGATCACCCTGCACGTGCGTGAGATCGAGGGCCGGGCGCGGGCCGGGCTGATGGCCGCGCGCAGCCACGCGCTGGTGCCGATCGACCATTGCCCGATCACCGTGCCGGGCCTGCACCGGGCGCCGGCCGTCGCGGAGGCGCTCGCCGCCCCGCTCGGGCACGGCCGCAAGCCGCTCGACATCGCCGCCACCGCCACCGTGACCGGCCTCGACATCGACATCCGCGGCCACGGGCAGGTCAGCGACGGCGTCCGAGGCGTCCTCACCCGGCTTGCCGGCGAACTCGACCTCGCCCGTCTGTCGATCCACGGCGACGTGGTGGTCGAGCGCCGCCCGCCCGCGGTCGGCGAGGGGCCGGCCCGGCGCGTGCCCTCGCCCGGCAGCTTCCTTCAGGCGACGCAGGCCGGCGAGGCGAGCCTGACCGCCCTGGTGCTGGAGGCCATGGACGAGGGCAAGGCCAAGGTGCGGCGCGTCGGCGACCTGTTCTGCGGCAGCGGTCCCTTCGCCCTGACGCTCGCGGCCGGCGCCCGTGAGGTCCACGCCGCCGAGGGCGAGGCAGCAGCGATCACCGCCCTCATCCGCGCCTACCGGGCCGGAGCTGGTTACGCCCGGATCACGGCGGAGGCGCGCGACCTGTTCCGCCGCCCGTTGCTCGGGCCGGAACTTGATGCCCTCGACGCGGTGGTGTTCGACCCGCCCCGTGCCGGAGCCGAGGCACAGGTGCGCCGGATCGCGGAATCGAAGGTGCCCCTCGTCGTCGGCGTGGCCTGCGATCCCGGCACCTTCGCCCGCGACGCCGCGACCCTGATCGCGGGCGGCTACCGGTTGGAGCGGGTCACGCCGGTGGATCAGTTCGCGTGGTCGGCCCATGTCGAGCTGGTCGGGGTGTTCCGCAAGCAGGCGAAGGTCACCGGCCGAACCCTGCGCCGCCCGCGCTGAACCTTGATGGCGGGAGATCGGGGCGCTGCCTCGAGACCCCGCCAAAGGGATGATCCCCTTGGGATCTCGGGTTTTAGAGCATCGTCCCGAAAGGTGGTTGCCGGCTTTCGGAACAAAGACGATGCAAAAACAATAGCTTGGAGCATCGTCCTAGATCCGATATCCAGGACGATGCGCTAGCGGAGTCCCGCGGCCGCGAGGGCCTCGCGCAGGGCCTCCGGGTCGATCGCGAAATCCCGAAGGTACTCGGGCGCGTCCGACGGGATCCGGGAGCCGAACACCGCCGCGTAATCCTGGCCGCAGGCGGTGGCGATCTCGCCGTAGAACCGGTCCTCCCAGCCCTCCGGCACGAGGTGGATGACCGGCGTGCCGGGCCGGCAGAAGACCGTGTTGGCCATCCCCGCCCCGGCAATGCCGACCACAATCTCGGCGGCCGAGAACCGCACCACCTGCTGCCGCACGCTGGTGAGTTCGGGGTCGAAGACCTCGAAGCCGAGGCCGCGCAGCCCGCCGAGTACGGCGTCGCGGTTGGCGAGCCCCCGGCCCCGCCCCGGATGCCGGTCCACGAACAAGCGCAGGCCTCGCCCTGTGAGCCTCCGGAGCGCGAACAGCGCGCGCGGCAGGCGGGTCCGCGCCTGCACCTGCCCGGTGAGATATCGCAGGGCGTGCGGCGACTTGCCCGTGCTCGGCAGGCTGCACGGCGTGGCGTGGTGCAGGCGGGCAAAGCGGTAGGTCTTGTACCGGTCGAGGAAGCGGATCGCGACGCGGTGGCCCAAGAGGAGCTGGATCGAGCGGCGCCGCGCTGCGTCGATATGCGGGAAGTAGGACACGAGCGCGACGGTGATCGGCACTCCTGGATGACGTTTGCGCAGCAGCGCAAGCGCGTGCAGCCGGGGCAGGTCGTCGATCAGCCAATGGCCGTAATTGAACGAGCCTGCGGAGTTGAGGAGGAAGACGAGGCCCGCTTCCGCGATAGTCTCGTCCACATGCAGGAAGCCGGGGCCGGGGCCGGGCACCACGTGCCGCTCCTGCGGCCGATAGGTCTCGAACAGCACCTGCGGCCGGCCGTCCTTGACATGGAACAGGGCGTTGCCCGCAAGGCGCACGTCGCGGGTCTCGCATAGCAGGGTCGGCGGTCCCGGCGGGCGTGGCGCCGCGAGCGCGGCCCCCTGCTTCTCGCGGAAGGCGGCACTGCCGCCGAACAGGCGCGGCGGCGCGGGGTCGTGCGCGGGAAAGCCGGGAAACACCGCGCCGACCACTTCTGTAAGCGGGCTTACCCGTTCCCGCAGCCGGTCGAGCAGGGCGGCATCGCCCGCGAATCCGCCGTCGCGGTACAGGTGCCCGGCCTCGCAGGTGAGGACGAGGTTGTCCTCGATCAGCCGGGCATGCGCCGCAGCCTCATCCGCTTGCGTGTCGTTCAAGCCTGCTCCTTACGGGTCCCGCCGTGACGCCCGTCCCTTCAAGGAATTCGCAACACCGCTGGGGCATCGTGCCGAAACCCGGAGGGTACCGTCCGGTATGATGCTCTAGACCCTTGTCTTCGCATCATCTTTTTCCGAAAGCCGGCGGCCGCCTTTCGGGATGATGCTCTAGCATATCGCTGCGGGCGAAATCCGACGCATGTCTTCGTGCCCAGCCGCATTTGCCTCGGAACGGCCGGCGCCTGTAGAGCCTCGGCCCGCCCGCGCGTTCGGCATTGGCGAAGACGGTTGAGGAGGGGCGGGACTTCGTGTCGGACACGGCCACCGATCACATTCATGTCGGCAAGGACGGTTGGCTGTTCGTCGTCGCCGGCAGCAACAACGTCATCGCGCAGTTCAACGAGTCGGGCTTCATGGCCCACCAGACCGAGCTGTGGCGCCAGCGCATCGCCGGCCGTGCGGCGCGCGCGCGGGAACTCGGCATCGCCTACCACCACGTCGTCGTCCCGGAAAAGCTCAGCGTCTACGACGGCTTCCTCGATGGGATCGCCGTCGATCACCGCCTCTCCCCCGCCCGCCGCCTGATCCGCGGCCTGCCGCGGCGGTGGTGGCTTTCCCGGCTGAAGGGGCATCTCCGGGAATGGCCGGTCACGCGCGTCCTGCGGCGGACCTGCATCGACCTCGTCGAGCCGATGCGCGCGGCCCGCGCGGGGGAAGACCTGTTCTACCGCACCGACAGCCACTGGACCTTCGCCGGCTGCCACCTCGCCTATCGCGAGATCTGCCGCGCGCTGCGGGCCGCGCCCTGCCCGGACCTCGCCGCGCGCGGATTCCGCGAGACCGAGATTTCCGGCGATCTCGGAGGACGGTTCGATCCGCCGCGCATCGAACGGACGCGCATCCACGACCTGCAGCGCGATGCCGTGCGCCGCTACGCCAGCCCGATCGTGCAGGCACGGGAGGCGGCCGGCCGCGCCGACACGCTCCATGTCGGCTCGCACGTGATCTACGCCAACGCCACGCCCCGCGACCCGCGCCGCCTCGTCCTGTTCGGCGATTCCTACTCGCACTTCGCGCCGCTGATGCTGACGATCATGCTCGCCGAGACCTTTGCCGAGGTGCATTTCGTCTGGAGCACGTCGGTCGATTGGTCCTATGTCGAGCGGACCCGGCCCGACATCCTGCTCACCGAGATCGCCGAGCGGTTCATGTTTCGCGTGCCCGACGACGCGTTCAACCTCGACGACTACGCCGCCGAACGGTTCGGAGAGGAGACGGCCGGGGGAAGCGGCGCGGCAGCCTGAGCGGCGAGCGCGTCAGAACAGCTCGCCTTGCACGGTCTCGGCCTTCGCCGGAGCCCTGCGGCCGGCGGGCGTGGCCACCGGTTCGGGCAGCCCGGCATCGTCGTTGCGCGCGCTGTTGACCCGCTCGCTCACCGGATCGAGCCGCAGCCATTCGTCCGGGCAGGGCCGGCAGAGGCGGGCGGCTTCGGGCGCGTCCACCGCCGCGTCGAGCCACGGCCCGACCGATTCCGGGGCCAGGATCGCCGGCATCCGCTCGTGGATCGCGCTGAGGGTGCCGTTGGCCGAGCAGGTGATGATCGCCGCCGTGTCGACTTCCGATCCGTCCGCGCCCATCCACGGCTCCCACAGGCCGGCGAACGCCATCGGCGCTCCGTCGGTCCGGCGCACCGCGAACGGCGTCTTCGTCGCGGCCTTGCCGGCCCCGTCGCGGCGCCATTCGTAGAAGCCGTCGGCCAGGAACACGCACCGGCGGTGGCGCAGCGCCCCGCGGAAGGCCGGCTTCTCGGCCGCCGTCTCGATGCGGGCGTTGAACAGGGTGGGAAAGTCCGACGGATCCTTCAGCCATGCCGGCCACAGGCCCCAGCGCATCAGCCGGAAATGCCGCTCGCCGCTCTCGCGCATCACGACGGGCACCGGCTGGGTCGGGGCCACGTTGAAGCGGCCCGGAAAATTCGGCTGTTCGGAGTAGCCGTAGAGGGCGCGGTAGACCTCCGGCGGCTGACCGATGAAGAAGCGTCCGCACATGGACGCGATATGGGCGCGGCGCGGGCGCCGGATCAAGCGATAGGGGCGCCCGACTCACAGCGATGACGGAGATCCGACCCTCGCCCTCATCCTTCGAGGCTTCGCTGCGCTCCGCACCTCAGGATGAGGGCGAGGCGTGGAGCGGTCTCAGTTTGTCGCGCCCGGCATGTGCCGAACCGCTATCCACATCCACGCTCAGGCGCTCTAACTTGGGGCCATGACGACCCCCGCGACGGCGAACGCTCCCGAGCCCGTCCTGCAGGTGCGCGCCGTGCCGGGCATGGCCCGGTTCGACGCCGCCGAATGGGACGCCTGCGCCACCTCCCCCGAGACCCTCGGGGCGGGCGACGAGACCTTCAACCCGTTCACCTGCCACGCGTTTCTCTCGGCGCTGGAAGAGGCGGGCTGCGTCTCCCGCCGCACCGGCTGGCTGCCGCTGCATGTCCGCGTCGAGCGCGAGGGCCGGCTGGTCGGCGCCGCGCCCTGCTATCTGAAGTCCCACAGCCAGGGCGAATACGTGTTCGACCACGGCTGGGCCGACGCCTACGAGCGGGCCGGCGGCAGCTATTATCCGAAGCTGCAAGTGAGCGTGCCGTTCACGCCCGTCACGGGGCCGCGCTTCCTCATCGCTCCGGGGGAGGATCCCGACACTGCCGCCTCCGCCCTCGTCGCGGGGCTGCGTGCCCTGCGGGCCGAGACCGAGGCCTCTTCGATCCACATCACCTTCACCCGCGCGCGCGAGGCCGAGCAGGCGCAAGCCCTCGGGATGCTGACCCGCATCGACCAGCAGTTCCACTGGGAGAACGAGGGCTATGCCGGCTTCGACGATTTTCTCGGGGCGCTCGCCTCGCGCAAGCGCAAGGCGATCAAGCGCGAGCGGCGGGAGGCTCTGAGCCGGGGCATCACGGTTGAGCACAAGACCGGCGCCGACATCACGGAAGCCGATTGGGACGCCTTCTACGAGTTCTATCAGGACACCGGCGCCCGCAAATGGGGGCGGCCCTACCTCAACCGGACCTTCTTCTCGCTCATCGGCGCGCGCATGCCCGAGCGCATCCTGCTGGTGATCGCCAGGAATGCGGGCCGGCCGATCGCGGGCGCCATCAACTTCATCGGGGACACGGCGCTCTACGGCCGCAACTGGGGCTGCATCGAGGATCACCCGTTCCTGCATTTCGAGGTCTGCTACTATCAGGCCATCGACTTCGCGATCGCCCGCGGGCTGAAGCGGGTCGAGGCCGGGGCGCAGGGCGAGCACAAGCTCGCCCGCGGCTACCGCCCGGTGCCGATGCATTCGGCCCACGACATCGCCGACCCGGCGCTGGCCCGCGCCGTCGCCGACTATCTGAAGCGGGAGCGCAGCCACGTGAACGCGGCGATGGCCGAGTACGAGACGATGTCGCCCTTCCGCCGCACCTGCGAGGACGCAAACGAATGAGCCTGCAAACGAGCCCGATCGACCGCATCCGCACCTATGCCGACGAGTTGACCGCCCTGCGGCGCGATCTTCACGCCCATCCCGAGATCGGCTTCGAGGAGGTCCGCACCTCCGGCATCGTCGCCGAGCAGCTCGAAAAGTTCGGCATCGAGGTGCACCGGGGGCTCGGCAAGACCGGCGTGGTCGGCGTGCTGCAGGGCCGGCCCGGCGCCCGCCGGATCGGCCTGCGCGCCGACATGGACGCCCTGCCGATCACCGAGGAGACCAACCTCCCCTACCGCTCCACCGTGCCGGGAAAGATGCATGCCTGCGGGCATGACGGGCACACCACCATGCTGGTCGGCGCCGCCCGCTACCTCGCCGAGACGCGGGATTTCGACGGCACCGCCGTGTTCGTGTTCCAGCCGGCGGAGGAAGGTTTGGGCGGCGCCCGCGCGATGATCGCCGACGGCCTGTTCGAAAAATTTCCGGTCGACGAGATCTACGCGATCCACAACGCGCCCCACGGCCCGCACGGCGTACTGCAAGTGCGGCCCGGCCCGATGATGGCGGCGGCCGACTTCTTCGACATCCGCATCACCGGCCGCGGCGCGCACGCGGCGATGCCGCACCAGGGCATCGATCCGATCGTGATCGCGACGGGGCTGGTGCAGGCGATGCAGTCGATCGTCAGCCGCAACAGCAACCCGCTGAAATCCGCCGTGGTCTCGGTCACGCAGATCCATGCGGGCGCTGCCTACAACGTTATCCCCGAGGGCGCGCATCTCACCGGCACCGTGCGCACCTTCGACGCCGATCTGCGCAAGCTGATCGCCACCCGCATCCGCGAACTGGCAGCGGGCTTCGCGGCGGCCTACGGCGCCACCATCGAGGTGGACCTGCGCGACGTGTTCTCGGTGCTCGACAATCATCCCGAGCAGGCGGCGGCCGCCGCCGAGATCGCCGCCGAGCTGTTCGGCTCCGAGAAGGTCGAGGCCAACACCGTGCCACGCATGGGCAGCGAGGACTTCGCCGACATGGTCGCGGCGGTGCCCGGCGCCTACGCCTGGCTCGGCGCGACGCCGGGGCCGGGCCTGCACAACGCGAGCTTCGATTTCGACGACAGCCTGATCCCGCTCGGCGCGGCCTATCTGGCGCGGATGGTGGAGCGGCGCACGGCGGCGTGACGTGAGCCCCCCTCTCTCCGCATGCGGGAGGGAGGGGTTTTGCAACGGCATTCGGATTCGACCGCAAGGGACGGGATGCGCGCGCCGCGCTGATCCGTCAGGATCGCCGCATCCCCTTCTCCCGGAGGAGCCGATGCTCGCCGAACCCGAAATCGCCCCACCCGACGAGGCGCCTCTCACCGAGGCCGAGATGCGCGTTGCCGTCGCCGCGCGCGATGGCGGCTTCGACGGGCGTTTCGTCTACGCGGTGCGCTCCACGGGGGTCTATTGCCGGCCGAGCTGTCCCTCGCGGGCGGCGCGGCCTGAAAACCTGTCTTTCCATGCCGGACCGGCGCAAGCCGAGGCCGCGGGCTTCCGGCCCTGCCGCCGCTGTCGGCCCGACGAGGCGGCCCAGTCCAAGCGGCAGGCGGAGGCCGTCACCTGCGCCTGCCGGCTGATCGAGGCGGCGGAGACGCCGCCCTCTCTCGACGCGCTCGCCCGCGCGGCGTCCCTGAGCCCGTTCCACTTCCACCGCATCTTCAAGGCGGTCACCGGCGTGACGCCGAGGGCCTACGCCCAAGCCCACCGCGCGGCCCGCGCCGCCGACAGCCTCGCCGAGGGCCGAACCGTGACCGAGAGCGTCTACGCGGCGGGCTACGGCGCGCCGAGCCGGTTCTATGCGGGCGGCGCGGAGCGGCTCGGCATGAGCCCCTCGGCCTACCGCAAGGGCGGCGCGGGCGAGCGGATTTTCTTTGCAACCGACGCCTGCGCTCTCGGGCTCGTGCTGGTGGCGGCCACCGTTCGAGGGGTCTGCGCGATCCTGCTCGGCGACGATGCCGACGCGCTCCGAGCCGACCTGACGGCGCGTTTCCCCAAGGCGGCGATCGTGGCCGGCGACGCGGATTTCGCAGCGACGGTGGCTGAGGTCGTGCGCCTCGTCGCGGCGCCGGGAGGCGCGCTCGACCTGCCCCTCGACATCGGTGGCACCGCCTTCCAGCAGCGGGTATGGCAGGCCCTGCGCCGCATCCCGGTCGGCACCACCGCGACCTATGCAGAGATCGCCCGCGCCATCTGCGAGCCGGCGGCGGTCCGCGCCGTGGCCATGGCCTGCGGCGCCAACGCGCTGGCCGTCGCGATTCCGTGCCACCGGGTGGTGCGCTCGGACGGGGCGCTCTCAGGGTACCGCTGGGGCACGGCGCGCAAGGCGGCCCTGCTCGCCCGCGAGGGAGTGAAGCGCTAGAGCATCGTCCTAGATATCGGATCCAGGACGATGCTCTAGCCTTTTGTTTTTGCATCATCTTTTCCGAAAGCCGGAAGCCACCTTTCGGGACGATGCTCTAATCCCTCACGCCGGAACGGCCGAGCCGGGCGGGGCCGCGTCGTGGCCAGTGGGCGCAGGAGTGGGGGCATCGGTCGGCGTATCGGTGGGCGCGTGCCCTGCGGCATGTCCCTTCCGCGACTGGATCTCGATGAACACGCGGGTGACGTTGGGGCTCTTCGCCTTGATCCGCTGCTCCAGCCGGGCCACCGTCTGCTCGACCTCGCCCGCGGGCACGTCGTCGGCAAAGTCGAGACTGAGGTTCACCAGGATGTCCGAGGGGCCGAGATGCTGGGTCAGCACCTCGTTGACGTGCTGGACCGCGCTCTCCTCGCGCACCGCCGCCTGGATCGTGCGCACTACCGCCGGGTCGGCGGCCTCGCCGATCAGCAGGCCGTGGGTCTCGATCATCAGGAAGATCGACATGCCGATCAGAACGAGGCCGATGCCGATCGAGGCCCAGCCGTCGAGCGCCGGCTTGTCGAGGACATGCGCGAGCACCACGCCGGCCATGGCGATGACGAGGCCGATCAGGGCGGCGACGTCCTCCACGAGGATGGTGTAGAGCGCCGGGTCCTTGCTGCGCTGGATCGCGGTGATCGCGCCGCGCTCGCCCTTCTCCGCCCAGAACGCCTTCAGCGCGACGAGGCAGGAATAGCCCTCTGCCAGGATCGCGAAGCCGAGGATCGAGACGTTCACCCAGAAGCCGGAGAGGTGGAAGCCGAGCACGGTGGCGTCGGCGGCGGGTTCGGGATGCTGGATCTTGTGGGCGCCCTCGTAGATCGCGAAGATGCCGCCGCCGAGGAAGATGAACAGGGCGACGATGAAGGCGTAGAAATACACCTCGCGCCCGTAGCCGAAGGGATGCTTGGCGTCCGCCGGCTTCTTCGCCCGCCTCAGGCCAACCAGCAGCAGGAGCTGGTTGGCGGTGTCGACCAGCGAGTGCGCGCCCTCGGCCAGCATCGCGGTCGAGCCGGTGAGGAAGGCGCCGACGAACTTCGCCGCCGCGATGGCAAGGTTGGCGCCCGCCGCCGTGTAGATCGCACCCGTGCTTTCGGCCATGTCCCGCTCCCGAGCGGCGCGCACCGCCGTCACGGGCTCGTCAACGCCGCCGGAGTGGTCAAGGTTGCTCGCACAGTTGCTGCGATGAGCCGGCCCGTGCAACGTGCCGGCCGTTTCTGCGAGGAGCCGTGCGATGACGCCCTACGATCCGGACAACATCTTCGGGAAGATCCTGCGCGGGGAGATCCCCGCCCACAAGGTCTACGAGGACGAGCACAGCGTCGCCTTCATGGATGTGATGCCCCAGGGCGAGGGCCATACCCTCGTCATCCCGAAGGCGCCTTCGCGCGGGCTGCTCGACGCCGAGCCGCAGACGCTCGGCGCCGTGATCGGCACGGTGCAGCGGGTCGGCCGCGCGGTGAAGGCGGCCTTCAAGGCGGATGGGCTGACGCTGTTCCAGTACAACGAGCCGGCCGGCGGGCAGACGGTGTTCCACCTGCACTTCCATCTCGTGCCGCGCCATGACGGCGTGCCGCTGAAGCGCCACGAGGGCGGCATGGCCGACAATGCGGTGCTCGCCGAGCACGCCGCGCGCATCCGGGCGGCGCTGGACGAGGGCTGATCCGGTTTCCGCTTGAGTCAAGCGCGGACCGGATCAGCAAGCCCGCGCGGCGCTTGAGGAGGGGTCCCGACGCGCCAGCGCGATTCAGGCGTGTTGGGCCCCGTTCGCCGATCCCGCTCCCATAGCGGCACCCATGCTGGTTCCCATGGACGCGATCACCGAGCGCAGGCCGGCATTCTCGGCCTCCAACTCGGCGATCCGGCGCAGCAGGACGGCGAGCGACGGGTCCGTCAACGGTGCCGGGGATGGCTCTGGGGCGGCCTTCGTCGCCTCCGCGAAGGCGACGCCGACCGCATCGCCGCGGCGCCAGCGCAGATTCGACCGGAGGGTGATTTCCTTCTGCGGGATGTAGAGGTCGAATGTTTCCGGCAGGGTATTGGTCTCGCTCAACTCCAGCCGCGCGCCCATCTCCGAGAAATCGCGGACGAGGCAGTCCATGCTGGACGCACCCTTGTTGAAGTGGATCCGTCCCTTGAGAAAGGTTCGCTTGCGCGTCTCCTGGCGCTTGTCGCTGATCATGATCGGTCTCCGGCCCGCCTGACTCCCCGCCTGTCTGCCATGCCGGCCGTTAAGGAATGCTCGCCATGATCGCGCGCCCGCTCAGGGGGCGTCGCCCACCCGCCCCGCCCCGCCCTCGTCGAGGCACTGGAACAGGTAGAAGCCGTTGAAGCGCACGGCGGTCACCGCGGCGCGGTCGTCAAAGCCGGGGGGCGGGCTCGCGCTGCCGTCGATTCGCCCGCCGAAGGTCCAGCGGCGCCCGCCGACGAAGCGCGGCACGGCACAGCTCTCCGGAACTGCGCAGAACAGCGCTTCCCTGCCCCGGCGGCGGAACAGGTTGTAGCTTCGCATCGGATGGCCTCCGCATCGCCGCACCCTCGGAATCAAGGTAGCCCGACAATCGGTCCGGTTTGTGTCAGGGCGCCCGATCGGCTCGGCAGATCAGGCCGAGACGGCATCGGCCTCTGCCCGGCAATCCGGCTCGTCGGTCGGCGTCTCGCGGTCGGCCGCGGCGAGACGGACGGCGTGGTTGATCACCGCCATATGGGTGAAGCCCTGCGGTACGTTCCCGCGCTGCTCGCCCGTTTCCGCGTCGATCTCCTCGGCGAACAGGCCGAGGTCGTTGCCCCGCGCCAGCAACCGCTCGAACAGGGCGGTCGCCTCGTCGTTGCGGCCGGCCATAGCCAAGCAGCCGACCCGCCAGAAGGCACAGGCGGTGAAGGTCGCCTCCTCGCCCTCCAGCCCGTCGTCGAGCCGGTAGCGGTAGACGAGATCGCCCGCGCCGAGTTCCTCGCCGACGCGCTCCAGGGTTTTTGTCACGCGCGGATCGTCCGGGTCGAAGGCATCGAACAGCACGGCGCGCAGCACCGCCGCGTCGAGGTCGTCCGAATCGTAGGCCATGGTGTAGGCGCCGCGCGCCGCGTTCCAGCCGCGGGCGTGGTACTCGGCCCGGATCTCGGCCGCCGCGCGCTCCCACCCCGCGATCGTGTCCGGATGGGCGAGGCGGCGCTTCGGGTCGGCGCGGGCGATCTGCACGGCGCGGTCGAGACCAACCCAGAGCATTGCCTTGGTGTGCACGCTCTGGCGCTTCTGCGTGCGCATCTCCCATAGGCCGTGATCGGGCGCGTGTCGGGCGCGCAGGATGTGGTCGGTCAGGTGGCCAAGCGCCTCGGGCAGATGGTCGTTGACCTTGACCGGTGGGTCGTACTCCACCGCTTCGAGGTAGCCGTGGAGCGCCACCAGGAACTCGCCGTAGATGTCGTACTGTTCCTGATCGGCCGCCGCGTTGCCGATCCGCACCGGGCCGGTGCCGCGCCAGCCGCGCAGGTGGTCGAGGGATTCCTCCCCAGGCACCGCACCGTCGAGGGCGTACATCAGGTGGAGGTCGCGTCCCCGGCTCGTATCGGCCTCGCGCAGGAAGCGCAGGAACTCCGCGGCCTCGCGCCGGTAGCCGAGATTGACGAAGGCGGTAACGGTGAAGCTCGCATCCCGCATCCAGACGTAGCGGTAATCGTAGTTGCGGTTGCCCGGCACCGCCTCGGGCAGTCCCGCTGTCGCGGCGGCGACGATGCCGCCCGACGGGCCGTGCGTCAGGAGTTTGAGGGTCAGGGCGCTGCGCAGGACCGTTTCGCGGTAGGGCCCCTGGTAGGTGCATCGGCCCGACCACTCTTCCCAATAGGCCCGCGTGTCGGCAAGTGACGCATCCACCACGCCGGGTAACCCTTCTCCCTCCGTCACGCGGGCTTCGCCGTGGGCGATCACGAGGTCGGCACGTTCACCGGCCCCGAGCGCGAAGGCGCCTTCGGCCTCACGGTCGCGAAGGGCGAGCGGCACGGCGCAGACGGCGCGGATGGTGTCCCCACCGCCGCGGAAGCGGACACCGGCCCCGTCGTCCATCGTCGCCTCGGTCGGGGCGCGGGCGTAATCGAAGCTCGGGCGCAGCCGCCAGCGGCCGGACACATGCCCGGATACGCAGGCGAGGCGTCGGACCACCTGAGCCTGGGCCCGGCCGTCCGGCCCCTCCTCCGGCACCGATTCGTGACGGTGAAGCGGCATGAAGTCGGTGAGCACCGCGCAGCCCGTAGCGGTGACGAAGGTGGTTTCGAGGATGTTGGTGTCAGGCAGATACCGGCGGGTCGTCCCGGTCAGGCCGTCGAGGACGAGGCGGCAGGCGCCGCCCTGCTCGCTGTCGAGCAGGGCCAGAAACACCGCCGGTCCGTCGTGCCGGGGCCAGCACAGCCAATCGAGGGAACCGTCGCGGGCGATCAGGGCCGTGGTGCAGGTATCGCCGATCACGGCGTAGTCGGCGATGGGTCTGTCCGTCACGGTCGCTCCCGTTGCGTGGCGCCGCGGCAACGTTCCGAGATGCGCAGGGTTCGCCCCTGCGACATCAGGCGACGCAGCGCCGGGAGCCGCTCAGAAGCGCGGGGCGCGGCTTCGCATGAACGGCCGCGACGGGCTCCGCCTTGCCCGGTAGGCCCGCCGGGTGCCGTACCCGCCGGGGCGCCGGTAGTTGCCGCTGTTGACGCCGGCGCTGCGGTCGTTGCCGGTGGCGCTCGCCGACGGCGAGAGGCCGCTGCCCGAATTGCTGCCCTGCGCGCCGGCGGGGCCGGCGAGGGTCAGGGCGAGCGTCGCGGCCAGGGCGACGAGACCGCTTCGAAGCGGAAATCTCATGGTTCGAACCTTTTACGGAAAAGCGGCCCAGGACGGGCTCTATGAGGGAGCGAACCGTGCCTCAGACGGCTTGTTCCCCGCCGATCCAGGTACCGAGCACAGCCTTGTCGACCGAGAGCCCGACTAGATCCGCCGCGAATCCGGGGGCGGTCCGGCCGAGCCGCGCGTCGAGCCCGAGGAAGCGGGCCGGAGTCAGCGAAGCCATCGCCAGGGCCTCTTCCAGGGAGGCGCCGCCGCGGGTGCTCATGTGGCGCACGGCCTGCGCCATGGTGATCGCCGCGCCGGCCAGGGTGCCGTCCTCGCCGGTGAGCCGGTCACCGGTCCGGACGATGTGGCGGCCGAACAGGGTGAAGGACGCGTCCGCGCGAGGGTCCCCGACCGTCGGCATGGCATCGCTCACCAGCATCAGCCGGTCGCGTCCCTTGAGGCGCAGGGCCAGCCGAAGCTGGTCGTCGCCGACATGGTGGCCGTCGGCGATGATCCCGGCAAATGTCCCGGCCTCCGAGAGGGCGACGCCGACCGCGCCGGCCTCGCGCGGGCCGATCTGCGACATGGCGTTGAACAGGTGGGTGAAGCCGGTAAGCCCCTCCCCGATCGCCGCTCGGATCGCCGGACCCGCATCCGCCGTGTGGCCGGCACAGACCCGGGCGCCGCGGGCGACGAGGTCGGCCACGGCGCCGGCCGGCACCCGCTCGGGTGCCAGCGTCACCAGGGTGAGGCCATGCTCGCCCAGTTCGGTCAGGAGTTCGGCGTCGCCGGGGCCGAACGCGGCGAGGCGGCCGGGATCGTGAATGCCGATCCGCTGCGGGCTCAGGAAAGGCCCTTCGAGGTGGATGCCGAGGATGCCGGGGACACCCGCCTGAATCGCCGCCGCAACGCCCGCGATGGCCGCGCGGATCGCGGGCCGCGTGTCCGTGATGAGGGTCGGCAACAGGCCGGTGGTGCCGCCGCGCCGGTGCGCTGCCGCGATCCGGGCAATGCCGGCCACGCTGGAATCGTCGTTGAGCAGCACCCCTCCGCCGCCATTGACCTGACAATCGATGAAGCCCGGCGCCAGCACCGCCCCCGCCGGCAGCCGGATGAGCGGCACGCCCGCAGGCGGTTCGGCGGTGACGTCGATGATGCGCCCGCCGCCCAGCACGACGACGCGGCCACCGAGCATCCGCTCGCCGTCGAAGACCCGCTCGGCAGCGAGCGCGCAAGAATGTTGGGTTCCCAAAGGGATCATCCCTTTGGCGGGGTGTAGGGGCAGCGCCCCGATGTCTTTCCAGGGCTCTGCCCTGGACCCGCGAAAAGGCTCACCTTTTCGAGATCCGGATTCATCAGAGCGTCTCCGTGACCTTGGTGAGGCCGGCCGGCTTGTCCGGGTCGAGGCCGCGGCGGCGGGCCTCGGCCTCGATGGCGCGATAAGCCGGCACCAGCATGGCGATGGGATCGCAGGCCGGATGCCCGTCGCCGAGCCAAGGCAGGGTTCCGTGGGGGCCGCCGCAGGCATGAACCCGCATTCCATCCCCGGTCAGATCGCGCACGAGCGCATCCACGCCCTCAGCCAGCGGGTCGGCCTGGCGCAGGGCCAAGACCGGCGTCGCGGTGGAGACGGAGGCGCGCGGACCGTGGCGCAGCTCCGCCGCCGAATAGCCGAGCGCGGGCAGGCGCAGGGTCTCGGCGAGCTTGAGCGCGATCTCGCGCAGGGGGCCCAGTCCGTGGCCGCGTCCGGTGACGAAGGCCGCCGGGGCGCTCGCGAGATCAGCGCTCCAGGCGGACCAATCCAGGAAGAGCGCCTGCCTCAGCCGCTCGGGCAGGGCGGCGAGGCCCTGTTCCAGCTCGCTGTCGCCGGCCCAGGCCGCCACCAGCGCCGCGCCCGCGATGGCGGAGTTCGTCACCGTCTTGGTGGCGGCGACCGCCTGCTCCGACCCGGCGAGGATCGGCAGGACGAGATCGCTCGCCCGCGCGGCCGGGGAGTCGGGATCGTTGACGAGGGCGAGGGTCAGCGCGCCGCCGGCGCGTGCGGCTTGCGTCGCCGCGACGAGATCGGGCGAGCGGCCCGATTGCGAGACCACGACGAAGAGTGCGCCCGCGACCTTCGGTGGCCGGTCATAGCCTGTCACCACCGAGGGCGCGGCGGCCGAGACCGGCAGGCCGAGCCGCGTCTCGATCAGGTAGCGCAGATGCACGCCGGCATGGCCCGAACTGCCCCGCCCGCACACGACCACGAAGGGGAAGCTTTGTGCCCTCAGCGTCGCGCCGAGCCGGGCTGCTTCGCCGGCTGCCAGCAACGCTGCAGCTGTATCGGGGATCTCGGCGATCTCCCGCGCCATGAAGGTCGTCGCGCTCATGATCGCCCTACCTCACGAAGCGCCCGGCGCAGGTTGCCGTCGTGGCGCAGGAGCAGGTCGTCGGCCCGCATCGCGCTCATCCCCCCCGCGAGCAGCACCGCACGCTTGATGTCGCCGTCGGCCCGCGTCAGGGCGTCGGCGGCGACCTCCGCCGGGCAGCCGGCCAGCTCGGAGACCATGGCGACGCCGCGGGCGCGCAGCTTCCGGTTGGTCGCGCGCATCGCCACCATCCGCCCGCGATAGACCCGGCCGAGCCGGATCATCACCAGCGTCGAGAACAGGTTGAGGATCACCTTCTGTGCCGTGCCCGCCTTCATGCGCGTGGAGCCCGCCAGCACCTCAGCCCCCGTGGCGGCGAGGATGCCGTGGGCGGCCTCGCGCAGGATCGGCGCCTCGGGGTTGTTGCTGACGCCGACGGTGACGGCGCCGAGGATGCGGGCGGCCTTCAGCGCCTCGACGGTGAACGGCGTCGAGCCGCTGGCGGCGAGCCCCACCACCACGTCGCGCGGGCCGATCTCCGCGCGGACGATCCAGGCGGCGCCGTCGGCGGCAGAATCCTCCGCATCTTCCACGGCACGCAGCAGGGCGCCCTCCCCGCCGGCGATGGCGAAGCCGAGCTGCGCCTCCGGCCAATCGAAGGTCGGCGGCAATTCCGCCCCGTCCTGTACGCCGATCCGTGCGGAGGTGCCGGCCCCGACATAGACCAGCCGCCCGCCCTCGCGCAGACCCGGCTCGGCGGCCCGCGCCGCCGCATCGATCGCCGGCAGCGCCGGCCCCACCGCCGCGACGGCCGCGAGCTGGCCCTCCCAGAGCGCCTGGAGGATGTCGAGCCCGGCCCAGGCATCGAGATCGACGTAGCGGGCGCTGGCGTCCTCGGTCCTCATGCCTTGCGTGCCCCGCTCGTCCGCATCGCGTCCACCCCATCCTGCCTTCGGCGCCGCATCACGCGCCTCGCCCTTTCGAAAGAAGTCATCCCCGGTGCGGTTCCGCTTCGAGCGGAAAACGGCCGTCGGCGCGGGTTCGCTGCGTGCGATCCGGGATCGGTTGGCCGGTCCCGGCGTTCGGTTGGCGCGCGCCGCTCCGGTTCCTTGGTAGGGCGCGCTGCAATCGGCCGGGGGAGAGGGCGTGCAACAGGGGCAGATCGAGGCGCATGCCGAGGATCGATCGGAGATCGCGGCCGACGAGCCGGCCTCGATGGCGTCGCGGCGCCTTCGCCTGCTCACCTACAACGTCCGCCATTGCCGCGGCACCGACGGGCGGGTCGCGCCGGAGCGGGTTGCGCGGGTGATTGCCGCGTGTGCGCCCGACATCGTCGCGCTCCAAGAGGTCGATGTCGGACGCAAGCGCACCGGCGGCCTGGATCAGGCGGAGGAGATCGCCCGGCTCGTCGGCATGTTCGCGCATTTCCACCCGGCCCTGCACATCGAGGAGGAGCGCTACGGCGATGCCCTGCTCACCCACCTGCCCTCGCGGCTCCGGCGCGCCGGCCCCCTGCCCGGCCTGCTGCGGCGCCCCGGCCTGGAGCCGCGCGGCGCGCTCTGGATCGAGGTGACGGCCGGCGCGGGCAGGCTTCAGGTGCTCACCACGCATTTCGGCCTGCTCGGGGCGGAGCGCGTCGCCCAGGCCGAGGCGCTGCTCGGGCCGGACTGGCTCGGCGATCCGGCCTGCGACGCACCGGCGGTGCTGCTCGGCGACTTCAACGCCACGGGCTGGTCGCGCGCCTACCGCCGGCTGAGCGGACGCCTCACCGATGCGCGGTGGCTCACCGGGGAGCGGCGCTGGCGCCGCGGCGGGGCGACCTTCCCGAGCCGCTTCCCCCTGCTGCGCATCGACCATGTCTTCGTGAGCGAGCGCGTTACCGTCGAGCGCGTCGCGGTCGTGGACACGCCGCTGGCGCGGAAGGCGTCCGACCATCGGCCGCTTCTGGCGGAGATCCGGATCGAGCCGGGTTGAGGGTTTTTTCGCGTGCGCGCATGGTCCTTCGCAGGACGGCACGAACGACCGGCCGTGGACCGGAGAGGATGCGCCGCGCGATGACGAAGATGAACGGATTCCTGACCGCTCTCGGTCTCGCCGCCCTGACCGCATTGTCCGCCGGGCCGGCCCGGGCGGAGCCGCCGCGGATCGCCGTGGTCGCGACCGGCGGCACCATCGCGATGAAGCTCGATCCCACGACCCACGCGCCGGTCCCGGCCCTGTCGGGCGAGGATCTCGTCGCGGCGGTGCCGAGGCTGAAGGACATCGCCACCATCGAGGTCACCGAGTTCAGCAACGTGCCGAGCGACTATATGGGGCCGGACCGCTGGCCGGCCCTGACCGCTCGGCTCGACGCGCTGCTCGCCGATCCCGGCATCCACGGGGCGATCGTCCTGCACGGGACCGACACCCTCGACCAGACCGCCTACTTCCTCGACCTGACGCTGAAGAGCGACAAGCCGGTGGTGCTGGTGGGGGCGCAACGCAACGCGTCCGACGCGGATGCCGACGGCCCGCGCAACCTCCTCAACGCCGCCCGCCAGATCCTGGCCGAGGGCGCGGTGGGCCAGGGCGTGACGGTGACGCTCAACCACCGCATCAATGCGGCCCGCGAGGTGCGCAAGACCCACACCAGCAACGTCGAGACCTTCCATTCCGGGGAAGCCGGCATCCTCGGATACGTGGACGAGGACCGCGTCGTGTTCGGCCGCCGTTCCCTGCGCCGCCAGACCCTGCCGCTGCCGGAGCGGATGCCGCGGGTCGATCTCGTGGCGATGTATGCCGGCGCCGACGGTTCGCAGGTGCGGCACGCGGCCGAAAGCGGGGCCGAGGCGATCGTGGTCGAGGCCTATGGCTGGGGCAACGTCAACGCCGAGATGCACGACGCCATCGCCGAGGTCATCGCGCGGGGCGTGCCGGTGATCGTGGCGACCAAGGTGCATGACGGCCGCGCGCTCCCGGTCTACGGCTTCAAGGGCGGCGGCAACACCCTGCGCAAGGCCGGCGCCGTGTTTGCGGGCGACCTCACGCCGGACAAGGCTCGCATCCTCACCCTGCTCGCCCTGCCCGCGGGCAAGGAGGCGCGGAAGGACGCTGCGGCTTTGCAGGCGGTGTTCGACAAGTAGCGGTGCTTTTTCGGCTCCATGTGATGGACCCGAACTGAGCGAGCATCGCCTCTCCCCGCTGTTCGGGGAGAGGAGGAGCTTGGCGAAAACCAACCGTCCAACCGTCACGGTTGAGGGTTATGAGGCGCCCAGCGCCGCCTTCTCCGGTTGCGAGGCGATGTCCGCTTCCGAGCAGCTTGGGCCGCCAGCCCGGCGCAGCGCCTTGCGCCGCCGCCAGGGGCGCCACGCGTCGGCGGGGCTCACCGGGTCACCGAGATGGAAGGCCTCGACGAGGCGGGCCACCGGGCCGCGGCGGGAGGGGACGAGGGGGCAGACCCGGGGGCGCGGCATCAATCGGGGATCGTCGAGCACCGCGCGCAGGGAGCCGCGGGCCTCGAGGGCTTGCGCGAACACATCCGGTGGGCAGCCGCCGTGATGCGAGAGCAGCCGGACGAGCAAGCGCCGCAGCGCCGCGCGGGCCTCGGCGTCGTCGGCCGGCACCTCAACGGCAAGGTCGCACTCGGTGTCGTAGCCGAGGGAGCGGTTGTTGAGGTTGGTGGAGCCGATCCGCAGCAGGCGCTCGTCGATGATCGCGACCTTGGCATGCACCAGGATCGGCCGGCCCTTCTCCGTGTGCGGCGCCACGATCCGCAGCCGGTCGAACCGGTCGGCGCGGCGCAAGGCCCGGATCAGGCCGCGGCGGGCGCTGTCCATGGTCAGGCGGTCGAAGCCGCTCGGGCTGCGTTCGGACAGCACGATCACGATCTCCGGCCCGTCGGGTTCGGCGAGGCGCTCGGCCAGCGCCTCCGCGACGACCGGCGAGGTCAGGTACTGGTTCTCCAGATAGATGAAGCGCTGCGCCGCGCGGATCGAGGCGCGATAGAGCGCGGCGCTCTCCGTCACCGCCGGGCGCCCGTCCCGCGGCGGATCGGTGCGGGCGAGCCCCACCATTACGTCGGTCAGGTGCGGTGCGAGGGTTTCGGGCCAGGGATCGTGGGCTTCGTCGGAACCTGCGAGCGGAAAGGTCTCGCCGGTGGCGCGGCGCCAGCGCTCGCGGGCCAGATCCGCCAGCGCCCGTGCGGCGGCACGGTCGACCAGCATCATCACGTCGTGGCGCGGCGGGTAGTCCTCGCCGGAGGGCAGGCGACGGCGGGGGTCGCGGTCGCGGTGGGCGGGGGTGTCCCAGCGGTTCACCTCGAAGTCGCTGCCGCCGCTGAAGGCGATCGCATCGTCGATGACGAGGATCTTCTGGTGCTGGCAGGCGCCGAAAGGCAGCGTGCCGTCGATGCGGAAGTCGATGTCGGGCCCGAGGCTCGCCCTCACGCTGTCAGGGGTGTGGTCGTTGCCCGCCGAGATCGGCCACGGCATGTCCCAGATCAGGATGCGGATGGCGAGTTCCGGCCGCGCGGCCTTGAGGCGGGCCAGCAGTTCCGCCAGGGTCTCGCCCGCATCGGGCGAATCCCCCGGCAGCAGGCGCGAGCGCGGATCGAAGCTCCAACCGATCAGGGTGATGGATGTGCGCGCCTTCAGCAGCGCCGCATGGGCGGCGGCGAAATAGGCCGCACCGTCATGCAGCACCGCGATGCGCCCCGCCCTCTCCTGCCGCCAGCAAGTGAGCCCGGGCCGCAGCCAGCTCTCGGACGATCCGTAACCCACCCCGACTTCCATCCTCATGCGCGCACCGAGCCGCCACCCCGCGACGGCGCGCTCATCCCTTGTTCGAGCGGAACACTCATCGTGCCCCGGCCTTTTCCGGCTTGAGTTTGCTCGCCTCAAGCTTGGCCCGCACCCGGCGCCGGGTGAGTTCCACCGCCGCGACGGTCGCGAGGAGGCCGAGGCCGAGAGTGACCCAGCGGGTCGGCTCCTCGCTGCCGGCATGGCGGCCGATGACGCCGAGATAGACGCACACCACCGTGCCCGGCAGCATGCCGATCACCGTGGAGACCAGATAGGCGGAGGTGGGGACATCCGTCACCCCGAACACGTAGTTCTGGGCGTTGAACGGCACGAAAGGGCTGAGCCGCATCAGGGTCATGAGCCGCCAGCCGCCGTCGCCGACCGCCTCCAGGGTGGCGTTCAGCGCCGGCCGGCGCCGGATCAGTCCCCGCACCCGCTCGCGGAACAGGTGACGGGCGGCCACGAAGGCGAGCCAGGATCCAAGCGTCGCGGAGAACAGCACCACCGGCATCACCGCCCAGCCAAAGGCGGCGGCTCCGGCGATGGTGAGCGGGGTGCCTGGTACGACAAGGAGCGTCGCAAGGAAGAACAGCACGCCGAAGGCGAGGAGGCCGTAGGGACCGAGGCCGTTCGCCCAGTCCGAGAACGCGCGCAGCCATTCCTCGACGGGCAGGAGGTACCATGCCCCGACCGCCAGCGCGGCGGCGCCGGCCGTGGCTGCCCAGGTCTGGGCCGAGCGGCTGGGTTTATCCATTCAGTGGCTCGAAGCGGGACCGGCGCGCCGGTCGCACGCGTCCGCAAACCGTTGGCCGGCGCAACTGTTCCGCCAAGCTCGGCCGTTTTCGCGTGGTGCCCGATGCGCCCGCTCAACGCGGCGCCTGCCTCGCCCGCCTCCCCTTCACCAGTCGCGGTCGAGCCGCACCGCGATCCGGCTCGGCCGCGCACCCGTGAGCGTCCGTTCGAGAGAGGTGAGCGCTTGGCGTGCCTTGTTCAGGCGGGGGCTCCGCCAGCGGCGCTCGTAGCCCCGCGGCGCAATCACTGCCTCGCCGAGGCGGTCGCCTGCCAGGACGAGACGGTCCACTGCCCGGCGGATCGTCGGCGTCTCCTGGGTCAGGACGCACAGGTCGGAGAGATAGTTACGCAGGGCATGCAACTCGTCGCGCCCGCCGCTCTCTCCTGCCAGCGCGACAAGGGTCCGCTCCATGGCAACAATGAGATCTGCCAGCGGCTCGGGTACGCGACGGGCGAATCCGTCGCCATCCCGGCGATCACGTCCGTCCCGTTCAGGCCCCTGCAGGGCGACTCCCATATCGGCTCCCCGCTTCATCCGGCGCGGTCAGGGCCGCCGCGAATCGCGACGGCGACCGGTGTATGAAGGGTTAACAACCTCAACCGTTCAATCGATACAGGTGCAGCGATAAAATGTGCGAAATAATTTTCAAATGGCCGGGAGCCGCAGCTGCCCATGAAGATCCCGTCGAACCGGCATAGGACGGCGGTCAGCGACTTGGCATCCTGCGAGACTCCCTGAGGGCGTAGATGAGGGCCGCGGCGGTCATCAGCGCGAGGGCGTACCAAGTCAGCGCGTAGACGAGATGGTTGTTGTGGAAGGCCACCACCGTGAGGCCGCCGACCGGCAGGCCGCCGGGATTGGATGCGGCATCGGCATCCACGAAATAGGGCGCGAGCGCATTCGGCGTGCCGTCGATCCCGCGGGCGGCGGCGATAGCCGCGACGTCGCGGGAGTACCAGCGGTCGGCCGCCGGATCGTTGCGGCGCAGGAAGCCGCCGCGGGGCTCGGACAGGCGAAGCAGGCCCGTGACCGTCTCGTCTCCATCCAGCTCACCCGCGGCACGGGCCGCGCGCTCGCGGGCCTCCGTCGGTACGAATCCGCGGTTGACGAGGACGGTGAAGCCGCGGTCGGTCGCGAGCGGCACCAGCACCCAGAAACCGCCGCCGCGCGCGGTCACCGCCTGAACCAGGGTGGCACGATCGTCGGCGAAGCGCCCGGTGAGTCGGACCCGCCGGTACTCGGCGGAAGCGGCGGTGAGGCCGGCCCATTCCTCCGGCCCCGGTGCGGGCGCGGGCTCGGCACGGATGCGGGCCTCGACCCGGTCGATCAGGTCGAGCTTCCAGATCCGGCGCTCGACCTGCCACGTGCCGAGGCCGAGGAACACACCCGTCACCGCAAGGCCCGCCAGGATCAGGGCGAGCCGGACGAGCAACGGGCGCCGCCGACCCGTCGCCGGGACGGCGGACGTCGAAGCGTCGGGTTTGCGGGATGCGTCAGGGAGCGTGACGCATCTCCTCGGCCGAGATCGGCATCATGTTGGTGTTGAGGTGGTGCATCACCCAGATCGACCCGCACAAGGTGATGACCACGAGGGTGATCGTGAAGATCAGCGCCATGAAGGTCCAGCCGCCCTCCGACTTCGTATTCATGTGCAGGAAGTAGATCATGTGAACCACGATCTGCACCGCACCCAGGCCGAGGATGACGACGCCGGTGACGAGCTTGTCGCCCAGCACGTCGCCCATCACCAGCCAGAACGGGATCGCCGTCAGGATGACGGAGAGCACGAAGCCCGTGACGTAGTCTTTGAAGGAGCCGTGGCCGTGGGCGTCCTGCCCATGGCCGTCGTGCCCGTGATCGTCGGCGTGTGCTGCCCCGCTCATTGCAGGACTCCCATCAGGTACACGAAGGTGAAGACGCCGATCCAGATGACGTCGAGGAAGTGCCAGAACATCGACAGGCACATCAGCCGGCGCTTGTTCTCCGCCCCGAGGCCCTTAAGCCGGGTCTGGATCATCAGCGTGACGAGCCAGATCAGGCCGAAGGTGACGTGCAGGCCGTGGGTTCCGACCAGGGTGAAGAACGCAGACAGGAAGCCGCTGCGCTGGGGCGTGGCGCCTTCGTGGATCAGATGGGCGAACTCGTAGAGTTCGAGCCCGACGAAGGCCGCGCCGAACAGGCCGGTGATTGCGAGCCAGAGTTGGGTCTTGGCGAGATCGTCCTTCTCCATCGCCAGCATGGCGAAGCCGTAGGTGATGGAGGAGAACAGCAGCATCGACGTGTTCACCGCCACGATCGGCAGGTCGAACAGGTCCTTGGGCGAGGGCCCGGCCGCGTAGCTGCGGCCGAGCACGGCGTAGGTCGCGAACAGGACTGCGAAGATGAGGCAGTCGCTCATCAAGTAGATCCAGAAGCCGAGCATCGTGCCCCCTTCCGGGTGATGCTCGCCCTCGAGATCGAGGAAGTCCGGCACGTCGGCGCCGGACATCCGTTCGCCGACAAGGGTGTGGGTCGCGTGCGTTGCCATGATGCTCAGACCCGCGCCGCCAGCGCCTCGGTCCGCCGCTGCTCGGTCCGGCGGACCGTCTCGGCGGGGATGTAGAAGTCGCGGTTGTAGTTGAAGGTATGGCCGATCGTGATCGCCAGCATCGCCACGAAGGTGAGGGCTGCGAGCCACCAGATGTACCAGATCATCGCGAAGGAGAAGACGATGCTGACCATGCCCAGGATTACGCCGGTGGCGGTGTTCTTGGGCATGTGGATCGGCTTGTAGCCCGAGAGCGGCCGCTGGAAGCCGCGGGCCTTCATGTCCCACCACGCGTCGAGGCGATGCACCACGGGCGTGAAGGCGAAGTTGTAGTCCGGCGGCGGCGAGGAGGTGGCCCATTCGAGGGTCCGGCCTTCCCACGGATCGCCGGTCAGGTCGCGCAGCTTCTCGCGGTTTTTGATCGAGACCGCGAACTGGACGATCATCGCGCCGATGCCCAGGGCGATCAGACCCGCGCCGATGGCGGCGATCACGAACCAGATCTGCAGCGACGGATCGTCGAAGTGCTGGGCACGGCGGGTCACGCCCATGAGGCCCAGCACGTAGAGCGGCATGAAGGCGACGTAGAAGCCGATGGTCCAGAACCAGAAGCTGACCTTGCCCCAGAACTCGTCGAGCTTGAAGCCGAAGGCCTTCGGGAACCAGTAGTTCACGCCGGCGAACATGCCGAACAGCACGCCGCCGATGATCACGTTGTGGAAGTGCGCGATCAGGAACAGCGAGTTGTGGAGCACGAAGTCGGCCGGGGGCACGGCGAGCAGCACGCCGGTCATGCCGCCGATGGTGAAGGTGACCATGAAGCTGACCGTCCAGAGCATCGGCACATCGAAGCGGATGCGGCCGCGGTACATCGTGAACAGCCAGTTGAAGATCTTCGCGCCCGTCGGGATCGAGATGATCATCGTCGTGAGGCCGAAGAAGGAGTTCACGCTCGCGCCCGACCCCATCGTGAAGAAGTGGTGCAGCCACACGAGGTAGGACAGGATCGTGATGACGACGGTCGCGTAGACCATCGAGGTGTAGCCGAACAGGCGCTTGCCGCTGAAGGCCGAGGTGACCTCCGAGAACACGCCGAAGGCCGGCAGGATGAGGATGTAGACCTCCGGGTGACCCCAGATCCAGATGAGGTTGAAGTACATCATCGGGTTGCCGCCGAGGTCGTTCGTAAAGAAGTGCGTGCCGACGTAGCGGTCGAGGCTCAGCAGCGCGAGAACGGCGGCAAGAATCGGGAAGGCGGCGACGATGAGCACGTTGGTGCACAGCGAGGTCCAGGTGAAGATCGGCAGCTTCATCATCGACATGCCGGGCGCGCGCATCTTCACGATGGTCGCGACCAGGTTGATGCCGGACAGCGTCGTGCCGATGCCCGCGATCTGCAGGCCCCAGATGTAGTAATCGACGCCGACCCCCGGACTCATGTCCGCGCCCGAGAGCGGCGGGTAGGCGAGCCAGCCGGTGCGGGCGAACTCACCGACGAACAGCGAGATCATGATCGTGGCCGCGCCCGACACCGTCATCCAGAACGAGAAGTTGTTCAGGAACGGGAAGGCCACGTCGCGCGCGCCGATCTGCAGCGGCACGACGTAGTTCATCAGGCCGGTGACGAAGGGCATCGCCACGAAGAAGATCATGATCACGCCATGCGCCGTGAAGATCTGATCATAGTGATGCGGCGGCAGGTAGCCCTCGTTGGCACCGAACGCGATCGCCTGTTGCGAGCGCATCAGCAACGCATCGGCAAAGCCGCGCAGCAGCATCACGAGCGCCAGGATGACGTACATGATGCCGATCTTCTTGTGATCGACCGAGGTCAACCAGTCGCGCCAGAGCGGACCCCAGAAGCGGAAATAGGTGATGGCGGCGAGCACCGCGATCCCGGCCACGGCGACGCCTGCGAAGGTTACTTGCAGGATCGGTTCGTGGAACGGGATGTCCTCCAGGGAGAGGCGCCCGAACAGCAGGTGCTGCAGGTCCGTGTTTGCGAACATGGGTTGAAACTCGTCCGTAAATCCTGAGGCGGCGACGGATCAGTTGTTGGTCTGGTCGGGAGCGGAGTGGCCTTGGCCGCTCCCCTCGTGGTTCTTCTCGCCGTCGGGCGACTCGCTCTTGGGCGCGCGGTGCGAGGCCGGGGTCGTCGCCCCCGGGGCTTCGTCGCCGCGCTGCGTGTGGCGGTTGTCGTACTGGAGCCGCTCGGCGTTCTCTCGGCTTTCCTTGCCGGCGCCACCCTTGGCGTCGATGGTCATCATCTCGTGCATGCACATCTTGCCGGGCACGGCGCACATGCCGACGATCTTGCCGAAGAGGCCGTCGGCAAACGAGGCGTAGTAGGTGACGGGAACGCGCTCGCTCGGGCGCTCGAGTTCGAGATAGGCATCACGGCTCAATTCCGAACCCTGCTGCTTCACTTTGGCAATCCACTGGTCGAAGCCGTCGCCTTCGAGCCCGTGAAACTTGAACGTCATGCGCGAGAAGCCGGTGCCGCTGTAGTGCGACGACAGCCCGTCATAGGCGCCCGGCTTGTTGATCACGGCGTGGAGCTGCGTCTGCATGCCGGGCATCGCGTAGATCATGCCGGCGAGCGCGGGGATGTAGAAAGCGTTCATCACCGATGCGGCGGTGATCTTGAAGTTGATCGGCCGGTTCACCGGCGCGACCAGCTCGTTGACCGTCGCGACGTTGTACTCGGGGTAGAAGAACAGCCACTTCCAATCGAGGGCGACGACCTGCACCTCCAGTGGTTTCACCTCCGCCGCGATCGGCTTGCCCGGCTCGATGCGCGAGAGCGGCCGGAACGGATCGAGGGTGTGGGTGCTGATCCAGGTCAGCGCGCCGAGCGCGATGATGATCATCAGCGGCGCGGTCCAGATCACCACTTCGAGCCCGGTCGAGTGGTCCCAGTCGGGGTCGTGGCGGGCCGCCGTGTTCGACGCGCGGTAACGCCACGCGAACAGCAGGGTCAGCACGATCACCGGGATGATGATGAGCAGCATCAGCCCCGTCGAGGCGAGGACGAGGTTGCGCTGCTGCATGGCGATGTCGCCGGAGGGCTGCATCACCACGAGGTTGCAGCCGGCGAGCAGGCCGAACAGCGGCAGGAGGACGAGACCCCGCAGGATCCGGCCCGCGGAGCCGGCCCCGGCACGGGCTCTCAATGAACGGTCGGCGGTCATGGCCACGAATCTTCGTTCCATCGCAAGGGCCGCGCGGGTGACTTCCCGCGTGGCGGCGGTTCGTTTCTCTCCGGAGATGCCGAGCCGACGGTGTCGGCTCGGCGTCTCCGGGATCGTGTTGTGGCGCGCTTTGTCTCGCCGAGCCGGCAGTCGTCGTTCGGCGGAAAGCGTTCTCGGTCCCGCGGCGAGACGGATTCTCCGCCCGCGGGGCAAAACTCACATCTGGCGCATCTCGGACCGGTCGAGGGCGAGCGCGAGCAGCGTCGCCAGCGCGCCCGACAGCAGGTACACGCCGACCATCGCGAGCCCGTACTCGGTGGAGAGGTACAGCACCACGAGGGGAGCGAAGCCCGCACCGAACAGCCAGGCGAGGTCGGAGGTGAGCGCCGCCCCGGTGTAGCGGTAGCGCGCCCCGAGCCGGGAGGTCACGGCGCCGGCGGTCTGGCCGTAGGACAGACCGAGCAGCATGAAGCCGATATTGACGTAGATCGTCTGGCCGATGGCGTTCTCGCCGAAGATCAGCGGGGCCAGGATGCTGCCGCAGGCGAATACGGCGATCAGGCCGGCGCTGATGAGAAGGATGTTGCGGCGTCCGATCTGGTCGGCGATCAGGCCGGAAGCAGCGACCGCGCCGGCGCAGACGAGGGCGCCGGAGAACTGCACCATCAGGAAGTCGCCCGCGGAACGCTCGCTCGACAGGGCGAGCCACGCGATCGGGAAGATCGTCACGAGGTGGAACAGGGCGAAGCTCGCCAGCGGCACGAAGGCGCCGATCCAAACGTCGAGGGCGTGGTGGCGGGTGAGATCGATGACGCTGACCGGCTCCAGCCGGCCCTTGTCGAGAAGCCGGGTGAATTCCGGCGTCGCGACGAGGCGGAGGCGGGCGAACAAGGCCACGACGTTGATGGTGAAGGCGCAGAAGAACGGGAAGCGCCAGCCCCAATCAGTGAAATCCTCAGGGGTCAGGTTGACCACGAAGAAAGCGAACAGGGCGCTCGCCACCATGAAGCCGATCGGCGCGCCGAGTTGCGGGATCATCGCGTACCAGCCGCGCCGCTCCCGCGGCGCGTTGAGGGCGAGCAGCGAAGCCATCCCGTCCCAGGCGCCGCCGAGGGCGAAGCCCTGCGCCACCCGCAGCACCGCGAGCAGCTCGATGGCGACGACGCCGATCGAGTCGTAGCTCGGCAGGAAGCTGATCGCCGCAGTCGAGCCGCCAAGCAGGAACAGGGCGATGGTGAGCTTCACCCCGCGCCCGTGCCGCTTGTGGACCCACATGAAGAAGATCGACCCGAGCGGGCGGGCGATGAAGGCCAGCGCGAAGATGGCGAACGCGTAAAGCGTGCCGGTCAGCGGGGCGGCGAAGGGGAAGAACACCTTCGGGAACACCAGCACCGAGGCGATGCCGAACACGAAGAAGTCGAAATATTCCGACGCCCGCCCGATCACCACGCCGAGCGCGATGTCGTTGGGGCTGACGTCGTGGTGGCTCATGGCCACCTGCGCGTCGCGCTCGAGCGGGTGAGAATTGGCCGTGGCGTGGTCGGTGGTCATCGCGGGCAGCCGGCTCGCCTGAAGGTGATCGGAGCCGCCGCCTTGGCGCGGCGTTCGGCACGTGCCTAGCGGATGGCTTGACATCCGCAAAGAGTTTTTGGCGACGCGAGATGCCGCACAGGACGGTCATGCAGCAAAAGCAGAGGTCATGCGCTCAGGCGCAGAAATCTCGGCGCAAAGCGCGTGAGATGCATAATAGAACTAGTTTCATCTTTGCGCGATCGTCTCCGATCCGCAGGATCCCGTGGGATGCCTCCGGCATCGGCGTGAGGATCGGCATGCCCGGCCTCAATGGCCGGGCGCTGCCGCGTCGTGCGTGGGCGGCCTGATCCGGTACCAGCCGACATAGAGCGCCGGCAGGAACAGCAGGGTCAGGGCGGTCGCCGCCAGGATGCCGCCGATCATGGCGTAGGCCATCGGCCCCCAGAACACCTCGCGGGCGATCGGGATCAGTCCGAGGCTCGCCGCCGCAGCCGTGAGCAGGATCGGCCGCATCCGGTGGCGGGTGGCCTCGACCACAGCATCCCACGGCGCCATCCCGTCCGCCTCGCATTCCTCGATCTGGCTCACCAGAATCACCGCGTTGCGCACGATGATCCCGATCAGCGCCAGGATGCCGAGGATGGCGACGAAGCCCATCGGCTTGTCGAACAGCAGGAGCGCCGGCACCACGCCGATCAGACCGAGGGGCGCAACAGAAAATACCAGAAAGAGCTTCTGGAAGCTCTGGAGCTGGATCATCAGGAAGAAGGCCATGGCCAGCAGCATCACCGGCACCACCGCCGCGATCGGCCCCTGGCCCTTGCCCGCCTCCTCGACCGCGCCGCCGACGGCAAGCGTGTAGCCCTCCGGCAGCGCCTTCACATAGGCGTCGATGGCGGGCTGGAGCGCGGCGACGACGGTCGGTGGCTGGGTCGCGTCCTTGATGGTGGCGCGCACCGTCAGCGTCGGCACCCGGTCGCGGCGCCAGACGATCGGCTGCTCGAGGTCGTAGTCGATCTTGGCGAATGCCAGGATCGGCACGACCGAGCCGTTGGAGAGGGCGACCTGAAGGCTCTGGAGCGTGTCGAGCGAGGTGCGCTCCACGGTGCGGGCCCGGCCGACCACGTTCACGAGGTAGATCGAATCGCGCACCTGCGTGATCGCCTGACCGCCGACGACGCCGTTGAGGATGCCGGCGATGTCCTGGCTGGTGACGCCGAGCTGGCGCGCCTTGTCCTGCAGGATCTCGACGCGCAGCACCTTGCCGGGCTCGTTCCAGTCGAAGGTCGGGACCGCGAGGCGCTTGTCGGTGGCCACCACGTCGGCGAGCTTGAGGGCAAGGCGGCGCACCTCCTGCACGTCGGGCCCAGACAGGCGGTACTGGATCGGGCGCCCGACCGGAGGGCCGAGGCTGAGTGGCTGCACCAGGATGTCGGTGCCGACGAAATCGTGCCGGCCGATCTTCTGTAGCCGCGTGATCACCCGATCCCGGATCTCCAGCGACTTCGTGACGATCACGATCTGCCCGAAGAAGGCGTTGGCGAGCTGCTGGTCCAGCGGCAGGTAGAAGCGCACCGCGCCCTGGCCGACATAGGAGCTCCAGCGCTCGATGTCGGGGTCGTCTTTCAGGTGCGACTCGAAGCGGTCCATCTGCGCCCGCGTCTCGGTGATGGTGGCGTTCTGCGGCAGCGTCAGATCGACCAGCAGCTCGGAGCGGTCGGAGGACGGGAAGAACTGTTGCTGCACATGGCCCATCCCGACCACGGCCAGCCCCATCAGCGCGACGCAGAGGACCACCGTGATCCAGCGTAGCCGCATCGCGACCCGTAAGGTCGCCATGAAGGCGCGGGTGAACAGGCCCTGCCGCTCCGAATGGTGCTTCATGGTCTTGGGCAGCATGGTGACGCCGAGCAGCGGCGCGAACAGCACCGCGACCACCCAGGAGACCAAGAGCGAAGCGGCGATCACCACGAACAGCGAGTAGGTGTACTCGCCCGCCGACGAGCCGTTGAAGCCGATCGGCAGGAAGCCGGCGACCGTCACCAGGGTGCCGGTGAGCATCGGGAAGGCGGTCGAGGTATAGGCGAAGGTCGCCGCCTTCTTCAGGTTGTCGCCGAGTTCGAGGCGGGCCACCATCATCTCGACGGTGATCATCGCGTCATCGACGAGCAGGCCGAGCGCGATGATGAGGGCGCCGAGCGAGATGCGCTGCAGCGTCACGCCCATGATCTGCATGACCACGAAGACGATGGCGAGCACGAGCGGGATCGAGACCGCGACGACGAGGCCGGCGCGAAGCCCCAGGCTGACGAAGCTCACCACCAAGACGATGACGACCGCCTCGACCAGCGCCTTGGTGAAGCCGCCGACCGCCTCCTCGACGATTCGAGGCTGGTCGGAGACGAGGTGGATGCCGACGCCGATGGGCAGCTTGCCCTCGATGACGTGCATGCGTTCCTTCAGATCCTCGCCGAACTTGAGCAGGTTGGCGTTGGGGCGCATGGCGATGGCGAGCCCGATCGCCGGCTTGCCGTCGACGCGGAACAGGGCGGCCGGCGGATCCTCGTAGCCGCGGGAGATCTCGGCCACGTCCGCGAGGCGGAAGAAGCGGTCGTTGAAGCGCAGGTTGACGTTGCGCAGCGACTCCTCGGAGGAGAACTGGCCGCTCACCCGCAAGCTCACCCGCTCCGGCCCCGCCTGGACCACGCCGGAGGCGGCCACCGCGTTCTGCGATTGCAGCGCCTTGATCAAGGCCTGGAGATCGATGCCGTAGCCCGCGAGCTTGCGGGTCGAGAAGTCGAGATAGATCGTCTCGCCCTGCACGCCCATCAGCAGGGTCTTGCCGATATTGGGCACCTTCAGGATCTCGGTGCGCACGCCCTCGACGTAGTCGCGCAATTGCCGATGGGTCAGGCCGTCGGCGGTGAAGGCGTAGACGTTGCCGTAGACGTCGCCGAACTCGTCGTTGAAGCTCGGGCCCTGCACGCCTTGCGGGAAGGTGTGCCCGATGTCGCCCAGCCGCTTGCGCACTTGGTAGAAGGCGGGCTGGATCTCTTCCTTCTTCGTCGTGTCGCGGAACTGCACGAACACCGTCGCCTGACCCGGCGTGGTGTAGCTGCGGACGTAATCGAGCGCGTTGATCTGCTGGAGTTCCTTTTCGATCCGGTCGGTGACCTGATCGAGGGTGTCCTTGATCGTGGCGCCGGGCCAGCTCGCCTGGACCACCATGGTCTTGATGGCGAAGGGCGGATCCTCCTCCCGACCGAGGCGCGAATAGGCCATCACGCCCGCCACGAGGCAGACGAGCATCAGGAACCAGACCAGCGAACGGTGGCCGAGCGCCCAATCGGAAAGGTTGAAGTCCTTCACGCGCGGAAACCTTTGCAGAAGTTCTTGCCGGATCGAATCCCTTGTCGGGGGCCGGTTCAGTTCCGGTCGTCGGCCAGGCGGACGGTCTGGCCGTCGCGCAGGGAATGGGCGCCCGCGACCACAACCCGCTCGCCGGGCTTCAGCCCCGTGCGCACGGCGATGCGCCCGTTTCCGTCCGGCCCGTCCCCGTACAGGGTCACGTCGCGGCGCTCGACGTGCCGGTCGCCCGGCTCATCCCCTTGGCCACCGTCTTGCCCGTTCGCCTTATCGTCCCCGCGCCTCTCGGCCTCCGGCACGATCCAGACCGAGCGGCGCCCCTCGGTGTCGAGGAGCGCGGTGGCCGGCAGGACGAAGCGGCGCTCGATGCGGCGCTCCAGCGCGACGGTGATGGTCGCACCGAGCCGAAAGGCGGGGCCGGGCTCCTCCAGGGTCAGGCGGACGCGGCGGGTGCGGGTGCCGGATTCGGCGAAGGGGGCGACCTCGCGCACCCGGCCGCGGGCGGTGATCGCGGGCGCGCTCTGGAGCACCACTGTGAACAGTCCGTCCTTCGGCATGGCGCCGGCCAGCGTCTCGGGGATGTCGACCACGGCCTCGCGGGTCTCGGGCCGGGCCAGCGTCACGATCCCCTGCCCCGGGCTCACGACCTGCCCGATCTCGGCGAGTCGCTGGGTGACGACGCCGTCGAAATCGGCGTGCAGCTCGGTATAGCCGATCTGGTCGCGGGCCTTCTGCAGGCTGGCCCCGGCCTGGGCGAGGCGGGCCTGGGCGGTGTCGCGCCGGGCCACCGCCGCGTCGAGCTGGGCTTGGGTGACGTTGCCGCCCTCCATCAGGCGCCGCGTGCGCGCCTCGGTCGCCGTCGCGTTCTCGGCCTGGGCCTTGGCATCGGACAGTTCCGCCTCGGCGCGGCTGAGGTCGAACCGCGAGACGATCGGGTCGAGGGCCGCGAGGCGCTGGCCCTTCTTCACGACATCGCCGATGGTGACGTCGCGCGCCACCACCCGGCCGCCGATCTGGAAACCGAGTTGCGACTGGTAGCGCGGCTCGACCGTACCGGTGAAGGGGCCGAAGGTCACGCTGTCGGTGGGCTGTGCCAGCGTGGTCAGAACCGGCCGCACGGGCGGCGGTGCGGGCGCCTCCTGCGACGGCTGGCAGGCGGTGAGCGGAGCGGCGCCGGCAAGGACGGCGCAGACCAGGAGCCTTCGCCTCATCGTCCGCCCTCCCCGGCCGCGGATTTCGTGGAGCCTTGCGCAGCGTCTTGCGTCGCCAGCGCGACGTGCTGGCCGGGGCGCAGGAATGGGATGCCGGCGACCACCACCGTTTCGCCGGGCTTGACGCCGCCCTTCAGGACGATGTCGTCGAAGCCGTAGCGGTCGATCTCGACCTCCCGGATCGAGACCGTGCCCGCGGCAGAATCGTAGATCCACACTGCTGGCCGGTCGTCGTAACGGTAGAGCACCGACCAGGGCAGCACCACGGCCTCGCGCGAAGCGAAGCGGCCCCGGCCGATCACCACGGCGCCGAGCGTCATCGCGGGCGGGGTCGATTCCAACCCGACCTTGACGCGGACCGTGCCGCTGGCCGCATCCACCGTCGGCGAGATTTCGCGCACATGCCCCGCCGCCGCCGCCGCGGGATCGGACTGGAGCGTGACGTGGATCGTCTTGTCGCCGGGCGGGTTGGCCGTCAGCGCCTCGTAGACGTTGAACACCGCGTCGCGCGGGCCGTCCTGGGCCAGCACCATCACGGCTTGACCCGCCTGCACCACCTGCCCGACCTCGAAGGTGCGGCTCATGACGATGCCGGAGACGCCCGCGCGCAGCTCGGTATAGGAGAGCTGTTCCTCGGCGGTACCGAGCGCCGCCTTGGCCGAATCGACCGCGGCTTGAGAGGTGCGCAACTGCTGCTCGGCGTTGTCGTAGGACGGGCGCGTGGTGTAGCCGCCGCTGATGAGCTGCTTCTGGCGCTCGAAGGTCACCTTGGCCTGGGTGAGCTGCGCTTCCGCCGAGACCAGGGCGGCGCGGGCGTTGTCGAGATTCGCCCTCTGCGTCAGCGGCTCCAGCACCGCGAGCACCTGATCGGCGGTGACGTGATCGCCGACCTCGACCCGGCGCTCGGCGACCTTGCCGTTGGTGCGGAAGGCGACGTTGGTCTGGGCCTGAGCCTGGATGTCGCCGGTGAGCACCACATCCGAGGTGACGGGACCCTTCGTCGCCGTCACGACCCGCACCAGCACGACGGAAGGGTTCTCCGCCTCCGGAATGGCGGAGGCCGCAGGCGCGTCCGCCGGAACGGCCGCGGTCGCGAGCAGGACCGACAGGGCAGCCGTGAGGGCGGTCGCGGTGAGGGCGGGGCGGAGCCGTGAGGACATCGGCCGAGTTTCCGGACGGCGGGGACTGGGCGTGCAGCCGTATCGCGAAAGGACGGCTTTCGCGGCGCAGGCTTATCGCCTATCTTACCGACCGTCCAGACGGTTTTTAATTGAGTTGGTGCGGGAGATGCCCCTGGCGTCTCCCGAAACATGAACGACGGCCGTGATTTGGTACGGCACGCGGGATGCCGCTTGCAGGGGGCGGGGATCGGGGGCGATCATGTCGCAGAAGACGCGCAGCCGGCGCGGCGACCGTGCTGGAGTGATTCTCGACGCGGCGGGCGCAGTGCTGCGCCGGGGCGGGGCACGGTCGCTCACCATCGACGCCGTGGCGGCCGAGGCGGGCCTGAGCAAGGGCGGCGTGCTGCACCATTACGCCTCGAAGGATGCGCTGATCCTCGCCCTCGTCGGTCGCAAGCTGGAGGAGCTGCGCGCCGGCATCGCCGCCTGCGAGGCCGAGCGGGCGCCGGGCGCGACGGGGCTCGCGCTCGGCATGATCGAGCACCTGCGCCGCAGCTACTGTGAGGAGGACGAGTTCAGCCGTGCCCTGCTCCTTGCCTCCGCCGAGAATCCCGATGCGCTCGCCGGCTACCGCGCGTTCGTGGCCGAGCGCCTCGCCCGGTTCGAGGCTACGGAGGGGCCGACCGGCGTTGGGGCCGCCCTGTTCTTCGCGCTGCTCGGGGTCGTGATGGGCCGCACCCTCGGTTTCCACGAGCTGAGCCCTGCGCAGATCGAACCGCTTCTGGGCGCGCTGGAACGTGCGGCGCAGGAACTCGGCTGAGCTGCCACGGTGAGAATGGGCCGGATTTGTTGCGGGCCGTTCGGCAGGTTCGGGCGGTAGAAGGTTACGGCATCGGCACGCGCCGTCTCTTGCACCTGTGCCCTGATGGAAGTCGGTCGGGGATGTCTGCCGGGGCGAGTGCGCTGCCTTCGATGAAACGGGCAGCTGCGGCCGGTCGGCTCTGATCGGGAAGAACCCGGACGATACGCAAGAAGCGCCTGCCCCGGTCGTCAGGAGCGGTAGGCTCTCGATGATCGAAGACCGATCGTGTGCCTGTCAGCGACGACAGGATGTCGGTTGCCCGCTTCGCCCCGGGTGAAGAACACGGGATGATCGAGTGCGCGGATCATGAAATGAGATCAGTTCATAGGAAAAACACTGTTTATCAAAATATTCACATGAGAGACGATGGTCGATCCGACAGCAATCGCCCACTCTCGACCTCGAGCCAGCCTTGACCGAGAGCGAAGCGGACGATGCTGGCGCGGGACCGGAGACCGAGCTTCTTGCAGCCGCGGATCTTGTAGGTATCGACCGAGGCCGCCGAGATCGACATGGCGAGGCTGACCTCCTTCATCGTCATGCCGAGGGCGATGAGCCGGAGCACCTCGCGCTCCCGTGCGGTGAGGCCGCCCTCCTGGCCGGGATGCGGAGCGGGCGGGCCGGCTTCCGTACGGTCGGGCGGCGCTGGCGGCGCGCGCATTTCGGGATCGACGTACTGGCCGCCCAGGACGACCGCTTCGATGGCTTCCAGCAGGCTGGTGCCGGCGGAACGCTTGAGGACGTAGCCCTGGGCCCCGGCGGTCAGCGCCTCGTCGACGAAAGCGAGGTCTTCGTTGACCGTCAGGAAGACGATGTGCACCGCAAGGCCCGCTTCGCGGAGCGCGCGCGCCACCGCGAGGCCGCTGATGCCAGTCATGGTGATGTCCATGACGACGACATCGGGATTGGTCCTGCGGACGAGGTCCAGGGCATGCCGGCCGTCGCTCGCCTCTCCGACGACCTCGATGCCGGACGTCTCGCCCAGCAGGCCTCGGACGCCGCTTCTGAAGATTGGGTGGTCGTCGATTAGAGCGACCCTGACCCGTTCCTTCGCCGTTCGCATATCATCCCCCTGTCAGCGGCAATCGCGCCAGAATCGTCGTCCCACCGCCGGGAGGCGATTCGATCATGAGCGTTCCACCGAGCAGCGTCAGCCGCTCGCGCATGCCAGCGAGCCCGAACCCGCCCCCCGCCTGACGCGCCTCGGCCGCCGGCTCGCACGCGAGTCCGGGCCCGTCGTCCTCGATCGCCAAGGTGACGCCGGTGCTGGCGTATTGCAGGGTCACGGAAACGTGGCGCGCCCCCGGCGCGTGCTTGACGACGTTGGTCAGGGCTTCCTGCACCAGACGAAAGATCGTCACTTCGATCTCCGGCGTGAGGCGGATCGTGGTCCCCGAAAGCTGGAATTCGGTGGGGATCGCGCTTTGGTCGGACCATTCGCGCACGAGGCCGCCCAAGGCGAGGATAAGGCCGAGTTCGGTCAGGGTGACCGGGCGCAGCTCCCGAACCACCTGACGCAGGCTGGCCGAGATCGCATCGACCTGTTTCAGCATCGCCTCGACCTGCATCGGCGACGGCGCACGCCGCAGGCGGTCGAGCTGCAGCTTCAGCCATGCGAGTTGCTGGCCGGCCTCGTCGTGGAGTTCCCGGGCCAGACGTTCCCGCTCGGCCTGATGCGCCCGGTAGAGTTGGGCGAGGACCGCGTCCCGGTCGCGCTCGGCGCGCAGGCGCGCCTGCGCGGTGCTTCGCAGGTCGGCCAGCAGGAGGTCGCGCTCGCGCAGCAGCTCTTGCTGGCTGCGATGATGGCGCTCGCGCGCGGCGAGTTCACGCCGAAGCATCGCCGCCTCGTTCGCCTGCAGGCTGAACCGCATCTCCGGCGTCGGCAGGAGCCGCAGGAGAACCAGGGGGTCGATCCCCTCCCGGTTCAGGCGGAAGCCATGGCAGCGGTAACGGCGTATCCCGCTTCCCCGCTTGATCGCGATCACGCCGGGAAGCGGCGTCCGCGTCGCCCTGGCCCGGGCGAGAAACACCGTCGAGACCCTGCCCGTAAGCGAGGGGCTGTCGGTCGGCGAAGTCCTGCTGTTGCGTGGGGTGGTGCCGGTCAGATGGATCCGGGACGGATCGTCCCGCGTCAGCAGAAGGCGGGCGGGATCATTGGCGTAGGCGATGCTGCCCGCACGGGCGACGACCAGGACGGGGGCATCGATCGAATCGAGGACGCGCGCCGCCTCCGCGGTCAGCGGGCCTGAGCCGGCCGCCGTCGCCACGCTCTGATCCATCGACGAGACCCCCCTCGACACGTCACAGGCTCCATGCATCCACGCATATGGCTCCGTGGTGCCGGGGAGGGCGCGATAAGCGTATCGAGAACGTTCGGCATCGATGTCCGTACATCAGCAGCGTGATCGAGCCGCCACCACCGACCGCGATTACTGACATCGTCAGGAGCCCCGTTACCCATCGCTGCCATGTTGGCATGATCCATCCGGGTTATGGTTGAAACACCGGATTAATTCCGCCAAGGCCGTCGTCGGGTTGTACGATATGACTCTGCTGCGACGCAGTATATAACAAAAGTGTTTCGCGGATACCTCATTGTTGATAGCCCGAAAGGCGTATTCAATTCATAATTGATGGTGTGTCGCGGATTTTCTGGATTGATCTCGCCTTGAATTCGATGATTCAAAATAATATTTGCCAATATCGGGTAATCTCTTGAGAGAAACTTGTTGGTTGCCGCCTTCATGCTAAGCATTGGAAGGGCAAATCTCTGCTGCGTCGCAGGAGAGTCTGTTGATTTGTCTATGATTAAGGATTTTGTTTTGATTTGACGTCGGTCCCGATCCTGTCGCAATCGAAATCTGTAATTCACGGAACACAAAACCGAACGTCATGATCAGGGTGGAATTTTTTGGAGACATAATGATTTTTATCCTGCTGATCCGCAATCTAGGGAGTTAATTCTCAATTATGTTGCGGATTGTCATTGCAGATGACCAGAGAAACTTCCGCACCATGCTGCGTAGAAGTTTGGAATTAAATGTGAGTGGAATCATCGTCTTTGATGTTTCGAATTCATCGGAACTGATCAACAGCCTCCGATCGCCACTGAAAACGGATCTCGTCATCGTCGGATCGCGCCTCCTTCCGGCCGGAGACCCGACCTATCTCGGAGCCCTGAAGCGAGCGGCCGGCACCGCACGCCTCCTGCTCATCGTTCCCCACGCCTCGGCCGACCTGTTCCAGGATGCCCTGAGCCTCGGCTTCCACGGATTGATCGTGCGGCGCCAGAGCCACGAGGAAATGCTCGAGGCGGTTCGAACCACGCTCGACGGCCGGCTCTACGCACCCAGTGCGATTCTGGCCGTAAAGCCGCCGGAGGCCGTGGCCGCGCTGCGGCAACCGGAGCGCGGCGTGCGAACGTTCGGGTTGACCCTGCGCCAGCGCGAAGTTCTGGCGCTGATCGGCAAGGGGTTATCCAATCGAGAGATCGCGATCGCGCTGAGTATCGCCGAGGCGACCGTGAAAATTCACGTCTCCGCCGTGATCCGGATGCTCGGCGTCAGAAATCGAACCGAGGCTGCGTTGCTCGCGCCGACAATCCTCAAGGGCAAAATCTAGTACGAACTGGATAGTCCGCGCTGAGTTGTCCAAGTTTTTTCTGACATGACAGGACACCTCCCATTCGGTCTAGTTAATTTGTGCCTAACCATTCTGCGACGCACAATATGTGCGTTTGAACGGCCCGAACAGAATCTGGCGGACAGGGTGATCCGGCGCGGGAGGTTTTCAGGAGATCAGGGGAGTAACTCCGATGGAACATATCGATACGCTCATTGTCAGTGACAACCGTATGGTCCGGGAAAGCCTGATCGCGCTTCTGTCCGGCACCCGTTTCGTGGTGCGGCAGGTCGCGGCCAGCCCGGCGCTTCACCTGTCCGACCTCAAGGCGGCGCATTTGGCGCTCGTCGTCATCGATGAGGAGGCTGCGGGCATCGTCGGGCAGGTCGCCGAGGCGCTGCCCGAGGTCAAGATCGTGGCGCTCGCGCTGCGCGACACCGAGGGGCTGATGCTGCGCAGCCTTCAACTCGGCGCTTCGGCCTATCTGACCGAGGACGTCTCCCCGGCCGACCTCCTCAAGACCCTGGAAGTGGTGATCGCCGATTGCGCGGTGCTGCCGGTGAGCTTCCTTGGGCGTTTGTGCCTGGCCTTCGACCCGGTGCGCACGCCCGGCCCGGTCGCCGCCCTGACCGGGCTGCAGAGGGCAGACGGCACCTCGCTCGCCAGCCTGTCGAGCCGCGAGGTCAACATCCTCGAAGGGCTGGCTCTGGGAGAGTCCAACAAAGTCATTGCCCGCAACCTCGACATCGCGGAGGCCACGGTCAAGGTTCACGTCAAGGCGATCCTGCGCAAGGTCCGGGTGAAGAATCGGACGCAGGCGGCGGTCTGGGCGATGAACAAGGGCATCGTCACCAATGGCTGTGCCCCCGCCGAGCGGTTCGGCGGCCTCGTACCGCCCCTCCCCCTCGTGGCCGGCCGCGACAGCTTCTCCGGCGCCCTGGCGGCCGTCGCCTGACGATCGCGCGGCGCCCAGAGGGCCCGGCGCCGCCTATCCCCGAAAACGCGTGATCCCGAACGCGATCGCAAGCCAAAAGACGAGGAAGCCGGCCATGAAGGTGTCCGTGGTCACCCCGACGCTGAACGGCGTTGAATACTTGCGCGAATGCATCGAATCCTCGCGGGCCAGCGCCCGCAACGGCATCGAGGTCGAGCATGTGATCGTCGATGCGGGCAGCACCGACGGAACCGTCGAACTCGCCCAAAGCCTGGGCGCCACCGTGCTCCAGGGCAAGGATCGCGGCATCTTCGACGCGATCAACAAGGGCTCCTTCGCCGCCTCGGGCGAGCTGCTCGGCTTCCTGGGCGCGGATGACGTGCTGCTCGAAGGCGGCCTGGAGGCCGTGGTCGAGGCCTACAAAGGCAACCGCCGGCGCTGGGTCGTCGGCGGGATCCGCTGGATCGACGGGCGCGGCCGGGGCCTGGGCGGGTTGGCCGCCCCGCCCAACTGGATGACGCCGCGCATGCTCGTGTGCCTTGGCTGGAACCCGGTCATGCATATGGCGACTTACATCGCGCGGGACTTCTATGCCGAACTCGGCGGGTTCAACTACGCGTTCAGGGATTGCGGCGACTACGAGATGTTCTGCCGTGCGCTGGCGCAGGAACCCTATGCCCGCGTCGGCCGGCCGGTCGCCTGCTTCCGCCGCACCGGCCAGAACAACAGCGCCAACCTCGCCCATAAGGCACGGGCGCTGGGCGAGGTCGCCCAGGTGAAGGGGGTGCACGGGCCGTCCTCCCGCGCGGAAGAGCTGTTCTGGCGCTATGCGCTGAAAGGCTACTTCAACGCCCGCAACCCGGATTGGCTCATCAGTAAGCAGCTCGATCTCGGCCGCAGCCGGCTGAAGCTTCAGCCCCACGCCCATTTCTAAGGTCCGAGCCGATGCCCTCGCGATCCTGTTGCCGTGACAGTGGGCGCCGGCTCGGACATCGCGCGGGCGTTATGAGGTGGAGACCGCTCCGTTCGAGCGGATCCGGTGGCACGGTCCCAGCGCGGGGCGAGCGCCGCAAGGCTGACCCCGAAGCCGCCATGGAGCCACCAAGGGAGCCGCCATGGAGACGCTGACCGACCGCGCCCGCCACGTGGCGTCGGATGGCCTCCCGGGCCCTCCGCGGATTCTCGAATTCGGGCTGATGCCGCTCGTGACCGCCGCCTTCCCCGAGCGCACGACCTTCCTCGATACGCGGCTGCGCTGGGCCGACGTGCGGACCCGCGCACCGCGTTCCGGCAGCATGCCCCTGCGGATGCTGAAGCTGGTTCGGCGGGTGGCCGGCATCGCTCGCGCCTGCCTCGTCCAAGACTACGACATCGTCGTTGCCCGTTGTGTCGGCCCGGTCAACAGCGCCGGGCGCGCCTATCCCGTCCATGCGGCCTTGAGCCTGATCGGGCTCGCCTTCCGCGGCCTCGTCCTGTTCGCCGCCCGCGGCCCCCGCGTCCGGCTCGCGGTCCTCGATGTGACCGACCATCTCACGATCCACCCACGCGACCGCGCCTTCCTCCGGCGTTGCGACCTGTTCTTCAAACGCGAGTTGGCCGCCAATCCGTGGAATACCCTTGAGACGGTGCTGCCCCGCGGCGCCTGCGCCGGCCATGCCCGCCAGGATCCCGCCTGCCTCGCCCTGCGGGCCAAGCTGCGCCCCTTCGCCCTCGGAATCGGGGCCACGGCATTGAAAGCCCCGATCCCGGCCTCCGCGCGCAGCTACGACCTGTTCTACGTCGGCTCGGCGCAGGGGATCGCCTTCCGCGAGGCCTTGAGCGGCGTCCTGCCCCGATTGACGGCCCGCGGCTGGCGCATCCACGCGCCGACGCACCGCTTGAGCCCGGAAGCCTTCGCCGAGGCGATCACCCGGAGCCGGTTCTGCCTGTCGCCGAGCGGCGTCGGCTGGGATTGCTACCGGCACTACGAGGTCGCAGCGCTGGGCAGCGTGCCGATCTTCGACACCCGCCCGCTGACCGGCATCAAGCCTTTCCTGCACGGCCGCGAGGGGTTCTATCTCGACCCGCAGGAGGATCTGGAACGCGCCCTCGACCACCTGCTGCGCACGGACGACACGGGCGTCGACCGGATGACATCGGCAGCTCAGGCGCTGGTCGAACGAGTCTACACCTTCGACGCGCTGGCCCGCTACGTGATCGCCGAGACGCTGGCGCTGGGCCCGTCCACGCGGGCGGCGGCCCTATCGCCGACGGAGGCGCTCGTCGCGGCCAAGGCCGGCCACCGGCAGCCTTCCCTGAACTGAACGGGTGGCTTCCGAGCGCGCGGACGCCGCCGCCAGCCGCTCCCGAGACCCGGCAGGCTCCGGCAACCGTGGCCGTTGAGCCTCACCCGCACGATCGCGCGCGCATCCATGTTGACGCGACGCCCGTCACAGCCTATCTGACGCCAGCACCGAGCGCGGGATTGCGGCAAACGTTTTCCTGCCTGAATCCGGACCGTTCTTAACGGGACCGGTGAGGGCTCCGGTGGGGGATAGTTTAACGGTAGAACCGCGGACTCTGACTCCGCTAGTCCTGGTTCGAATCCAGGTCCCCCAGCCACTAAATTTCTAAGTCATTCAGTTAGTTGAGCTTCTCGCGCAGCCGCCCTGCGGAGTGAGCCGGTTGCTACAATCCGCTGCTACAAAGCCCGTTCGAGTAACGGCGAAGGAGCGGAGTGTCGGCACGATCCAATTTCGTCCTGCGAGGGACGGTCTTTCACTTCCGGCGCGGCATCCCCGACGACCTGCGTAAGCGCATCGGACGGCGCGAGCTGGTGCGCAGCCTCGCGACTTCCGATGCCCGCACTGCCAAGCTGAGAGCGTGTCAGCTATACGTTGCCTCGGAGAGCCTTTTCTCGGCCCTCCGTGCGATGCCGATGCTGACCGACGCCCAACTCGCCCGCCTCGTACAGGATTTCTACGGTCTCATCCTCGACGGTGAGAACCGAGGACGCCTCGCGCACGGTGCCATCCCGAACGAGGTGCGCGAGCGCCGGGTCTTGCAGTACGAGATGATGGCTGTGCGCAACCGCGACGCGCTCGCCTGTAACAGACTGGAGGAAGCCGGCTTCGTCACCGAGCAGATGCTACGCAAGCAGGGCTTCGCGGTCACTGATCTCAGCCCGACGGATCTCGCTCAGGCGCGACAGGCCATGCTGCGGGCCGGCATCGACGTCGCTGAGGCCATCCGAGCGCAATATCAGGGCGATTTCAACTTCGAGCCCCGCGACCGCCTGCTCAAAATACAGCTGGATGCGCTGGCCTCAGGGTCGTCCGTCCCGCCGATGGCCGCTCCTGCTGCGGTCGAGCCCGAACCTCGAACAGTCCAGCAAGGCGTCGATCCCCTATCGATCGTGGGAACGGCCTTCCGCGCCACGCAGGTTGCTACAGGTGCCTGGGACCGACAGACAGCATCCCAGGCCAGCGCGACCTTTCGGCTGTTTGTGGACGTCTGCGGGGACCGGCCACTCTCCGCCTACTCTCGCAAGGACGCCGGCCGCTTCCGAGAACGCATCGAACGGCTGCCAAACGATTACGGCAAGCACCCGCGCTACCGTGACCTCACCGTCGAGGAGATCCTAGCCGCATCCAACGCGTTGCCAACCGTGAACCGCGCGCCACTCATCACGCAGAAGACGGTCAAGCGGCACTTCTCGGCGCTGTCCGCACTTTGGACCGCAGCCGTGGCGAAGGACGAGGCGGCCGCCAATATTTTCGCCGGTTTCCGCTTTGCCAACAGCCGAAAGGCCAGTGAGCAGCGCGACATGTGGGAGCGGGCCGAGCTTGCCCGCCTGTTCGCGACCCCAATCTGGATGGGCTGCACCTCGGCGGCTCGACGCACCACGCCCGGCTCCCTCATCCTGCGCGACGAGAAGTTCTGGCTGCCGCTGATCGCCGTGTTCTCCGGCATGCGTCAGGAGGAAATCTGCCAGCTGCACGTCGAGGATATCCGACAGGACGAGGACGTCTGGTTCATCGACATCAATGATCGGCCCCCACGCAAGGTGAAGAATGCGACCGCAGTGCGCCGCGTGCCGATTCATTCCGAGCTGATCCGCCTCGGCTTCCTCGCGCACGTCGAGAAGCACCGGCGCATCAAGCAACAACGGATCTTCCCCGGCCTCGAACCGGGCGGAGCGGATGCAAGGCTCGGCCACGCCTTCACCAAATGGTTCACCCGCTACCGCCGCGACGTCGGGGTCTACCGCGTCGGCCTCGACTTTCACTCGTTCCGGCACACCGCGACGACGCTGATGCACCAAGCGGGCGTGGTGCCGGCGGTGATCGACCACGTCACGGGCCACGCGACGGCAGGCGAAACAGCGCGATACACCAAGCGTTCGACTCTGCCGCAATTGCAAACCGCCATCGAAACGATCGCAATCGGGGTGGATCTCTCGCGCCTCTACACCAACGTCTCGAGTTAAGCCGCCGAGCGAAAGATCCTCCAGCAATCGGGGTTTGCGGAGACCATCAGCGCCGTCGCCCGCCTCTGAGCGGCGCGGGTGGTGCCTCACCCTCGGCGGGCGCCACGAACAGCTCCCCTAGCGGTACGGTCAGTGCCTCGGCGACCTTGTCGAGCAGGTCGACCGTCGGGTTCTCCGCCTGCCGCTCCAACCCGCCGAGATACGCCCGGTCCACGCCCGCGTCGGCCGCCAGCCGCTCCTGACTCAAGCCCTGCGCCACACGCACCCGGCGCAGGTTCCGCGCCACCAATGCCCGACCCTTCATAGGCCAGGATCAGCGGCCAGCACGGGCTATCTAACCACTGGCTATAGCCACATGTTAAAGCCAAGCTCGTGACGCGGCGGGAGACCGTAAGGGGCACAGGGTCACGATGCGTGTGCGCATCCACCGCGGCATGCGCGAGATCGGCGGCACCTGCGTCGAGCTGGAGCACGATGGGGCCAGACTGCTTCTCGACCTCAACCTGCCGCTGGACGGGGCCCCCGACGACACGAGCCGCCATCCGGCGATCGACGGACTGACCGGCGGCGGTGATCTTCTCGCGCTCGTGCTCAGTTACGGCCACCGCGACCACGTGGGTGTGCGCCAGCGCCAGGTCATGACCCGCCTCGCCGCGGATGGCGGCTTCGGTCTCGATCCGGCTGCAGCCTTCTGGACTCGCTATGAAGGACTGGCGACACTGGCAGAAATGAAGCGGGCCGCAACGCCGCTCGCCGGTCTGGAGAAGACGGGTGTGCACGCGCTGGTGCAGGCCAGCCCGAACGTCGTCGATGTCGAGGTCTCACTCACCGGGGCCCCCCTCGACATCGCGGCCGAGCCTGATGGAGCGCAAGCGGAGGTGGACGCCGTACTCCAGTTCCCTGACGCGGACGCGGGTGTGGCCCCAACGCGGCAGGATCGGCTCGACGTAGCGAGCTTGGAGGAGCGGGGCGTGGCCGATGAGGCGTGGCTCGTCTTCCATGAGGCAAAGCTCGCGACAAACCCTGCCCTGCGCTCAAGATCGACCCCAGCCATCGTGGGGCAGGTCGAACGCTACCGTGCCACGCTGAAGCACGAGGCCGACCGCCTCGCTACGAGTTACCCCGCCTTGTGCCGCGACCTCGTCCGCCTCGACACGCTGCGCCGCACGGTGCGGCTGGCCCGCGGCCTCGACGTGGCTGCGCTGCCGCTGCGCGACCCGCTCGTGGCTGAGGTGGCCTCCGGCGCACGCCGGCTGCGGGTCGACCCCGAGCCGCGCCTCGTCCTGTTCGGCTTCGACGCGGACCAGAGGGGTGTCACGGTCGGGACGATCACCGAGAGCCTGAGAAGCCAGCACGGTCTGCGAGTCTACGCGGTCGGCCGGTCAGGCAAAGGCACGGCTGCCTTTCGCCGCCCGAAGGATCTGTCATCCGAGGCAGTCTAACCCAGGGTGCGACCGCCGGCCGCAGCGGGAATCTGCAGCCGGCGGTAAATTCGCGGGGTGAGGAACGGGAATACCTATCCTCGGCTCCGCCGGAGCTTCCGCGAGACCCTTCGTCATGTCCCTCTCGGCCCGTCAGCCCACCTCGATCGGCTGCAGGCCACGCGTTGGCCGGCACATGCATGCCGCCACGACTGCCCTGCGTTTCGGCGTACTGGTCGCGCTCGCCGTCACCGCGATACCGGCTCAGGCCGACTCGCCCTTTGAAGGGCGTTACCAAGGCCGCGGCGAGGGACGGCTCGATCTGCAGGTGTTTGAGCTGGGTGACGGCAGCGGCACCCACTTCGTCGTTGCCGAGACGGCGATTCCGAATGAATGCACCGGCGAGCTGCGCGGTCTTGCCAAGCCCGGTGGCGCCGGGGTGCTGATGTTGACCCGCAAGGAGAGCGGCTCGGAGGAGATCTGTACTCTGACACTGCGCCTCGGTTCTGACCGTAAACGTGTGCGGATGGAAGCGCAGGGCTGCGGTGACTTCCACGGGACGTCCTGCGCCTTCGCTGGCGCGCTGACCCGCCGCTAACCTTTCCGCACCGGTTGGGCGACTCGGTGCCTGGACCGTCCGGCTTCCCCCTCCTCTCTTTTCGACGGATCACCCTCATGCTGCGCGCGACGCTGCCGCTCTGCCTGCTGCTGCTGGCCGCCCACCCGGCCCAGGCGAACCCGCCGGTCGATGAAATCAAGTCCGGCGGTTGCCTCGAACTCAAGCTCGACGGAAAGCCCGCCTCCTGCAACCACGACTTCCGCCTCGTCGATGACGGCAAAGGCGAGGTCAGTTTCGTCACCGGCTATCGTGCGGCCCAGACCAAGCCGGAGATGGTGATCAACTTCGCGACTGCCCAGACACCCGACATGGAGAGCGCCTACGGCTACGCGCTGCGCCTAACGCATGTGACGCTGATGACCGTTGGCGCCCCCGACCAGCAGCGGCATTGGCCAGCTACGGGCCTGTGCTTCATGGTCAAGCCTAATCCTGTGCGAGCGGGCGCCACGCCGATCAAGCAGGACATCGTGGTGATGTGCTCGGCGGCGCTGACCGATGCAGGTGCTCCCATGAAGCGAATCGACTGGAAGTTCGTGTTCTGACGGGAGCGAACGCGATGAGCAGGAGCACTCACGGCACGGATACCGCCCCTTCAGAGTCCAGCAGCCCTCTTGGCGAAATGCCCCTACCGAGCATCGGTATCTTCTGGGGCGTGCCCGACGGCGGACGCACGGTGCTGGTTACCGACCGCACGACTTTGGCGCAGGCGGAAGCCTACGGCGACTGCCTCACCCACCCGCGCGGGCACCACGAGGTCTGGGAGGCATGGCGCAGCCTCGGCGCCACCGCTCTGCGCCGCGGTGGTCTGCCACCGGCCATCGCGAGCCACGAGTACGAGGCGTTTCCGCGCGGGCGAGTGGTGTATATGCGCGGGCCGGCGCTGTTCACCCTCTACGCCGACCGGCGTTTGCAGCGGCCTGAGACGGTTGCCGAACTCGTCCGACTGTTCGGCCTGACCGGGCAGACACACACGGTGTGCTCGGACGCGCACTACCGCACGCTCGCCTGACCCGGAGGACACGCAGGATGGGCGGCAGCTCGGCCGACATCGAGGCGCTGCTGGTCGATGTCACCAACCCGGACAACCCAACGCCGGGGATGCTGCCGGCAATCTTTCGCGACATCGTCGGACGGCTCGACGCGGCCGGACTCCCCTACGCCGTGGTCGGCCGCATCGCCCTGACCCTGCACGAGCAAGCCCGCTTCGTCGGAGACATCGAGATCGTCGCCGACCTCGACCCGGACGGGGGCGATTACGCCGCGGAGCTCATGCGGGCGACGCGGGCCGGGTTCGTGGCGCACATGGACCCGGACCGGTGCCGACGGCCCATCGAGCTGACGCTGCGGCCCTGCACCGGCGCGACCGAGGCGGGGCTGCTGGCCGACGCGATTATCCATCCGTGGTTCGGCGTGCCAGCGCGGCTGGCGAGCGCGGAGCACCTGCTCTGGCAGTGGTGCCGTACTGAGATTCTCGACCATGCCATGAATGCCAGCGCGCTGATCGCGGGCGGCACGGTCGACCTCCACCGTGTGCAGACCCTGTTGCGCGAGACTGACGACGTCGAGCAGAGCAGCCAGCGGCGGTTGCGGTTAGCGATCGGCGACGCGGTCTTGTCGACGACGTTCTCATTCAGCCGGTTCATGGCGGAGCGGCGCGCCCGGCTTGATCCGGACCGCGTGCCGGTCTGGCAGCTACAACGGGCGAAGGCCACGGACAGCGGGGAGCGCTGAGGGCGCGGCCGTCCAACACGACAGCTCCGCATCGCTGCGTAGGGCGACCGCGTCCAGGGCTGTTTCGCGCCGGTCGCAACGACTACATCACAGCGAAAATCACCCGGGCCGGCGGCAGACAAGCTCGACCAGCAGCCCCCTGCCGCCTACGGCGCCCCCCGCTAGTGGGCGCCAGCGTACCACCGACAGGTGGATGAGTGCCCCCTCGGCTAGGGCAACTCTGCCGCCATGCCCCTACGGCTTGGCGCTCTTGAGCTCTCAGCCCGGCTGACCTCAGCACCGAGACCACCCGACCCGGACCATCGCAGGTTTTCCGCCAATCTCGACCGCGCCAAGGGTTTGAAACTTGGCACCTCTCGACGGGTCGGTTTTGCCGACACGCGGCCTCGATAGTGGCCAACGACATCCAGCTCGGCCCGACGGATCGATGCCTTGGTGAGCCCTCCCCGATCCCAAATCTGCTCCGCCACCGTCGGCGAGCCACGCGAGCAGTTCAGCCGCTCACGGCCTCGCCCTGCCGCCGTGCGGCGCCGCGCGCACCCGTTCACTCCGGCGCCTGCTGATCCTGACTGACGCGCAGCCGTCGCCACTCGAGACCCGCGAACGCGGAATCGAACGAAGCGTCCGCCCCGATCGGCAACGCTGCCCGTGCCTCCGCCCAGAACCGCTCCGCCAGACCTGGGTCAGCGTCCCATGCCGCACGCCACCATGTTAGGATTGGCGCTCGCGCGAGCACCAGCGCTGACGGCAGCCGATCGCGCTTCACATGCTAGTGCACCCAGCGCGAGGACGGAACCAGATTCCAAAGGTCACCGCACGGCCACGCCGACCATGGCAGCGCGTGATCGATGTGTAGAGTTCGTTTGAGCGATAGTTCGAGCCGGCAATGGACAGGAAGCTGCGATTACCAGCTAGGATCGCGCCGCTTTCGCCTTTCCTCAAGCCCGTAGAGAGGCATCGATCCGATCAGCTGGTCTGGCGCCGCCGCGGCTTTGTTGCGCTCCTCAACGCCGATAGCGAGCGCCAATTGAATCAATGCTGACCTCGCAATCTTCATCACCCGTAGTGCTTTGGCTTCGAGCAAATCGCTGTTGATCGATAGGCCCAATCCTCTGGTCGCGGGCGAGATGAGCATCAGATCCCATGCCCATCCCTCATGGACCTGCAGATATTTATGCTCGAGCGCGTTGCGGATGTCGTGCAACTCTCGGGCGTCCGCTCCGGTCGTACGCTTGAGTTCGTTGTCGAACAGCTCCTTCGATAACCAGTAAAGGCCGCGCAACGGCCAGTTTGGATAAATTTTGAACCGATCCAGTAGGCGCGGCTTGCCCTCAGCCATCCAGACATTTTTGAAGTTAATGCGGTCGGCGACTTTGCCGAGCTTCCAGACATGGTCAACGAGGTACGCCACCTTGTCTAGCAACGAGTAAGCGATGCGGTAGGCGGAGCGGACGCGCTCGGTCGCTAACGAATGCGCCGGGTAGTCGAGCGTATCGAATAACCGCACGCCGCGGTCCGAGAAATGGAGCTTAGTGCTGTTTAAGCCCTCGTACAGCATAAAGCGTGCCGAGGCATATTCCTGCTTCATTTGATTGAAGAAACCGATGACCGGCGGCGGCGTAAAGGCGCCGGGCCGGTCATCAAAAGACTCCGTGATCGCCGGCAGCACGAGATCGTCGATTGCCGCCGCCGTGAAAGGACCGAGATCGTTCAGCGGGCTGAGGAAGAGCCTACGGTCCAGACACCAGCGCCGATAGGCTTGCTCGGCCTTACTGCGCCCGAGAACCGTGCCATCGAGATCCTGTAAAGCGCGTACACGATTTAGATCGACCGCCGCGGCATATGCGGAGGCGGTCGCGGCGAACTGCTGCCGCAGATCAGCCTGATTATCGCCTTCATAAATAGCATCCGGCGCGACCGCTGCCGCTAATCCGTCATGCGCGTGCAGCAGGAGGATCGCACGTTCACGATCATCCTCCAGCAGCCCGCCATAATGTTTGAGGCCCATGCCGCGGTTCGCTAGCGCCATCGCAAAATTGGGGATGATCCGCAGTGCCCTGTCCCAGCCCTCTATCGCGTCGACGAAGCGTCCCATGGTGTTGAGCAGGTTGGCGCGATTGGTGAGAACCTGGCAACGGCGGCTGACGTCGAGCTTGGCAAAGCCGGGGTGTGCAGCGGCGCGGGATAGCGCCAAGATCTGCTGTTCCCGCTCGGCATGCTCCCAGTCCCAGGAACCACGCTCACCCGCCAGTTCTTCCCTGGCACTCCAGGCATTCGCGCGGAAATACTCAATAAGAGCGCCTTGGTTGGGCATCAGCTCGCGCTTCGCCAGCTCGTCGAGCAGATTGATGGCGCGTTCGACACCGCGCCGGAACTGTGCGTCAAGGGACGAGTCGATTAAGATCGCGATATGGTTGAGTGCAGCGTCGGCATCGAGCTGTGCGATCGATCGCTGACGCAACTTCTCCATTTCCGCCGAAGTCGGCATACAGCGTTCCTTCGCCAGCGGTCCATGTCCGGTGCGATGACCTGGCATCAGTCGCTTACGCAGCGCCACGAGCACACGCGTCGAAATTCGGGAGATCGGCTTATCGTTAGCGAAGCAGGTCGGGAAGTTCGTAGAGAAGCTTCAGAGCGTCTGACCATCCCACGTCTGAAAACAGGCGCAGGATCTCGACGAGGGCGGCTCGGCGCGTGTCGTCTTCGAAGATCGAGCGGTGGTCGGCAATATAGCGGGTGATCATCCGCACGATGACCGGCGCGGCGAGGCTTTCGTGATGATAGCCCTCGCGCGCGGCTGGGCCTGTCAGCAGCGCGTGAAGGGCGTTGAACACGCCGGCCGGATCACCGGGTATCAGAAACTCATAGAGTTCGACGAGATGATGGTGTGTCGAGGGTTCGCGTGAGGCCGCCAGTAGAGCGAGCATCGGGCGATAATCGACAAGGAACCGGTGCATGGTGTCGGCAGACATGAGTTTGACCGCCGCCTCGCGACTGTCGGCATGCGCCCCCGAGCCGAAATAGAGCTGGTTCATGAGGTGGCCGATCGCCGATTCCGCTGCTCTGTATGTGGCGATGGCGGCATCGCGCTCGGCGCCCTCGACCGTCCCGCCTGTCACCGCGGCATGGCTGGCTTCCGCAGCCGCCGAGCACGCCTCCAGGATGACCATCGCCGCTTGCTGCGCGCGATCGGCAAGCCCTGCATCGCGCTGCTCACCGCTCGCATAGCGGGCGTAGAACGCGCCGCGCAGCATCGACAGAAAAGAGGTAAGAAACTCGCGGTGCGCGGCGGGACTGCGGGCCCCGGTCTTGAGCCATTCGAGCGCGAGCGTCTCTTCCTGCCAGCACCAGAGCTGCGCGGTCAGGCCACCGAGCTGTTCGGCTATCTTGTCCCGGCTGGGCTTGTCGTCGTGCTCTACCGCCTCGCAGCGAGCCCGCACGATCTCGATGATCGCCTTGCACTTTTCGACATCGTGCCAGGTTAAGCGCCAGATGACATAGTGCAGGAAGGCGCTCAGTACCTCTATGTGCGGCTCGTCGCGCGCGACGTGCTCGGCCAGCGCCCACATCTTCCCGAGTGCGATGCGGCTCAGTACTTGCAGGCTTTGCGACGCCTGGAGACGGACCTGCGGCGCCGGGTCGGCGAGGATCGCGTCGAACATGTCAACGATCTCGACATGATCTTTGCCGAACCGGTCAGCGAGCGAGACATAGGCTTTGGCCGCATAGACGCGGACCTCACAGTTGCCCCAGCTCAGGCTGGAGTTTTCGTCCTTTTCCCTGGCCTCCGGGAAGCGGCTCGCCCAAAGCCGCCGCAACACTTCGAGCAGTTCCTCGATCGGCGGCATGCCCTCGACCCCGGGCGCATAGGCCTTCGCACTGGCGATGCGTTCAACAGCATTACTGACATGCCCCCAGACCGGCTGCTCGACCTTCTCATGCAGCGCGTCGACTTGAGCGTCATAGAATGCAATCGTCGCCGACACTTTCGCCCAGAGCTCGGCGAGCGCCATCCCGCCACTGCTTGCGGGTGTGGCCTCTACTTTCTCGTAGAGCGCCTCGGACCGGGACAACATCTGCGCGTCCACGCCTTCCTCGACATCGATGCCTTCGTCAGCGAGCAGGCTGCGCGTGACCCCGCGCGACGGTCCCCAGTGCACCGACACCGACCGCGTCGGCGGATTGCCGGTCAGTTCGTCCGCCGCCACTAGTTCCTCGCGCAGCGCACGCATAGGATCGGTCGCGATCGCGTCCGCATCGACCAGCGACAGGAAGCGGCTGAGCGTGCGGCGACGCCATCGCTGCTCGGTTTCATCCGCAAATAGACCGCCCCGGAGCGCTTCGTTCTCGAATGCCGCCCGCCTGGAAAGCAATCGCGACGGGTAGACCGCGGCTAAGAAGCGAACGGCATCGCGTACGATGTCGCCATGCGCCAGGATCGTGATGTTGCATGCGAACGGCCACAGTAGATCGGCGACCTCGCCGACGCGCTCGGCGCCAACGCCGAGGATTCGAGTCCACACCGCCGGCCCGGCATAGCCGGTTGCGGCCGCATCGACCGTGTCGGCGAAGGCGGCAGGCGAGCAGCTGCGCAGATGTGCGACGAGCTGTGCAAGCACATCGTCGTCCTGTGTGCCGTGGCGATCCTCGGTGTCATCCCAGGATTTATACTCATGATCGCGGCCGAGCAGATCGAACGGAGCCCGGCCCGGCACGACGACCTGTTTGCGGTAGTTGCCCAAGGGCATCGCGCGATCGGTGACACCGAGCGATGCCTCTACGATCGCGCGCGTGCCGAGTAGCACCGACAGCTCAAGTAGGCGCGTGACTCGCCGCCCCAGATTGTAGCGGCAGTGACGGTAATCCTGGCTGCGGTTGGACGAGAGTGGCATGATTCGGCTCGCCTGCCCGCCCATGAACGAGGTGCTGTTGTCGGTGATGTCGCGCGAGTAAAGCACGCTGTAGATCTCGATCGCGAAATTGGCGTCGGCTCTCGCGATCGGCATAATCTGCTCGGAAAGCCAGATCGCTTCCTTGTCGGCATGGGTCGAGAAATGCGGATCGCGGAGCATCCGGTCGAGGAGCGTTCGCGACGCAGCCGGATCGGACGCAAAGCTCTTGCCGACGAAGCGGATCGCATTTGCTGCCGTCTGCTGCATCGGCGGATCGGCGGCCCAAGCAAAGGCGAGTAGCGCACGCGCGGCGCGGCCAAAGACGTCGAGCAGTGCGGGTTCGACAATGTCGCTCTTGTCGAACAAGGTGTGGAGCAGGAAGCGTGTCGCGTCGGAAAGGTCGCGCGAGCCTGTCCTGATCGCGGCGTCGGCGACCGTCGCCCAGGCGAGCGCTTCGTCCGGCACGATGCTGCCGGCAGCATCACCCGCCAGGCCGACGAAGCGGGCGAGCCGCGAGAGCATCGTTGCCAGCGCCTCGTCATTGGGGCGAGCTGCGATCAGCTCGACCAGCCCTGCGATATTGGTCAGCATTGCCACGCGCTCGATAGCGGTGCGCAGCGCGACATTGGCGAGCACCGGATCGACCGCCGGATTGGCGTAGATGTCGGCAACCAAGCGCCAGACCTGCGCCTTGCCCTCAACGTCCTGGCGCCACAGCCGCTCAATCGCGAAGCGCAGCGCGGGCGCGAGCATAAGCGCGATCGAGCTGTCGCCGCCGAGCTGCGGAATGAGCCGCGCGGGATCGTCCCACTCGAGGAAGAATCGGCCGGCGACATGGTCGAACAGCACATGATGAGAGAAGCTGACGAGATCGCTAGCCTCGGCGAGCACGCCGGTCTGAATGACCGCATCGAGCTGATCATGCCCGACGACGACCTTGCGCACTGCGAGCCGGCGCCGCACAACCATCGCGCCGACCGTCGCGGCCGCGGCCTGATGCGCCGGTGTGCCGGCGAGCCGGTGATCCTCATAGGCGTCGATCAGGTCGGACTGGGTGGCAACGGTTCGGATGCTGTCGGGGCTGGCGCCATCGGCGAGCAGTTGCGCGGTAAGCGAGAGATTGAAGACATTGCGCAGCAGGTCGCGCAGCTGGCCGGGCGCGGCGGCAAGCAATGCGCCCAGATCGGCGGAGGCGACGCCGGCGGCGTCAAGATCTTCGTCCACAAGCCGCGGCACTTGGAAATGCCGCACGGTGGCAAGACCCGACTCCGCATAGGCCGAATCCGGCGGCGAACCGGGCATGGCGTCGCGGAACCGCCGACCGTTGCGTAGGTCGAACGTGCGGATCGAAGCGATGACGGTCCAGTTCGGCGCTGAGGCTCCCAGCATCTCAATCAGCTGGGCGAAGACGCCTTCCGCCGGGCCGCCACGCGCGGCATCGAGCGCATCAATGATGAGCAGCTTGCGCCCAGCGCCGGGCGCCGCGGCGAGCACCTCGCTCAGCGGATGCGTCAATCCCAGCTCAGACTGGAGATTGGCGGCAATGGCGACGCCTGGAAAGCGGTCGACCGAGAGAAACACCACCGTATCGCCCGTCGCGCGGTACGCCTGAGCCAGCGCGACCAGCGCACCGGTCTTACCGGCGCCCGGCTCGCCAATGACGATCAGCGAGCCTGTATCGACCGCGGCGCCAAGCGGTCCGTCGCTGGCCCGCGCGATCGGGATGCCGCCGGCGATCGGCAGGCACGTGTGTCCGGCGAGACGCGCAAGCTCGGCCTCGGTCGCGGTCGATAGGCACTCCAGATCGGCGGTGTAGTCGGCGGCGCCGATGTCATTGTGGCCGAGCCTGCGAAGCTCTTGCAGCAGGCCAGCGCGATCCGCAGGCGCGCCGCTGCCGATCATGCCGCGGATGATGCCTTTCAACCCGCGCAAAGGCGCGTCGCCAGCGGCTTCGGCACCGTAGAGCCGTGAACCGAGCAGGCGCGACGCTTCGCGCCAATTGTCCTCGCCCTCGTTCATCGAGAAGCGCACGATGCGGAACACCCGCGCCATAATCGCCAGTTCGACCTCGGTCGGCGGCGTGGCTGAATGCGTCGCCCATGCAGTCTGCGCATGCGTCTGAAATAGATTAAGCGCGTCGCGCTCTACTGAAGACCGTCCGGCCTTGGTCGTTGTCCAGCTGCCACCAAGATCGAACGCACGGCATCCCCGCTCCAGTGCGTCGAGCGTGCGCGGCGCATTGACGGCAACCGCGAGGACTGCTCGCGCTTTCGTCGGATCGAAAGCGACTCCGGCGGCGCGGGCGTTGATCATGAAGGCAACGAGCTGGCTGATTGTCTTGCCGAGTGGGCTTGTGGGACTGGTATCTAGCCCGGCGCTGGTTTTGCTCTGAAGGTCGATGCGGCTGGCGTCGTCCTGATCCAGACGAATGTCGTCGAGCCCGTCTCCAGTCTCAAGCTGGATCGATACTGGCAAGGCGGTGTTGGCGAGGCCGAAGCGCCCGCCGACAGGCATCCGCGCCAGCAGATGAGCGGCAAGCCAGGTGCCGACCTCGGCCTGGAAATCCATGCCAGCTTCGGTCGCGCGGCCACCGGCGCGCATTCTAAGTTTCGGTGAAGCTTTGCTAGACAAGTGCGCTCCGTAAAAACACGGCCCTTACTGGGCATGCCACCGACATCACAACCCGATGCGGCATTAAGCGATCGGCCTCAGCCCATTTTTCAGTACTACGGCGAGTAACCTCAACCGCAGGCCGCCCGGCGGCCACCTTGAAGCCCAGGCTGGTTAGCCACGCCGCGTCGCGGGTCGAGCCCCCACCGACCGGTGCGAGGCGCCTCTCACCGGTCGGCAACAGCTTCTAGACCGGGATCGGCGCAGATGACACAACGCCGCTACAAATCAGGAGGCCGTTGGCATTGACGCGTAGCGCTCATGACAACAGAGCAGGCGCAGCTGAGATAGTATGACACTATGGATTGTTTAGGAATTCTGCGAGTTGTCCACGGCTCGCGTGACGACGCTTAAAATTCAGCGCGCCGCGGACCGTGTGACCGTCGAATCGGTAGATACCCCAGTAGTTCAGCTCCCCGCCCCAGCTGCTGTTATGGGGTCTTCCTCCGTAGGCACTCTTCTCGCCGGTGAAAGTCCAGACAATTTCTGAAGTCCCCGCCTCAAGGAAAGCCCGCATCGCATCATGATCAACGACGGCCGCGCTGAATCCGGGTTCAACGGCTGAAGGATCCTTGAAGACGATGCGACCAGCAGCATCGGAGTAGGCCAAAGAACGGCCTTCCACCAACCGAAGGCCAAGCCCTCGTATCAGCGCGGGTGCCGGAACCGTGAACTTCAGGCTTTCCTCGATTGAGTAGTCGTGACCCGAACGCTCGATGTACCAATCGGCAACAGTCGCCTCGACTGGCACAGTGTCCCCGTTGCCAAGATGGGTGAGACTATCGACGCTAGCGAAGGCCGGGTGCCACGGATATTCGCCGAGATAGCCGCCTCTGGGTATCTCGACTTCGGTCGGCTCCCTACGGTCGCGATCCGATCGAGCGAGCCACGCTTCCAAACGATTTGCGTCGCCCCGGGCAACGAGCATCGACTTGACCTTATGCCAGGTCATGCGGTGGATCACGCGCTCACCTTCGACCATACACCATTGATTGCGGCTGACAGTCGTGTCGAGCACCAGCCAGCGTCGGCCGTCTGCGTCTGCGACGTCAATCTGCGACACAGGGTCGGGTAGATCTCGCGTCTCGTCTTCCATCCAAGCAATGCGTGCCTCTGGTGGATCTTCGCGCCAGCGCGACACGTGCGGCGACCACCAAGTCGCCGATTGTCGGTCTGAGGCGGACTCCTTAGTTCGGGTGACGAGGACGGTTGGGTCCATCTCGCGCGCGCTGATTTGCCAAGGCCCGCGATAAGGCACGGGATCATCTCGGAAACTACCGGCGATGAGAGCAATGTCCGACAGCCGGCCGGTTAACTCATGGAGGGCAATCCACTGATACTTTTTACCAATTCGCTCGATTCGGTGTTCCATGCGTCCGCCGCTTGGCATCCAGCGGTCGAAATTTGAGAAACGCTCTGGATTCCAGCCGAGTTCGTGCGCGCGCCAGGCGACCCAACGGCGAGCCGACATTCCAGCATAGGTCGGGTGCCAAGCCGCTGCCTGCTCGTCCCACATGCGACCTCGCAGGAAGCCAGCCGCGCGGATCTCGAACTCCAGTAACTCCTCTTTTGTTAGTAGGACTTCAAGCTTAGCAATCGCGGCGTCGCGTTCAACCTCTAAGGCGGGGCGAGCATCGACATCCCCATCCGCGCCCGAGCTAGGAGTCCATAGATCAAATCTGTTAGGTATACTATTTAGTCGCCCAGCTACCTCGATCACGCGGTCGAGCGCAGCTTGGCGCCCGGGAAAGGGCATGACGGCCTTCGTGCGCCATTCCTCGTATATTTCGCGCATTGAACGGCCATGTTCCTCACGAGAAAGTAACAAGAAGCGGCCGGCCAGCGAATCGATCTCGTAGCGTGCGAAGTCGCCGTCTTCGACCGCGGAACTACAGATTTGATCTCGGAAGCGGTTCTTACCATAGTCCTCAAGATAGCCATCGATCGTCTCCTCTCCGACCTCCTCGAGCGGCAGTCCGCGAAGGTAGGGTGGGCGGACACGGTCGAGTGGGACGTCGTCCGGCAGGACGCCTCGATAGGCTGCAAGTTCGACGATGCCGCGCGCGTGGTCGCGAACCAGTGCGTGAACCGGTATCGGATCGCGGGCGAACACTGCCGCGAAGGCTGTCCGAGCGAGTTCGGCAAGGCCATCGTTGCCAATGCAGCGCGTCGCCGCGCCGTAGGAGGCAGCGAGTACGCGGTCCACAACGTAGGGATCCCCGACGTCGGCGAACGAGCGGATCAGTGATGCAGCAAGATCGCGACGATCGACGAGCAGCGTGGCGAGCGCCTTAGTCGCCATGTCGCGGACCCACCGATGGCTCAGACTGGTCAGCCAGGCGAGGGTGATCCCGGCCAATTGCGCACGCCCCGGTTCGATTTCGCTCAATCCGTTGGCAAGGACCCATTCAATCAACGTCTGGATCGCACCATCTCCCTCCTCGGCTAGGCTCGTGGCCCGGGTCGACCATCGAAGGTCACGTTCAGGAAGTGATAGCGATCGGAGCCGGCGGTGAAGGTCGTTGGCATTGAAGCGGTTGTTAGGTTCAGTGGCGATGGAGAGTTTGGTCTCGAGAACCGCGTCGCCCCCGATCGCATCAGCCCAAATGCTAACCAACTCCATGGTGCGTTCGGTGAAAACGTCCTGGCTACGCCACAAGAGACTCAGCTGGAAGCCGTGCACGAGTTCCCACCGCGCATGCCTGTCCTCGACGACGTCGATCAACTCGACTCCGTATCGCTCCGGCAGTTGGACGGCTAAAGCCTCAGCTATGCCGGCGAAGCGATAGGCATCCGTGCCGACCACGTATGAAGCGAGCGACCCACCGGACCTGAAAGCGGCTTCGGGATCGCCCCGCCCGACGTGAGTGTCGAGCAAGCGCTGGGCGATGCGATGGTCGCTCATCCGCTCGAAGGTGAACCGTACCAACTCGACGATGATACCGTCCTCCCGCATCGGCTCAACCGCCAGCACCCCTTCGCTCTCCAACTGAGACCACAGGCTTTGCTCGGTGCGTCCGGCGGACGGGTGGATAGCCTCAAGAATAGAGATTGCCTTTTCGATAGGGAGGTAGCCGCTTGCCGCCGCGACCATCGCTTCCGTCAACTCATCGAGCGCACGCTCGACGCGCTTTAGTCGGGGCTCCAGGCCCATGCGGCGGTTGAGGGTGTCAACCACTGCCCCGAAGTAGAAATCGAAGATGCTGGAGACGCCGGCGATACCGCGCGGTAGCTCGCGCTCGCCGCGGCGCTCCAGCATGTCGCAGCAAGTACGCAAGAACAGCGGGTTCTCGAATTCGGGAGCGAGATGTGGGGCGGCCATGCGCACGATCCCGCGGTGGTCGAGGTAACGTCGCGCGGCTTCAGCCGCCTTTCCAGCGAAGCCAGGATGCGCGAGCTGCGGCAACGCGGCCTCGTCAAGGTCGCGTACTATGTATGGAACGAAGGTCGTGCGGCACGAGGCTAGTACCGCGACGTGCGCGAAGCGGTCGGCTGTGGCGAGGAACGCGGCGATGCGTTCGGACCAGACCGCGACGCCGTTGCGCTCGTTGAGCGCGTCCACCATCACAAGCGCCCGCGCCCCGGCGGCCTCGGCGGCGGCATCGAGGGCACCCAGAATCGCGTCCGGCGGCGTGCCGGTGAGGCCTAATTGATCGGCCATCTGCCGCCAGGGATCGGCATCCCCGAACGCCGCGCCGAGCGCGAGCACCGCGGGAAAGCCACGCCTGATATGATGTTCCGCCACATCGGCGAGCAGATGCGACTTCCCGACCCCGGCCTCGCCGGTCAGTAGCAGGCGCCGCGTATTGGCCAATCTAGTTCCTTCGGCCGCGGTCGCCTCGACCACGCGGTCAAGGACTTCGCGCAGACGTTCGGCTATGTGTATGCCGCTGCGCGCAGCTTCTCCTTCGCCGCCGGGCTGATGGCGCGCGTCCCACATTGCGGTCGAGCAGCGGATGAGCGTCGCGATCGCGGCAGATGCCAAAGTTCGCCAAGTGACGAGCGGCACAGCGTCAGTCGGGCCGAGCGGAGCTGTTCGTATGGATGAAGAGACAGCCGCCACCTCATCGCGGAGCGATGCCAACAGGTTGTCATACGGCGCACCGAGGACGGCGCGAATGCGGTCGATCGCACGGTGCCGTGCCTCGTCGATACCGTCAGCTAGATCGAGAAGCGTGCGGACGAAATCGGGATCGCGCGCAAACGCCACCAGACTCTGGCGGATGGGTAGCTCGACGTTGAGTTCAGGCGAGTATCGTCGGCCGAGCGCCGCGCGCGTGATCGCAAAGCGATCCCGCATCCATTCGATGCTGAAGTGTGGGATGTCGAACCAGTAGGTACGACGTCCCACATGGAGTGGATCGTTACGCGACAACCGCTCCGTGAGCTGGAAGCTGCCCCAGAGTTCGATCTCAACGACACGTGGGGCGATTGACACCTTTCGCGCCGCTTTCCAGTCGTCCCAGCGATCGCGCTCCGATTTCCGCTTGCCTACACGTCCGTCGGAAAAGTCGAACGGAAGGCAGACGATGAAGCGCGCGAGCGTAGGATGCTTATCGACGGCATTGTTGAAGGACTCTGTAAGCTGCCCCGCCTCTCCGCTTCCAAACTCGAAGAAGTACTTCGCTTGCCAGCCCGTCTCCGAGCCGTCACGCTCGACGCGGTAACATTCTAGGCCTGCATCCGCGCCGATCCCCTTCCGATGGAAGGGCATGCCGGCCAGTGTGTCTAGCGCTGCTAGCTGGCAGACGACTTCCTCGAAACCAGTGTGCCGACTGCCGTGGTGCGGACGGATGGCTCGGAAATCGATCTCGGGAGACGACATTGGCACGCTGAAGCACTCGACGTTAGGGTATAGCGGGAGGACTGCTCGTCCGAAATTACCAATTTCTCATTCCAGCTGGACATCCTGGCACGGTTCGCCGCGTTGTGGGCGCCGATTCGAGAGACCGCCATCAAGTTCTGCGGCCGACTGGCGCAGAAGCGCGCTCACCACTGGACGGGACGGCGCCCGAGTTGTTTGCGGTCCACCACCCGGCGACGAGTCAACTTCTGCTCATGGAGCATCTCAAAACGAGCGACGGCGCTTTGACGCAGCGCAGCGAGTGCGCCCCGGCTGTCCGACCCGCTATCTTCGCGAAAACATCAGCCAGACCACGGACGAGGCGCACGCAGCCAGCCGGGTGGCGGCGGTGGTACACTACCTGCGCCTACCACCCCTACGCCGACACCCGCCGGCGTGCCTGCCGTACCGCCGCCGACGTGGACGACGATGGCTGCGACCGCCTCCTGGTGGACCTGCACCTCGACCGGCCACCACGCCGAAGTATCAGACGGATTACGGTCATGCGCACTGCTGGTGTGGTCGGGAGCCACGCCGCGTCGTCCCCTTCGTCGTTCATCCCGCGGCCTCCTCCGGGAACCCAGTCCAGCCGCACCACCGCGGCCGTGACCCAGGATCCGCACGATGGATATCACCGCCCCCCTGCCGCCCGCCGCCGACGAGCCCGCCCCCCTTGCAACCGCCGGCCACACGATCCTCGACCCTAGCGACCTCGGCCTGATCGACCGCGTGCCCCTCATCCCCGAGACCGCCCGTCGCCGACACTGCGTCTTCGTTCCCGCCGACCACCGCTTCAAGGCCGCCGCCCGCTTCATGCAGGCGCTCTGGCGCGAGGACCGCGGCCTGGCGATCGGCACCTACTTCGACTGCCGCGAACCGCACCGTCCACGCCGTCTCGGCTCACGTATCTCGACCGCGGCCGGGGCACTCGGCAGCAACTTCCTTCATACGGACATCGTCCCGGTGGTCACCCGGGCCCTGGCGTACCGCGAGCCGGGCGCTGCCTACGACGTCGACCGGCTGAAGACCAACCTGCTGTCCTCACAGCCGTTGGCCTTCAACCTGTTCGGCCCACTCGCCCGCGACCTCGCACTCGCCACCCGGTTCGTCGCCGAACTGCTACCCGGGACTCTGACCGAGGTCACCGACATCCTGTTCGAGCACTCGCCGGGGCGAGGCGACCCCCGCTTCACCGCCGACCGCACCGCCTTCGACATCGTCCTGCGCGGTCGGGACGCGACCGGCGCCCGCGCCATCGTCGCCATCGAGGTCAAATATAGCGAGGCGGGCCACGAGCACGCGCCGCCACCCCACCCGCGACATGCGCAGATCGCCCGCACCAAGCCCGACCTGTTCGTGGATCCGGACGACCCGACCCTCACCGGCCCCACCTGCCTTCAGATCTACCGCCAGCACTGTCTCGCGAGCGCCATGCTCACGGCCGGTCTCGCGGACACGGCGACGCTGGCCTTCATTGCCCCCACGCACAACCAACTCGCGCACGCCGCGGCCACGGCATACACCCGCCAACTCACCGACCCGCAGGCCGGCCCGATCCCGTTCGTCCCCCTGACGCTGGAGCATGCGTTCGTGGCGATAGCGGCAGCCGGCCTCCCGGACCACGCCCGCGCGCTGCACCGCCGTTACACCGACTTCTGGCTCGTCGACGGCGAACTCGAACTCGCGGCCATGCCAGCGCTTCGGATAGCGCCGCTCCCCGCCGTGACACCCTCGGCACCGACCACGACCGGCATACCGGCGAGCCCGACGCGGCCGGTGCGACGCCGCCAGCCGCACGCCAGCCGACGCTTCGTCGAGCGGGTGGCCCGCGCCGCCTGATACACTGCGCTGCGGTTCGCCCACCCCGCTCCCAACGGGCGACCGCACGCCACCACTTCATCCCCGGCGCAGTCGATCACCGCGCCGGGCCTTCCATGTTAGGCCGCGCCACCGCCGCCGAAGATGCGCGACGCCGACACACAGACTACCGACCGCGGACGAACCGCTTGGTTCGTACAGCGAGGCCAGCGCACACCCCGCGTGATCCAGCTACGAGTAGGAAGACTTGATGGTTCCATGCGGCTCGTGCGGAGGTGTAATCTATCAGAGCCGGCGCCTGTAGTTTAGACCAGGGAACGTCGATCGACGGCGCCGCGCCGGAGCCCTGTAGCAGACACGACTTACCTCATCTGTACTTTCGTGCCTGCTCACAGCAGGTGCCACTAATCCTGCGCCCTTACCAAAATCTCTGCTACAGCACCCGGTGCGGCGTCCCTACTACAGGGCGCCTCTTCATGCATTTCGACCACGACGATCACAGCCGCTTCATCGCCGCGCTCACGATAAGCCGCCGCATCAATGCCGCCCCGCACCATCTCGCGCGGATCCTGCGTCACTTAAGCTTGTTCACGCCGTCGGCGGCAGATCGGCGACGACCACCCCCAATCACAATCGACCCCGATCCAGTCCCCGACGGTCGCGGCGCGATAACGCTGCATTGCCCACACAGCGGCATCACCGAGCGCCGGCTCCTCAGAACTCAACACCTCTCGGCTTGGCGTTTCACAGCCGAGATTGAGGAGGATGAGACCGTCCTCGATGTTCGTAGAGCGCAGACCTTTGCGTTGACCATCGACTTGAACCCTTTCCTCCAGCCGGGACTGGTGGTCGGCACTCGCGTGATCGTCTCCTTCCGGTTCGTACGCGAACCCTGGTGGCCCCATGACATCGCGGGCACACTGGGGGGCCTCGCCGACCACTGCCTCCGCCAGCTGGAGGAGCAGGCGACGGTTTGATTCTGAGCAAAGCACTGCACACGAGCGGGCCCGCCCGAGTGGATACATCGCCCTTCTCGCACCGATCCGCGCGCCGCCAAGTATTTGAAACTTGGCGCCCCTGACCACGGGCGTTCTGCCGACAAGCCGCCTTGGGCGCATCCCGCGAGCTGCCCCTCGGCCCACCGCACAGCGCCGCCCTTTTGCTGTGCGGTTCACCACCCCGATCCGGGAAACCCGCTCCCGAGGCCGCCCCCTTCGTCGCGGCCGCAACGGAGTCCACCCGGCCATGCCCGCCGACCTGCACGAGCGCATCACCGCCACCATCCTGTAGCAGCTCGACACCACGGACCCCGACAGCTGGACGCCCCCCTGGCATGGCGCCGACCCGCTGCCGCGCAACGCGCTCACGGGCAAGCGCTACCGCGGCCTCAACATCCTGGCGCTGTGGTGCGCGGCCCAAGCCCAAGGCTACACCGACGCCCGCTGGGCGACCTACCGCCAGTGGGCGGCACTCGGCGCGCAGGTCCGCAAGGCCGAGCGCGGCACGCTGGTGCTGTTCTACAAGGACCTGCCAACCGCCGACCGAGCGGACACGGCGCACGGGAACGGCGCCGACAACGACACGACCGCAGCCCGCGTCGTCGCCCGCGCCTCGACCGTGTTCAACATCGCCCAGGTCGACGCCGCGCCCCAGGCGACTGCCCCGACAGGACCACCGCCCGCCCCGCAACCTACCTTCGACAACTTCGTCACGGCCACCGGTGCCACCATCCAGACCGGCGGCAACCGTGCCTGCTACGTGCCGGCCACCGACACGATCCAGATGCCGCCGCGGGGCGCTTTCCGCACAGCTGAGGGCTACGCTGGTACGCTGGCGCACGAACTCGTGCACTGGACGGGTGCCTCCCACCGCCTCGCCCGCGACCTCACCGGCCGCTTTGGACGCCGCGCCTACGCCGCCGAGGAACTGATCGCCGAACTCGGCGCCGCCTTCTTGCTGGCCGATCTCGGGCTCGCGCGCACGCCGCATCCGGACCACGCCGCCTACTGCGCCTCCTGGCTGCCGCTGCTACGCGCCGATCCGCGAGCGCTGGCCACCGCCGCCTCCCAGGGCTCGCGCGCCGCCAACTACCTCACCGCACTACAACCGAGACGCCAGGAGGCTCCGGGGACACAGGACGAGGCAAGCGTCTCCTACGCACCGACGCCGGAGGCGGCGTAGGCATGGTTCCAAGCGAGTCTAGCCACCGCGGACACCGTGTGAGCGGACGCAGCATGAGCACCGTGCTCGACGCACCCAGCCCGCTACCACCATCACGGAGCCGACCCGTGGGCCCTAACGCAAGGATGCTCGACTTCGTGCGGGTCGAAGCCGCGCTCGATGATCGAGAGGATGGTCTCCGTGCGCTGCCAGCTCAGCAGACTCGATGGCCCAACCCGTATATCGCGCCCGGCCGCATCCAGCCGGCCGTACCTGTCACGTGTATCCGGAGGCCGGACGTGCCATCAACTCTGCCGATCGAACATCACATCCCTAGCCCGTTCACAGATCCTGCCTTCCTGGCGAGTCGAGAGCGGGAGAACCGCAAACTGGAGCGGCGGTACCGGGGCATCGAGACCGATGTACTCACGCTCCGAGCCGCCGCGACGATCGCCTCGACCGCACCTGACCCGGCGACCCGACGCATCGCCTACCGCCTGCTTGTCCGGTGCAGCATCCTGGCGGCGATGAACTTGACCGACTGCGAGGGCGAGGCGCTGGAGAATTCGTTCTTCGCGATGAAAGAGCAGGCCGAGCGCGGAGACGACCGGCTTGTCGCGTTTCAGAGCCACATCGACACTGTCATCGCAGCAACGCACACTAACGCGCCGCGCGAGGTGCTTCCCGTGGTCTGGTGCGAGCTGGGGCCGTTCATCCGCCTCCTGATCGATCGGAACTGGGCAGCCTTCCTGCAAGTCATCGCCTGGTGCTCAGCCGAGAACTTCTGGGATGATCCTGCAAGCATACGCCAGAAAATCCGCCTTCTCCGTCGGCTTCGACAGCTGATCGGCAATGCGTCCCGCGCAACCAACTAGACCTGCTGGGCCTGGATCTGCTCAATCAGCCCCAGGCCCAAATATATCGCCGCCGCCACGGACGGAGGACGGCGATGAACACCACGGAACAGTACGGCGCGATGTCGATCGAGGACTTCTGCCGCTGGGCCGGGATTGGCCGTTCCCTGGCATACAAGGAGATCGAAGCCGGCCGCCTTCGTATCAAGAAGGTCGGCCGGCGCACGCTCATCACCATGGATGCGGCTCGCGCTTGGCTCACGAACCTGCCCGATGGGGACGCCGGAAACGCTGCGTAGCCCCGGCGTGTCACACATGGAACACCTGGGCTACATGAACAATACCCCCTTACGACTACGACCAGCCGGCACAGTTGGTAGCCTGGGCAGGCAGACCTGCCCCCCGACCACCCCTACGACCAGCACGACCTCTACCACCGCCGTGGACGCCTACCTGTCCAGTGCGCACCCAATCATGCCCTGGACCGCCATTCATCGCCCTTACTGACACGGACCCAAACTGGCTGGCACCAGACGCAATAGCCATTTCTCCAGTCGCAACCCACTGCCACTGCGCTGGATTTCAGCCTCGATTTCGATTTCCCCGCATCCAGTCTGCGAAAAATGCAAAATCGAAGGTGCCATCTGCCACGCGGCACCTTCGATCGCCACCTCAATCAGAGCAGCATCACCGTCCTCAGAAGTCCGGCTTCCAGCCGAAGGACGCTTGGTACGCCGCGAGCATACGATCACGCTCCCCGCGCCGATACTCGACATCCGAGTAACGCTCACTCGACGTAGTCATCCAGATGTTCACCGAGGGGACATAGCCCGCGGCGCGCAGCTTACGCATGGACATCCAGTGCGATCGCCGTACCCGGCGGAACGGAATATATCCAGTGTATTGCTGCTTGATGCCCAGCAGGTAGTTCGCGGTCAGTCCCGGACGCCAAAAATCGCCACACATGTCAGCGATGGTCAGGCATGGATTCATACCCTTCATGGCATAGCTGAACGTCTTCCACTGCGATGTCGTCGGCTCGTGTCGTGGCACCGGACATTCGTGCACACCCTTTGCACCCGTCTTGTTCATCCGCGCGATGCATTTGTCGAGCCAGCGACGGAACTCCACGAAGTCCTTGCGTGGCAGGTGGAGCCCAGTGTGCGAGTGAGCACCAACGATCATACCGTTCTCGAACACGGTGTACTGGAGGAACGGCACCGGTTGCCCGAAGCGATCTTTGCAGCCCTTGATGTGCTTGAGCATAAGATCCATCAGGCCGCTGTACGCAGCGTCGATCTCCACCCACGTCGTGTAGCCCATCGCCGCCCAGTTTATGGTCAGCTCGACATTCAGCTGGTAGCCGCAATAATTTGCGTAGTTGATTAAGTGCCAGGTCTCGATCACCTCCTTGCGGGAGATGTAGAGCTTCGACGTGGCCCCGCAGGCACACGCGTCCGGGATCATCCCACTTTCGAGAGCGGTACCGTAGAGGAACTGGTCGTGGGTTGGCTGATGGCTCATGGCGAGCACTCCGTCCGTAGCGTTCGCTCGGGCGAGGTCCCAAGCCTTAAGCATATACGAGGCAGCCATCAAAACGCGCAGCTTGGCCGTAACGAATCTGCATTAATGCATTCATAGACAGTATGATCTTCCAATTTTTAAACTTTAAATTGTATAACTTTGTTTCTCAAGCTGCGGCGGATGACAGGCCCGCAGCTTCAGTTTGTACTTCACACTACCTCGCCCACGCGTCCATCAACCGCTGCTTCCGAGGTACGCATTGGGTAGCAACCGAACTATGGCCTTCTCCCCGAAGCAGCCATACTGATTTTAATTTAAACTTGCTGATAATGCTGGCAATCCGCGCCCTCGCAGATTAAGAAAATAAAGCAAACTAATGGGATCGCTGCATAAATAATCTTATAAATTGACGCGTTATAGATGTTTGACATGACCGCGGAAGTCTTCAAGCCACTTGCGATAGTAGGTTCGGCATGCGGCTGAGTAGGGGTTCTTCCAATGCAGAAAGCTTTTGGCGAGCTGCCGGATCGCGAGCCGTCCTTTGGCGCGCATCACGTTCGCCTTTGTCAGGTCCGCTTCGGCATCGGCCCATTGAAACAAGGTTTCAACGTTATCAATGGCGGCAATCATCCTCTCTATCGTCTTTCGTCGTGAAACAGCTAGTCTGTCGCGGTTCAATCCGAAGGTGTCGATAGACGCCCGCCCTTTCGGATCCTCGGCGCCCGCAGCATCGACAGCCGGTTGCACGATGCTTTCCTTCCGCCCGCCTGGCAGTGCCATATAGACGTGCCGCAGGTGATCGTCTGGCTGATCCTCGGCGGGGTTTATCAGCAGTGGCTGCTCCGCGGCAACGCCTGCTTCATCAATCGCCGGCGGAAATCCACCAAGCAATGGAAACAGATTTTCTTTGCCGCGCTTGAATTTTCTCGCCCCGACCTTTTGCCACCTGCTCCGATTGCAGTCGATACAGGAAGGGAGCAGGTTCTCCCACATCGAAGCCCGCCACCAGTAGCCGGGAAAACGAAGGGCGCCGGTCGGCTCGATAACTCCCCCCTTGGGCCGGAAATGCTCGATGTCCATCGGCATCACCGCGCCGAAGTCGCCTTCGCAGTAGGCGCACTTGTAGCTAAACAGAAGACCCAGCTTCTCCTTTACCTCGTCATGTGCATAGACACTAAACTTCATATTCTCGGTTGGAGTCGGGACCTTCGTGTAATAGGTGTTCGCACGCAGCCGCTCGACGGCAGCTGAAGAGCCGACATCTGCAAGAACGGCAGGGCAGGCAACTAGGCCGCGAGATCGCAGAATCATCCGTTGAGCTGGTCGTCTTGATCGCGCATCTCGCGCTCTGCAGCCTCGAAAAGATCGACCAGCTCGCTGATCGTTTCATCGCTGAAATTCTCTGACCTGGATCCGCGGTGCCGGGCCAGATAGGCATCGGCTATGCGGTACATCAGACGTTCGCGCGGGCTGTCGCCGAGTGGTACCTGAGGGGGAAGTGCTTCCGCTGCCGCTCGGAGCGATTGGTGCTCGGCGGACGCTAGATTTGGTCTTGATAGCAGTGAGTAATATCGAGCCAAACGATCCGCTGTGTCTGCATCCAGCGTCGTCTCAAGACCGAACAAGTCAGACGTCAGCATCTGATCGACACTCATGCCGCCCAGCCCTTCCACAAGGGGCTTGTTTAGGGAAATCCCATCCTCGTCACGGTTGAGGATGGCGATCTCTCCATCCGTGAGCCCGCGTAGCGGCAGTGGATCGTGCGTTGTCATCAAAAACTGCGCCAGCGGAAAGGTGTCCCGCAGCGCCTCGACGATCGCTAGGCGCCATGAGGGATGAAGATGAGCGTCGATCTCATCAACCAATATGAAGGCTTGGGCAGAGGTCATTCCGCTCCAAACCTCGTACATAACATCCATGATGTCGGCAGTGATTGCTAGTACACTTTTGAATCCAGAGCTCAGCTCATCGAGTGGCTGAGCTCTGCCGTTGTCGTCTATGATCAGGCGGCTGTCTGAGTCGAGATGAGCCTTCGCTCGCCCCTGTAAAACTGCGTTTAACGCACGCGTTGCATCTTCTAATCGATCAATGTTAGGTTGTCCATCCACGGATCTTAAATGCTGCCGTAGTCCGAAAGCGCCATTCACGAGCTGTCGCTCGGAGAAAAGACTGCGGACTCTGTGATCGTAGCTGCGGCCGGCCTGGCTGACCGGGCGACGGGCCGCCAATCGGTAAGCGCCATAGCCTAGCACCATCACGGGGACCGTTGCCTGACCCTCGAATCTCTCCGACCAGTTGTTAAAGTGGACGATGTTTGTGCGCTCAGTCCCCCAGAAGGTGACCTCGACCTCTCCTTGCTCCTCACCATCCGCAAGGCACCAGTGAGGCTCGATGCCCGCCTCTTCAGCGTGGATCGGCCCGAGGCACCCGAGTGCCGTTGCCTGCAACAGAGAGGTCTTCCCAACTCCGTTATCGCCGAGGACCACTACGGAGCCACCACCCTTTCGGCCCTTAAGATCGAGCCTGGGAAAATCGAGCACCGCTTCCTTCAGTCCACGAAAGTTCCTGACGCGCACCTGTCGGACATACCGCCTCCGATCCCGCTCGCGGGAAATATAATCGAAGTCATCGAAATCGTCCCCGCCCGAGAAGGCGAGAACTACCAAGCGTCGGATGGTGTGCCGGCTCGTGGAGTGAGGACGCCTGATCCGACGAACATTTCGTGGCAATCGCTCAACCAGAGCAAGCCACGCGGCGCCAGAGAACGGCGCGTTTGGAAGAAGGGCCTCGATCTTCTCGGCCAGTGGTGTGGAGGGTGAGACAAGATTTCTTACCACCTGTGCACGTCTGCGCACGAGGTCGCTGCGGTTTAGGTCGAGGACGTCGATGGTGAGATTGCCCCTCAACGTAGATCCTACTAGTTCTCCCCCGCGGGTAATCCGCAAGTGCTCCGAGGGGGCATCCCAGCATGGGTCCAGCAGAGTGTCTTGTTCCAGTTGACGCAACTGGGCGACAGTGGCACGCGCTGGTCCCCGCGGGCTGGCCGGGAAGTAATTGCGCTTTTCCCGGATGCAGTCCGCACAGGCGAGGTAGAGGTTAGTCCAGTCGAGTGCGAGCCAACAGTAGTGCTGGAACGCCACTTCGCCGTTCGTCCCCTCTGCCCCGTGAGCTGGACGGAATTGATCCGTCGTACCGGATGTGCCGACTTGGACACCGCAATAGGCACAGTTGTTACCAAACAGACGCTCGAGGGAGTGGCGAAACTTGCTTTCCTCGAAGATTGAGTTTGGCGGACGGGGCGGGCGCTCCTCTCGGCTCTCTCGATTGAGGTATTCCGCGACGTTAACGCGGTATTCTTCCGCCATCGGCGACCGCAGAATGGCCGGCTGCGCGACGCGCCGACGATCGATGACCTGCATCGCTCTGCTACCTCTCTCGATCATAGCGTAACCGAAGACACGCCTCTGCCGAGCCGTTGCCTGGGTTCCTATCTGAACCGCCCTGTTCTGAACACGTCTCCGCGTGCAGACGACACCCTTAACAGCTGCCTTTCCGCAAGCCACCTGTACCGGTTATGCGTCTCTGCTTCATCAAATGGCCTGAACGCGGGCCCTAGCTGGGGGTGCCTTGGGGGACTGCAGAAGTTGACCCGCAGCCAGGAAGCGGACGTTCCGACAAGCGCCCGATTGCGGTCGTTCGGCGAACCGATAGCCGATCCCGCAGCCGCCGTTCTTCAAGGGGCTGTTGAGGGATGCCACTGCTAAATAGCGGAACGACCGGTGTGTGGATGTTGAAGGCAGTAAGCGGTCTGAGGTTGAAGGGGACCGCAGGCTCAAGCATTTTCGATGACTTTGTGCCGCCGGGGCGTTCCACTCGCGGCCTGCGATCAGCCGGCCAACCGCACTATCGTCGGTCTGACACTGCCGGCGCTAAAAAACGCTGTATATGGCTCCAGCGCCTTCATTCGGTCGGCGGTGCGCCCCTGATCGGCGGTGGGACCAATGTTCCGGGCGATCGTGCGCGCATCCGCTTCGGTGACTCTCAGGACCAGATAGCTCGCGATCGCCTCGAACAGCGCGGGGTCAAAATCGCGTACGCCCTGCGACGCCAGTCCCAATGCCAAGCCGTACTTGCGGCACTCCTTCGCTAAGCGCGGGATCAGCTTTAGCTTGGCGGCACGATGAGCCTCGTCGAATATCACGGCGTGGGTAAGGCATTCCTGTACGCCGCGACGGAACATGTCCTTGTAGACGCTGTAGAGCACGAAGCCTGCGAATGCGCGCTGAAGGATGTCGTTGGTGCTCAGATGGACGCGCACCAAGGTCGGCCGCGCATCCGCCAACAGTCCCGCATCGTCTTCGCCGCAATTGAAGAAGCCGTAGTCGTCGAGCTCCTGAAGCCTGGCGAGCAGGTTCTGGTTGGGCTTCGGGCGCGAGCGCAGGATGTCGAGAAAGGTCCTGAACGCAGGCGGGGCAGGACGCTCCGAGTCGCGACGACCCCAGCCCAGGTCATCGTAGCTCTGGCGGATGGCGGCCCGGAGCTCCTCGAGCTGGATCTCGCCCAGATCGGGGAAAATAGAGGCGAAAATGTCGCGAAGTGTCCCCGCGACGTCGATATGAGCGGTCGGGCCAGGAGCGTGCACGCGGAGCGGATTGAAGCCGAGCCCGTCGAAGTCGACGGTGCGCATCGGTCCGATCGCGGCCGCGAGCTTCTCGTCGATGTCGTCGTGGTAGGAGAAAATAATGGGGGCGATTCCCGCTGCGGTCAATTGCTTGCAGATGTTGATCAGCGCGGTGGTCTTTCCCATCCCGGGCAGGCCGACGACCATGAGATGCGGGTTCGATCGGATCGACAGCTCCCAGACGACCGGCGCGCCGGCCAGGGACTCGCCTAGCCCGATTTTGACCGTGCTGTCTGACCTGGGTGGGGCGCCCCCCCCCGCCGGTTGAACCGGCAGACTTTCGGTCGCGCCCTCGAGCGCCGTACTTGGGTCGGCTACGATGCTTACAGCATCCATCGCCGGATCCCCTCCCGTTTTCCCCCCGAACGGGGCGGGGCTCGGAATCGGAGGCGTGTCGTCGCACTCCGCGGTGGGCGGCGGGAAGCGCCGAGCAGCCTCGTCACCCGGCCCGCCGCCATTCGGCGACGCTTCATCAGGCAGCATCGAAGGACCGAACAGCCAAAGCCGCGCCTCGTCGCTACCGTCGACGTACAGCGGCTCGGCCGAACCGGTCCGGTGTTCAGGGCAGAAGACATAGCCGACGTCCGGCTCGTCAACCTCGCCGGGCCGGTAGCTCTCCTTTAACAGGACCTGATCGATCTCGCTCGAAAGCCGGGCATGTCCATGTTCGGTGAGGCGATGCCGAGTCGCTCTTTCGACGTAGAAGCGGAGCAGCTTGGCGAGCTGTGAGCGGCGGACGACGCGCTCTAACGGCGCAAGATCCTCGCTGAAGAACCACGCATGCCAGCGGCGCCTCAGTTCGCCCGTCTGCGCGACCATGTGCGCCAGCAGGTCGGGCTGCCGTGCGGTGCGCAGATGCTGCCGATACTTCACCTCAACGAAGCGAAACTCGAGTGGCCCCCGAGCCGGCGCGCTGACGTGGATGAAGTCCGCGCGCATCGCAGGCTCGCCGTCGGCCGCAGCCATGGTCACGATTGGTGCGTGGCTCACGATCTCGTCGACCGGGATCAGCAAGGCTTGGTCCAGTCCCAGCCAGGTTTCGACCTGTCCCTGCGCCGCGACGCAGTTCGCGTGCATCAGCGCCAGAGCAATGAGCTCGCCGGTGCGCGTACCCCCATCGGCCAGCCGGATCGCGAGCCGTCCGCTCAGCGCTTTCAGGTGCCCCACGAGGAACCGGCTGTTCCGCTCGCTGCCGCTCAGGCCCATGTCGGCCAGTGCCAGGTCCACGAGGTCGCGTACGGCGTCCAGGTTGGAGGTGGACGTAACGAGCTGCATCGCGGTGAGATCGGCGCGGTCGGGCACGGCATCGATCACGAAGCGCTCGTAGACCTCGTTGTTACGCCGGGGCGCGTCGAGATAGTCGAGCACCGCGTAGCGGTCCAAAGTGATGACCCAGTCGCTCCGCGCATGCAGGCGCTCGAGGCGCATACGATCTTGCATCGAGAGACGGGTCCGCAGAACCGGCCAGGCCTCCGTGCCACCGCCCAGCGCCCGCGCCGTCGCCCGCGCTATAGCGCGATCCACGCGGCGGAGCCGATCGCCGGCGGTTTTCGCCTCGGGTGCGGATTCGCCCAGCTGCTCGGGCGGGGCGAAGCTCGTCCAGCAGAGCTCAGTCCCGTCCGCAACGCGCTCGATCGCGCGCATGAGACCCCAGCCATGAAGAGGGCGCGCCTCTCCGAGCGACGCCGAGGGCGCTGTCTCTAGCCGGGAAGAGAAAAGGTCGAAGGCGAGGCTGAGATGCGTGGTACCAGCGCCGCGCCATCCCGCATCGTCGTTCAGATCGGGCTCGGGCCGTTTCGCCCAGCGCAGTCGCGGAACGAGAACGCCGCCGCGTCGCACCGCCGTGTCTGTCATCCACCGGTCAAGGCCGTCGAGCACCTGACCGCCGGAGCGACGTCGCTGCCCAACTGTAGTGAGAAACCGGCCTGATGCGACCGAATTGGCAGCATGGAAGAGGTTCAGCGTGAAGCACAAGGGAGCAGTCTCGCCCTCCTCCTCGTCCCAATCTCCCTGCGCCCGCAGTGCCTGGCCCAGCGCACGCGCGACCGTCTGCCCGTCGCCCGCGCGCCATGCCTGGAGGCTAAGCACGTCGGGACGCGCATCTACCGAACCACCGTAGCAGTCCAGATAGTGCCGGATCTCACGCCCGATCGCAGTCGCGTTCTCGTCGTCGGCCGACGAGGCGACATCACGACCGCCGCCTCCAAGGCAGGCCGCAAGCAGGGCGATGGCCGCCTTCGGCTCGGCTTCTCCCTCGACGGCCATCGCAGCCACATGGAAACCGAGCACGTCGGCGAAGATGTAGCCCCTGGTCCCACCGCTACCGGGAAGGGCGAAGGGAAAGTTGGCAGAGTCGATCGGCTTCGCGGCGTTGATTGCAGCCGATGGCGAGAGGTCCTGTTTGTACCGCGCATGCGCCACGACCTGATCGTAGAGCGCCAGCCAGGCGAACCGCGTCGGGTGGACCGGCGTAACGAGCAGTCCGATGACGGCGCCCGCTTGGTTGCGTACCTCGATTGTTCCATGCAGGGCCAGCGCCGGATCGCCGGCCTCGAGCGCTTTCTCCCAGGCATTGACATAGCTGTCGGCAGCAGACCAGCCAGTGGTCACGACTCGGCCGAGGAGCCCGGCCGGGCCCATCTCGCTCGCGAGCTTGCGGCATGCCTCGCGCACCCTATCCAGGAGCGGGTCCTTGCCGGCGTCGAGAGGCACGAATTCTAGCGCGCCGACAGGTGAGCCGTCGGCGCGTACGACCTGAACCCAGCGGCCAACAGGGCCCCCCGCTCGCCGCCAAGCCTCTTCCATCTCCCGCAGCAGCGGCGGGCGAAAGACACGCGTGCCCCGCGAGGCGACCTCTCCCGTCCAGTTGATGAAGCCCTTCTTGTCCTCGGCAGGGTTCGGCGAGGCGGTCAGCTCCTCGAACCGCGTCCGGTCCGGCGCGCCGATTGCACCTTCGACAAACGTCCGGACGAGCTGACCCGACGCGGCCGACAGGTCTTTGACCGCCGAGCCGAACTCGAGAGAAAACGGCTCACTCAGCACCGGCGCGACGTCCTCAACGCCAACCGCTGCGACCGTGACGACAGCCTCGAATTTCTCATTACCTTCGAGATCTTCGAAGCTCGCCCTGCCGATCGCGACCTGCTGCTGGGGCTTGTCGCGATGCGGAAGGATGAGTTCGACCAGTACATCCTCGCCGGCGGTGATTGTGACGCGATAATCCACGGCTCCGACGGGAAGGTTGTCTGGCTCCGTCGTCCACCGGATTACTATCTGCGCACGGTCCTTCGCGGCCGCGTCGCGGTCAAGCACGAGACGGGGGATTTGGTCCGCCGCTTCCGGTCGGGTCAGGCCGGACCATTTGAGCAGCGCGTTCTTGTTGTCTCGCCACGGCACCAGCGCGAGATGCCGCAGGTTTTGGCTGGCAAAGCCAGGCGTCAGTGGTCCGAGCCAGAGGTCGGGCTCTTCCACAATCGCGGCCGCCGCCGATTCGGGGCTTTTTCCGGCCAGCGAACGCAGCAGCCGTTCCAGCTTGGGTTCCTGGACTGACGCGTTGTCGAGTAGCAGCGAGCGGACCCGTTCTGGCACGGACCGAAAGTCGCCTGCGTAGAGGAGGCGGTCCGCGAGGTCGGCCGACATATCGAGCTGTGCGTTGGTTGGCGCGCCCTCGCACGCGACGGGCCAGAGCCCCAGCTTTCCCAGCGCCCGGCCTGCACCCTCGTTCGCCGCGGTCACGGTGAAGTCGAAACGCGACCAGGGGGGCAGCCGGCGGCGCCGGCCGAGCTTCTCGGCGCGACGCACGGCCGCGTCGAGGAATTGCATGCGTCCCCAGAACGGCTTGCGGGCGAGCTCGAGCGCCTTGTCGAACATTTCCGCTTCGCTAATCTCCCGGCCGGCGCTGTAGATGCCGTCCAGTCCGGCGCCGGCGCGAGACGGGTCGATCAGGAGCAATGCCGCCCCGGACTTGTCCTCGCGCTGTTCGACGGCCTGATCGGCGGTGATCCGCCGTACGCCGACCGCATCAACCACGGCCGCGATGGTCCAGCCCGGTATTGCGAATGAAACGGACGCGATCAGCGCGTCGATATGCTCGGATGGGAGACAGCGCACGAAGGCGACGGTACCGTCCGCCGGGTCGCCGAGGAGTTTGCCCAATGCCTCGGCCAGGAGGCTGGCATGCCGCGGACCGATCATGCCGGCTCCATCACAGAGGTGAAGCGCTCTTCCGGTCTGCCGTAGCGCGGTTTCAGCTTCTTCATCCGTTCCGCGTCATTCACGCCCGACAGGAGGCCTAAATCGCGAAGCCGTCTCTCCAGCACGCGCCGGTTGTTCTGCAGCAGCTCGTTGGGAACTTGCATGTTCGGGGGCGAGCGGTCGACGAACAAGCCATGCCGCTCCCGTAGGATGCGCAGGAAGTCGGGATAGGAGAGCGGTTGAAACTTCCTTCCCTTACCCCTGCGGCGAAGGTGCCGATGGACGAGATATTCGAGCACGGAGTTGGTGAGCACGATTGACAGGGCATCACCGGTTTTCTTCTGGCCCTTGCTTCGCGTCCGGTTCAGGGTCACCTTGCGACGTCTGGCGAGGCCATTCACTTCATCGGTCATCAGTGCTGACGATAGGAAGCCATTCAGTCGCTCGACGCCTCGGTTGGCGGTCATCGTGAAGGATGTGCTGAGCACCTCGGCCAGAAACTGGCCATGGCTTTCCACATCGCCTTCCTCGCCGAGCAGACTGGTAAGCCCGCTCTCCTCCTCCACCTCCGCAGCGGCCCGCAACTTGCGCGTGAGAGAGCGGAAATGCTTTTCGGCGTCGCGGGCTTCGTCGTGCGACCCGTTGAGGAAGCTGCCCAGCAGATTGAGCCAGTCCGTTCCGTCCGGAACGCTGGCCGGCAGCGATTTCGCCGGGATGTCGGACTCGTTGCGCACAAAGAAGTCGATCAGGCGCGCGTACATCAGAATGGCGGGCAGGCGATTGAGCCCCTGCCGAAGAAGGCCGCTGGACACCTCCGAGGCGTCGCGGAGCCCGACGTCCGCCCCATTCGAGCAGTCGACGAGCAGCGGAAAGGGCATGGCCGCGTCGCGCGCAGGCACGACGCCGTCCGTTCCCCAGCGTGTCAGGATGTCGACGGTGGAAGTGACGATCGTTGTGAGGCCAACCGCCATGGCGGCTTCAAGCATCGTCAGTAGGGCCGAACGCGGACAGGCATCTTCGCGCGCGTAGCAGTCAAGGAAGGTCAGAAGGTCTTCGCGGAAGTCTTCGCTCGCCTTGGCGGCGATGGGGCGCTGATTGGGAATAGGTCCAGGATTGCCCTTGCCGACGGCTTTGCTGGGTGCTTCTCCGCAGATTTGGGCGAGACGGACCGTAACGAGCTGATCGAGCGGCAGGGGCGTTGCCTCGTCCAGTTCGTCGGAGCGCAGATCGCTCTTGCGCGGACCAGAGGTGATGATACCCGGACCGAGCGCCGTTAGGAGCGCATTTTCCTCGACCCGTGTCCCCACCGGATACTTGCCCGAGCCAGCAAACGGCTCGATCTGGGCACCCTCCTTTTGGCCGCTCAGGAGAGCCGTGATCATCTCGGGAACACCGCGCAGATTGGCGGCCGAGATCGGCAGGTCGATCCAGGATGCGAGATAGTGATTAGCGAAGCACCTTTGGACCTGCTCATCGTGCAACTCGGAATGCCGTCTGTTTTCGAGCGTGGACGTGAGTAGAAAGTCGCCGAGGATCGCCTTTGCAGTGTCGCTTTCGAAACCCCTGATGGTTTCTTCCTGCGCGAGGCGGGCCACGACCGATCGGATCGTCGGCGGAGCTCCTGCGCCGAATGCGTCGGCAAAGCGTCCTTTTCCGCGCCGATGGCCCCATCGGAACAGGTAGAGGATCATGGGCAAGAGTGCGCCGACCGAGAAGTCCTGAGGCGTGAAAGGGAAGACCGGCTGGTAAGTGCTTGTCCAGATCTGCGACGTCATGTGGCCGCCAAGTACGTCCTCAATAACCTTTTTCGGATCCGCGGCCATCACGCGATGCCTTCGGAGAGGACGACGGTTTGGCGTTCGCGATCCTGCTCGACGCTCAGCCGGTGCACCGCGTCGCCGACGGCTGGGCTCCAGGCGCGCAGCGTGCGCTCGTCCTCCTGGGCGAGGCGGCGCGTGAACACGCTCAGGTTGGCGAAGATGTCGTCCGAGAAAGCGTCCAGAATCTGTACGCCATCGGCGAGTTCCATCAACAGGGTATACAGCTCCAGTGAGACGATCAGCTCCTCCGGCGCTCCGTGCGTCATGTCGTAGCTAAGGACGAGGTAGCGATGCAGCGTCTCTAGCCCTTCTACCGATTGGAAGCGTTCGGGCGCGAGCCCGAAGCGCACCAGCGGCTTCTCAACCCAGAAAGCGGTTTCGGTGGGCGTGCGCGGTACGATCCTGATCGGTACGATTTCGGCGTCGCGATAGGCTGGATCGGGAAGTGCCTCCAAACGCGACAGGCCGGCGCACAGCCGTGCCTTCAATGCCTCCTGTTCCTTCGGCGCCAGCAGCGGGAAACATCGGAACGCTGTCGAATGGCGACCGTCGCGCAGGCTCAGGGCGAACTCGTCGCCGCCAATCGCCTTCACCTGATCGGCAGACCAGGCGAAGAAGGCGCGGCGCCGCGCTTGGCGCAATGGCAACGGCCGACCGGTCCCGTCGCGAAAGCGTTGGGCTCCGTGAGCCGGATCGGGCGCGCCATGGGCCACGAGATAGCGATCCACGCGTGCGTTGACGTGGAGCGCCGGATCCAGACGGGTGAGTTCGCGCAGGAGTTCGCCCTGACGCTTGGGCGAGTCGGGATCGAACGCTTGGTCCGCCGGATCATGTAGATCGAGATCCGGCAAGCGGTGCAAGTCCTCGCAGGCGTGTAGCCCGAACAGGACATAGCTGATCGTCGCCTTCAGTTCACGCGCGGTGACATGCACTTCGTTCCTAAGGTGCACGGCCTGCAGCGCTTCGGTAAGTCGACCCTTGAGTAGGTTTCCTCGCGCGCGGACATGCACGTCGTCGCTGGCACCCATCATTTCCGCGGATCGTCGCATGGGGCACCGCTCTCGCGCAGTACAGGTGCGGCACGGCCGCCAGATGTCGGACGCCTGCTCGCCGCCTACGAGGCGATCGATCAAGCTGTCCACGAAGTCGGTCGAGATCGTGCCGAGGTCGAAACGAATGCCGCCCACGAGCGATCGCTTGTTAAGCTCGACGAGCCGTACATGCTCGGGTAGGTGGTCGCCCCGGTCGCCGATCGCGTCCATCAAGGCGGCTGTAAGCGGGGTCGGACCGCCCCTAATCGCTTCGGCGTGGTCAATCCATTCCATGAGCCGGCCGTCATTAACCGCAACCAGATGGACCGGCGCGTTCTCAATCGGTCCGTCAAGAAAGGGACCGAAGAGCTCGTCGAGCAGCTCGTTCGCGGAGCGGCCATTCCAACTAGCGGCCCCGTCGAGGTTGATCTTAGCCGGCCGTCCCGACAGCCGACCTTCCCAGACCCGTTGGCTCGACGGGGCTGGCTCTTCGCCGAGCGAGCGGACCAGGTTCTGGAGGAACGCCGTCTTGCCGTCGCCCGCGTTCCCGCAGAGGATCGCGAGCGACACCCGCCCCGAGCGGATCGCTTCGGGCAGCGCTGTATCGAGCGCCGTGCGGACATAGGTGTCGAAGGCGAAGGCCGTATCGAGGCCGCGCGTCTCCGCATTACCGAAGCGGGAGCCCGGATAGGCGCTGAGTATATCCTTCACCCGATCGACGACATTAGGCCGCAAGGGACCGGCTTCGAGCTCGGGAAAGGGCGGTGCGGGCGCCGTGCTGCCGCTGGCTGTCTCCCTGGCCAGAAGCCAGCGCAAGGCGTCCGCAGCATCGCGGAACCGCATCTCTGGGTCCTGTGCGATGGCCTTGTCGAGGAGGGCAGTTACCGTCGGCCACTTGGTCCGCTCTTCGGCGAACCAGGGTAGACCGCTCGGTCCGACGGCGGCGGGCGGCGCCCGGTCGGTGAGAACGTGGTAGAAGGTGGCCGCTAGGCCGTAGAGATCGTCCCTGGCGAGGGCGGGCTTACCTTCGCGGCGCTCGGGCGACGCATAGAGGGCGGTGCCGGGGGAGGCGGGCACGCTCCCCGAGGCGCCCGCGAGATCGTAGTCGATCAGGACGACTCGGTTCTCGTCGACTAGGATGTTCGACGGACTCACGTCGCCATGCAGCCATCCCTGGGCATGGAGAACGTTAAGCGCGTTGCATAGGCTGGCGAACCAGCGAAGCGCAAGCGCTTCGACGCCCTCGTCGCCAGCCTGGTCGGCGAGGAAGTCGAGGTCTCCTCGCCAAGAGTCGAGTGGGGCGCCCTGGACCCAGCGCAGTAGAGCCATCAGCTCGGAAGGCCGCCACTCGCTGCTGCACGCAAGGACGTTCGACAGGCCCTCGTGCTGGGTAAGCGGGCGCAGCCGTCGATATGCGTCCAGCGATGCTGGGCCGAGCTCCGCGTTGAAAACGACCTTTCCGACATAGGTGCCGATCGGCTCGTCGTTCCTGTCCAACTGCTCGAGCTTGAACGTGCGACCTGCACCGCCCTGTCCGAGTACGGACAGTACCCGGTAACGGTCTCCCTTCCATTCGGCGACGTGACCCTCATCCCAGAATGCGGGAGACGGCGAAGCATCTGGAGCCGGCTCCGTCACAGGTGCTGCCGCCTCGGTAAGAAAATCGACGAACTCTAGTGCGGTCGGACGTGCTGAAGGATCGTGCGCGAGACCCATCTTAAGGAGCTCGGCCATCTCGTCGTTGTCGCAAGACGCTTCCAGGAGAACCTTGCACAAGCTGAAGACGTCGGAAGCCGGCGTGGCCGCCGCGAGGCCTCCGCTCGTCACCTCGGGCGCGGCATAAGCGCCGATATCGTCTGCCGCATCGCCGCTGACGGTCTGCGCCGGCGCGAGCCGGGCCCAGCGCCAACCTGCGAAGAGCGGCGTCCCGTCGGCTCTAATGCGGATGCAGTGGTTGTCGAGGGCCCGGTGTACGAGTGGAGGATCGCCGGGCTCGCTTCCCTTAGCGAATTCGGCGAGCGCGGCGAAGGCGCGCCTGACGAAGTCGTGGCGGCGCCCGGGCGACCAGGCTCCCGACCTGACGAGCTCGGCGACAGATGGCGCGGAGCTATCCGCGAGACTGAAAAAATACACCTCGCCCGCATAGTTGGGGAGCGCCTGCCAGCTGTCCACCAGACCGGGGAGGTGGGGAGACTTCTGGAACTTGCGGACGACGTCGAACTCGCGGCGGGCGCGCCGTTCAGTGCGCTCGGCGGTCTCGCCGTCGGGCGCAGCAGACAGGTCGTAGAGATGCACGTTTACCCGATCGCCGTTCCAGGGGTCGCGGGCGGCGTAGACCCGGGCGAAGCGCTCGTGCTCCGGGGTGAGGAGCTGGAGGCCGTCGAACCGGGCCAGGCGCTTCGGGCGTGCCGGATCGGTCGCGGCCTGGCGGGGCGCAAGCGCGGCGGCCAATCGGCCTGGGTCTGCCCGCCCGGGCGCCGTCGCATCGGCAATCAGTGCGTCGAGATCCTTAAGTGAGTAGGCCCTGACGCCGAAGGCGTGTTGGGCCTGTTGCCCGTTCCGCTTCAGCGACCCCGCCTCGCGCGTGAAGAGGAAAGCCGCGGGAACGAATCCGACGCTGGGCTCGGCGACCTTGAGGCGGCCCGCGATGCGCTTCGCCTTGGCGACGATGAGCTCGGCAGCGGCGTCTATGTCCCGATGACGCTTCAGTGCCGACCCGTCCCAGTGCTTCACCTCGATCACCACCGAGCCGCTGGGCCCGATCACCACCATGTCGATCTCGTCGGCTTGGCCGTGCAAATTCGGGTGCGTGAGGTTCGTCAGGACGTAGGCGGTCCCTTCGCGACCGACGCGCCTGATCGCCTGGTCCACAGCGTGCAATGCCTTCGCCTCGCTCGCATTTGCGAACAGCCCGCAGGGCAGATGCACGACGCGCAAGTACCGACCCCCCCCATTCTCAACAGTGAATATACCTAGAGTGATGTACGGTGCAATGGCTAGCGATCAAACTGGGTCAGGTCATGACCCTCTTGATCGCTTGCGTTGCACACCGTACCTGTCGCTAAAGGGCAGATTTTGCAGCATCTGATCGCAATAAATACTTCACATCTGACTAGTTCAGGCTGCCGAGGTAATGTAAATGGGCGTCCGTTCTGAGAAGGTGCGAACCGATCGCGGATGTCCGCTTGTGAGTCGTCGCTGCTTCGGGTGTGAGGTGAACGGACATCCGCTTTTCGCATCTGCCTGCTCGGAGGCTGCCAAGCCGAAAACGGCCAGACCCAGTCATTCGGCGTCGATCATACTGCCGGTAAGCAGACCTTCCTAAGGCCCGAGGAGGGTCGAAAGCTGCCCCAGCCGCTTACGCCAAACTCTTCGGCTTCCGGATGGAGGTTGCCGACTGACACACGATCCTGCTACAAATCCCCTGGCGGATGAGAAGCTAACCAACTGATGTTATTGAGGAAAATTTGGGGCTGTCGTGAAGGGCAGGATCCAGGTCCCCCAGCCAATTAAGCTCCCGAGTCATCCAGCTTGTTAAGCCTCTCATGCAGTCGCTCTGCGTGGTGGTCCTGTCGCTACGATCCGCTGCTGCAAAGCCTGTCCGATGGACGGCGAAGGAGCGGAGTGTCGGCCTATGGGGCCGACCGATTTAGGTCGCTCGCGCGGATGTCTCGGTTCTCGCAGGCGGCGCTAGGGACGTCTCGGTCGTGACCTTCCGAAACGGCGCAATTGCGTGTTCCTACTCAATCAGCACGAAGACAACCTCTGACGAGGGGAAGCCGCATGTCGTTGGTCTGGGACGGCGTGACAACTGATGGTGTGCTGAACGCGGGGAGTGCAGCCGAACGGCATCGGCTGGCGGATGCGGCCAAGGCCTATGACTGGGCGACGGTGCTGACTCTGCTGCGCGACCACCCCGAACTCGTGAATACGACGCGGCCCGGTGGTCTCTCACTGTTCGCGCCCCTCCACCAGGCCGCACATGGGAACGCGCCACCGAGTATCCTCGAGGAGCTGATCCGATTACGGGCCTGGCGGATGCTCCAGAACGCGCGCGGTGAGCGGCCCGTCGATGTCGCAGAGCGTTGCGGCCACGCGCGCGCCGTCGAGATCCTGCGTCCAATCCTGCTCCGCCGCGTGCCGACGGGTGTCCTTGCGACAATCCAGACACATTTCCACGCCGTGATCCGTGGCCGGGCCGACGACCTCGTTCGCAAGTCCGGCCTCCGCCTTCCGGAACTGGGACCGCTGCTTGAACTTCAGGGCGACGAACCGATCTGGTTTGCTGTGCCCGGCATGTATGGCGGTTTTGCCTATCGCCTCCTTTCGGACGGCGTAGAGGCCGTGCTCGTTGCGGAGAGTTGGTGCCGCGTCGTCGGCGGCTCCGGGCAGCGACATGAGATCACCTCGAAGGGAAGTCGTTTGGTCGAGGAAGGCTTCGTCTAGCGAGGCATCGGGGCCTGCCGAAAAGCGCCCGGGTTCCGCGAAGCCGGGTGAGTGCGCCGATCTCTCGGTCGGCTTCCTCCCCGTTCGAGGCGGCTTGGAAATTCACGCGGCTGGTCTCTTCTTCGAGGATCTGTCGAACCAGATCATCCGGAACGATGCCGTCGCACGCCTGCTGACCTCCCCGAACGTCACGTGACCGGACATCAAGCCTTCTTCACAGCGCGAGGCGCCGGCGGCGATTGCGGCGACCATCATCGAGAACCTGTCCTGCTTCGAGAAGCAGGGCGTTCCGCGGCATCCCGTATCGGTCGAGTGCTTCGCCTGATTTCGGCCGCTGACGCGTCGATCACCGATGTCCGGCAGGGCTCTGCCCTGGACCCGCGAAACGACTTGTCCTTTCGGAGCCGGTATCGTCGGTCGCGCCGAGATGCGCGACCAAGTGCTCGGCGAGTTGGCGGGCGTGCGGCGGGAGCGCTGCGAAGCTGCGGGCGCAGAGCCTGAGGCGGCGTACGGTCCAGGGCTCGTCAATCGGGATCGCGCGGATTGCCAGCGTCTCGGCCGCGCGCCGCGCTGCCGCCTCGGGCACGATCGCCACGCCGACGCCGCGCTCGACCATGCGGCAGACCGCATCGAGCCCGTTCAGGCGCACCCGGAGCTTGAACGGACGGCCGGCGCGGGCGGCGTGGGTCGCCAGATGCGCCTGCAGCGCCCGGCCATGGCTGAGGCCGACCAGAGGCTCGTCCAGCACCTCCCGGAACGCGACGCCGCTGCGCTGCGCCAGGGCATGGCCCGCCGGCACGGCGAGCACGATCCGGTCGAGATGGAGCGGCCGGGTTTCGAGTGCGCCAAGATCGGTCGTATCGGCAACGATGCCGATATCGGCAAGCCCGCCGGCCAGGGCATCGACGGTCTCGCGGCTTGTGCGCTCCTCGAGATCGATGTCGACGCTGGGATGGGCCGCAAGGAAGCCGGACAGGGCATCAGGCAGGAAGGCGGCGACCGCTGCGGTGATCGACAGCAGTCTCACATGGCCGCGCAGGCCCCTTGCGTACTGGCCGAGTTCGCCACGCATCTGTTCGAGCTGGCCGAGCACGAGCCGGGCGTGATGCACCACGGCGAGGCCCGCGGGTGTCGGCCGTACCCCGCGGGCATGGCGCTCCAGCAGCGGCACGCCGCCATCCGACTCCATGCCGCGGATGCGCTCGCTCGCCGAGGCGAGCGCCAGCCCGGCCCGCTCGGCGCCACGGGTGATGCTCTCCGCCTCGACGACATGAAGGAACAGGCGCAGGTCGGTCAGATCGAAGCGCATGGAGCATCGTCCCGAAAGGTGGCCGCCGCTTTTCGGAAGAAGACGATGCAGAAACAAAAAGCCAGAGCATCGTCGGCGAGGCCGCATCACGCGGCAAGGGCTTCGGCTCAGCCGAAGGCTGATACGGGCCAGTTCCGCATTGTCGCGCGCCGTCGCGCTGCGAAAATCGGCTCATGGCACGTGACGCACAGACGACGACCCGCTGGGGCAACGCCCGGCTCGAAACGGCGGCCCTTCTCCTCGCGGGGTTCACCGCGCTGGTTGCCATCGCTCGCTCCGATGCCGGCCCGCGTACCTGCACCGCCGTGCCGCCGGTCGCGGTCGCCCGGCCCAAGCCTGCCGCCACGCCGCTCTCCGCGAAGGAGACTGAGGCGGAGGCCGCGCGGCAGGCGGTCCTGCGCGACATGCAACTCCACGACTGACCCTGACCGCCGCTCTTGCCCCCTCCCCCGATCAGAACGTGCTCATGACGTTTTCCATGGACCTCCTCCCCCTCGCCGTGGCGGCGTCGGCCTTCCTGCTTGCGGGCTTCGTCAAGGGCATGGTCGGGCTCGGCCTGCCACCCGTCGCCATGGGCCTGTTGAGCCTCGTCATGGCGCCGGTCCAGGCCGCGGCCCTGCTCGTCGTGCCGGCCTTCGTCACCAATGTCTGGCAGCTCGCCGCGGGCCCGCGCTTCGGCACGCTGCTGCGCCGGCTCTGGCCGATGCTGGCGGCGAGCGTCGTCGGCACGCTGGTCGCGGCGGGGATCCTTCACGGGAATTACGGCGCGGAAGCCACGGTCTTCCTCGGCCTCGCTTTGATCGCCTACGCCGTGATCGGTCTTGCCGCCCTGCGGCTCCACGTTCCGCCGGGTATGGAGCGCTGGCTCGGGCCCATCATCGGCGCGGCGACGGGCCTAGTGACGGCGGCCACCGCCGTCTCCTCGTTCCCCTCCGCGCCCTATCTCGGGGCGCTGGGCCTGTCCAAGGACGACCTGATCCAGGCGCTGGGGCTCTCCTTCACCGTCTCCACTGTCGCACTCGCCATCGCCCTGGCCGGGGGCGGCGCCCTCTCGCTCAGCGTTGCGGGCACCTCCCTCATCGCCCTCGTCCCTGCCCTGCTCGGGATGGCGCTCGGCGGCTGGGTGCGGGGGCGCGTCAGCGAGCGTGTGTTCCGCCGCTGCTTCTTCGTCGGATTGCTGGGCCTCGGGCTCCACCTCGCCCTGCGGCCGCTGTTCTGAGCGGCGCGACCAAGAGCATCGTCTTTACCCCGAAAGCCGGCGCCCACCTTTCGGGACGATGCCCTACGGCTCGACCTTCCGGAGCACCAGGGGCACGCCGATCTCGGGGTCGCGGCGCCAGCGTCCCTCCCCGGTCGCCACGAGGCTCACCGCGTGGCCGCGTCGCGCCTTCAGCGTCAGATGTCCGTTGGCGAAGCGCCAGCTCACAGGATCGAACACCGTGATCCCGCTGTCGCGGCAATCCGGCAGCACCCGCACGGGGGCGGTGTCCTTGCCGGCCTCGAGGGGCAGCGCGAATTCGAGGCGGCAGACATCCTTCTGCTCGGCACGATCGAGAGCGTAGAGGCCCGGAGCCGGGCCCTCCGCCGGCTTCTCCGGCACGGCGGCCGAGGCGGGCGCGTCGCTCCCCACCGCATTCGCCGCAGGCGTGACGGTGGCCGCGCCGGGGGCGGGCGGCAGCATCGCCGCGATCTGCAGCGGCACGAGGTTGTAGCGCTCGCCGTTCTCGGCGGTGGCCCCGAGGCTCATCCCGTCCGGGTTCTTGGCGAAGGCCAGCACCGGCCGCAGGTTCCGATCCACGAGGCGCAGGCCCTCGCCCGTGAACAGCCAGCCGCCGATGCCGGCCATGAGCGGCAGAGCCCGGCGGCAGCCGGCGGGAAAGCGCGCCGCGCGCCCGCTCGGGCCGGTCTCCATGGCCAGCGTCAGCACGCAGCGCCGCCGCCCGCCCTCCAGGGACAGATCCCAGGTGCCTGCCGCTCCTGCCAGGGTCTCGGGCAGGGTCGCGAGCCCGGCGGGTGCGCCGGCTCCTCCCTCAGCCGGCATGGCCGGGGGCGCGGGCTCCGCGGCGGGTGGGCTCTCCTGCGCCCGGGCCGCACTCGGCGGCAGGGCGGCCAGGGCGGCGACCAACGCTGCGGTCAAAACGCCTGCCCGTGCCATGCGCGTCATCGTCGGGCCCCTCATCGCTGGCCCTTCCAGGGCGTTTCCGGCACGGGCGTCACCGGCCCCTTGCCATCGAACCACGAAAACAGGTTGTCGATGAGCAGCCGGCCCATCGCCGCACGGGTGTGGTGCGAGCCCGAGCCGACATGCGGCAGCAGCACGGTTCGATCGAGATCAATCAGCGCCTGCGGCACTTGCGGTTCGTTCGCGAACACGTCGAGCCCCGCCCCGAGGATCGTCCCAGCTTGCAGCGCGGCGATCAGCGCCGCCTCGTCGATGACGCTGCCGCGGGCGATGTTGACGACGATGCCGTCAGGCCCGAGCGCGGCCAGCACCCCGGCATCGACGATCCCGTTCGTGTCGAGGCCCCCGGGGGCGGCGACGATCAGCGTGTCGACCGCCTGCGCCAGCCCGAGCAGGCTGCCGTGATAGGTATAGGCGACATCCGCCTGCGGCGTGCGCCCGTGATAGGCGATCCGCACGCCGAACCCTTCGAGCCGCTGGGCGATCGCCCGCCCGATCCGCCCGAGCCCGAGGATGCCGACCCGGCGCCCCCGCAGGCTCGTGGTGAGCGGGAAGCTGCCCTCCCGCCAGCGCCCGGCGCGCAGGTAGCGGTCGGCCTGCGGGATCTGGCGGAGGGTGGCGAGCAGGAGGCCCAGCGCGAGATCGGCCACCTCGTCGGAGAGCACGTCCGGCGTGTGCGTGACGACGATGCCGCGGCGATGCGCCTCGACCGCGTCGATCGTGTCGTAGCCGACGCCGAAGCTCGCCACGATCTCGAGCTGCGGCAGCCGGTCGAACAGCCCCGCATCGATCGGGCACATGGCACCCACCGCGAGCCCCCGGATGCGTGGCCCCACCGCGTCGAGGAAGGCCTCGCGGTCGGGCGCCTCCTCCAGGCGGTGCAGGCGGAAACGCTCGGCGAGCCGTTCGGCCACATCGGGGCGGGTCTGCCGGATCAGGAGGATGTCGGGCGTCTCGGCTGGTGGCACCGGCTTACGGACTCCCAGAGGTCGGCAAAGAAGAAATCAACAAAGGAGTGGCCGGGAGTATCGCTGCGGCGCGTGCCGGTCCAGCCGGTGGGGCGAGTGGGCCGCAAAAGTGTCATGCGCGCCGCATGTGCGCGGCCACCCTTCCGAAATCGCCCGAGGAGCATTAAACAAGAGGTCTTCCGGATACTCCCCACGATCCGGCCGCATGGTTTCCCGCGGCCCGGTCGAGGCGTTTTCCGCGATGGAGCCTTCAACCCGTCAGAATAGCTGCACCATGACCGCGCCGCGCACCCTCTACGACAAGATCTGGGACGACCACGTCGTCGATGTCGAGCCGGATGGCTCCGCCCTCCTCTACATCGACCGCCACCTCGTGCACGAGGTGACGAGCCCCCAGGCGTTCGAGGGGCTTCGCGTCGCCGGCCGCGGGGTGCGCGCGCCGCACAAGACACTGGCGGTGGTCGATCACAACGTCCAGACCTCGGACCGCTCCAAGGGCATCGAGGATCCCGAGAGCCGCACGCAGCTCGAGGCGCTCGCCGAGAACGTGCGCGACTTCGGCATCGAGTTCTACGACGCCCTCGACCAGCGTCAGGGCATCGTCCACATCATCGGGCCGGAGCAGGGCTTCACCCTGCCGGGCCAGACGATCGTGTGCGGCGATTCCCACACCTCGACCCACGGCGCCTTCGGGGCGCTCGCCCACGGCATCGGCACCTCGGAGGTCGAGCACGTCCTCGCCACGCAGACGCTGATCCAGCGCAAGGCCAAGAACATGCGGGTGACGGTCGACGGCACCTTGCCGCGGGGCGTCAGCGCCAAGGACATCGTGCTCGCCATCATCGGCGAGATCGGCACCGCCGGCGGCACCGGCCACGTCATCGAATATGCCGGCGAGGCGATCCGCGCCCTCTCGATGGAGGGCCGGATGACGATCTGCAACATGTCGATCGAGGGCGGCGCGCGCGCCGGCATGGTCGCCCCCGACGAGACCACCTACGCCTACGTCAACGGCCGTCCGAAGGCGCCGAAGGGTGCCGCGTTCGACGCCGCCCGCCGCTACTGGGAGAGCCTGGCCACCGACGAGGGCGCGCATTTCGACCGCGAGATCCGTCTCGACGCCGCGAACCTCCCCCCGCTGGTCTCGTGGGGCACGTCTCCGGAGGACATCGTCTCGATCCTCGGCACGGTGCCCGATCCGGCCCAGATCGCGGATGAGAACAAGCGCCAGTCCAAGGAGAAGGCGCTGGCCTATATGGGCCTGACGCCGGGCACGCGGATGACCGACGTCACCCTCGACCGGGTGTTCATCGGCTCCTGCACCAACGGCCGCATCGAGGATCTGCGGATCGTCGCCAAGATGGTCGAGGGCCGCAAGGTGCATGACGGCGTCTCGGCGATGGTGGTGCCGGGCTCCGGCCTCGTGAAGGCGCAGGCCGAAGCCGAGGGGATCGACCGCATCCTGAAGGATGCCGGCTTCGACTGGCGCGAGCCCGGTTGCTCGATGTGCCTCGGCATGAACCCGGACAAGCTGCGGCCGGGCGAGCGCTGTGCCTCGACCTCGAACCGCAACTTCGAGGGCCGCCAGGGCCCGCGCGGCCGCACTCACCTCGTCTCCCCGGCGATGGCGGCGGCGGCGGCGGTGGCGGGCCGCTTCGTCGACATCCGCGAGTGGCGCGGCTGAGCCGCGCCCCGACGCGCGGCACGGGCGTGTTGCCCCCGCGCCGCGCGAATCCCCCTCTTCGGGATTTTTGACCGGCGGCGGCGAAACAGCGATTGACGCCTTCGCCGCCGCCCCCTAAACGAACCCCATCGCCGACCGGCAACGGTCCGGCGCCCAGGTGGCGGAATTGGTAGACGCGCTGGTTTCAGGTACCAGTCTTGCAAGAGGTGAAGGTTCGAGTCCTTTCCTGGGCACCAATCGCTGAAATCACCATTGATTTCATTGCGGTTTCTCCGCTGATAGTCCCACCGGTTCTTCTGACCGGGAAAAGTGGGGCACTCCCCTCCCCCTTCCGATCGAAGTCGATCAGGTGCATGGCGCCCCCGGCGAGCCGCTTCTGCTCGGCCTTGCGGGTGTAGTGCTCGGCCATCTTCGACGTCCGCCAACCGAACATCGCCATGAGCTGCCGCTCGGTCGCGCCATTCTCGGCGGCCAGTGTCGCGCCGGCCTTACGCAGGCCGTGGGCGGAGCAATGCGGCAGACCGGCCTCGCGGCAGCGGTCCTTGAACCAGTTCCCGAATCCATTCGACGTGAACGGCCTGCCGCGCTCGGTCACGAGGAAGGTGAGGTTCTGGCTCGGGCAGGCTTCGATGGCGGCACGCAGGGCCGGTAGCACCGGCACCTCCAGCGTCATCGGCTTGGCGTTGCGACCCTTGTGCTGGGTATAGCGCAGCCACGCACCCTGCAGGTGCTGGCGCCCGAAGAGCACGGCGTCGGAGCGGCGGCCGCCGGCGAAGAGCAGAAGGCATAGGGCGAGATAGGCGCGGCTGCCGAGTGGATGGCGCTCGATGAATCGCGTTACCTCGTTGACGCTCCATGTGTGGAAGCCCTCTGAGGCCGTCGCGATGTAGGTCACGTCGCGTGCCGGGTTGTGCGAGGCGAGCGCGACCTCGGGGTGCACCGCCCATTTGAACGTCGCCCGGATCGCCTTGATCGTGTTGTTCGCTCCGTCGGGCACATCGGCCTTGCGGTCGCGCAGGATCCGGATCGCGGCCGGCGTCAGGCGTGCCAAGGGAAAGTCGGCGAAGACGCTTTTCGCGTTCGGCTTGGTCGGCTCGTCGTAGGTGGCTTCGAGCAGTGCGCGCCGCCGCCGCTGCGTCACCGGGTCGAGCGTCTTGAACTTGGCCGAGGCCACGTACTGCTGGCAGAGCCACTTCCACGTGTCGGACAGCGTCGCGTGCCGGTCCCTCGGCTGCTCCTCGAGCGTGCCTTCGAGCGCCGCCCGGTATGCCTCCATGAACGGTTCGGTCCACGGCACACCGGGCAGGCGCACCTTCGGCCAGCCCTTACGGCGCAGATAGACCCGCACGTTGCCGTGCCGATCCACGTCCTCGACGCAGTACCGCGGGAGCCGCCCCGGCATGTCGGCCTCGTTGCTCATACTGCGAGGTCTCCCCATTCGTCGTTACGTGGGGTGCCTTCGCCATCGTCCCCATCGGGCAGTGCGGCGAACGCGGCGTCAAGCCTGAGCCGGTCCCAGACGGTGCGGGCATTGATCCGCTTCGGCGGCGGCATGCGGCCATCCTTCACCATCATGTCGAACAGGGAGGCCGACACACCGACATAGGCGGCCGATTCGACGCGCGAGAGGCCCCGCGGTGGAAGCGATACCGGCAGCAAGTCGGCGAGGCGGCGATCGCGCGCGATCATGCGAGCCTCCTGCGGATGGCGCCGACGGTGGTGGGGGAGACGCCAGCTCGGCGGGCGATCTCGCGATTCGTGAGCGGGGAATTATGGGCCACGCCCACATTCAGGAGCGCCAGCACGTCGCGGCGCTTGTCCGCGTTGGTGCGGCGGGAGGGGTACTCACAATCTGAGTACCCCTCGGCCCGTCCAGATTGGACGGCAGCCGAGCCCGAGGTGGGTTTTACGACTTCCTCGTAAAACTCCGGCCCGGCGGGCGAAGGGGGTATCGGATCGCGACCCCCTTGCTCCTGTTCAATTTGGACGCCTGAATTTGACGTCCCCGGATCGGGGGAGGTCAAAGGGTCCGCACCCGGTGCCGGCCCCTGGCCATCGGTGGGGTGCAAATTCGCCACCCCATCCTTGCCCTGTCCATTTTGGACATCGGCCGCATCCTGCTCCCGCAGCCGCGCGCCCATCCGCTCGGTGTCGGCGCGGAGCGCGGCCAGTAGCTCGCCGTCTTCCGGGTCGCCGCGGTTCCAGCCGCGATCATGCAGGTGCTGCATCCAGTCGAGGCGCGCCCGGAGATCGCCCATCGACCGAGCCGGCATGGTGTCCAGCAGGTGCTCAATGAAGCTGAGTCGGCCCCGCACCCTCACATCGTGATCGTGGTGCTCGGAGAAGGCCACGCGGTCGTCAGCGATCTTTTCCCAGTACCGGAACTCGGCCCAGGCCTCGCACACCGACGCGGGAGGCGCATAGGCGCTGGAGACGGCAGCCTGTGCCGCAGGCGGCAGCTGAGCCCACCTGCCGCCGTCCCAGCCTTGCAGGGTGTCCATCTCGCCGTTGATGATTGGCTTGCAGACGATAACGGGGTGGCAAGCAGCCTCAAGCGCCTGCTCGCGGTCGCCAGGCTCCCACACCGCATCCTCGCTGCCGTACTCGGCCAGGGCAGCGGCGCGGCGATCGGCATGTTCACGCTGGCGTTCAGCACGCTGCGCACGAAACTCTGGGGTGTTGAAGAGATCCTCGAAGATGCTGCGGGGAGCCGCCGGGGGCGCCATCGGTGCGTCCAACTTGGACACCGCCTCGGTGACGGTCATGCCGACCTTCGTGGCAAGTGCTTTCATTCGGCCGGCGGCGGCAGCCTTCTCGCCCGGGCTGGTCGCGCTGTCGTGGAGGGCGCGCACCTTGGCGAAGGTGGAGAGATCAGCGGTCATCGGCCCGCTCCCGTCGATGCCGGGCCCTGGCCAGCGTACCGCGGGCCCATACCGAACTCGGCGAGAATGTGCTGCGGCACGAGCGTCCGGGGATCGTCGGGCGGGGCGCTCGGGCGCCAGGGCCAGTGGCCGCCGCGGGCGCGCCAGACCTTCACCCGGTCACGCCACGTGTCGTCGGCGACGGGTGGCGCAGCCTGAGCGGCGGGCTTGGGCGGCGCAGCTTCGGTGAAGTCGCGCCAGATCTGCTTGTACAGCCACGAGTCGGCCGTCTTCACGTACTCGGTGCCGACCTTGCCGATGCGTCGCTGCTCTGCGGCGTAAGCTTTCGCCCCTGCGATGATCTCCTCCGGCCTAGTCCCCCGCTTTAGCGCCTCGAGCCAGCGCTTTCGTGCCAGCGTCGTTGGGAACGTGGCGTTTCGGGCCGGATAGGCCGATCGGAATTCGGCAAAGCCCTCGGGCTCTCCCCCGGAAGGGGGTAAGGGGGATTCTGTAGGTGTAGGTGTAGGTGCTTTTGATTTGCTTTCAGTTTGCTTTCCAATTTCAGAACCGGATGCTTTGGTTGTATCCTGCAATTTCAATGATTTAGGGCGGCCACCAAGCTTCCCCGCGGCACGCTTCCCCTCGACTTTTGCCGAGACGAATTGGTGCTCTCGCGTCAACTGATTGTGGGTGTAATTGCCCTCTGAATTGAGCTGCCATAGAGCCATCACGCCGGGTTTCAGCGAAGCCCAGCGCTTGGCGGTCAAGCCGAGCATCCGGGCGAGCCGGGCATCGTTGTTCGGCAGGCAGCATCCGGGCGAGCGCCATGCGAACATGAGCAGGCGAATGTGCGCGCCCACCTCCTCCACGGCCATGTGCGTGGTGTCGGCGATGAACCGATCAACCAAGAGCGGCAGTGTCGGCAGCGGGCTCAAAGGTACGCCTCCGCCAGCACGTTGCAGGCGACGTCGCAGAAGCATTCGATGCGGGCTGTCGGCCCGCCGCGCTGCTTCAGGATCTCGATCTCGAGCAGGTTCATCGACCGGGCGAGGCGGTTGATTTCGTCGTCGGTCGGGTCGGTCTTGCGCTCGAGGTAGTAGGCCTCCCGGTAAAGGCTGAGCACGACATCGGCGTCCTGCTCGATGGAGCCGGAATCGCGAAGGTCCGACAGGACCGGCCGCTTGTCCTCGCGCGTCTCAACAGAGCGATTGAGCTGACAGAGGCCGAGCACCGGCACGCCAAGCTCTTTGGCGAGGCCTTTCAGCCCGGAGGAGATCTCCGTCATCTCCTGCACCCGGTTGCCGCTGTAGCGCTTGGACGGGCGCACGAGGCCGATGTGGTCCACGACCACGGCCGCAAGCGGTTGCCCTAGGCGCTCGGCCTTCAGTCGCATCTGTCGCGCCCTGGCGGCGATCTGCGCCAGCGTCAGTCCGGCCTGCTGTTCGATCCAGAGCGGAATGTCGGCGCCGTCGCGCTGCGCGTCGTGCAGGCGAAACAGCGCCTCGTCGGACAGGCCTTTGGCCTCGGCGATGGCGCGGTAGCTGATCGGCTCCCGTGCGCGCGGGTCGTAGGCGAGGGCCGACAGCATCCGCTCGGACAGCTCGTTGCCGTCCATCTCCAAGCTGAAGAACGCGATGGGGCCGGACCGTCGGGCGCCGGTCAGCGCAAAGTGCAGCGCTGCGGTGGTCTTGCCCATGCCCGGCCGGCCGGCGAGCACGATGAACTGGCCCGGCCGCATGCCGAGGGTCTTCCGGTCGAGGGCGGGCACACCGAACGGGGCGCCAGGCTGCACCCGACCGGCGCGCGCTTCGTCGATCCGATCCAGAACGCCCGACATGCCCTGCCCGAGCGTGATGCGGCGCGCGTGCTCGGCGAGGCCGGCGCTCGCGATCTCGTCCAGGGCCTCGATCATGTGGGCAGCGTGGGCCGACGGGTCGCGTATCGAGCCGTCCATCATCGCGGATGCGGCTTCTTGCGCGGTCGCCAGGACCTTCCGCATTCGTGCGGCGTGTGCGATGGCGCGGGCGTAGCCGGGCGCGTTGATAACAGTCGTCGCCTCAGCCACGAGCCGTGCGAGATAGGCGCTGACGCTCGTGCCGCCCAGATCGGCATTGCCCAGCACCGCGAGCATCATCCGGCGGTCGATCGGCTCCCCGGCATCGCGCCGGACGCACATTGCCTCGAAGATTTGCCCGTGGACCTCCTCAAGGAAGTCTTCGGGCCGGACGTACTGGCGAGCCTTGTCGATGGCTTCACCGTTGAGGATGACGGCGCCGAGCAGGGCCTGTTCGGAGTCGATGTCGTGCGGCCCGATCGGGGCGGCCGTCATCGCGACATCTCCCTCTCGGCAGCCTGCAGGGCCTCGATCAGTGCGGGGAGTTGGCCACTGACGATGCACACGCCGGACTTCGTGGCCTTCGGCTCGCCCCGGCTCCTAGGGGCGGCCTCGAACACGCGCACATCAACGAAGCTGTAGCCCGCCTGCGCAGCGACGGTGACGCGGATCTCCTGCGTTCCGTTCTTGCGCAGAGTGGCAACGGTGCGGGGGGCGCTCATCGGTCGCCTCCCCAATGCTCTGGCCTCGCGAAAGCATGCGCCGCGATGACGGCGGCCAGCGCCGGACTGCGGACGCGGCCGAGCACGCGCTTGACCCGCAAACTCTCGGTTGAAGGAAGATCAGGCGGAAGTGTCGGGATGGATTGCCGACGCGGGCCGTTTCGACTACATCTGGTCATGCAGAATTGACCTTTACGGCCCCGGCGAGCGACCCTCGTGTGGGGCCGTTTTTTGTTCGCTCAAGGCGTTGCAGATGCCGGCGGGCATCAACCCGCCAGCGGCGGAAGCCCTCAGGCCGCGATCGACGCCGGGGGCGGAGCGGGCGGAAGCGCCAGCATTTCACGAAGCTTCGCAGTCGGGACGCGGTAGCGCCCGCCGACCTTGACCGTCGGGAGCGAACCATCGTGGACGGCGCGATAGGTGGCGTCCCTTCCAAGCCCCAGCACGCGCCCCGCGACGCGGACATCGACGGCCGCAAGGGTCAGAACCTTCAGGATGTCGCTGTCCATTGGACCTCCAAAAACGCGGTAGAATTACAGCGCATACGTTATGGGTCCGGTTGACGGCGTAGGTCAAGGCTGTTTTATAGAACTACAGCGGATAAGGCCGTAGTTGGCCGGAAGGAGCGGTGCGCACGTGTCTGACAAGCCCGAGCCAACAACCGGCAGCACGAAGAGCGGTCGCCGCAAAGCGAACAAGGCCAAGAGGCTAAGTTTGATGTTCCGCTTGTCGGAGCCGGTTCACGCCAAGGTGTGGGAGGCCGCAGAGGCGAACGGGCGATCCCTCAGCGAAGAGCTCGAACACCGTGTCGTTCAATCGGTGGAAATGCCGAGCGTAATCCAGGCTGCCGCCAGCGCCGCCGCCGAAGCCGCAGTCAGGCAATCGGAGGCGGCCAGCAAGAACCTGCTGTTGCGTGTATGGGGCGGGGAGGATGGGCACGATGCCGCGTTAGCCTTCGCCCTACACTTTGGGCGCATCCAACGCGCGGTCGATGAAATCGTCCAGGATGAAACGAAGTGGTACGACAGCCCCGACAAGATGGCTCGAATTGAGGATGCGTTGCAAAGCGGGACGAAGCGCTTCCTTCAGGGGCTGGCCAAGGATCTGAAAATGCTTCGATCAACTGACAAAAAATTGTCGTAAAATACCGTACTTACAAGCACGTTGTCGCACATCTAAATACGTTCAATGAATATATAGCAATTTGACGTAGCAATACAAAGCAAGACATGAAAATCGCTTCGTGTTATTGCTTGAGCATGATTCCGGCTCCACGCACCGGCCCGCCCATGTCGTCTCATCTCTACATCCGTGTAGACGATGAGCTTCGTGCCGCGCTGTGCCGCGGAGCCGAGCGCGCCGGGATGAGCCTTTCGGATTTCACCCGCAAGCAGCTTCGGGGAGCCGTAACAGCGCAGCAAGGCAAGCGCTTGGCCATCTCCGATCAATCAGGAGACACTTAGTTGCCCCTATACACCATCCCACTGAACGGCCGTCCCGAACGGTTTCAGATCACGCTTCAGGGTGTGACCTATACGTTGAGGCTGATCTTCAACGATGCCGACGAGGGCGGTTGGACGCTCGACATCGCGGACGCGGCGGGCACACCGATCCTATGCGGCACCCCACTTCTGCCGGCGCAGAACCTCCTTGCCCAGCACCAGCACCTCGACATCGGCGGCACGGGGGCGGGCCTCTACGTCAAGACCCTCGACGGCGAGCCGCCGGGCTTCTCCAACCTCGCCGATGCCAGCCTGATCTTCGTGAAGGGTGGATCCGATGCCGATTTCGCCTGAGCAACTGACCGGCTCGAGCACGTTCGCCGTCGGCGGAATGAAGGTGACCGCGCGGCGCATGAAGCCGCTCTCGGTGATACACGTCGCGCGACGCCTCGCACCGGTCCTCTTGGCCGTTCAGACCATGCGCGCCGGCAGGGGGGACGACATCGCGGACAAAACCTCAGCGGTGAAGTTCGACCCTGCCAACCCCGAGGATGCGCTGCGGGCCGCCCGGGAGATCGCCGCAATGGAGTCCCCCGCACGAACCTCCGTATCGTTCGAGCCCCTAGTCGAGGCACTGGCCGAACTGTCCGATGCAGACACCAACCACGTTTTGGAGGCTTGCTTGAGCCAATGCCAGTTCGTCGGCCGCTTCGGCGAGCCGCGGCGGGCTTGGGAGGTGGTCCCGGGGCATGCCGGCAACCCGGCGGCGGATCTGACGGCCGGGGAAATCCTCTCGATCGCCGGGCACGTCCTCGCCGCCACGTTCAACGAATTGATGGATGATCTGCCGAACCTCGGCCTGCCGGGCTTCGACGGTGGGGCCGGGGGCGCCACGTAGTGCTGCAGTACATCCGCGACATTGGCTTGACGGTCTCGGGCGGCGGCGGGGAACTCGACCTGTCCCGCCTGCGCGTCACCTTCGTCGTGGAGCAGACGACGACACAACGCCCGAACGTCGCGGAGATCAGCATCTACAACGTGAGCCGCCAGACGGCGAACAAGTTCATCGACAAGCAGTTCACCGACGTCACCCTGAGGGCCGGCTACGAGGCTAACTCGGGCGTCGTCTTCCAGGGCAACATCAAGTTCGCCCGCTTCGGCCAAGAGAACCCCGTCGATAAACGGTTGGACATCTTCTGCGGAGACGGGGACAAAGCGTACAACCACGCCGTGGTGAGCCGTTCCCTGCCGGCCGGGCACACCTATCGGGATCAGGTGGATGCTGCCTTCGCGCCCATGAAGGCGCTCGGTGTCAGGCTCGGCTACATCTGCCCGTTGCCCCCGACCAAGATGAACGGTCCGCGGGTGCTGTTTGGCAACTCGCGGGAGATCCTGCGCCGGCTGGCGGTGGCGACGGGCACGCAATGGTCCATTCAAAACGGCGAGCTGACCATCGTCGAGAAGAACAAGCCGCTTCCCAACGGGCCGCTGCCCCTGAACTCGGAGACCGGGCTGATCGGCCTGCCGACGCAGACGCCCGGCGGCATCGTCGTGCGGTCTCTGCTGGATCCCCGCATGGGGCCGAACAAGCTCATCCGGCTGAACAACGCCTCGATCCAGCGCGCCACGCCGGACCTGACCGTCGGCGGCCCGGTCACGGAATCGAAGCTCCCGAGCATCGCGTCCGACGGCATCTACAAGGTGATCGTCCTGAACCGGATCGGCGACACACACGGTGGCCCAGCCGCGCCCTGGTTCAATGAGATGACGTGCCTCGCGGCGGACGGAAGCGGCTTCACCCCCGAGAACCTGCTGCAGTACGTGCCGAGGTGATGCGATGTCCGATGTCCTGAAGGCGTTCGTAATCTCCCTCGGTGCCCGGGTCGATCACGCCGCGTTCCAGAACTTCGAGGCGTCAATCGGCCGGACGACCCGCACGGTCGCCGCCCTCGGCGTGGCGGTTCAATCGGCCTTCCTCAGCATCAACGTCTGGGCGGCGAAGGTCTCGGGCGGGTTCGATCAGCTCTACTACAGCGCGCAGCGGATGGGGGCCTCGGCCGCCAACATCAAGGCGTTGTCCTACGGGCTGTCGCAGATGGGCTCGAACGCGAGCGCGGCTAACTCCTCAATGGAGAACTTTGCCCGCACGCTGCGTAATAACCGCGGCTATTACGAGGTTCTGGAGCGGCTCGGCATCCGCACCCGCAATGCGCAGGGGCTGCGCCGCGACGCCACCGAGCTGATGCAGGAGTTCGGTCGTGCCCTGCGGAGCCAGTCGCAAGAGGCGAAGCATCTCTATCTGGAGATGTTCGGGATCGACGACGCGACCGGCCGAGCGCTGATCCAGGGCGTGGACAAATTCACCACCGAATACCGGGACAAGCTGCGCAAGGCCGGGCTCGATCCGGATAAGGCCGCCGCCGACGCCAACGCGCTTCAGACGACGTTCCGCAGCATCGGCTCCAGCCTCGAAGTGCTCGGCGCCAAGATCGCGTCGCGACTGTTCAACGAGCAGAACAACGCCTTCAAGCGGTTCATGGAGTTTGTCGACACGAACGGGGACAAGATCGCCGGCATCGTCTCGAAGCTGGCGCAGGTCGCCCTGCAGCTCGCGGAAGCCTTCATCAAGCTCGCGACCGATGAGCGGACGCAGAGGTTCCTAGACGCGCTGCTGGGTAGCCTCGGCAAGGTGGATGAGAAGACGGGCGAGTTCACCGCCGACGTGGAAAAGCTCAAGACCGCCTTGGAGGTGTTCGCGGCCTTCGTGGTCGGGACGTGGCTGACTAAGCTCCTCGGCGCCTTCGGGATGCTCGGCAAGGGTTGGACCGGACTGCTGCGCACTCTCGGCCTGCCGGTGATCGCCGGACTTGCCGCCTCCGGTGGCGGGCACATGACGCCGGAGGAGTACAAGGGCGCCCTCGACTCCGATCCGGCCCGGCGGAAGGCCGACGAGGAACTGAACAGCCGCGGCGGCGCTGGTAAGCGTTGGTGGAAGAAGAACATGCCCACGTGGCTCGGCGGTGAGCCTGCGTCCGCGACGAGTGGCAACAGCGGGTCAACTGCCACGTCGGGAGAGGACATCGGCGGGACAGGCGGCGGCGCCTCCGGAGCCTTGGAGAGCTACAATTTTTGGAGGAGCAAGGGCGTGCCGCACGAGGCGGCTGCCGGTCTCGTTGCGATGGAGGAGGGGGAGAGCCACTTCAATCCGCGGGCGCGGGGCGACGGCAGACGGGCTCATGGCGCCTTTCAACACCACCCTGACCGCCGGGCCGCCATTCAGCGCGCCCTCGGCATCGACATTTCGAACGGCACCCACTTGGATCAGCTCCGCGGGGCCTATTGGGAGTTCCAGGGGGGCGACGCGCAGGCCGCGCGCGCGTGGAAGCGCATTATGGGCGCGAAGGCGGATGAGGCGGCTGCGCTCGGCACCCGTCACTTTGAGCGCCCGCTGGATAAGGAGGGAGAAGCTCTCCGCCGCGGCCAACGAGCCAATTTCTGGGAGAAGCAGTTTCGCGGGCGCCCTGCCCCAGAAACCGATAAGCCTCAGGCCCCAAGGCTCACGGCCGACGACATCCTGCCTGGCGGTCTCAAGGGGGCCGTGAACGGCAACATGCCCGGCCTGATGCAGCCGAGCGCGCCGCCGGCTAGCAACAGCCAGTCCAGCACCTCGATCACGGTCAATCAGGGGGCCATTTCAGTCGCTGGCATGGATGACGGCAGGCGGGTTGCGGATCGCATCGGCGAGGTACAGGGATACCGGACGAGCGACCTCGTGCGGAACCTCAGGCGGTCTGTCGCCTGATGCGCGCGATCCGCTTCAATTTCGGAGAGCACGCCTACCGCGGCGCCGCGCTCAACGCCTTCGACCAGTTTGAATGCCTGAACCTCCTCTCTCAGATCTCGGAGAGGGTTCGCAGCGGTAGGGCGCGAGGGGCGCTCGATCAGGTCGGGCTCATCACCACAGCAGTGGAAGCCTTGGACGAGGGCACGACCGAGCGGCTGTGCGCACTCTGCCTGCCTGGAATGGCGCGCCAAGGCGCCGATGGCGAGTGGCGGCCGGTATGGGATGTAGAGGCGGCCGACCTTCTATTCGATGACATCGGCGCCGCGCGGCTCCTCGGCCTCATCGCGCGCGTCATCGCGGAGAACCTTCAGCCCTACCTCACTCGAGAACGGTTCGATGTGCAGAGCGAGGCATCCCGCTCGCTCTCCTTCAGCGTCGTCGAGCTCCCTGGCGGTAAGTCGTGGCTGCTGCGGCCCGTCGAGTCGGGTATGTGCCGGTTCGAGAGCCTTTTAGATGGGACGCTCGACCTCAGCCACATCGCCCTGATGAACGAGTCGATTTCCGTCCGCGTCGAGAATGAGAACCGCGCGCGCGCCGCCTCGCAGGAGAAGCACTGATGAGCCTGCTTGGAGAGTTGACGTACGCGCTGATCTCCCCGCCCAACCGATCGCTCGGCGGCATCATTCCCGATGTGATCATTGAGGAGTTGCACCGGGACGAGCTGATCGTCACTGAGTTTCCGGTCGAGATCGGGGCGTCCATCACCGATCACGCATACAAGCGGCCCGCAGCCCTTCAGATGCGGTGCGGGTTCTCCAACAGCTCTGCCGGCGCCGTGGGCTACGTCCAAGCCGTCTATCAGGCATTGCTCGCGCTCCAGGCCTCGCGCCGGCCCTTCACGGTCTACACGGGCAAGCGCCGATACAGGAACATGCTGATTTCGGGGCTGGACGTCATCACCGATCGGCAGAGCGAGCACGCTCTGATGGTCGTAGTGGGAATGCGAGAAGTCATCCTGACGACGACGCTGAGCCGATCCGCAAGCAGCCAGAATGATGCGAAGCCGGCCGCCGATCAGTCGAAGCAGGCGCAGCCCGAGGCCACCGCCGCTACGACGGACTCCGGCACGAAGCAGCTACAGCCCTACGACGGCTTCACGGGGCGACCCGACTCGCTGGGGCTTCTCCCCTCCGGGGCCGACGCCGGCACGGGAGATTTCCAGTTCGGGGACGGAACGATCCTTCCCGGAGGATCGGCGACAGGACTGACGGGGCTCGCGCCCAGCCAACTGCCCGGAAACCTCGGGCTCTTCGGCAGCTACGGCCCCGGTGCATTCGCAGGAACGCTCTCCTTTGAAGGGGCCTCGCCCGCCGCACCGACGATCTGAGCAGGAACAACACGGAGGGTGGCCATGGGCGCCTTGGAAAGCCTCGACTTGGAAGAAGCACTGCGGATCGCGGTCGAGTCGCATATGTCGGACATGCAGTTCGCCCTACCGGTGCGCGTGCTGAAGGACAGCGATGGCAAGACGGTCTTGATCCGGCCGACGATCAAGGCCACGCAGATCCTGCCCGACGGGACGACGAAGCTGATCGACTTCCCCGACCTCGAGGCCCCCGTCCAGTTCGCCAGTGGCGGCGGCAAGACCTCGACCTTTCCGATCAAGAGCGACGACGAGGGTATAGCGATCTTCTCCTCGCGGTCGTTCGCCAACTGGCGCGAGCTGGGCGGGACACAGTCTCAAGTCGACGGTCGGCAGAACGATCTCTCGGACCCTATGTTCATCCCCGGCATCCGCTCGAAGCCGCGCGACCTGAAGAACATTAGCGCCGACTCTGCCCAGACCCGCACCGACGACCACAAGACGGTAAGCGATTGGTCCGACGAGGGCGTCACCCATGCTCGCGAGCAGGCGGTCCACAACGTGAGTTCGGGCGGCGTCATGTCCGCGCTCAAGGGCGCGCTGCTCGCCGTCACGGGCAAGGGCGTCGCGGCGTCCAAGGGTGGATCGAGCCACGTCGTCGTGGACGGCGCGGTCTCCTCGCTCGCCACCAAGGTGCTGCTGAACTGCTGATGGCCGGATTCGGACTCTCTCAGGCCCTCGGGCTCATCGCCGGCTCGCCGCTCGCCAAGGCCGGGTCGGTGATCGCCGAGAAGCTGCCGGTGACCAAGAGCATGGGACTTGGCGGGATCGGCGGGCTGCTGTCGCAGGTGATGCAGGACGGGAACCTGTCGAGCATCATGCAGAACCCGGTCGCGGCCATTGCCGGCCAGGTCCAGGCGCAGGTGCAGGGTGCCGTCGCGCAGGTACAGGCGGCGCTCGGCGGGGCCGGGGCCGGGCTCGTGAATGCGTTGTCGGGCGCAGGCGGGATTGGCGAGGCCGTCGGCGCGCTGAAGGCTGCGGGCGATCACCTCTCCGGCCTCGGCGCCGATCCTCAGGGTTTCTTCGACCTCGTAGCGCACGGGAACATGGCCGGGATGCTCGGTGACGGCGCGCCGCCGGCCATGAGCTACGCCCGCGCCGCCGGACCGGTCACCAGCGCTCCGACGCTCGCCGAGACGCAGGCGCTGATCGACGACACCGTGCAGCAGTCCATATCGGGCGCACTGGATCCGGATGCTGCCGCTGCGACCTCCGACAGCACGCGGACACGCTGCGCGCCATCGTGGCCGACAGCGCCGACGCCATTACCAAGGGGCAGGCCGCGGCGCCGATGCTCGGGATCGCTTCGGCGGTCGGCGGCGCGCTGGCGGTGCCGAGTTGGGCCGAGCCGACGCCGGTTCAGGGCGTGCTCGCCACGCTGGTGCAGCCGCAGGCGCGGGCCGCGATGGACGTGGTCGTGCAGGTCTCTCTCGGGGCCGGGGCGGGAGTGCATACCGATGTCGGCCAGCCGTTGTCGGTCCTGAGTGCACTTCTCAAAAAAATCGGCGGGGGGGCGTGATGCGGCAGCGCGGGTTTAGCGCGGGCGGGTGTTCATCATACCGGCGCTAGGCCCCTTCGCAGACATCGGCCACGCACAGAGCTTTGCCCGATCATTGGTCCAGCATGCGCCCCGCTTGATCATCTCGCCGAGGGCTGCGTGCGCATGTGTTGATCCGGGCTCTTTGCTCCAAGAGGCGAGCCACTTCCCGTCATCGCCCATTGATACGTCGGCAAAGAACGGTGACGCTACCTTACGTGGGCCGCCACCGATTGAAACCGACCGACCCTCCTCAGCGGTGTCGACGTTACACCGCCCGAGAACATATGGTTCTCCATCCACCTCGATCAGGCAGCGTGACGGCTCGGCTAACGCGGCGAGCGGTGCGAGGATCAAGGCGGCTGTGAGGGTGAAGGCGGCGCGCATCCCCAAAAACTTGGGATGCCCCCACGCGTTGTCGAGAAGCGCCGGCGAGATTTTAGGTGCGGCCCATGTCCGTTAAAGTCGTTCAGGATGACGTGCCCCTGCTGCTGAAGGCAATCCTTGCCCTTTCGCGGGAGGAGGTAATCGTTGGCATCCCCGAGGGCGGACCGTCGCACGCAGGCAGCGATCTGTCGAACGCGGCCATTGGCTACGTGATGGAGGCGGGCGACCCGGCGACGAACCTGCCGTCCCGCCCGTTCCTCGGCCCTGGAATGGACCGAGCGAAGTCAGCGATGATTGCCCGGCTCCGCGCGGGCGCGGTTGCGGCCCTCAAGGATACCGCCTCGCTCAAGACGGCCAGCACGGCGATACACGACGCCTTGGAGGATGCTGGCGCGATTGGGGCCGATGCAGTCCAGAAGGAGATGCGGTCGGGCGGGTTCACACCGCTGGCTGCCTCGACCGTAAAGGCCCGGCGCTCGCGCGGAAACAGCAGCACAAAGCCCCTGATCGACACGCAGGAGCTTTACGACGCGGTGACGCACGAAGTTCGACCCAAGCGCTGACGGTCGCGGACTTGCCTGCCGAGCCCCCCGGCCGCTAATGCCGGTCAAGGCGCTTGGCCTCGGCCCATTTCAACCGGAGCGGCCGGGCGCAGCCTCGTCCCATTCGCGGTCTCGTTCCCGCAGCAGCCCGGCGCGCTGTCGTGCACTCCTTGTGTCCCGCACTGCATCAGTTTCGGACGCAGCCGAAACAGATAGCGCCCGTGGCCGTTCCGGCAGCAGCGCCAGGGTGAGAGCGGCGACGATCGAGTCGAGGTCGGCCGCAGAGAGATCGAGTTCAGCCCTGATATCGACGCACCGACGCAACGCCAGCTCGGCGCAGGTCTCGCCGGCCCAGCCGAACCGTCCGCCCGGCATGGCGCGCAGCCGGTCCAGGCGCCGCTTGTCGGTTGTATCCTTGTTGTGGTCGACCCTTGCGCCTGGGACGAGCCGCGCGATCTCGCCCAGCAAGTGAGCTCGGATCGCCTCAATCCGTACCTGGCCAATCTTCCGCACCGCCATGAGCTCAACCGGCGTTGCCAGCGCCAGCGCTGCCATGTCGGTGAAACCGGCCTTGCGCAGTCGAGCCCGAAGCGAGGCCGTCAGCAGTCCACGTCCGTAGCCGCCGGCACCGAGGCGGTCGATAGCTTCTTCTGGCAAGCCGTCAAAGAGCGGCAGATGCGCGGAGATCTCATAGAACAGCGTGGGCTGGAGCTTTTTCATGCCTTGGTTGGGTCGTTTTCGCCTTGGCAGGGTCCGCCATCAGCCCTCATCGTGCTTCGAGCCGCGCCCCACGACCATCAGCGACCCGTCCTGCAGCGGGCGCTGAAGCGCCTTCGCCTCGGACCAAGGCGCCCGCACCCATACCTCCCGCTCTTCATCGGTCGTTAGGATCACCGGCATTGCCTTCGGATGCACTGCACCGACCTCGGCATTCGGCTCGGTGGTCAGGAAGGCGTAGAGGTCATCCGTCGTCCCGCCGTCCTTCACCTTGCGCACCGAGGTCCAGCCCTCGGTCTTGATGCCAGCGAAGCAGGCCAGCGGCCGATCCTCCGCGAGCGCGAACCAGACCGGCGGATGCGATCCGTCGGGCAGCGCTTCGTTTTCGGAGAAGCTCGTCAGGGGCGCGAGGCAGCGATGCTCCGGGCCGAGCCAGCGACGCCAATGCGGGGAAGCCGTGTTGCGCACGTTCGTGACGCCTGGATCGGTCTTCTTGCCCTTCAGCGCGAAGGCTGGTGAGGGCATGCCCCAACGGTACATCGAGAGGGTGCGCTCACCGTCCACGACGTGAACAATCGGCGCGGCCGTGTTGGGGAAAATGCCGGGCAGCGGCGGCAGGTTGCCGGTCCGGTCGGTCTCAACCTCGAAAAGGCGCCTGATCTCGTCCTGGCTCTTAGTGAGGGCGTAGAGGTTGCACATGGCCGGAATGATAGCCGACCTAGTCAGGTGGGCGCGACCTTTGGCTGGGACTCAACCAAGCACTTTGAATGGCCCGCTGTTCGGCCGCAATTTGCACGTCCCGTAAGGCCAGGGCGCACGATGTTGGTTCGCCTGGGCCAGCGGGCGTAGCCTGCACGCGGTAAACCTTCTCGCTCATTCTTTCGGCGCAGGAATGCGGCCTGAAGCCATCGGCTCCTTGTTAATGGCAGTTAACGCGAAATATGCTAGCACCGCTGCGTTGCGTCGAGGCGGGCCATTAACGGGACGGCGAATGGAGAAATCCCTTGCTGGCTGACGAGCAGGATCGCTTGGCACCTGATGCTGAAAACGAGGAAACGGTTGTGCGCGTGAAAATGCCCGACCCGGCGCGGGCGGGAGTGGTCGATGTAATTTCGATGCGCGGCCTAATGCGCGCAGTTAATTTGCTGCGCGGTCACGGCGACCGAGGCGATCTCGATAGCGCGATTGCGCGCACGATCAATATGAACGGCGCAATTGCGAAGGTGCTGCAGGGTGAGCGGAGCTGACGACGGCGATAACTCGTTGCCGCCTGCTCCTAGTGGGCCAGCCGCGCGCTTCGGGCCCCATCCCGAAACCAACATCAATGTGCAGGTCAACGCGCAAAACTTGCACATCAACCCGTCGAATCTGAGCGCCCTTGAGCGGATCGTTCAGCTCGATCCTGCTGTCGCTGGGGAAATCGTTAGGGCATCCAGTGAGGCGGTGAGGTACGAGCGCGATCGTTACAATGTAGGTGCGATCGCCACCGCATCCGCCTGTATCGTAACGGTCATATGCGCGGCTGCCGTAACCATCTTTTCCGGCTTCCTTTCAGGCATCGCCTTTTTCCTGGTCTGCGTGGCCATCGCTGCGATCGCCTCTGCAATTTTCACCGGAAAAACTCAGGATCTGTCCTGGACCGTTGGCATGCTGCCCGGCGGCAATCGGCAAAAGGAGCCGTCTCCTGATAAATCTCTCGATGTTTGATTGCCCGCCGGGCAATTTTAGAACGGCATCTGATCCCGTACCTCTCTCGGCACATCGCTAAGCGCAGCCGCGGCAGAACTCCGAGCGAATGCTGGTCGGCCGCGCCGGTAGAGTCATCCCGTGCGGCGCGGACCGGTACGCCAGAACTGGAGGCGCCGCCTTTTGCCCCGCCGCGCTTCCAGCATCAGTCGTAAGCGGCCGCATGGCCGCCGTAGGCCCTCACCTCAGTCCGACGGCTCCGCCGCCAGCCAAAAGCAATCGTCGATCGGTTTAGTGTAGCGAAGCGAAGCGGCGTTCCTGCGGACGCTTTTCGAGGCTTCGGCTATGGCATCTGCGAGCTTCGCCCCCTCGAGCATGAGCACGACCGTCTCGCTGATGATCTCCGATCGCAGATCATCGGGCAGGCTCGCCGAGACCGCGCGCGTTACCGTCGTCAGGAGGTCATGACCGTCCGCCCGCGGAGAGGCCGTCACCAGAACCGATCCGGTTGGGCGAACCGGTTCAGGCTGCTTCCTCGCCCGGCGCACGCGTTGTGCCGGGCTCCGGGTGGTTTTCGCTCGGCGAGCCCGGAGATTGAAGGCTGATGCGCAGGGCGAGACACGGCGACCGGCGGGTGGCGAGCAGAATTTTTGTGGCTTGCCTTTCCAGATGCGTGTGGGCTTGCCGCATTGCTGGCATGTTGGTGCCTCTGAGGTAATCGGCACGACCTCGGAGCAGGCGATATCCGGCAGATTGACGGCCTGGATCTCTGCCCTCTCCCTCTCCCTCTGCGCCTCCGCCCTCGCTTTCTTCCTGATCTTTGCGTCGCGGTGATCACGCCACCGATGGGCGCACGAGTAGCCAATGGCCGTCTTCGGGAAGGAACAGAACCTTTGCGGCTTCCCCTGCCAGATCCGTGTCGGCTTCCCGCAGAACTGGCATCGGGGCGGCTCGATCGGCTCGGGCGCAGGCACGTCAATGACCACCGCGGGCTCGGGACGATTCGACTGATCGACCGATCCGGGTGTGGACAGGGGTACGAAGGTCCAAAGCGCTCGGAGCCCGGCGGCGTCGGCCGTATGCGCTTTCGCCATGGCAGCTTGGTAGGCCATCTGCTGCTGCGCTACGGCAGCCCAGCGCTCAGCGCGCGCGGCCTCTTCTTCGGCGGAACGAATGAGCCAATCGGCCTCAATTGGATTGCGAGGCATCATCTCGAAGCACCCTCCAGTATGTTGGGGGGTTCAAGATGCGAAAATCAGTCAGTGCTGGACACGGCGATTAGTTTGGGCACGGAGTAGCCGTCTGCGCCACCGTCAGCAGCCACCGACCGGAGACGTGCGGTCACCTCATCAGGCAAGCCATCGAAGAGCGGAAGGCGTGCTGCAGCTTCGTCGAAAAGGGTTTGCGGAAGCGGCATCATGGGTCAAAGAGACGTTCCTAATCGAGTGCCTGCGATCGGCAAGGCCGAGGTAAGCTTGCGCCCCTATGCCGTCGGCCCCGCCATCAGCCGGCAGCGTCCATCCTCTCCGAACTCGGTTCCGATACGCTCCCGCCCCAGGCCGTCGAATGGCGCAACGCCTTCGGCAGGCTCCGGCCGACCTCGTCGCCCTGCCGCTATCTCAACCCCCACCGCTTGGGCGAGCGTCCACGAGGCGTGCACCGACTTCATCGAGCGCTTCGGTGTTGAGGCCGTGCGCCTGGGCTGGACGGCGCCGCAGCTCTTCGGTGTCCACCCCGAGCACGGCACGCTGCGCGTGGATTGGTGCGGGGCGATGGTGACGGGAGGGCACAAGGCGATCGGCATCACCGCGGATAGTATCCCGTTCGGCGCCCTACTTCGCGGACGAAGAATGGCTATTCGCTTTCGCCGCAGCGAAGGCTGAGCGAAGATCTGCCGGACCTCGCCGGCCATACCGGCGCGCGTGCCTTGTCGATCGCCTGAACTGTCGCGGTATTCGACGACCAGCGCGATCGGGAGCGGCGTCGTGGGCCGAGGCGTAGGGGCCGTGCCCCTGTCGTCAGAGAGACGGGGTGCGCCCGCCCGGCTTCGGATCGGCACCGAATCGCGAGCGATAGTCCTGCGGCGTGCTTCCGAGCAGACGCAAGAAACTCCGGCGCATGGTCTCCTCGGATCCGAACCCGCAACGTTGCGCGATCCGCTTCACCGGCTGGCGGGTCTCCGCTAGCATCTGACCCGCCGTCTCAATCCTTAGGCGCTCGACGGCGCGGGCCGGCGTGAGCCCGGTCTGCTCGACGTAGTGCCGGCTGAAGCTGCGCTCACTCATGCCGGCCTGAGCGGCCAGGGCCGCGAGCGACAGGTCGGCGCCGAGATGGGCTCGCATCCAGTGATGCAGCGCCTCAAAACGTTCGCCGGCCGTCTGCAGCAACAGGCCGGCGCTGAATTGCGCCTGCCCGCCGGGACGCTTGAGGAAGACGACGAGGTAGCGCGCCACGGCCAGAGCCGCCTCGCGGCCGAGATCCGCCTCGACGAACGCAAGGGCGAGGTCGATGCCGGCGGTCACCCCCGCGGAGGTCCAGACCGATCCATCGCATAGGAAGATCGGATCGGCCTCCACCCGCACCGCCGGGAAGCGTCGGGCGAAGGCGTCGCAGTAGGACCAGTGGGTGACGGCCCGCCGGCCGTCGAGGAGACCCGAGGCGGCCAGGAGGAAGGCACCGGTGCAGACGGAGGCAGCCCGTCGCGCGGCCTGTACGCGCCGACGCAGCCACGCGACCAGGTCGGGATCGCCGGCTGCCGCATCGACGCCGGGGCCGCCAGCGACGACCAAGGTATCGACCGACTCGCTCGGCGGCGTCAGCGGCTCCGCCGCGAGCGCGAGGCCGGCGGAGGAGGCAACGGCACCGCCCCCCTTTGCGATGACGCGCAGCCGGTAGGGCGGCGCGCTGCCGCTCCGCGCAACGTGCTCGTTGGCGGAGGCGAAGACCTGAAGCGGCCCAGTGACGTCGAGTAACTGCACGCCCGGAAAGGCAAGCAACTCTACGATCCGCGGCTGGGTTGGCGGGATACGAGGGTCATTTGGCATTCGCGCCAGAGCCTGCCGCGCTAGCCTCCTCTTGTCCACCGGAGGCCTCCATGATCCCGCCCGACAAACACCTGCAGATCGGCTCGCTCCTATTCGAGGGCATCGATCAGATCGATCTCACCGGTCCGTTCGAGGTGCTGTCGCGCATCCCCAACGCGACCTGCCGCCTCTACGCCAAGACGACCGAACCCGTCCGCGACGTGCGCGGCCTGCGGCTGACGCCGGACGCAAGTCTCGCAGAGGCGCCACAGCTCGACGTGCTGCACGTCCCCGGCGGCTTCGGCCAGGAGGCGCTGATGGAGGAGGAGGCCGTCCTCGGCTGGCTCCGGGATCAGGCGGCCGGAGCGCACAGCGTGTTCTCGGTCTGCACGGGGGCGCTGCTCTGCGGCGCCGCGGGCCTCCTCAGGGGCCGCCGCGCTACGACCCACTGGGCCTCGTTCGATCTGCTGCCGTATTTCGGCGCGATCCCCGTCGATCAGCGGGTCGTCGTCGATGGCGGCTGGGTGTTCGCGGCGGGCGTCACCGCGGGGATCGACGGCGCCCTGCGGCTTGCGGCGGAGTTGCGCGGCGCAGACACCGCACAGGCAATCCAGCTCTATATGGCCTACGCGCCTGAACCGCCCTTCGACAGCGGCATACCGGAGCGGGCACCGCCCGCCATCCTCGAACGGGCCCGCGCCTCGGTGTCGGCGATCACGGAGCGCCGCACTGCCACCGCCCGACGCGCCGCCGCCCGGCTCGGTATCGCGCTTTGAGTGGCTCACGGGGCTAGGCTTTGGAACGAAGCTGGACGGGGCGCCCTTCGACGCCCCGTCCCGTCGCCAGATCCCGAGACCGGGATCAGCGACCCGCGTAAGCCTCCCGCTGCGCGCCGAACATGATGCGTCGGCGCATCTCGCGGAACGTGCCCTCGGCACCCGCCTCCACGGTCACGAGCGAGACGGCGATCGCGACGAGGAAGGACAGCGGCATGCTGATGAGGGCCGGGTTCTTCATCGGGACGAACCACCATGCCTGCGACACCTCCGCGAGGCTGCGCCCCAGCACGTCTACTTGGATCGTCGGCGAGAGGCTGATCAGTAGGAGCGAGGCGAAGGTCCCGACCAGGATGCTGGCGACGGCGCCTACGGTCGTGAACCGCTTCCAGGTGATCGCCAGCAGGAGGGCCGGGAAGTTGGCGGCCGCGGCGACGGCGAAGGCGAGCCCTGCCATGAAGGCGACGTTCTGCCCCTCGAACACGATCCCGAGCGCCACCGCCAGGACCGCGATGGCGACCGTGGCGATCCGGGCCACCGCGAGTTGCTCGCGCTCCGGCGCCACGCCGTGGCGCACCACGTTGACCCAGAGGTCGTGGCAGACCGTGGCGACGCCTGAGAGGGTGAGCCCAGCGACGACCGCCAGCATGGTGGCGAAGGCGACGGCGCAGATGAAGCCGAAGAAGCCGTTGCCGCCGACCGTGAGGGCGAGCAGCGGAGCCGCCATGTTGCCGCCGCCGCCGGCCTTCGTCACGACCTCCGGCCCGACGAGGACCATCGCGCCGAAGCCGATGACGAAGACGAGGAGGTGGAACGAGCCGATGATGCCGGTGGCGTAGAGGATCGACATCCGCGCCTCTTTCACGTCCGGTACGGTGAAGGCGCGCATCAGGATGTGCGGCAGGGCCGCCGTGCCGAACATCAGCCCGACGCCGAGCGAGATCGCGTCCCACCCGCTTCCCGCGACCTTGGAGCCCGGCTGGAGTACGCGCTCGCCGTACTTCTCGGCCGCCGCCGAGAACAAGGTGAGCGGGTTCATGTCGAAATGGGCAAGCACGAGCAGCGCCAGGACGAGGCCGCCCAGCGAGAGGAGCACCGCCTTGATCACTTGGACCCAGGTGGTGGCGAGCATGCCGCCGAAGATGACGTAGATGAGCATCGCGGTGCCGACCACGATGACGGAGGCGGTGTAGGGCAGGCCAAAGAGAAGTTTGATCAGCGAGCCCGTCGCGACCATCTGCGCGATCAGGTAGAGCAGGATCACGGTCAGGGTGCCGATGGCGGCGGCCATGCGCACCGGGCGCTGCCGCAGGCGGTAGGCGACGACGTCGGCGAAGGTGAATTTGCCGAGGTTGCGCAGCGGCTCGACGATCAGGAACGAGATGATCGGCCAGCCGACGAGGAAGCCGATCGAGTAGATCAGCCCGTCGAAGCCGTTCGAGGTAATGATGCCGGCGATGCCGAGGAGCGCGGCGGCGCTGAGGAAGTCGCCCGCGAGCGCCCAGCCGTTCTGCCAGGCGGTGATCTGTCCTCCGGCGGCGAAGAACTGCTCGGTGGTGCGCGTGCGCCGCGCGGCCCAGTAGGTGATGCCGAGCGTCAGCGCCATGAAGACGAAGAAGAAGGTGACGGCGAGGGGGTTGTTGGCGGCCTGCATGATCCCGCTCCTCAGTTCATGATGCGGCGCACGGCCGGGTCGTAGAAGCGGTTCGCCCAGACGACGTAGACGAGGCAGAGGACGAACGAGCCGACAATGACGCCCGCCCCGAGCAGGATGCAGAGCGACAGGCCCGGCGCCAGAATGGTGCCCATCGTCGGCTTGGCGAAGGCGAACATCGTCATGAAGCCGAAATACATCGCGATCATCACGAGGCTCAGCGCGACCGCGATGCGAGCGCGCGTTCGCGACAGCCGTGCGATCGCCTCGCCCTCCGAGTGAGGGGTGACTCTGTCGGGTGAAAGCATGCTGCACCTCCGTCCGTGGCGTGGGGTCTGGCGAACACCTCCCGGGGGCCGAAGCCTCCGAAACCGGCGGGGCATCGGTCCGGAAGCCGGCGGCCGGCCTCAGGATCGACGCGAAAATCAGGCGCCCGAGGGCACCGCATCAATGGCCCGCGCGGCGCGGCGGCGGCTCGCTCCGATACGCGGTGGCGTCGAAGCCGAACCCCTCGGCGCGCTCGTCCTCGGCGGCAGGACCCGCCGGCCGGACGGCCGCCTCGAAGTTGATCGGCTCCCGCGGCGCGCGATCGACGGTGAGGCGGAAGATGTCGAACCGGTTGTAGTAGCCGACGACGTCGTGGAACTGCTTGGGCTCGACGCAGGCCGCCACGTCGATCTCCGCGTAGACGATGGTCTCCTCGCCCTGATGCGGCGCCACCAGATGCGCGCCGGCGGGGTCGAGAACCATGGAGACGCCCGCGGGCGTCCGCTCGACGATGTCGGCGATGGCGGCGTCGCCGTCGCAGAGGATCGCCCGGGCCGCCCCGTCGAGCACGGCGGAGCAGACGATGTTGAACACCTTGGCCTCGAAGGCGTGCGCCCCGGCGCGGATCTCGATCGCCCGCGCGAGATCGTAGGCGGCGCTCTCCCCCGGCGGCCGGGTCGGCCAGGCCGGCGGGTAGGTCGAGATGTGGACCTGCTCACCCTGCGCCATCAGCGCGTAGCGGGCCAGGGGATTGGTGTTCTCGCCGCAGATCAGCATGCCGACCCGGCCGATCTCGGTGGGCGTCACCCGCAGGCCGCGGGCGTCGCCGTTGGCCCAGACCAGCTTCTCGTAGAAGGTCGGCACCAGCTTGCGGTGATGATTGAGGATCCCGCCGTCGCGGCCGATCAATACGTTGGCGTTCCACAGGCATCCGACGCTGGCCTCGGTGCTCTCGCTGAAGCCGAGAGAGACGAGCACGCCGTGGCGCCGGGCGGCGTCGCGCACGAGGCCGATCTCCGGCCCGTCGAGGCGCATGGACTCGGCGGCGAGGCGCTTGAACAGGTCGTGGTTGTGGATCGGCGCGCGCAGGGCCGCCCAGAGGGGGAAGCCCGGCATGTAGCTCTCGGGGAAAACCACGAGGCCGGCGCCGGCGCGGGCCGCCTCGCCGATCAGCGCAACCGCCTTCTCGGCAGAGGCGGTGCTGTCGAGGAAGACCGGGGCGACGTGGCAGGCAGCCGCCTTGAACTTCGGATACGGGACGGACATCGGCGCGGCTCCAGACTCGGGATGCCGCATTTGCAACAGAGACCGCCGACGGCGCGAAGGCGAAAAATTCGCAAGACCCGCTGCAATCCTGCCGGGGCGTGCTCAGAATTGGTTCAAGTACTCTGCCTCACGCGTGAACAGCTCCGACAGGAAGCGGGTCACCGCGCGGACCCGGCCGGCATGCTCGATGTCTTCGTGGACAGCGAGATAGAGGTCGCGGCGCACCACGATCTCGTCGGGCAGGACAGGAACGAGCGTCGGATTGGTCTTGGCTGAAAAAAGCGGCAGCAGGGCCAGTCCGGCCCCCGCGGCGACGGCGGTCTGCTGCGCGGCCATGCTGGTGGACCGGAACACCACATTGCTCGGTCTCAGGACTTCGAGCAGCCAATGCACCGGCTCGATCGCCACGAGGTCGTCGATGTAGTCCACGAAGTCGTGGTCCTGAAGCGCGGCGCGCGTTCCCGGCCGGCCACGCGCGGTGAGGTAGTGTTCCGAGCCGAACAGCGCCAGACGGAACGCACCGACCCGGCGGACCTTGAGGCGCGGGCCCTGGGGCGGCACGAAGGAGACCGAGATGTCGGCCTCGCGCTTGGTCAGGTTGATCAAGTGCCGCTCGGTAACGAGTTCGACCACGATCCCCGGCATGGCGGCGGCGAGTTCGGCGAACCGGGCCGACAGGTAGAACGCGGCGATGCCCTCCATGCTAGCGACCCGCACCCGCCCCGTCGGCTCCGCCCCGTCCGAAAGACCGAGGGTTTCCGGCACGGACAGCATCTTCTGTTCGATGATCTCCGCGATCACGAAGAGCTTGTGCCCGGCCTCGGTGAGCAGGAAGCCGTCGGAGCAGCGTTGGAACAGCTTCGTGTCGAGCCCCCGCTCCAGTTCGGCGATGCGGCGGCTGACCGTGGTGTTGTCGACCTTGAGCCGGCGCGCGGCCGGCATCAGTCGTCCGTGACGAGCGAGTTCAAGGAAGAAGGTGAGATCGTTCCAATCGAACATGCAGTGCTCTGAACGGTAGCACGATCCGTACGGGGGGCGTTGTCGAAGGGATGCATAAAGCGTCCCGTCGTCAACGGCCTGCGAGCAACCGCGCATCAGAAAGGCCGATTGCTGGTGAGATCGACCGCCGCTTCGAATAGGCGCTGGCTCTTGGTCAGGGCAGCGGGGCTGCACATCCTGAAACCATTCTGTCGCGGCGACCATCTCTCACCCGACACGTTACCGGACACCGCAAGAGGATGCCCGATGACGATCGATCCCCGCGAAGCCGGTGCCCGTCCGCCTTTCCCCGGTGAGCAGCAACAGGAGCGGCCGGGTCTCACGTCGAAGATGACACCGGCCCCCGACCACGGGGAAACGAGCTACGTCGGTAAGGGGCTTCTGACCGATCAGGTCGCTCTGATCACGGGCGGGGATTCCGGTATCGGCCGCGCTGTCGCCATCGCCTATGCCCGCGAAGGCGCCGACGTGGCGATCTCCTATTTAGAGGCTGAGCAGTCGGACGCCGAGGAAACGGCGCGCTGGGTCGAGCAGGCCGGGCGTCGTGTCCTGCTGCTGCCGGGCGACCTGCGCGACGAGGGTCACTGCCGCGCACTCGTCGCGCGGACCGTGGCTGAACTCGGTCGCATCGACATCTTGGTCAACAACGCGGCGGCGCAGACCATCAACGAGGGGCTTGAGGACGTGACCTCGACCGACCTCGAAGGTGCGTTCCGCGCCAACGTCTTCGCGATGTACTATCTCGCTCAGGCCGCGGTGCCGCACATGAAACCCGGCTCGGCCATCGTCAACTCGACGAGCCAGCAGGCCAAGGTCGCCGACAGCACGATGCTGATCTACGCCGCGACCAAGGGCGCCATCGCGAGCCTAACCATCGGTCTGTCGAACCTGTTGGCGCCGAAGGGTATCCGGGTGAACTGCGTGGCGCCCGGCCCGATTTGGACGCCGATCCAGCCGATCGCGAAAAGCCCGGAGCAGATCGAGAAGCTGGGGGCTGACACGCCCCTCGGCCGGGCCGGGCAACCGGCGGAGCTTGCCCCAGCCTACGTGCTGCTCGCTTCACGCGAGGGCAGCTACATGTCGGGTGCGCTCGTGCCCGTCACCGGCGGCACGCCGATGTACTGACGGGCTGCTTTGAGGGGCAGCGAAAGTCGAGACGCATCCGCCGAAGCGATCGGCAACTCGTCCACCTGCGTGGTGTAGCGCGGCGTACGCATCTCGAACTTCGTCGTCCAGGCGCGTCGCTGCTGCGCCAGTCCGGCCCGCGCCGGCACCACGCTACCGCGGCCGAAGCGGGCGTTGCAGGCATCCATCGCGCCCATGAGCCGCGTCGAGCGCTCCCGATCGAGCCGGCCGATCAGCGCCCGCTGCGACACCGCCAGCGGCACGAGATCGACCGTCACCACGCCGGCCTTCGAGTAGCGCCAAGACGGGCTGCCCTGCTCGCGCCAGGTGCGAGCCACGCCGTGCAGCGCCGCCGGAATCAGCGCCAGCGTGTCGTTCGTCGCTTCCGGCAGCCTCACCACCGTCGAGACGGAGCGCATGGGCTCGCCGCGGTCGTGCTCGCTCGTGTGGTAGAAGACCGTGATGTGATCCGTGCCGAGACCTTCGCGTCGTAGCTTCTCGCCCAGCCGCGTCGCGTGTGCGGCAACCGCCTGCTCCAGCTCGGCCCGCTCCGTCACCCGTCCAGAGAACGAGCGGGTCACCGCGCAGCCCTTGCGCCGCGCTGGCACGAGGTCGAGCCCGAGGCAGGACAGGCCGCGCAGTTCGTAGATCATGCGCTCGCCCACCACCGTCAGCGCCTTGCGCACTGGCCGCGGGTCGATGTCGCGCAGGTCCGCTACGGTGTCGATGCCCATCGCCTCCAGCTTTGGCAGCGAGGCGCGACCGACGCCCCACAGCTCGCCGACATGGATCCGGCAGAGCCAGTGCTCGTACGCCGTTGGCTCGGTCAGGTCGCACACGCCGTCAAGTTCGGGCACGGTCTTGGCGATGTGGTTGGCGAGCTTGGCGAGCGTCTTGGTCGGGCCGATGCCGACGCAGGTCGGGATGCCGGTCCAGGCTCGCACCGTGGCGCGGATCTCTCGGGCGAGCGCGACGCGATCCCGGCGGACGAAGCCGGTCAGGTCGAGGAAGCTCTCGTCGATCGAGTAGACCTCCACGTCGGGCGTCGCGTCGCGGTAGATCGCGTTGATGCGCGCCGACATGTCTCCGTAGAGGGTATAGTTCGAGGAGAACACGCGCACGCCCTGGGCCTCGCAGAGCCCGCGGATCTTGAAGTAGGGCGCGCCCATCTTGATCCCGAGCGCTTTGGCCTCGGCGGTACGGGCGATGGCGCATCCATCGTTGTTGCTCAGCACGATCACCGGAACGCGGGCGAGCTTGGCGTCGAACACGCGCTCGCACGAGCAGTAGAAGCTGTTGCCGTCGATGAGGGCGAGTGCCCGCCCGCCGCCGATCCGATCGCGCAGGCGCGCCTCAGCGCCACTCATCGCCCCTGTCCGGCGCGCGCGACGTGCCAGCGGATCGTGAAGCGCACCACGCCCCAGACATCGACCTCGGCCAACTCCTCCAGCGCGTAGACCGGCAGATCGGCGTTGTCGAAGGAGAGCCGAGCCGTGTTGCCCTCGACCACCATGCGCTTGATCGACATCTCGCCGTCGACCGCTGCGACGACGACGCTGCCATGCCCAGGCTTGAGGCTACGATCGACGCAGGCGAGATCTCCATCGAAGATCCCGGCGTCACGCATCGAATCGCCCGCGATGCGCCAGAGGAAGGTGGCGGGCGGGTTCGGCACGAGCCAGCGCGGCAACTCCAGGGCGTTTTCGACGAAGTCGTCGGCCGGCGATGGGAAGCCCGCGCACAGCGACGGCCCCATCAGCGGTACGCGAACGGTGGAGAAGCCTTGGTCCGGTAGTTCGTCGACCCGAAACAGGCTCACGCCGTACCCTCTCCCGTGATAGAACGAAAAGAGAACAAGCAGCCCGACGGTTCCGGGTCAACGTGAGCATAAACGTGACCGTGCTGCCCTGTGGAAAACGTGGACAACGCCCGACTGGGGCTTGGTGAGGGTATCAGCGATGACGATGCGGACGACCTTCCTCGTGCAGGCCTTCGTGTTGAAGCGGAAGCGGCTCATTCCTTGCGATCGGCAGGTGTCGGCGTCTGGCAGCGGGGCGTTGAAGCGGGCCGAGGCGATGGCCACGCGGATGCCGGGGACGGCCGCCTTGCAGATAGTGGCCGACGACGAGACGGGCGAACTCGAGAGCGCGACGATCCTCGGTCAGTTTGGCGAGGTGCCGGAGGACTTCGCTGAAACGCTGCAGGCGGCCTGAGGAGAGGCCCGGTGCAGACCTACAGCCTCAAGGACGGCAGCGCGCCGGGCCGCTTCACGGTCGTGGTCGATCACGAGATGGCGGGGTGCGTGGTTGCCTGCGATGAGCATCCCGGCATGTGGCGCATCGAAGATCAGGACGGCCAGTTCATGGGGCGGGCCAAGTTGCGGGAGCACGGAGCCGAGTTCCTGGCGGCTTGGTTTCTCGCCGACGATCAGGACTGGACGTGACCGGCGTCGGCGATGACGACCGCATCGCCGAGGTGCGGAAGCGGATGCCCGCGGCGGCGGGGTGATGGGGGTGAGATCGGGAACGAATAGCGAGGCAGTGGCGACGCGGCAATCTGCGCGATAGGTTGCTAGCATGGCTACTCTCCGCACCCCCTGCCACCCTCGCCAATGGGCGGTGCTGTTGGCGCTATGGCTGCTTTTCCCGGAAGGCGGGCAGGCTCAGACACCAGAGTACTTGCTGAACCAAACTGCCCGAGCAATCGCACGCATTGGCCTCGTGGAACCTGTCTGCGGGCCGTTCTACCTCTTAGACCGCAAGATGATCGCAGCGATGGAGCGAGCCTTCCTCCAAGACGGAATTGAGCGCTTCGGCGAGGCGCCTGTTCGTAGGACGGTCGCTTCCGCTCGCAATGAGATCTCCTCTCAGGCCAGGAATATTGGCGCCGCGCGCTGGTGCCCGGAGCAGAGGCAATTCTACCGCGCCCCCGGCGTTCCCGAGTTCATCGGGCAGCCTCTGCAGTGAGGTGCCCCGGAACGAAAAGCCCCGCGCGGCGGGGGGTGGGGCTGAATAGAACGATGATGGTGGAGCGCGATCTATCTCAGGTTCAGCAGGCGCGCGAGCTTGAGGGCCGCGTCTTCGGAGGCCACGCGCGCGAGGATCCAGCCGGTGGATGGCGGGCACCACGCGGCGAATTTCCAGAGCATCGGGCGCAAACCGCACCCATACCGCCTGTCAGATTGTTATGCCTCGGCTCGCAGGCTCGCGATGAAGCGCCGGGCAATCTCCCGCACCGCCTCGTCGTCGCGCGCCGTACCCTCTGATCGGTCCCAGAGATGTGGAAGGCTGGCCTCGAGTTCGTCGATCATCTCGGGGTGGCGGCCCGCAAGATGGCGTAGGGCGCCGAATAGGATGTGCTCCACCGCCATCTCTCGGCGGCGTGCATCGATCACCTGGGTGGTGCTGGTGGAGGCTGCGGTCGGATCAGGTGTGCTCATGCGCGATCAACCTGTCGGTCTCGCTCCGGTTCGCAGGCGCCGATGCCGCAGTCGCTTTGAGCGAGTTCAAAACCGGCGTGTCACTTCAGCAGGGCACCATCTCGCCGGCATAGTCGAGCTACACGCAGCCGCGCTGGCCGAGATGTTCCTGCAGTACGCCGACCATGAGGCGCGGCGGCGCTTGATCGCGGCGGCGGATGGCGAGGAAGAGCGGCTGTGGTGTGCCGTGCGCAAGCGGATGGCCGCGGCAGAACGCGGGGCCTGAAACGCAAAAGCCCCGCCGCGGCGAGCCGGGCGGGGCTGAGATTGAGCGGGTTTAGCGGAAATCGGACATAACTCGACGGCAGCGATGCGCGTCGCTCAGGCTGACACTGGCTTACCCGCCATGATCGCCTCTACGTTCGCCAGTGTGCCCCGAGCGGTCTCCGCGCGCTCGTGCGCGGCCGAGTCGAAGCCCCATGCTTCGTGCGCCTCAATCCCTCCGTGGATCGGATAGGCCGGATCGGCCGCGGGCCCTTCATCGCGGATGATTTCGAGACCGCCGATCGCCTCGGCGAGGGCGCGCTCACACCGATCGGTCGGGAGATCGCTTTCCACGTTCGCTGTCGGATTGGTGCTGACCATGTTGCGCCTCCGGCGGCGGGGATTCGCCGAGGTAACGAGACTGCATAATCAATTATATGTTGCATAGCGTCTAACAGCACATCCTGTTTCGATGTGCCGGGACTGTCTGGCCGCCCGACGCCTTTCACCCTGGCGCCGCCCCTCCGGATGGAAGCGGCCCAGTCCGCCACCAAACTCCGATGTAGCTTGGGCATAGCAAGCTGCCTTTGCTGTCATGGATTGCTGGCCCCATACCATTCCAAAAGGCCTGTCCTTTTACGTTGAACAGCGTATGTTAGGGGTGCCCGCAAGAAATCACAGATATAATATATATCTTAAAGAACATAGCTATTCACAAAACGTCCTGATAATCACGATATTAGTATTGTCGCTCAAGTTAATCTGTAATTTGATTTTTAACAAATTTTCAATCATCCCATGTTAACCTAAGATAGTTCAACGAGGCCCTTGGTAGTTCTATGCTGCGAAACTCTAAGATACTGATTAAGTCGGTTGTTCCACTCTTAATCATGGCTGCCGTCGCTGCGGGATTGATAGCTTATGCCATCGGCGGGCTCAATCTTCTCGCGGGGCAGATGCGCGAAATCGTCGATGTGCAGGCCGTTCGGCTCGAACGGATCTTGAGCATCCAGGTCAATACCAACGACGCTGCTATCCTGGCGCGGAATATTATTCTTGAGACGCGTGAGCAGGAGATGTCAGCCTATCGAACTCGCTACGACGCGTCAGTGAAAGCCTCGCGCGAGGCTGCGAATACACTGATTGCAATGGCCGACACGCCAGAGCGGAAAGCCACCAACCAGTCCCTCCAGGCTATCCTCACGGAGTTTTTTGGCGCTCTGGATAAATCAAATGCCCTCGGCCTCAGGAACGATAACGACGCAGCTGCCAAGGTCCTGCTGATCGAAGCCTCCGCCGCGCGCACCAAAATGCGAGAATTTGTCCAAGGTCGCGTCGAACGGCTGAATGCTGAGTTGCGGCAAGCCCGCGACAATGCCGAGCAAGCTGTCGCGACGGCTAAAACGGTCCTGATTGGCGCTTCTTTGGCCGGGCTTCTCAGCGCCATGGCGCTTTCGGCCTTGGTCGTGGTTTTCGGCATCACGCGGCCGCTCAGTGCCCTCGTGGGCGTGCTCCGGCGGATGGCCCAGGGCGAGATCGACGCCGAAATCAAAGAGGCTGGCCGCGGCGACGAGATCGGCGCCGTCGGCAAAGCAGTCGAAGGCATCAAAGTCATGGTTGCTCGCAAGGCGGCCGAGGAGGCCGAGGTTAAGCGCCGCGCCGATGCTGCCGCTGCCGCGGAGCGCAAGCGCACTATGATCGAACTCGCCGACGGCTTTGAGCACGCGGTCGGCGGCATCGTCGGCATGGTCTCGTCCTCCGCCACCGAGCTCCAGGCCACCGCGCAGCAGATGACCGCCACCGCCCAGGAGACGGCCGCGCAGTCCACGAGCGTGGCGGCCGCTGCCGAGGAAGCTTCGACGAACGTCAACACGGTCGCCGCGGCCGCCGAGGAGCTGGGCTCGTCAGTGCAGGAGATCGGCCGACAAGTCTCCGGCTCGGCAGGCCTTGCGCAAGCGGCGGTGGGTGAGGCTGACCAGACCGCGCACCTTGTTCAGGCGCTCAGCCAGAACGCTGCCCGGATTGGCGACATGGTCGGCATGATCTCAGGGATCGCCGGGCAGACAAACCTTCTGGCGCTCAATGCCACGATCGAGGCGGCGCGCGCAGGGGCTGCGGGGCGGGGCTTCGCGGTGGTGGCGACAGAGGTCAAGGCGCTGGCCGAGCAGACCGCCAAGGCGACCGAGGAGATCGCGCGCCAGATCGGTGAGGTCCAGGGGGTGACCGAGCAGGCGGTGACGGCGATCGGCGGGATCACTAGTCGGATCCGGGAAATCGACAGCGTGGCATCCTCGATCGCGGCGGCAGTAGAGCAGCAGAGTGCGGCCACGCAGGAGATCGTGCGCAATGTCGCGCAAGCCTCGGCAGGGACGAACGAGGTGACAGGCAACATTGCCGGGGTGGCTCAGGCGTCGGAGGAGACGGGCGCGGCGGCCACTCAGGTTCTGTCGTCTGCCTCGGAGCTGTCGCGGCAGTCCGAGCATCTCGGCGCCGAGGTCGCTCGTTTCCTCGCCACTGTTCGGGCAGCCTGACCCACCCCCATCTCCGCTGGCGTGCGCAGTAAATCAATTTTGCGTCGAACGTCCGCTTCCGCCCCATCTACGAGCGGAAGCGGACATGCGGCGGCGAGCCTGAAGAGCGTCCGGGCCAGGAGGCTGACCTGCCGGGTGGCGACAAGAGTGCTGACAAGCCGAAGGACTGAGCAAGCTTAGGATTCGGCAGAAAAGGTTCGAGGGTTGGAAAGAGAACGGCCACGGGAGCTTGAAAGAAGGTGCACGTACATACGGCGTCACCCTCGTCCCGGCATCGTGGCCGTATCAATTGATCACTTCGACGACGCGGCGAGTGCCCGGTTCGACGAGTACCGGATGCTCGTTCACGATGGTGTAGTTGTAGCCGGCCAGTTCGAACTCGCGGGGTACGTCGTAGTAAACCGGACCCTCGTCCGGCAGAATGGTGCCCACGCGGACCGGACCACGGTAGATGAAAGACGGGCGGCGCTCAGCCCGAGCGTAGATGCGGAAGCGCTCACGGCGATCGATGCCGAGAATGCCGTTCGCGGTCCCGACGGCCGCACCGATCGCTCCGCCAACCACAGCCCCCAGGGGACCGGCCATCTCCTCCCCACGCGAGGCGCCTTCCTGCACGCCGCGCTGGAGCCCCTGCGCGTAAGCGGAGACGCTCATGCTGGCCACTACTGTCATGAGGATCGTAGTGAGTTTGGTGCACATTGAATGATACCCAGCAGCACGACCCACCCATTCATGCGGTCGAGTTCGGATGATCGGCGAGGCAGGGTTAATGGACTGTGACATCGGACGGTGTCCCCAAGAGACACCTCTCCAATCAACCCCTGGGCTTTGTCGCCTCAGCTCCTTGGGCGCCGAGCCGCTTCATGCACTCGTGATATAGTTCTGCGCCGAGGTCAAAGGGAGACAAACCTTTGGGGTTGGGAGCGCCGAGCAGGCGATCCCTCGCATCATTACGACAAGTCGCGTCCTCTGGGCTTTGGATAGGAGGTTGAGTCTGCGCAAATGCACCTCCCAACATGGCGGCGGCGATGATGGTCGCGAGAACGACCTTACGCATGCTATGTCCGATCACTTGCCGCCCTGCGCTTCGTAGACAGTGATGGCGCGGCGGCAGTTTTCGGATAGCTCGGTGCGACGCTTCTTGAAGCAAGCGTCCATCTCGGGGCTGTCGGAGTCGATGCCCGCGCAGAGATTCAAAGCATCGCCCGTGCAGTATTTCTTAAGATCCGGGTTGCCGCGCTTGCTCTCCGGTGCGGCAGATGCCGAGGCGACGACGAATGATGCTGCAAGCAGCAATCCGAGGGTAGCGAGGCGAGGCATAGAATGCTTCCTGAGCCCGACGTGGACGGGCAGGAATGAGCGACAGGCTGGGATCGTTCCTCGAATGTAGCAGCCCCGCCGCCCGATCTGCTCACGGGCTGGCGGGGCGTGTCGTGTCCACACGACGGGGAGCCGATACGCAACGCGGCTCTCGCTCAAGATGGCCGAAGTGCGTTAGCTGAGCGTGAACTTACCTCTGACCCGTGCGTCTCGGTTTTGCGGCGGCGATATGCGTCCTCCGTAGCAGCAGAGAACGGCGCGGCATCGAGAAAGGCCTCCAGATCGCAGTGACGGATGACGGTGCTGACGCCAATTTTCCGCGACGGGATTCGGCCCTCCTTGATGTGCTCGAACAGCGTCGATCGGCTGATGCCGATGGCAGCGGCTGCATCCTCGATTCGATAAGCGAGCGGCACGAACACCGGGCTGCGGCGCCTGCAAGAGCAGGTTGATGGCATGATGGAGCCCTATCTGAGCACAGAGTTTGGAGGGGAAGGTTCACGGCCTTCGCTTCTGGTTCTGCGCATGGATCGCCATCACCGCGCTACGCGACTTCTTCAAGTCGATGCGACCAGTCCAAGGCTTGGGACTGCCGCGCGAGGGTTGTTTTAGGCGTGGCGGCGCCGACCAGGCAGGCCGCTCCTGTTTCTCGGAAGAGCCCCACCAGACCCTCAGGGCGTCTAGGTCGAAGACCCAGCGCGATCGGGGTCCGAACGGCTGTCGAGCGCCAGGTACACGGCCGGCCGCTGCCATGCGGATCCAGTGCCGTTCCGTGAAGCCGAACTCCGCAACGAGGTCGGTGGCGCACACGTATCGAGTCTGCGGCATTTCAGCAATCTCAAGCGTTGGCCGCTGCTCTGTGCCGCTATCGCTTTCGTCGGTCACCTGAGGGGCGCCGGGGCAATCCGGTACTAGGTTCGGCACGGCGAGTTAAGAGAAGCTGACCGGTTCTGCCTTGGCTCGCCCTACCCTCTTGGCCAGGCGCGCGACGCTTGGGAGGCAGCGCTGCCTTTCGGCCCTCCCGCAGCAGCTTCAAAAGGTCCGTGGTGGCACGAATGAATTTCGTCGCCGCGTGGAGGTAGGCGATGGCCTCAACGTGGGTGATGTCGAAGATGGTCATGGGACTCCAGACGTAAAAAGCCCGCGCCTCGGGAGAGGGCGGGCTGGTTGCGGTCGACAGGCGGCGAATCGCCTTCCTATCCAAATAGGAAGGGCAACCGCTGAACGCCCCGCGGACGCCGATAGCCGAGTGCCCCATCGCCATAGGCGACGAACACCCGGTCTCGGCCTGCGGGTGCGCGGTCTGGTTGGGTCGGTTTTGGACAGGGTAGGTGCCGGGACGGCCCATCTGGGCACTCGTCTCGCAACCTGTAGCGCTTTGGGGGGACTCGCCCGTTGGGTCAAGAAGATTGCGCAGGCTGGCCGCGCTGGCCTCCGCGGTTCCGAAGGGCTTCGGGATGATCTTGTGGCTCAGCGAGGGCGTTCACGCCACCGGCTAGCCCCTCAGCAATGGGCCATCAGGTCCAACCTTGCGGACTTGGCGTACCTCGACGAGCCTGACGCCGATACGGCGCAGCGGCATTGTTGCCTGCGTCTATCGCCTCGAAGCTCGTCGCGAAGCGCGGCCCCGACCGCCTGACCGGCTCCGTCGAAGCTCCTCGGTAGATCGTCCATCCCCAAGGCAGAAGCCCCTCGCCGATGCGCTCGGCTCGCACGGTCACGATAACAGCACCGTCATCCATCCGGCGATCGTCGCACGTCGCTCGGCTCAGGCCAAGATCAGGGTGCCCGCCACCATGGCAGCGTCAGTGAGACCGCTCGGCGCCACGGCCAGCCAGTCCGCGATCCGAGACCGTCTTCAGGCGGTCGGTGCTCGCCCCCGACAGGCCGCCATTCTGAGCCCACGACATCAGGATGCCTCGTGTAAGGAACTCGGCAGCCTTCTCAGGTTCGGCGTTCCTCCCAGAGCCGACCAGCGCGACAAGTGCCGCCGCCGTCTGGCGGGCACGGGCGAATGCCGGATCGTTGGTCAGTTCATCGTCGGGCATCAAAACCCCTCAGCTGCCATCAAAGCAGAGTGCCACTTCACCGGTCGGGTCTTGAAGACGGACTGGAGCATGGCGTCGATCTCTTTGCCCGTCATCGTAGTCACACTTTGCGGGTCTCGATCCAGGCATCAAGCTCCCCCCCCCGCCGAACCCCGAGGAGCCGCTCGCTGAGACGGATTAGGGGCGGACCCTCTCCGTTCTTGCAGAGCCGCCGCAGTGTAGTTGGTGAAATGCCGAGCTCGCGGGCAACATCAGGAAAGCGAACTACAAACCGTGTTGGATCGGGTGGCTCCATCAACCTGTGCCCCTCGGCTTACGCCGGCTCTTGAGCCCTGACCCCAAGGCTTCTGCGGCCCCATCTGGCAGGAGGATCATCTCGATGAACGGCGTGCCCCCGTCATCGCATTGTACGCCGAGGGCAATTGCCTCTTGGCGTTTCGTCTTGTCCCGGAACAGCAACTGACCATCAACCTCGACTTCGGCGTAGCAATCGAGAAGGTACTGTGTCTCCGGGCCGAAGCAGATCGCCCTTTCTGGGAGTGCCACGCGCCGACTGCCGCGCGCCTCACCTTCTCCCTGATAGGCGCGGAATGGCTCGCGGCCGTAGTGGTGAGCCTCCTCATCGTAGAACCGTACCGCGAAGGAGACCCGTGTTCCTTGGCCCAGCACCAGCGGCCGAGGGATCTCCCTATACGCATAGACCCCGCCGCCCATGCCACGGCGCGACCGAACTACGGTGAAGCCCATCTTCGCCCAAAACGATACCGAGGTCTCGGGCGCACAGTCGATTTCGATGACGCTTAGTCCCCTCGCCTTCGATTGCTCCGTCATCGCCTCGGCGATCACCCGTCCATAGCCTCGGCCTCGCTGATCCGGTCGTACCTCGGCGATGATGTGAGCGACGCCGTCGTTCACCAGGAAGGCGACCGGATCGCCGGCGACGTCGACAACGAACATCTCCTGCCTGTCGAAGAGACTCGCGATGATGTTCCAGTTGCAGAAGAACCCTCCACCCGTTTGCTCCCGCTCCTCGCGTAGCCACGCCTCAATAGCAGCAAGGTCTCTGGCAGTGGCGGCTCGGAATTTCGGCTCGGGCGATGGGGTCGCGCTCATGCTGGGGGAAGCAGTTCGCGGTCACCCTCGTTCGCGGGGCGGCTCTTGCAGACCAGAGCGACGTAGTGCTGCAAGTCACGAGGATTGAACACCCGCTCCACAACCGTCAGCATCTCGCGGTTGGCAGGTTCGGCTCGATCAAGCCCTTGCGGCACCCCAGGCGCGAGGATTGCGTCGCCGACAGCAGGTAAAAAGCCGGCGAAATTGGATAGATCGTAGTCCTCGTCGCTTTCCTGCACAAATCCGTGACAGTCGAGATAGTGCATGCGAATGGTCAACTCTGACATGGCGCTTACCCATTACCCTGATCATGACCGCTCATGGCGGATGCGGGGCTTCCCGCGTGCCGTAGGCGGACACCAGGACCGCCGCCGTTGGCAGGGATGAACTCGACGCCCGCTGCCTCAAAGGCGCTCCGCAACGCCTGCAGCGTCGCCGCCTTCGTTGCGAGCAAAGGCCCATCCATTCGTTCAAGTCGCTTGATCGTTTCGGGCGAAACGCCAGCTCGCGACGCGATATCCGACTGATCCCACCGGATCAGCGCTCGTGCGGCGCGCAACTGTTCGGCTGTAAGCAAGATTGCACCTCAGGGGTAATAAATTGCCGCTGAGGTGTTGACACCTCTAGGGTCGCCCTTTACACCTCAGATGTAACGCGAAACCCTCAGCAGGCCAAGCCTCAATGTCCGCCCGCCGCTCCCTCTCCTGGTCCAACGCCCTTCAGGGCCTCCGCGCCGACCGCATCCAGGTTCCGGCCGGCTTCCTCGGGGCCCGCGGCCGCGTCGAGGGCATGGTCCGGTTCGGTAAGGTCGCGCTCGTGAAGGCCGACGGCTCGTTCGACCGCGCCGGCATCATGACCGCAGCTGCCGCCGCCGCGAAGGCACATCAGCTTTCCTACGGCTCGACCTGGCCCGTCGCGATGTCGGTCTCGCTCAAGGCTGCTTGGCAGGCTGCTCGCACCACCCGCGCCCGCGCCGCTCACTAACCGGCATCCCGCGAAGCCGGGAGACCTGCAAGCCGCAACGCCGGCCCTCCTCAACCCCTTCGATCCCGCTTCCCTCACGAGCCCTCACCGGAGCCCGAACGATGATGCGCGCCCTGACCATTCACCCTGACGCCGAGACCGTGCCGTACAACGCCAACCCGATCTTCGCGGCGATTGATCGCCACAGCGAGGCGTGGTCCGTCTTTCAGGTTGCCCCCGAAGGCGATGCCAGCCTTGCCGCCGACGCCGAGACCTACGAAGCGCTGCACGCCCTGCTCGCCACGCCCTGCGCCACGCGGGCCGGCGCGCTCTGCCTGATCCGTCACCTTCGCTGGTGGCTGACTGAGGAGGCGGTGAACGCCGACGCGCACGAGGTCGTCGGCGGCCCGAATGCCTGGGCCATCGCCGAGGCCCGTGAGACAGACCTGTCGCTCTGCCTTGGCGTGGAGCGGGCCCAGCGCCTCCCGATCGCTTTGCCGTCTGGCCGCCTCATCGGCCCGGTCATCAGCCTCAGGCCCGTCGCCGCTTCGACCCCCGTCCATTTTGGACGCGGCCTCTCTCATCTCGGCGAAACGCTGGCTGCCCTTGTCCTGATCGTCGGCGGCATCGGCCTGACCAGCTTCGCCACCTTCCTCTGACTCGTCCGCCGGCATCCCGCGATTTCGGCGAGCCGGCTTCCCTTCAATCCTGAAAAGCGGAGCGCTGTCCGTGTCCAGATCCCCCCATGCACCTTCCCCGAGTCGTCGCGGCTTCCTCCGCGGCCTCGTCTCGCTCCCCCTCATCGGGGGCGGCGTTACGCTGATCGGCAGCCCGTCCGCAGTAGCTGAGCCTGTCACCCTCGCCCTGATGTACCGCTACCGCGACTGGCTCGCGACTGAGTACGGCGAGACGCTGATCGAGATGGAGCCGCTGACGCATCCCCAGCGACTCAGTCATCCGCACGTCATGCCTGACGCACAGGCATGGCGCCGTGAATGGTGTCGGGAAAACTGGACGATCGCGGATCGCGCGACCGATCCCGACCGCTTCCGTCAGCCTCCCGCACACGCCCCATCAACTCGCGCCGCGCTTGTTTTGAGCGCAGTCGGTCACGATTGGCGGGAGGGCGGTCGATGAACACCCTCCCGCTTTCCCGTCGCGGCATCCTCGTGGGCGGCGCGGCCTTCTCCGCCGCCGCGCCGCTCGGTGCGGCCTCCTCTCTCGCCGGGCCGCACCCCGACGCCGAACTCTTTGCCCTCACCGCCAAGCATGAAGCCATCGGCCGCGAGTATCTTTCTGCGGCCGATGCCGCCGCCGCGATCGATCCGGAGAGGCCGGAGATGCCGGCCGCGCTCCTCTGGCGCGAGAACGACCACGATCTGAAGCTCATCTGGGAGGCGACCACGCGGTCCGATGGGCAGGTCTGGTTCTGGGTCAGAGGGCGCGCTGAGACTGAGCTGCGCGGTCAGCAGATGCGGGTGCGGAACGTGCCGGTCGGACCGGGCGACAAGGCGCATTCCGGCGCAACGCACGTCACGAAGAAGGTGGCGTGGCCCGAGCGGCAGGCGCGAACCAATGAGATCGTGGCGGCCTGGGACCGCTGGCAGGAAGAAATCGCCGAGGTGGAACGAGCCAGCGGCTACACCGCAGCGGCTGAGCGTGTCGCTCAAGCGGGTGGTCGGATGGTCGCCTTGGAGGAAGAAATCCGGGGCATGGCGCCGCGTACGCTCGCCGGCCTCGCGGCCCTGGCTCGGTTCGTCCAGCGGCTTCACGTCGAAGCCGACGATGAGGAACTAGAGGGCGGCGTGCTCGCCCGCGCGATCCTGGCGGTAGCGGGAATGAAGGACGAGGACTTGTTGCCATGCGCCTGACCCTCATCACCGACAACGGCAAGGCCGTCACGAGGCTGTCGAAGGTGCGGCGGGCGGCGGCCCGGCCGGACATGGAGATTGCCCGGCTCCGGCGGTGCATCGCCGCAATCAAGAAGGAGGCCGAGCGCGCGCAGGCGCGGGCGGCCGAGGCGGAGAAGCTTTGGGAGGCGGTGTTGCGCGCCGCTTTCGACGGCGACCCGACCGTCACCGCGGCCATGGTCCGGCACGCGATGATCGAGGGCGCCAACGCGCACCGCTGCGCCCTTGTCGCCCGCTACTGCGAGATGGCCGAGGAGGGCACGCTATGCGGCTGAACCCTGGCCATCTCTTAACCGCATCCTGCCACGGGGGACTGCTCGGCCATCTCGTGACCACTGCGGTTCTGGCCTACTTCGCCTTCGGGGAGCGGCTCCTGTGTGTCCTGCCCGCCCTCGACAGGTAAGCCGGGACTGCGGCATCCCTGCGCGCCGCGCTCCCGCCTTCCCGTGATTCGGGCCCTCCGCAATGCATGTGATCCTCATCGCCACGCAGAAGGGTGGCAGCGGTAAGAGCACGCTTGCGGCCCACTTCGGCGCGTTGGCCGAGCGGGACGGGCCGACGCTGCTGATCGACGCGGATCCGCAGGGCTCGCTCGCGTTCCGGCATCGCCGCCGCGAGGCCGAGACGCCGATCCTCGCCAAGGCCGACGCGAACAGCATCGCCGGCATCCTCGACGCCGCGGCAGATGAGGGGATTACCTGGGCCGTAATTGATAGCCCGCCGCACAACGCGGCCCTGACTGCCTCTCTTATGTCGCGGGCGACAGTGACGGTCATTCCGGTCCGGCCAGGACCGTTCGACCTCGACGCCGTCGCGGCGACGCTTGCAATGGCCCGCAGCCTCAAGGCGCCGATCGCGTGCGTCATCAATGCCGCGCCGCCTATCACGCGCGAGGCCGAGACCGCCATCGTCGCGGAGGCTCGATCCGTACTGACCGAGATGGGCGCGCCCGTGCTGCCTGGGCAGGTGTCCCAGCGTGCGAGCCTGTCGCACGCCCTCATCACTGGGCAGGCGGTGAACGAGTACGACCCCGACAGCCGCGCCTCGACCGAGATCGCGGCCATGTGGTTGGCCGTCACCAATTTGGCTCGCGAGTTCCCCCGCAAGCCGTAGACGCGGCATACCGCGCACCCTGCCTTCCCGAATTCCTGCAAACCTGAGAGCCGCGAATCATGGCACCCCCGAAGCGCCCGAGTCTGTCGAACCTCGTTGAGCGGAAACCGGTCCCAGCCGCCGCGTCGTCGTCCGAGCCGGAGAGCCAGGTCGAAGCCCAGCCCGAGCGCGCCGCCCCGGCCCCCGGCCCCTCCGACATCAAGACGATGCAGGTCCGCGTGAACCGGGCCGGCTGGCTGGAGATGACCCGGCTCGCGCAGGATCTCGATGTGCCGCTAGAGACCCTGATGGTCGAGGCGTTCAACGACGTGCTGACGAAGCACCGCAAGCCGCCCGTGGTTGAGCGGCGTCAGCCGGTGAAATAACGGCATCATGAATAGCGGCTCAGTTCGAAATCCGAGCTAGGCCGCCCCCTCCATTCGCTTCCGATCCCTCGCACGACCCATCATGCTGGCATATGCTCGGTGCTCAACAGGGAGAATGCGAATGCCTGTCGTTAAGCAGCGCCCCTTCCCGGGCAACGAGTCCGATCGAGAAACCGTGCTCCGCTTGGGTGCGGCATTAGCGGTTCACTTTGACCAAATCCCGTCTGAGGTCCTGCAAACAATGTTAATTTTTCAGGCAACGATGTTTGACCTGGAGGATGATCGTTCCCATGCTCAAATTCGCAATGACATCGAAGCCTTCATCCAAGATCACAAAGCAGGGAAAATGGAAGAGGAAGTAGCCTAAGATCGACCGGACTCGGCTAGAGCCATAGACATTACTAACATAAGGAGAGCACTATACGGTTCGCGATGCCGCACTATCCGTGCGAGTTTGACGTCCCCAGCGATTGGCTCGGAGCGCTCTCCTCGTACAGCCGGCCGCTGCCCGGTCGCGGCTATCATCCCGCAGGACCAGCCGCCCTTGTACCGCTCGCCGACATTCAGCCACCTCGTCGTAACCTCACCACCCCCCTGGATTGGCGAGGCATGGCGCAGCATCGGTTCGTTCGCGTCTTGGAGAGAATGGTTGCCGGGGATGAAATCGACCCGGTGATCCTCTTGCCGGTGACGCCGTTGGACGGCTGCCCGCAACTCTACCCGTTCGTCGTCTACGACGGCCTCCATCGCTTCTACGCTTCGATCGTTGCCGGCTTCGATCATCTGCCGGTCGATGTCCGCCGACCCTCCTGATTGCAGGCATCCCTGAAATTCAGGAAGCCTGGGCTTCTACTCGTTTGGATCGATGTCGAACCGGCACCGGAGCCAGAGCGCGCGTGCATCCCGCCGGGCTTGGCGGCGCGCATCAAGCCAGAAGAAGTGAGTGTCGTTGAGCCCTCGGTGGAGGAGGTCGGCGACCTTAACCGTCTCTCGCAGGAGAGGACGCTCATCACCGTAACGAGGCCGCTGGCCGCCCGCCGATGAGCGGTTGGGGTCGAGGTTATGAGCGATGTTTTCATCCCGGAAATCGCGCATGGACTTCAGGATGGGGCTCGCCCGCATCTTGGCGATCCGGTCCAACGCTTCAGTCAGTTGCTCGCGTGTCCGGTTAGCTTCAAAATCAGCCCGCTCCTGCCGATCCTTCTCCCACCATTCGTCCTGCGCCTTCTGAATGAGCGGATCGCTGGTCGGACTGCAGTCGAAGGGCTCCGGCTCGTTCGCGTACCTGCTGTGCCGATCATCTACGATCTTCCGGATGATCTCCGGCTTATCGATCAGGTCCGCGATGGTTGGGGCGCTCTCCCGATCCTCGCGGCATGGGTCCCACATCGCACAGAGGCGGACCAGCTCGAACATCAGCATGCTTCTCTGCATCTGATTGAAGGCCGACGCCGCGTGCGATTGGGGAACTTGGCTGGAGAGTGCCTTCGAGTAGACGACGATCTTGTTGGCCTCGTGCACGCTGGCGAGGTCGCGGACATGATCGATGAACCGATCGGCTCGCTGTTGAGCAATCTCGATGCGGCGCTCGTTGGTCAGGTTGTCAGGGAACCGAGGCATGGGACGTGGCGTAGCGCGGGCTGAGCTAACCCACAAACCAGTCTGATCCTGAACTCAGGTACTCCGGGATACCGGTAACCCGGCCATCCTGCCTTGTGGAAAAGATGGAACTGCCATAACTTGCGATAAATGCCATTCTCGAAAGCTTTAGCGTTCGCGAGGAACTATCGCAAGCGCTTCCAACGATAGTCTTAGCCTATCTCAAGAGTGGAGCGAAACCGCGATCCAGGCCGCGCGCAATCTTGGGCTCGACGCGCCGCCTTCCGCGATCTCGGCCGAGCATTGGCAGCGGGTGCTTGCCAGCGTCGAAGCGCGGATGCGGATGCGCGGCATTGAGGCACTTTCCGGCTGGCACGATACCTTGGCGATACGTTTCGGCCGGGATGGGGGAGCGCATGCCGACCCGGAAGGCTAGAGCCGCCACGGCTGGCGTGCCAGCGGAGCCTGTACCCACCGTCGAGACAATCCACGGGGAGTCGAGCATTTCGCGTTCGGCCGACAGCCTGCCCGTTGAGGTCGCCGCGATCGTCCAGGCATACCAGCGCGCTAGCAAAGCCGACGCGACCCTGAAGGCCTACATGGGGGACGCTTTGGTCTTTCAAAGTTGGTGCGGCCGGTACGGCTTCCGATCCCTGCCGGCAAGCCCCGAGGCCGTGGCCGCCTTCCTTGTCGCAGAGGCGGAGGCCGGACGGGCCGCCTCGACCATCGGCCGGCGCTGTGCCGCGATCAGGTACGCGCATAAGCTCGTTGGGGCACCGGACCCAACCATCAACGAGTCTGTGCGAGCGGCTATGAAAGGCATCCGCCGGCGGGTTGGCGCTGCGCCGAAGCGGAAGGCGGCAGCCACGGCCGAGATCGTCGCGGCGATGTTGATGCGGACCCCGGACACGCTGGCTGGCAAGCGTGATCGCGCACTGCTCGCTCTCGGCTTCGCGGGTGCGTTCCGGCGCTCCGAGCTGGTAGCGCTCGACGTGGCGGACCTCGCCGAGCATCCCGATGGCCTGCGGGTGACACTGCGTCGTTCGAAGACCGACCAAGAGGGGCAGGGCATTGAGAAGGCCATTCCGCATGGGCGGTTCATTCGGCCGGTGGCGCTGCTGCGGGAGTGGCTTGATGCGGCCGAGATTTACGAGGGACCACTGTTCCGGCCGGTGTCGCGGTCGGGGAGGGTGCGTGCCAATGCCGAGGATTCCGGCATTGGCCCCCGCCTGACCACGCAAGCCGTCTCCGACATCGTGAAGCGCCACCTTCAGGCTGCAGGCCTCGACCCGGCGCTGTTCGGGGCGCACTCCCTACGATCAGGCTTCATCACGACCGCGGCCGAGCGCGGCGCTGACATGGCCCGCATCATGGATGTGTCGGGACACCGCGATCCCCGCACCGTCGTCGGGTACATCCGCCGAGCGAACGCCTTCAAGGATCATGCGGGCGGCGGGTTTCTATAGCGGCGTCGAGCCTGTCGGCCGGGATTGTGGGGAGGGGAGTTTTCCTGATGAAATCGCCATATCCAGCACCAACCCCTTGCACTGGGGTAGACCGTCAGCCTTCATTCTTTCGGTCGGCGCCGCGATGCTGCGCCAGGACGCGAGCCGGGTTCGAGTGCCAATCCCCCGCCGTGAAGGGCAAGGCCCGATGCCGGATGCATGGAGGCGCCAAGGGCAGCGGCGCACCGACCGGTGAGCGCAACGGAGCCTATCAGCACGGAATGCGGACAAACGAGGCCATCGCGTTCGAGCGCGAGGCGAAAGCTTTCCTGAGGATCTGCCGGAAGAGGCCATGGGCTCGAAGGTCGAACCGGAAAGCGCCACATCTCGGCTGATCGCCCCCGCTCATCTGCGATCAATCTGTGAGTGATTCCGCTCAATTTGAGGGTGAATCCGCTCGGATACGGCGCCTCGCCATAGCGCGGCGACCGGTTTCAACCGAACTGCGTCCGAAGCCGCGCCAAGTGCGAGCCCAGCCGGATGAATAGAAATGAACGGCGGGGTGAGCAAAAATGAGCGGAAATGAGAGGGTGCAGGCTTACGTTTCACGAAGCCGCACGTGGATATCATCAGGCGTCGCCTGCTAGCGTTTTGCCCTGATGACCAGCCATAAGCAGGCTCAAGGAGCGCTGCCGTCAGACGTCAGAGCGTGCCCCGGGCCAATTTAACGAAGACCTCGCCACTACCGTTGGCCAAAGGATCGTTACGATGGAGACGCTCATAGGCCCAGGACAGCCAGTCCGCGACAGTGCGATCCCCGAACAGTTGCTCGCCTGGCGGGGCCATCGACTCCAGACGCTTCAGGAAGGCTCGCAACTGCTCTGCCTCTTCTGATCGCCGAGCCAGTTCCACGAAGGTCCCCCACCGGTTTTCCTCGCGCTGTCTTGCCTCTGCGGCGGCTGCCTGCTGCCGCTCCCGCTCCATCTGCTGCTCGTGCTGTATGCGCGCTTCTCGAGCAGCATCTATTTGACTGTCGCGGGCCATGAGGATGGTTCCCGCGATCTCGACCAATCGCCCTTCCAAGGCGCCACCACGATCGTCCTCCCACGCGCGCCATCCGATCCTCGTGTAGGTCTCAATCTTGCAGGAGAGCAGGCCGGTGGGATGCAGTTCGATGTGGTAGTTTTTTTCGGTCCCCCATCCGTGGCGCAACTCGTCCTCGCTCAGTGGCCGCCGGACTTGCTTAAGCTTTTCTCGTAGCCGAAAGGCGATGGTTGTCCCGACAAATCGGGCCTCAATGACCCCCTCGTCGTACTCGCCGACGATCTTTGCACCCTGCCGCTCCAGGGCGGGGAGCAGCGCTTGCAGAATGCGATGCCGCCGCCCATCGGCACCGTTGGGCTGATAGAGGGAGGTAGAAGCGGTGTTCTGCCGGGGAAGGTGCCTCTCTTGTCTACGTCGGGCCGCGATCCAGGAGGCGACCAGGGGATGTGGGCGGATCAGCTTCTCCGGGACCCTCAGGTCTCCCAGTAAGCGCTCCATAGCTTGCCACTGGTCACGGCTCGCCTTCCGAGCAAGGTCAACACGTTCGACCTTCATCGAGACAGGTTGTCCGGCTGTCGGCTCTGGAAGCGGTGGACGCTCACCTGCAATGCCGGCAGCATGCTTCTTCCAGTACCCACTTGCCGGCCGCGGCACCCCCATCGTCTCAGCGATGCGCCGCAGATCGGCATAGGTTGTCCCGAGCTCTTCGACCAACTGCTTGAAAGGGACCTCCCAGACCCGGCGGTACAGATCCTCACGGGTGATGATGAAGCTTGTGTCGGCCACGGCGTTCGTCCTGCTCCGAGTCGGACAGGGCAGTTTCACCGCAACTTGCGCCGCATGCGAGCAGTGCAAACGTCTGGCCGGACATCTCGGCCGACGAGATTGAGCGCGGCTTTCGTATCGCGAGCGAGATCCAGCGCGCAGACGACATCGCAGAAAGACGCTCGGCGCAGTGACGCCAACGTCAAGGCGTCGATCCACCCTTCATCGTTGCCGAGTGCGGCACGAACATCGACTTTATCAGAGTGGCGATCGCCTTCTCGTCCTCCGGCTTGTCGCAGCGGACCACAACCCGGCGCAATCCCATCGCGCCGGGATGGATCGAGACTTCGGCCTGCGGACGAACCCTACGGGCGCCGCTGCGGATGTGCTCGGTAATCTCATCCTGCTCGGGCCCTGCCGGCACCTCGAAGACGTAGGGCAAGGCGATCGTTAGTAGCCGAGCGCCGAAGCCCTTCCGGAGAGCTCCACCGTCTTCAGCCTCTCATCGAGGGCATCAATCGCGTCGAGGGCAGCGCGCCGCGCATCCCGCACCTCGGCGGCGTCCCTATCGCCGCGCTTCCAATTCTGCTCATACTTGACGGCGAAGTTAAGCGCACTCTGCAGGACTTCGCTGCCCAACTCGTCGATATCGGTCGGATTGCGGACGTATCCCCGAATATTGGTCAGATTACCTTCCGCGTTGCTGTAGATCATCTGCGCCGCCATGCCGTCGGTGCTCTGAATGCTGAGCCGGATCGCGTCGACCCACTCCTGCATAAAATCCGGGATCGCCATCCTGACCGCCTCTGTCCGCCGCAGGACACCAAGCCCGCACCGCCGTTCTGCACCCGCTCACCGGAGAATTCCACCATGCCCGAGCAGCGCACCGTCGCGTCCGTTCGCAAGAACGCGCGCCAGGAGATACGCATCGGCCTGCAGGAATACGAGGGCCGGCAGATCGCCAGCCTTCGCGTCTGGTTCAAGGCCGAGGACGGCACGATGCGGCCCGGCAACGACGGGCTGAACTTCCGCGTCGACCCGCTGCCCGAGCTGCACGAGGCGCTTGCCGAGGCGGTGCGCGCGGCCGAAGCCGAGGGGCTGCTTGATGCCGCCGAGCCTCGCCGGCCGGCGGCCTGACATGGCATCCGATCCCGCGGCCGAGATCGCGCAGGCGATCGTCGAGGATCACACCTTCCCCTGGGACGACATGCCGGCAGCGAGCCGGCTCATCGTCCGGCGGTGGGCCAGGGCCGCGAGCGGTTCGTCGTGCCCGTCGACCGGCCGCACATCGTGGTCATCGGGGACGACATGGCGGCAGCGCTCGGACCGGGCGCCTTTCACGTGCGGTCACTGCGGCGCTACTTCGCCCGCTGCCGGTTGGCGCTCGTGGTGGCCGGCGCCCCGCTCGCCGCGCTCTACGGCGAGTCCTGCGCCCGAGCCGCCCGGCAGTAGCAGGACGTGGTGATCGTCGAGACCCGGCCCGAGCGTGAGGCCGAGTGGGTCGAGCAAGCAGCGCCACCTCGACAGCAACACCGCCCTGGTGCCGTTCTACCTGATGCCGACGCCGCTCAACCTCGTGGCGGATCATGTCTGCCTTGGCCGGCATCTCACGGGTGCCAAAGCGTCCACGCCGCGCATCCAGCCGCAATTGCCGAAAACAACGCGGCAACGGCGTTCAGTGCCGAGCGCATACGCATAGCGCGGGCAACGTCAGTTGGCGGCCTGCTAAGCCACGTCACGCCGTCCTTCGCGCTGATCAAAGCGGACCACAGCCACGCGAGGGCCGAAGCGCCGCCAGCCACAGCCCCGATGTTCGGCGCGGTCGCATGCGCTACGATCCAATCCGCCATCCTGTCACCCGCCCTGCTGCACCCAGAGAACGCTGCGCATGCCTGATCCTGTGCCATCCTGGCAATCGGTGAAAACCGCCCCGTGCGACCGCCCCGTCGACCTGCGCCTTGAAGGGTGGGGCGACGGCTCCGGCCGCCTCAGCACGAGCATCGCCCGTGGAGCCAGTTGGGTGAGATGCACGAGCGTCCGCAATCCGGTCCCGCATTGGAGCTCCGTCCTGGTAGGCTGTCGGGTGACGAACTGGCGACCGAACACCGAACCGACTGTGCAGCGTGCAGGAGGCGCTGGAGGATCCGAAGATCTTCGGCGCCGTCCTGCCAGGCGAGAAGTGGCAGGCGTGGTGCGTCGTGCTTATAACCGAGTGGGGCGAGCTGCTGAGCCCAGAGGGGGTCGAGAGCTATCGCCTGCTTTGCGACCGCAATGGCGAGCCGTCCACCCTTCCCTCCCTGGCTCTCAGGCCGTGGGACACTACGCAGAAAAGCGTAATGATCCGGTGAGATGAACTCGTGTCCCACATTCGAGCAAGTCATTGATCTTGCTCATCTTGGGCGCCCCTTTCCTGGGCACCATCAGCTGGCTAAGCCACTGAGCCGCAATAAGCATCTGATTTTGAATGGGTTTGGGATTGCCTCGCTGTACAACAGCGACGTGCAACATGCCTCTCCAGATGCCCCGTCCAATGAAGCGTCCCGGCTCCACATTCCATCAGCTCGTCCAACGCATCCCCGCTGACATCGCGGGGCGCGCAGTTGGAATGCGACTCGCCATCCCCGTGGGCGACGAGTCTGCGGACATTCTCATCACGCCCGGCCGCAAGGACATCCGTACGTCGCTCCGCACCCGTGACCCGCGAGAGGCGCGCGAGAGGCAGGCGGTCGCTGTGGCCTATTTCGAAGCCGTCTGGCGCTCCGTGCGGGAGGGCCCCCGGAGGCTCACCCACAAGGAGGCCGTAGCGCTCGCTGGCGAGGCGTACCGGACGCTTGTTGAGCGCGTGGAGGATGACCCCGGTCCCGTTGAAGGGTGGGCCATTCGGGAAGCTCAGAACCTCCAAGCCGAGTTCGGTAAGTTCGGCTTTGGCCGGGCTGGACTCAAGATTGGAGTGGGCGAAGCGGAGCGACGTCGCAAGAGTTTGGAGGAGTTGCTGGGGCCCGTGGCTGACGGCTTCCTGTCTCGCCGTGGCCTCATCATCGACGCGGAGAGCCGTGCTCGCCTTCTGGAGCAACTCCTGTCCGCGGACCGACAAGCCTCGCTCCTCAACCTCAGGCGGGCCGAAGGGGACTATTCCCAGGACCCTGAGGCGGGCCGCTTCCCTGCCTTTCCGGAGGCGACCAAGGCCCCTTCCAGCGTCAATCTGTTGGACCTCTTCGATGGCTGGGCGAGAGAGCGAAAGCCGTCTCAGAGCACCGTGGACCAGTGGCGCAAGCACTGTGAGAGCTTCCTCGCCTTCCTGGGCAAGGACGATGCTGGGCAGGTAACGAAGGCCGATGTGGTCCGCTGGAAGGACGCCCTAGTTGCCGCGGGCGGCTCACCAAAGACCATCAACGACAGCAAGCTTGCGGCCCTCCGAGTTGCCTTCGAGTGGGGCGCGAAGAACGTCCGCGTCTCGTCCAACCCCGCGGCAGGCGTTGCGGTGGCCTTCAAGGTCCGCCTCCAGGACCGGATGCAAGGCTTCGATGATGCTGAGGCAGCGGCCATCCTGAACGCCGCTGCACAGGAGAATCGCCCCGCCATTCGTTGGCTCCCCCTCCTCTGCGCGACGACAGGCGCACGAGTCGGAGAGATGGCTCAGCTTCGGGGCGAAGACGTCATCACGAAGGACGGCATCCCGGCTGTCCGCATCACGGCGGAGGCTGGGTCCGTGAAGAATGCCGGCTCAGAGCGCACCGTGCCGCTGCATCCGGCCGTGCTCGAAGCCGGTTTCATGGCCTTCGTCGGGGATCGCGAAGGCCCCCTCTTCTTCAACGCTGAGCGGCGCAAGGCGGACGCGAAGAAGCCGTCCCATAAGATCGTGGCGAAGAACGTTGCGAGCTGGGTCAAGGAGTTGGGGTTGGAGACCGGCCGCGCGAACCGGAAGGACCCGTCACATGCCTGGAGGCACCGCTTTAAGACCCTCGCGCGCGCGGCGGGGATCAACGACAGCGTGGCAGATGCCATCGTGGGGCACGCCCCGGACAGCGTCGCGAAGGCTTATGGGACGGTCACGCTCGCGACAATGAGGGATGCCATTGCGCGCATTCCGGTGCCTCACTGACGCTGGTCGCCTACCGCTTCTTGCCCAGCTCAGCGTCGATGTCCTTGGTCATGCGGCCGACCTTTCGGTGTGCGGCGGTGAGCTGGTCCTGAGTGACGCCCCATCGCTTCATCCAGAACTCGACGGCTTTGCGTTCGCTGAGGTCGAGCGGTCCTCGTAGATGAAACCGCCGCTCCGATGCACGTGGGTCTGTCAGAAGATGCAAACGGTAGAGAGTGACTTTGGGTCATCGGACTGATTGCAATGCGCAAAATCAATATGGGTATATTAAAAGCATAGCCGTAAATTTCCCCGGAAACTTCGATGGGGCGCTGAGTTGTAGGTGAGCAATCATCTTTGGAGAAACGGATGCGTTCGACAGCTCTTATTGCCGCCGCGGCTTTGACTATGGCGCTCGCCGGCTCAGCCGCTGCGCAGAGTGGCTCATCAACCCCCGAGAACAGCGCATCCCCCGCGAAGGAAGCCGATAAGATGAAGTCGGGTGACAAGGCCGGATCAACCCCGAACTCCTCAATTCCCGGTGCGAACCCCGCTGCCGATGGCAACAAGACCCAGGACAGCCGCACCACGAAGGACAAGAACCGTTAGAAGCCCGGTTCCCCGTAGAATGACTGCGATGCGCCCGTGCGAGAGTGCGGGCGTTTTCGTATGCGCCCCGTAGAAAACCCCCAAAATATTTCGAGCAAAAATCTGAGAGGGCATCGATCAATCGGCACGCGCGGAAATCCCCCCGTGCCCCCTGGGGTGCCCGCCTCCGCCCGCCCAGGCACGCGCCCACCCGCGGCATCGAGCACGCCCGCACAGGCGCGTTCAGCGGCACGTGAGCGCCCGCGGAGAGTGGCCCGGCTCATCCCCTCACGAGACCCGAGCCGTAGCACGGAGGGGCGCCCTACGGCCCTTGCCGGCCTACCAGCACGCCATGGGCAGGCGCCGCTTCCACCGCTCTCCGAGGCGTAGCTTCTCGCTCCCAGCCCTATCCGGTCGGCGCCGACTGACGATGATGGGGGCTGTCTCTACCACGAGCTGTGCAGGCTGCGGGGCCGCTTGCTCGACCACCTCACCGCCCACCTCAACGGCTTCCTGGGCTGGCACCTTCCGGGGCCTGCCGCGGCGACGTGGAGCGCTCTCGGCTGGGGCGATGGGGGATGGGACCCGGTGAACGCGAGGAAGCTCCTCAGGATCAACAGCGGCCTCCGGTTCGGACTCATGCACCTCCGCTATGAGGAGGCTCGGCAGGATGCGGCGATGCTCCGGGGCGGCCTTAGCGAGGTCCTGTGAGGCGGGAGCGACACCATCGAGCGAGGGCCACAAGGTTTCCACTTCAGGCTGTCCGTCCCGCTTTCGTGGCACTCGGGGCTGCTTGGAGGGAATGGAGACGTAGCGGGCTGTGCCACTCGACTTGGCTTCGACGGTGAATGTCCGCCGGACGCGGTTGCGCAACGTGTTGATCCTGAGGGAGAGAGCTTGGGTCTCTGTCGAGACACCTTGCTTCCCTCCATGCCGAGCCGCGGGATGCTTGTCGAGAGCGCCGATTATCACGTCTATCTGATGCCGGCACCATGACGATACTGTGCGGTCCCAGCGTTCCAATAGACCTTGCTCCAGCGGAACGTTCCAGCGGATCAACGGAGAGGTTCCAAAAGAATGGTCTTGCGTTTCGGAACGGCTAATGGTCATATGTCTAGGAACCTAGTGGAACGCTTGGACCCGGAACGACCCTCATGCTCATCGGATACGCCCGCACCTCCACGCTGGACCAAGACGCCGGCTTCGAGGCCCAGCTCCGGGACCTGACCGCCCAGGGATGCGAGAAGCTGTTCAAGGAACAGGTCTCTTCCGTGGCCCCTCGGAAGCAGCTCGAAGCGGCCCTTGAGTTCGCCCGTCACGGGGACGTTCTCGTGGTCACGAAGCTGGACCGCCTCGCCCGTAGCGTCGTCCACCTGGGGAAGATCATCGAGACCCTGGAGGCCAAAGGTGTGGCCCTCCGCATCCTGGACCTGGGCGTGGACACCACGACGCCCACCGGCAAGCTGATGCTCAACGTGCTGGGCGGGGTGGCTCAGTTCGAACGTGAGATGATGCTGGAGCGCCAGCGCGAGGGCATCGCGAAGGCCAAGGCAGAGGGCGCCTACAAGGGCCGGAAGCCGACCGTTCGGGCACGCTCAGAGGAGATCAAGGCGCTTGCCGACCAGGGCATGAGCATGGGTGCCATCGCGGCGAAGCTGGGCATCGGGAAGGGGTCCGTGCATCGGGCGCTGAACCCGGCCGTCCCTGCCGCGTAGAGGGGCTTGGGAGGGCGCTACAGGCCCGCGGAGAGGAACTGAGCGGCAAGCCTCACGCCCGCGTTGAAGGCCGCCAGTGCGCCATTGAGAAGCAGCGAAAGGCCACCGTTCGCCTAATCCAAGTAGTGGCCTCTCACAGCGAAAGGCGTAGGTTGCTGGCACCGCTGGTCACAACCATGGGAGCCAGCGGCAGAAAGAGACGTGTCTCCCGCCTGCTTGGAAAGGAGCATCAATATGTCCCTTGTCGTGCATCCTCCCATCGCGACTGAGGAGCCAACCGCCTACCGCACAATCACGTTGACCGATGACGGCAGGGTGGTGGCGAGCGGGCCGTTAGCGGCTCGCAATGATGACGAAGCGATTTCCCTCACCACGGCGATGAAGCGGGGCGCTGGGATCGACCTGTGGGATGGCCTGAGGTTCATGGCGCACTTCGGGCCAGAGCCAGTTCGCGTTTGAGAGCTGGCACAGGTTCCCGCGCTATGGCCGGTTGCGGAGAGGTTCCGGCCGGCGCTCGTTAGGCAGCACCTTGCAGAGGTGCTCTTGGACGGTTTCCGCGCTGAACGGCTTGCCGATGAACGTTGCACTCTCGGGCAACTCATCCGGCCCCGGACGTCTGGTCCCAGATGCGACCACGATGCCAATGTTCGGCCACCGCCTAGACACCTCACGGGCCAGGGCGAGGCCGTCTCGACTGCCCGGCATCTGGACGTCCGTGAACAGCACCTCCACGCGCTCGTAGACGTCCGCTAAGAGGTCTATGGCTTTGTCGCCGTCACAGGCTTCGAGCGTGTCAAAGCCGGCATCTTCGAGGGTGCTGGCGACGTCCATACGGATGAGGAAGTCGTCGTCCACGACCACCGCGACTGGCTTGCTCGCGCTTCCTCCAACCATGTCCATCCCAATCGACCCTACGGCGGAGCGGCTGTGAGCGCGCCATTTCGGGGAGAGAACAGGGGGGCAGGACGATGCGTTCCGGCGGTCGCGCGGGGAGCCGCGGAGGGTCTCCTGGAATTTCAGGACACCCACCAGTACATAAGACTGCGCGAGGCGAGGCATCTGGTAGTCCGCGTGACCTGAGCGTGGCGGCTTGGCTGTAAACAGGCTAGGAAGACTTACGCCACCGGATTGCACAGTCTATCAAATGAAACTCTTGTCTATCGGGCTCGTCGTTGCTCTTTGTGTGGTCGCCACCCTTGCGGCTCAGCGGCTATTACCGACCTACCGTAGCGACAGCTTTAGGCGCCGCCTGGGGTTCCAGCTTCTCGCCCGAGGCGTCGCGGTCCTGATGATCTTCGGGGTTGTTGGCGTGATGAGCGCTCTGCGCTGGTAGCCGTCCCCAACCGCGAGCCTGCCCAGGTGCTTCCACGGCTTACTTCTCAGGGGCGTCGTACGGCGCGATACAATCGAAGATGCTCCGCGGGTCTTGGACACGGACCTTGGACGGGCACTTGGGCACGCCGGAATGGCCTGCCTCCTGAAAAGTGGTCCTCCCTGAGGTATGGCTTCGAGCCATGTGGAGGATGTTTCATGGGACGGAAGAAGCATACGGCTGAAGAGATTGTTGCCAAGCTGCGCCAAGTGGATGTTCTGGTCTCGCAGGGTCG